>JBCDJN010000071.1:0-25664 GCA_039414355.1 Planctomycetota bacterium | reverse complement strand
GCCCTGCCTGGGTGCGCACGCGTACGCGCACGCGCACGGGGCGCCTGGGTGTACACCGTGCAGCGCGGCGGAGGGTTAAGTCAATCTGCCCACCACTTCGCAGAGGGATGGTGATTGCCTGATCAACCTGCTGCTGCTGCGGGGAGAGGATCGCCCTCTGCCGACCGCGGTGCAGGAGACCGTGGAACGCCAGGCCGCCGAGCGGCTCGCCCGAGCGCCAGGCCAGGAGGCCGTGGACAACCGCCGGCTGCTCCGCTGGGGCTATGTGCTAGTGGCGGCGTTGGCCGCGGGCGCCGTCTACGCGCTCGCGTCCCCCAAGAACCCGTTCACCACCGCCGCCCGCGTGCTGGCGCCGTGGGCCAACATCTCGGCGCCCACGCGCGTGCAGATCACCGACGTCACGCCGGGCAGCGGCGAAGCCATCCGCGGCGAGACGCTGACCGTCGCGGCCGCCGTTGCCGGCTTGCGACCGGACGAACAGCCCGAGCTGGTGGTTGTCTCTAGCGGCGCCCCGGGCGCACAAGAGCGGCTTCTGCTTACCGAAGCGGATGGCCTTGATCGCTTCACGGTCGAGTGGCAACCAACGCCCACCTCCGACTTGGCGGACGCCGAAGTCCGTTACCGCATCGAAGCCGGCGACGCCCGCACGCCCGCCTACCGCCTGTCGCTGGTTACGGCGCCGGTCATCTCCGTGGCGGCACTCAAGTACGACTACCAGGACTACACCGGCCTGCTGGACCGAACGGCCGAGGGGATCGGCGATATCCGCGCCATTGAGGGGACGCGCGTCACCATCGTCGCCGAGGCGAACACGCCGATCGCCGCGGCCCAGGTCGACCTGCAAGGTGACGGCCGGCCCGACATACGGATGCAGGCCGACGGCCGCCGCGCCGAGGCGACGCTCACGCTGGGCCTCCGCGAAGACCGGCGGACCCCGAAGGCCGCGAGCTACGTGCTGCGGTTCACGTCGGCGGACGACCGGGCCAACACCAACCCGGCAAGCTACCGCATCGAGGTGCTGCCCGACCAACTGCCCGAGGCGACGCTGCTCTCCCCCACCGAGCCGGTGCGGGAGGTCGGCATCGACGAGGCGGTCACCATCGAAGCCGAGGCACGCGACCCCGACTTCGCGCTTTCAAGGGTTCGCTTCCGCGGCGAGGTGGCCGGCAGCGGCGGCCTGGACGTGACGCTGCTCGACGGCGCCAAGTCCGGCCCACATGAAGGCCGCTGGACAACGCGCTGGCGGTTCGTCCCGCGCGAGCACAACCTGCGCGTCGGCGAGTCGGTCACGTACTGGATCGTCGCGGAAGATACTCGGCAACCATCGCCGGGCGTCGGCGTGTCGGATCGCCGGCGGCTGCTGATCGTTGATCGCGGCGAAGCCGGCGGACGCGAGCAAAACGAGCGACGACCTGGCGAAGGCAAGCCGGACGGGAATCCCGAAAACGGCCAAGATCAGAAGGGTCAGGGCGATCAGCAGGGCCAAGGCCAGCAAGAGAAGAACGGGCAGGACCAAGGTCAGCGGGGGCAGGACCAACAGGGCCAGGGCGAGCAACAACCGTCCGAGCAGGCCCAGCCCGGCGATCGAGGCCAAGACGGCGACAACAGCCAACCGGCCAACGACCAACCCGGCGCCCAGCAGCAAGAGGGGCAATCCGGCAAGCAGCCACAGCAGGGCCAGCCGCAGCAAGAGGCCCAGCAGCAGGGTGGTGAGGGTGAGCAGCAGGGCCAACAGCAGCAGGGCCAACAGCAAGAGGGTCAGCAGCAGTCAGGTCAGTCGAACAACGAGGGCCAAGACGGCCAGCAAGGCGAAGACCAACAAGGCGGCAACCAACAGGGCCAAGGCTTGCCGAGCGACCAGCGCGGGCAGCGGGGTGACCAGAATCAGTCGGGCGGCGGCGGTCAGAAGAGTCAGGACAACGGCGATCAAGCCGCCGAGCCCGGCGACGCTCAGCAACGCACCGGCCGCCAGGGCGAGAACCGCCAAGGCGGGGAAGACCAAGCCTCCAAGCCCGTCTCGGCCGACGGGGACGACGACGGCACCGCTTTTGATCGCATCCGCCAGCGGCTCGCTGAGCAGCAAAAGGAGCAAGAGCAGCAGGCCGGCAAGCAGGGCGACGGCAAGCAAGAAAGCAACCAAGACGGTCAGCCCTCGGGCGGCAACCCGGGTGAGTCGGCGCCCAACAAAGACGGCGGCCAAGAGAAGTCCTCGGCGGCAGACCCTTCGTCCCCCAACAGCCCAAGCGGCGCCGGCGACACCGGGTCGACCGACCGCCAGGCCGCCGATCAACAGCCCGAGCGCAACGACCAAGGCAATCCACCGGGCGACGCGCAGCCGAACAACGATCGCCGGCAGTCGGATCAATCGACTAGCAGCGGCAGCGGCGACGAGTTGGGCAACGAAGACAGCGCCGAGAACGAGACCAAAGCCCCCCGCCAGCCACGCGAAGGCACGGGCGGGGTCGGCAAGAACGAGGCGGCGGACCAGGGCAACGGCGTCGCCGGCGATCGCGGGCCCGGCGAGGACTCACCGCAGGGCGGCGACCAACGCAGCGCTGAAGACCAAGCCGGCAAGCCGGGCGAGTCAGAGCGTGGCGCCGGCCAGAACCGCCGCGAGGGCGCCGGCGATGAACCCGGCGGAAAGCCACGCGACTCGCAGGGCGAGGGACAGCAGCCGAGCGGTGGTGGAGAACCGAACGAATCGACGGAGCCCGGCGAGCGTGGCGCCGAGCCGGGAGAGCAGCAAGAAGGAAGCAACGGGGCGGGCGAGCAATCGGACGCAACCGGTGACAGGACGGAAGGTGACGGATCACGCGACGCGACGGACTCACCCTCGGGCGACTCGCGCGCGGGTGAGCCGGGCGGCGAGCAGCAACGCGGTAAGCGGTCGACGAGTGGGGACGCTGAGTCGGGCGAGAGCGACGGGCAATTGAATCCTGAATCGCAACCGGGGCAAAGCGACCCCAACCGGCCCGGCGAGCGCCCACCAACCGGCGATCAGCAACGCGACCCTAGCAATCAAAGCCGTCAGCCCGGCAATCGGAACGGCAATCCCGGCGGCAACCGACCAGAGGGCGGCATCGGCGCCGACGGCGAGAGCGACACGAGCAGCGAGCCCGGCGGCGACGACGCCAACCTGGATTACGCCCGAGAACAGACCGACCTCGTGCTAGAAAGCCTTGCCGACCAGCTCGCCCGCAAACAGGTCGATCAAGAAATGCTCGACGAGCTTGGCTGGACCGAGGCGGACATGCGACGCTTCGTCGAGCGGTGGCAGGCCCGCAAGCAAGCCGCCCAACAGCGTGGCGGGCAGCGCCAGGCGGAGCTCGACAAGGCGCTCCGCAGCCTCGGCCTTCGACCCGGCGAGCTCTCCGGCGAGACGGGCGTTGCCAAGGACCAGATGCGAGACCTCCGCAGCGGCCGACGCATCAACGTGCCCGCGAAATTCCAAGACCGCCTGCGGCGGTACAACCGGGGCGTCTCCCGCGCCGAGCGCTGATTGCCAACAGGGCAAGTGCGACGGCGCCGAGCGACGCCGGCTCCGGAGTAGGTTGGCCCTCGACCGCGCTACTTCCAGACGCGGCACCGGCGGACCGGATCGCCTCTTGCCAAACGCGAAAGTCGCCCAGGTCGACCACCCCGTCGCCATCGCCGTCCGCGGCGAGATCGGACATCGAGTCGAGTGAGTCCCGCCAAACGGTGAAGTCGGCCCCATTGATGACACCGTCGCGGTTGTAGTCGCCACGCAGTCGGCGGGCCTCCAGGTATCGCTGCGCTAGCCGCCGCCCGACCTCAAGGTGCATCTCGGTGCTGAAGTGGATGTCATCGCTCAGCAGAAGCAGGTCGTCCGTGTCGACAACGTAAACGTCGCTGTCCAGGTTCCCTGCGATCCGTTGATTGGCACGGAGCACGTCCACGTTGGCTCGTGCGGCGTCCGCGTGGTAGCGGTTGATCACCGTGGTCACTTCGCCGTAACGCCCTTCGAGCTCGCTCACAAACTGAGCCAGGTTCTCGTCGTAGGCGTTGGCGTTGGCGAAGGTCGCGGCATCGGCGCTGCCCTGCACCCAAATGAAGCCGTTCACGGTGTAGGTGTGGCCGGCGGCGGTCAGGCCGTCGAGCTGCTGGTCGACGAAGGCGTAGAAGTCTTCGCGAAGGTCGGCCCCGGGCGCCCACGCCTCCGCCAAGCTCGAGCCGCCCGAAGCCAGCTTGATGATGGCCAGGTTATCGACCCAGTTGTCGACCATCTCCGCGCCAAAGCCGATCTCGGGGCCGAAGAACCGGCGTGCCGTCATCGCCGAGTTGTAACGCGGCTGCAACGGGCCCCAGTCTTCCGGCGGCGAGCCTGAACGGGAGTCGTGCGCGTACATGACCTCGGGGAAGGTGACCTGCTGACCGGGCGGCACGTCGCGGGTCCATGCGCCGCCGACCATGTTGCTCTGGCCGGCCATGAGCACCACCTGCAGGTGCTCGCCCCAAGCGGTGGCGCCAAACAGCAACGCCGAGACCGCGAGCGGCGCCAGGAGACGGAGCTTCGGGACCATGATGGCGGTTGGCCCGGAGGGGGCCGGCGGGGCGAGCGGGGGCGATTTCGCAGCCCTCATTATGCACCGGGTCGCGAAACCCCGCTCGCTTGTTGACGGCGATTGGCCGCATTCGTTGCGCCGATGGCGTTGCCAGCGTCTCGGCGTATTCGCCCGCCGCGGCGCCGCTATACTCCGGGCATGACTCCTCTCGACATCCCGCGTTACTTGGTGCCTTTTGACCCTAAACGCATCCCGCACCACTTTGCCGATGTGCTGATCATCGGCGGCGGCATCGCGGGGCTGCGGGCGGCCATGGAAGTCGACCCGCGGCACACGGCGCTGATCATCACCAAAGACCGGCTCATCGAGTCCAACAGCAACTACGCCCAGGGCGGCATCGCCGGCGTGCTGGACCCGGCGGACGACTTCGCCAACCACGTGGAAGACACGCTCGAGGCCGGCGCCGGGCTGTGCGACCGGCCCACCGTGGAGATGGTGGTCTCCGAGGGGCCCAAAGAGATCCGCCGGCTGGTGGAGTGGGGCACGCAGTTCGACGCCGACGACGACGGCGACCTGCTCCTGGGCCGTGAGGGCGGGCACAGCCACAACCGCATCGTCCACGCCTTGGGCGACGCCACGGGCAAAGAGATCATGCGCGCCATGACGAAGCGGGCCCGCAAGGAGCTGGGCGCCCAGGTCTGGCAGAACACCTTCTCCATCGACCTTCTAACGACGCCGGACGACGGCGGCGCCCCGCAGTGCTGCGGCGCCCTGGTCTGGAACGCGGAACACGGCAAGACCTTTGTCTGGGCGAAGCAGACGATCCTCGCCACCGGCGGCGCCGGTCAGGTTTATCGCGAAACGACTAACCCGCCGGTCGCCACGGCCGACGGCCACGCCATCGCCTACCGCGCGGGCGCCGAGCTGGCGGACATGGAGTTCATGCAGTTCCACCCCACGGTGCTATACATCGCCGGCAGCAGCCGGAGCCTGATCACCGAAGCGCTTCGCGGCGAGGGCGCCGTGCTGCGAGACGCGGCCGGCGATCGATTCATGCCGGGCTACGACGAGCGTGCCGAGCTGGCGCCGCGGGACATCGTCAGCCAGGCCATCGTCTCGCAGATGGACAAGACCCGGCACCCGTGCGTCTACCTCGACGTGAGCCACGTCGACGCGGACTTCATCCGCAAGCGATTCCCGGGCATCGCGCACAACTGCAAGCGGTTCGGCATCGATATCACCACCGACCCCATTCCCGTCCGCCCCGGCGCCCACTACATGATTGGCGGCGTAAAGGTGGATCACCACGGCCGCACCACCCTGCCCCGCCTGTGGGCCGCCGGCGAGGTGACCAGCAGCGGCCTGCACGGCGCCAACCGGCTCGCGTCGAACAGTTTGCTGGAGGGCCTGGTCTACGGCGCCCGCGCCGGCCGCGGCGCCAGCGACGCTGCCCTCGATCAGCCCGACGAGTACCGGGTGATCCCGCTCCGCAACCCACCGATCGAGTCGACCGGCGATGAACTCGACCTGGACGACATCCGCAATTCGCTCCAGGCGCTCATGTGGCGGGACGCCGGCGTCTGGCGCAACGAGGCGTCGCTCAACGACGCCCTGACACAAACCACCCGCTGGAGCAAGTACGTGCTCAACCGCCAGCTCGACGGCCCCGCCGGCTGGGAGCTGCAGAACCTGCTAGCGATCGCGCAGGCGATGGCCGGATCGGCGCTGCTGCGAACCGAAAGCCGCGGCGTTCACCTGCGGACCGACTTCCCACAGTCCTCAGACGAGTGGCTGCGGCGGCTCACGATCGTGCGGAACGAAGCCCCGAGGTCCAAATCTCGGTGAGCCGTCTCACGCCCGGGGCTAACGGCGATTCGCCGGCGGTCTTGGCTTCGCATCCTGCCGCGCGAACCACGCGAATTTCTGCTGCGTAGCCGATTGCGAATCAACTACCCGCCCGTCCGGCGGGGGATGGACAACCCACCGGCGGCCCGTTTATTTTTCGTGATTCTTAGGGTTTTCCACCGCCAACAGGGACCACCGCAACCACCAGCGGGACCTTCCGATGAGCGAAACGGCAACCGAGCCCAGCGTCATGATCGAGGCGTCCGGGCTCTCGAAGTTCTACGGCGATTTCGCGGCAACGCGTGACGTGACCTTCCAGGTGCACCGCGGCGAGGTCGTGGCGTTCCTCGGCCCCAACGGCGCCGGCAAGAGCACCACCATGAAGCTCTTGACCGGCTACCTGGCGCCCTCGGCGGGCTGGGCGAAGATCGCCGGGCACGACATGCAGCGCGACCGCATCGCCGGTTCCCACCACTTGGGCTACCTGCCGGAGAACGGGCCGCTCTACCCGGACATGACGCCCCGCTCGCTGCTCAAGTTCTTCGCCGACGCCCGTGGCATGTCCGCCGGCGCTGCCCGCGAGCATATCGACCGCGCGATCGACCTTTGCAACCTGCAGGCCGTGCTCGGCAAGCCGACGGGCAAGCTCTCCAAGGGCTACCGGCAGCGGGTCGGCATGGCGCAGGCTCTGCTGCACGAGCCCGACGTGCTGATCCTCGACGAGCCGACCGCCGGCCTCGACCCCAACCAGATCCGCGACGTCCGCCAGCTGATCCGCCAGCTCGGCGAGACGAAGACCATCCTGCTGAGCACGCACATCCTGCAGGAAGTCGAAGCGATGTGTGACCGTGTCATCTTCATCAACGAAGGCCGGCTCGTGTTCGACGGCAGCAAGGACGACTGGAAGTCCGGCCAAGAGAATCACGACCAGCGGTTCCACGAGCTCAGCGGAGCGGTTTGATTCTGGATTGCGGATTTCGGATTGCGGATTGATCCGCAGGCTCGGCGTGACGGCTCACTCCGGCCCCCAACGGACCCAAGCAACTACTTCAGGCTTCCCGATGAACCTCACCGTTCTTGGCGCCATCTTCCGCCGCGACTTCGTGAACTACTTCTCGAACGCGACGGGCTACGTCTTCATCTGCATCTTTGTTGTGCTCACGTCCTACAGCGCCTTCTGGCCGGACGGGTTCTTCAGCAACAACCTGGCGAACCTCGACCAGCTCAGCGAGCGCATGCCGCTGATCCTGCTGGTGTTCATCCCGGCGATCACGATGAGCATCTGGGCCGAGGAGAAACGCCGCGGCACGGACGAATTGCTGCTCACCCTGCCGGCCAGCGACCTGGACGTTGTGCTCGGCAAGTACCTGGCGGGCGTCGCGATCTTTACCGTGTCGCTGCTGTTCTCGATGCTCTCCGTCCAGCTCATCTTCTCGTACGGCCTCGGCACGCCGGACCCGCTGCTGTTCTGCTGCACCTACCTCGGCTATTGGCTGGTGGGGCTGGCGATGCTCGCCACGGGCATGGTGGCGTCGTTCCTCACCAGCAACCTGACGGTGGCCTTCATCCTGGCGGTCATGTTCAACGCGCCGCAGGCGGTGGCGTCGTTCGTTGACCGCTCGATCGACTACCTCGAGACCGTCCCCTGGCTGCAGGGCGTCGCCCAGTCGGAAACGTTCACGGAGTTCCTCCGCGGCGCGCTGAAGAGCATCAGCGCGTTCGAGGGCTTCAGCGACTTCTCACGCGGCGTGGTGAGCCTGGGCGGGGCGTTGCACTTCGTCTGCATCGTGGCGCTCATGCTGTATATCTGCATGATTCTCATCGGCCGCCGCCACTGGGCGGGGGGCGAAGACGGTCAGTCGCTCGGCTTCCACTTCGCCGTGCGGGCCGTGGCGCTCTTGCTGGTGGTGGGCGGCCTGAACACGCTCTTCGGCCGGTTCGACCCGCTGCGGTTCGACATGACCACCGACCAGATCAACTCGCTGAGCGATCAGACGGTTTCACTCGTCCGCGACCTGGGCGACAAGAAGGACCTGCCGCCGATCAAGATCGATGCGTACGTCAGCCCCAACGTGCCGAGCGAGTACGCCGGCCAGAAGGCGGAACTGCTGAGCGTGATCGAAGAGCTGCGTTCCATCTCCGGCGGCAAGATCGTCGCCACCAAGCACGAGGTCGAGAACTTCAGCGAAGAGGCGGAGCTCGCCGAGCGGACCTACGGCATCGAGCCGCGGACGGTCACCACGCGGGTGCGGGGCTCGCTCGAGGAGGAGCAGGTGTTCCTCGGCGCCGCCATCCGCTGCGGGCTGGACAAGGTGGTCATCCCGTTCCTCGACAAGGGCATCCCCGCCGAGTACGAGCTGGTTCGGTCTATCAGCACCGTGGCGGACGAGAAGCGGAAGCGGCTGGGCGTGGTCAAGACCGACGTGCCGCTCTTCCAGAGCTTCTCCATGCAGGGCGAGCGGCCCGAGAGCCGGCTCGTGACCGAGCTGAAGAAGCAGTACGACGTGTTGGAGGTCGACCCCACGAGCCCCATCGCCGACACGTACGACGTGCTGCTCGCCGTGCAGCCGTCGGGCCTGGCGCCGGCCGCGTTCGATAACTTTGTGGCCGCCGTGAAACGCGGCCAACCGACCGCCATCTTCGAAGACCCCATGCCCGTGGCGTGGGGCGGCGTGGTGGGGACCGACCAGCCGAAGCGACCAGGCGGCGGCGGACCGATGGGCATGTTCGGCGGGGGCGGCCCGCCCCAGCCCAAGGGCGACATGGACCAGCTCTACCGCCTGCTGGGCGCCCGCATGGACGCCAGCCAGCTCGTCTGGCAGCGGCACAACCCCTACGCCCGCAACCTGCCGATGGCCACCGACGACTGGGTGTTTGTCGACGCCGCGGCCACCCCGGCGGCGTTCAGCGCCGAGAGCGAAATCACCGCCGGCATGAAACAGGCGCTCTTCCTCTACGCCGGCGGCATCGGCAAGACGCCCGGCTCCAAGACGGAGTTCCTCCCCTTGGCGGTGACCAACGAAGAGTCCGGCTACATCCCTACGGGCGTCGCCCAAGGCTTCCTTCAGCAGATGATGTCGCAGCGGGACTTCGATATCCGCCGCCGCCGCACTTCGCAGACCTACATCCTCGCCGCCCACATCCGCGGCGCGGTGCAGAAGGTGGAGGACATCGAGCTCGACGAGTCGATCGACGACGAAGAGCTGCGAGCGGAAGCCGAGGGCGAAGAAGACTCCGCCGACGCTGCCGAGGCGGAGGCCGACGACGAGGCGCCCGAGCTCAACGTGGTCTTCTGCACCGACATCGACGGGCTGTCGAACCAGTTCTTCGACATCCGTGCGATCGGCGCCGACGAGGTGCTGGACATCGACTTCCGCATGCAGAACGTGACGCTGGTGCTCAACATCCTGGACGACCTAGCGGGCGACGAGCGGTTCCTGGCCGTCCGCAAGCGGACGCGAGACTACCGGACGCTCGAGGAGATTCAGATCGCCACGGCCGACTACGAGCAGGAGACGCTCAAGCAGCAAGACGACATCCGCAAGGAGGCCGAGGACGAGATCACCAAAGCCCGCGAGCGGTACAGCGAGCAGGTCGCCAAGATCGAAAACGACCCGTCGATCGACCCCATCGAGAAACCGCAGCGGCTGGAGCGGGTGCGGATCCGCGAGCAACGCAAGCGAGACGTCACCATCGCCGGCCTCGAGAAGGAGCTCAGCCAGAAGCTCGCGGGGAGCGAGCGTGAGCTGCAGTCGTACATCCGCGGCGTGCAGGACCGCTACAAGTTCCTCGCTCTCGTCATCCCCCCGATCCCGCCGCTGCTGGTCGGCGTGTGGGTCTACTTCCGCCGCCGGGCGATGGAGAAGGAGGGCGTCTCCAAGGACCGCCTCCGCTACGCCAAGAGCGTGCCCACGCCTGCCAAGAAGGAAGAACCCGTCGGCGCCGCGTGAGCGCGTCTATCGGATCGATCGGAGCGGGCAACGCTCCCAACAGAACGTTGCCGTCGTTCGCCAACAGCCAACAGCCAACAGCCAACAGCTTCCCCATGTCTGAAGCGAACAAGACCCTCATATTCCTCGGCGCCGCCGCCCTGTCGGTCACCATCGCCATCGCCACCCGGCCCGGCTCGGGCGAGTACGACGCCAACGTCCAGCTCGGCCAAGACATCGCCAAGGCGTTTGAGCCGGACGAGGCGAAGCGCCTTTCCATCACACGGTACGACGAGGAGACGGCCACCATCGAGCCGTTCGAGGTCGCCGAGCAGGGCGGCGTGTGGACCCTCCCCTCCAAGGGCGGCTACCCGGCCGACGCCGCACGCCAACTGGCCGAAGCGATCACCGGCGTCACCGACCGAGAGATCCTCGGCATCGCCGCCGAGCAGTCGAGTGAGCACGAGAAGTTTGGCGTGGTCGATCCCGGCTCCGACAAGCTCCAGCCCGGCCAGACCGGCGTGGGCACGCGTGTGACACTTGCGGGCGAGGAGGAAGAGCTTGTCGACCTGATCATCGGCGAGCAGGTCAAGGACCAGGACGAGCAGCGTTACGTCCGCCGGGCCGACCAGGACGTGGTGTTCGTTGTCGAGATCGACCCGTCGAAGTTCTCCACCAACTTCGCCGACTGGATCGAAGACGACCTTCTGAAGATCAACGCGTGGGACCTCAAGCGGGTGCGGATCAACGACTACTCGTTCGACTTCTTCATGACCCTCGCCGGCCCGCGTTCGGACGCCGACTACCGCAGCGAGATCGAGCTGAGCTACGACGACTCTGGGTCGAAGTGGAACCTGGACAGCCTCCGCGTCGCCGCCGACCCCAAGAAGGAAGCGTTCGAGGAGAAGGCGCTCGGCGAGCAGGAGGAACTGAATGAGGACGCACTACGCGATCTCAAGAGTGCCCTGGACGACCTGCGTATTGTCGACGTCAGCCGCAAGCCAGACGGCCTGAGCGCCGACCTGCAGGCGGGCGACCAGTTCCTGAATGACGAGCGGGCGCAGCTGAGCCTGGTGACCCGCGGCTTCACGCCGCTGCAGCGGCGTTCGGGCGAGCTCGACCTTCGCTCGAGCGAGGGCGAGGTGATCGCCACGATGAACGACGGCGTGGAGTATGTCCTCCGCTTCGGCAACCTGCAGATCGACGAGGGCGAGGAGGGCGAAGCGGCCGATGGCGAGGAATCAGCCGAGGCGGGCGACGGCGAAGGGGACGAGGAGTCGGATGAGGACTCCGGCGTCAATCGCTACCTGTTCGTGATGGTCCGCTTCAACGAGTCGGCAATCGAACGCCCGGAGCTGGAAGACGTGCCGCCGCTGCCCGAGGGCGCCGACACCACTGACGAAGCCGCCGATGACGATGATGCCGAGGACACCTCGGCCCCGGCTGCCGACGCCGAAGGCAAGGCGGATGCTAATGACGCGGATGCTAAGGACAAGGACGACGACGCGGACGCCGACGACGAGGCGGACAGCGAACTCGCGAAGGTGGTCGCCGAGCGGAAGGAGATCGAAGAACGCAACGCCCGCAAGCTCGACGAGTACGAGGAACAACTCACCGAGGGCCGCGACCGCGTTAAGGAGCTCAACGCCCGCTTCGGCGATTGGTACTACGTGGTGGCGAACGAGACCTTCAAGAAGATCCGCCTGGGCCGCGACGACGTGATCCAGGAGAAGGAGAAGGACGAGGAGGGCGACGCTGAGGACGCCGCCGCCGAGCCGGCGAGCAGCTTCGGCGCCCCCGGCGCCGCGGTGCCGGGCCTGCCGGGCTTCGGCTCGGCATTGTCGGCCGATCCCAGCGCGGCGACCGACCCCGACCCTCAGGCAGCGGAAGAAGCGGGCCCGGAGGAGATGGCTGCCGAGGAGCCCACGGCCGAGGAATCCCCCGCCGACGCCCCCGCCGCTGAGCAGCCGGAAGCTGCCGAGAGCAGCGAAGCCGGCGCCGCGGCGGAACCCGCAGCCAGTGAGGAGCCTGCTACCGAGAGCCCAGCGCCCGAGACGCCGGACCCGGCTGGCGAAAGTAACCCAACGCCTGGATCCGCCGAGCCCCCTGCCGAATAGACCCCCACGTTGCGGGTCCGGCTAACCGCTTTGATCCGCAAGACCCGCACTTGGGCCAGCTTAGGCCGAATTGACCCCGGCGCCCGTGGGCGTACACTGGATTGCAGTGGTTCGATCGCCCTTCGCGGACCCTCTCTCGCCGGCAGTCGTTTGCCGACGGCCTTGTTGTCTTGACTCGTTGGGCTTGGCCGACTCGAAATAACGAATCGGGGAGGCGCCGGAGCGGCAAATGATTGGGCCCTGGCAAGTCATCATCGTCCTGCTGATCGTCCTGCTGCTGTTTGGCACGCGGCTGCCCTCGCTGGCGCGGTCGATGGGCCTGAGCATCACCGAGTTCAAGAAGGGCATGAAAGAGATCGACGAAGAGCCGAAGAGCCCGGACGCCTAGCGGCCCCCTCGGACCACGCTTAAACCACGCCGCCCACGCCGGCGTTTTTTGGAGAGCGACGCGATGTTTGGACTCGGCCCCATGGAACTGGCGATCGTTGGCGTGATCGCGGTGCTGCTGTTCGGCAGCCAGCTCCCCTCGGTCGCCCGGTCGATGGGCAAGAGCCTCACCGAGTTCAAGAAGGGCATGCAGGGCATCACCGACGAAGTCAGCAGCGCCGCCTACAGCGAACCGGCCGACTCCATCGACTACTCGGATCGCCAAGTGCCCAGCGGCCCTGCTTTCGACCCGCCCAATCAGGCCGAATCCAGCGATGTGGCGAAGAGCCCGGCTGGCGAGACCACCGCCTGAGACTCGTTGGCGCCCTCGTCACGCTACTCGTTCGCTTCCGGCAGCGGGATCAGCGTTGCCGACGCATCAACGGTTGCTGGCGGCTCGTTCGCAGCTGGCCCCGCGGAGATCGGCGGCGCCGTCAGCACCGCTTCGCCCGCCCGCCCAGCGGAGACGGTCGGCCCCCGCGTGGCGAAGTCGACCTCAAACCAACGCGACGCCCGCCGCCGCCGCACATCGCCGTACGCCGCCCGCGGGGCGCCGCTCTCGGCCAGGCGGACCCCGTTGTGCTCGAGCAGCGTCCCCTTCTCGTAGTGCACGTTCTTTAGGGCGAGCATGTACTCCACCTGCGCCTGGCGGAACCGGCTCTGCGTGTCGGACTGCAGCCGCTGGGCGTCGAGCACCACGTCGATACTGGTCCGCACGTCTTGGAACCGCTTGGTGAGCACCCGCACCTGCTCGTCGACGGCGGCCAGCCGGTTGTACTGGGCCTGCATCACGCGGTGCGCGCGGTGCACGTCGGCCACGGCGTTGGAGAGGCCGTAGAGCACCTGCTGCTCCTGCTCCCGCAGCAGCGCCACGTCGCGGGCTAGGGCGAGTTCCGCGTTCCGCACGCCGGCGTGGGCGCGGCGGAAGCCGAGCGGCGCCTCGAGCTCCAGGCCGAGCTGCCACTCATCGTTCTCCCACCCGGCCAGGTTGCCGAAGGCGCTGGAGAACTGCTGGTCGCTCTGCGAGACGAGCCGCTCGCCAAAGCCGCGTTGGCGGTAGCGGGCGATCAGGTCGAGACGCGGCGAGAGGAAGTTCTTCGCGGCCCGCAGCTCAAGCTCGCGCTGCTTGATCCGCCACCGCTGGGCGCGGAGCTCGGCGCGGTCGTCGAGCGCCTGCGTGGTGCACTCTTCCCAGTCGTAGGCGATGGGCGCCGAGACGGGCAGCGAGACCGGCTTGATCAGTTCGCCGGTGGTGATGGGCAGGCCCATGATCAACCGCAGCCGCCGCTCCGCTACGCGGACGCCGCCGGTGCTGCGGAACGAGCCGCCCGCGGCGCCGTTGTCGGTGCGGGTGCCGTCCACCAGCCGGCCGAAGAGCGAATCCTGCACGTCGGACTCGAAGCGCCAGTACTGCTCCTCGGCCTGCAGGGCGTTCTCGGCGGACTCGGCGCCCCCTTCGGCGAGGCCGCGTTCGCTGTTCAGCAGGGCGAGCGACTGGTCGCGTGCCGCCTTCTTCGCTTCGAGGTCGAAGTAGGCGAAGTACAGGTCCCAGTAGGCGTTCTCCACGTTGCTCACTAGGTCGCGGACGCCGGCCTCGAAGTCGGCCAGACTAATGTCGGCGCGGACGCGGGCGAGCAGCACGCCGTTGAGGGCGCCGGGCTCGCCATTGGGTCCGGCGATGCGGTTGAAGCCCACGCCGGCGCCCTGCCACAGCGGCTGGCGGACCTCCAGGTCGAAGAACGTGGTCCAGCCGCCGGAGGGATTGCCGAAGCGGTTCCCGCGGAAGTTGTTGAAGTCGTAATCGGTGACGTGCCGGATCGACATCTGCGTGCCGGTGGCGGCCCGCTTCCGCAGCTCCACGTTGTAGCTGCCCAGGTCCTGGACAATGATCCCGTTGTCGCCAAGGAACGTGTTGTTGAAGGCCCGGTCGTTGTTCTCCCACAGGGCGCTGGCGGCGAGCGTGGCGTCAAAGTCGGAGAGGGCCGCCTCTTCGCCAAACCGTGGGTCGGTGTGAACCAGCGCCGGGTCGAGCGACGTGGTAGCGGCGCTCGGCGCCAGCAGCACGGTGGCGCCCAGGTCGCGGAGCACCTCACTCTGCTGCAGGGTGAGGGCAATGGCGTCTTCCAGCGTGAGCTGCCAGTAGGACGCCTCCTCGCCGATGGGCGCTGCGTCGGGCGAGAGCGAGCCGGCCGGCGGGCGGCTCAGGCAGCCGTCGGGGCACGGGTCGTCGATCTGCAAGTACGAAGGATCGCACGGCGGGCAGTTCGGCTCCTCACACGGAAGGCTCGCGGTGAAACCCCGGTCGTCGTCCCGCAGCAGCGTGCAGCCACCGAGCCCCGGCCCCAACGCCACGAGCAGCGCCAGCGCGAGGCGGAAGGTCCGATTCGACGGCGCCAAGGCGGTCGGCGGTTGGTGGCTTATCGGCATGCGAACGGAGTCGGGGGCGATGGCGCCGCTTTCGCGCACGCACTTGGCGTCACGCGGCGTGGCGCTTCTAACGGCTAGATCGGCCGCCGGCGCGGGAATATCCACCTAACCGGCAAACCTTCCCTCGCCGGCGCCAGCGTGCCGCCCGCGGCGGACAGATGCCGGCAGAATCGCTGCAACCGGTCTGACCCGGCCGCCGATATCGGTCGACGGTGGCGCCGCTGTAGGCACGCCACTGGAAACGCTTCGCCTTCACGATTGGGCAATTCGCTGATTCTTCGCCTCGCTACCGCCGAACGCTGGACCGCGTTGTTGCTAGCAGCCGTGCTGGCGGGAACGCTGGCAAGCGCAGCCCCTGCCGAGGACTTGTACGACTTGGTCGCGGGCAAACCGTCGGAGGCGAAAGTCGATCAGGCGAAAGCCGATCAGGCGAACCCCGTGACAGCGAGCGAACCGCAGCACGTCGGCGCGGCGGCTGCCGATGGCGACTTGTTCGATCTGCTGAACGAAGACGAATCCGATCCCGACTCGCAGCCCGTGCAAGTGGCGGCCGCCGAGGAGTTGCCGCCGGTTGATGGCGAGAGCGGATCGAACGGCGAAGAGCCCGCCCGCAGCAACCTGCCGGAGCGGAAGCCGCCGCCGTTGGAGTCGATCTTGGCGGCGTCGGTCGCCATCGCGCCCAAGGCGCAGGAGATCGACGGCGAGACGACTTCCATCGTGCTGCCTTACAACTTGGCGGCCGATCAGTTTGGCGACTACCGGCTGGCCATGCTCGGCGGCAACGAGCAGGTCCGCTTCGCAATGCCGCCGTACACCTGGGCTTCGCCGGCCATGCGGCACGGGCCGCTCTACTTTGAGCAGCCCAACCTGGAGCGTTATGGCACGCACCGCGGCGGGCAGTGGGAGGCGTCCGCCGAGGCGGTGGCGAGCTTCTTCGCCAAGACCGTCTTCCTGCCGTACCAATTGGTTGACCGGCCGCCGCGCTGCACGGAGTACACGCTGGGCGTCTACCGGCCGGGCGGCTGCACGCCGCACTACTTCCACCTGCATGGGCCTTCAACCCGCGGCTCGGTTGCGGAGACGTTGGCGGTGATGGGGCTGATTTTCCTCTTCCCGTAGCGGGCGCCCGTCTGGCCAGCCGACCTGCCGTGTGCCAGCATGCGGTCCCAATGGTCGACCGCCCCGCGTACTGCCGCCCCGAGGCGATTGAAGCCCTCCGCCGCGAGCTGCCCGGCGCCCACACGCCGATGGGACTGGCACGCGCGGCGTGCGCCATCGCCCAGCACGCGGACGACTCGGCCAACGCCGATCGCGTGGAGGACCAACTGCGCCGCCTTGGCGACGCGGTGCGTGGGCGTCTCAAGTCGTCTCAGCACGACGCGGCGCTCGCGCACCTGCACGACGTGCTGTTCGACCTGATCGGCTTCCGCGGCGCCGAGCAGGAAGACTATTACAACCCGCTTAACAGCTACCTGCCGGCGGTGCTCGACCGCCGCCGCGGCATCCCCATTTCGCTGGTGCTCGTCTACCGGGCGGTGGCGGACTGCGTGGGCGTGCGGGTGGAGGGCGTCAACTCGCCCGGGCACTTCCTGGCGGCCGTTCATCGGCCCGAGGCGGTGGGCGTGGACTACGTCGACCCGTTCTACAGCGGCGCCCTGCTCACCCCGGAGGAGGCCGCCGCGCGGGTCGAGGCGGTCATCGGCCAACCGCTGCCGCCGGAGGTCAACCCGCTGCCGCAGGCGACGCCGGCCGCGTGGCTGCGGCGGATGCTCATGAACCTGCAGGCGATCTTCGCCCGGTCCCAGCAGGAGCGGGACCTGCTCGCCATGCAGGAGCTGGAGACGCTGCTGCCGGCGGAATGAACGCGGCCGGCCGGCGGGTCTCGCTGGTTGGGGTTAGACTTGGAGGATGGCCCGCCCTGCACTGCCGCTGACCTGGCTGCCCGCCGCTGCCTCGGCCTTCCTACTGCTCGCCTCGGCCTGCCCGGCCGATGTGTTCGTGCTGACCAACCGCACGCCGCGGGCGGTCACCGTCTCGGTCGCTCCAAGCAATCGCGTGGCGGAGATGGTGACGCTGGCAAGCGGCGAAGTGCGTGCCTTCTGGGACGACGCCCCGCTGCCGGTGGCGTTTGTGGCGGGCGGCGTTCGGCAGTCGTTCGAGCTGGCGCCGAACACGGCGCACTTTCTCGGCGTTGCGGCGGATGGCTCACTCGGCCTGCGGCAGATCGGCCTGGGCGAAGCCGCCAACCCCGCCCCGCTAAACCTTCCTGGCGAGCCAACCGGCGGCCCGCTCACGCTGCCGGTGCAGATCTACGTGGACGACGACGAGGCGACCCATCGCGCCCTGTGGGAGCCAAAGCTCCGCAGCCGCGTCGCCGCCGCGTCGAAGGTGCTCACCAAGCACGCGGGCGTGGCGTTGCGGGTGGAGGGCGTGGGGCGTTGGAACTCCGACAACTCGCAGAACAACTTCATCGCGTCGCTCGCTGAGTTTGAGCGACAGGTGAACCCGCGGCCGGCGCGGCTCGCCATCGGCTTCACCAGCCAGTATGAAGCGGTCCGCGGACGCGTCCACCTGGGCGGCACGCGCGGGCCGCTGCGGCGGCACCTGATGGTCCGCGAGTGGAGCAGCCGGGTCACCGAGGCCGAGCGGCTCGAACTGCTTCTGCACGAGCTCGGCCACTTCCTCGGCGCCACGCACAGCCCGCAGGCGGACAGCGTCATGCGGCCCGTCTTGGGCGATAGCCAGGCGCGGCGGGTCGGCTTCGCCATCCGGTTCGACCCGGTCAACTCGCTCATCACGGCGATGGTGGGCGAGCAGATGCGTCGCCGCGGCGTCGACAGCTTCGCACGGTTCACGCCCGCCGCGAAGGAGCGGCTGAACCAAGTCTACAGCGTCATGGCCAAGACCATGCCGCGGGACGGGACGAGCCGACGGTTCGTGGCCCGCACCAACACCGGTCGGCAAGCCACCCGCTCGGCGCCGCCGGTGAAGCAGGTGCTGCGGGCCATCACCACGGCCGCGAAGGCGAACGCCGCCCTGCCCGAGGCGGCCCAGCTCACCGGCGATCGGCTCACCGAGCACTACGTGGAGCGCGCCGCGGCGGCCGCCGCCGATCTGCCAGAGACCTCGGCGGCCGAGGCGTTGTTGATTGCGCTGGGCGTTGGCTTGGAAGAGGGGCGGGCGCTGGACAAGCTGCCGCTGACCAAGAGCCTGGCCGGGGCAGAGACGCCGGCCGAGCGCGCCGCTCGCGCCGAGGCGCTGGGCAAGCCGACGCTGTTTGGCCGCCGCGACTTGGCGAAGCACTTCTTCGTGTCGGCCATGATCACCGCGGCCGCCGGCGCCGAGACCGCCCACCAGTTGGGATTGGCGAAGGAGATGCTCGACGCCAGCGGCGGCTCGGGCTTCAGCTTCGCCGACCTGGCCGCCGACCGCGCCGGCGTTCGCTTTGGAGAGGCGGTGCTCAACGGCCGGCCGCCGATTGAGCGGCTCGCCGGTGGCTTCCGCCTGATGGTCTACATGCCCGGTATCCAGGGCCTGCCGGAAGGACTCACCGCCGCCCAGTTCCTCAAGCAGTACGGCGGCACAGACGACCCGCGGTTCACGGCGATGGTCGACGAGATCGACAAGCGGATCGACAACGCCCCGGCCTACGCCCCGCTGCCGCCGGGCGTGCTTGGCATCGGCCGGTAGAGCGGGCCTGAGAAGGTTGGCCCAAAGAAAGTTGGGCAACCGCCGCGGCGGCGGCCTTTCTCGTTTTTTCACCCCTCGTGCGACGTCGCCAACGCCGAGGCGACGGTCCGCTTCACGACTTACGTCGCCCCGCGGCAAGACGCGCCGCGGTGGTTGCTTGATGGCGATCTTAGTGTCGATCGCCCGATGTCCAAATCCAAGCAAATTCGGAGGCCGCGCCGTTTTGTGCCGCGTCCAGTTTTGATTGAGGAATTTCGGCCGCGGGAGCTTTGCCGACGAGCCCGGGTTTTCCCGCTTCTGTTGTTGAGCAGCCAAGGCTGCGGGTTAATCGCCCCCAACAACAAACGGAGCCCTACCATGCCCTTCACTCACGCCCGTCTTCTGATCGCCTTCGCCGGCTTCTTCGCCCTGTCGATCCCCGCCGCCGAGGCCACCGCCGCGCCCATAGAACTGCATGTGGAAGTTAGCCACGCCGGCGGCGTCGTCGCCTCGACCGGACCGCCGGTGCACACGAGTCTGACCCCCCGCCCCGCCGCGGTCGCCCTGCCCACCGACCTGCTCGAAGTGAGCGCCGAGAGCGTGCACGCCATCCACACGCACACGGGATGGTCGACGCGGTCGGAACTAACCCGCGTTGGCAACGAGATCCTCTGGAAGATCTGGTCGGTCGACGACGCGGTGGGGCACGTCGGTACGGCGATGACGCACATGGGCGCCGGCGGGATGCTCGGGTCGCTCGAGCCGGGCGACTACGTGTTGAGGACGATGTACATGGGCATCGAGGAACCGGTGAGCCTCCGCGACGTTCCGGTCTGCCTGATGGTTTACATGGGTCCGAACCAGCCAAGTCTGTGCCCGTCTCACCAAGCGACGCTCACCACTCCCGAGGGGTACGCGGAAACGCCGTTCACGGTTGTGCCGGAGCCGGCGGCCGCCGCGTTGTTGCTGCCGGCCGCCCTGGCATGGTGGCGCCGGCGGTAAAGAGACCGGGTCGCCTCGGGCGTTGCGGGGCAGGTATCGGGGCGGCCCGGGTACTCTTTGCGTCAACCCGTCGTGGCGGCGGACCGACGACCGCAGGACTCACGGCCGGGACCGGTCGCCTTTGTCGAGCAGCCCCATTGAGTACGCCGGCTCACAATCCGCAGGAAGAAATTCGCGAGAATCTGGAGACCGCCGCAAGGCGTGCCACACGATGCGACATACGACGGTGGCCCCGCGGCGCCGCGGCGGCAAGACGAACACCTCGACAGTTGGAGAGTGCAATGCAGCGGCTTGGATTCATGCTCGGTTCGGCGGCCCTCGTCGGCTTGGCAACCTGGTTGGCGCCCACGGCGGCGATGGCGGTTTCGCTCGGTTCGATCGACACCTTTGACAACAGCAGCGAAGGCTGGGCGGTCGGCAGCAACGGCGTTCAACCGTCGTTTGAAAACGGCACGAGCTTCGACGGGCAGCCGGGCTTCTTGCGGCACTTCTCCGACGGCGGCGGACCGAACGGCCGCTGGATCATGTGGAGCGAGGAGTCCGACTGGACCGGCGACTACCTGGCCGCCGGCGTCGAAGGCATCTCGCTCTGGGCCGACGGCCGGACCGGTGACGACATCGTCTTCTGGCTCGGCTTCGACGGCCCGGGCGGCTGGTTCTTCACGCCCGGCCAGACGATCGTTACCGACAACGACTGGGAGAAGTTCTCGTTCGACCTCGACCCGTCGAGCCTGATCTACGCGGCCAACAGCGGCGGCACCCAGGTGGCCGAGGACACGCTGGCGAACGTTAACCGGTTTGAGATCTTCGCGGGCAACGGCGGCGTGTCGTTCGCCGGGCGAGGCGACCTGCTGCGGTCGGCCCAATCGAACAACGTCATCTGGTTCGACAACATCGCCGCCGTCCCCGAGCCGACGACCGCGGCGCTCTTGCTGCTGACCGCGCCGCTGGCGCTGCTCCGCCGGCGCTAAACGAAGCGTTCACCACAAAGCGCCGAGCCGCGATCGTAAGGGAGTCGGCCCAGCCGGTCTGGTTTGGAGAACTGGTTGGCCACTCCCTAACAGTCGTGGCTCGGCGTTGTTGCTGCGTGTTGGCGTCGCGGTTTCGGGTCGGCGCTCTGCTTCACACCGCACCGTAGGCGAGCATCGCGTCGGCCACCTTCTTGAAGCCGGCGATGTTGGCGCCCTGGACGTAGTTGATAGGGTCGTCCTTCTTCTTGCCGCGGCCGTACTCCACGCACTGCTTGTGGATGGAGTTCATGATGCCCTGCAGGCGCGTGTTGACCTCCGAGCGATCCCACGAGATGCGGAGCGCGTTCTGGCTCTGCTCCAAGCCGCTCACCGCCACGCCGCCGGCGTTGGCCGCCTTGCTGGGGGCATAGAGGATGCCCGCCTGGACGAACGCGGCGGCGCCGGCGGCCTCGGTCGGCATGTTGGCGCCCTCGGCGACGACGGTCACGCCATTAGCGAGCATCGCCCGCGCGTCGTCGGCCGAGACTTCGTTTTGCGTGGCGCTGGGGAACGCGCAGTCCGCCGGAACGCCCCACGGCCGCTTGCCCTCGTGGTAAGTGGCGCCGGTGAACTCCTCGGCGTACTCGCTGATCCGGCCGCGGCGGACTTCCTTGAGGTCCTTGACCCAGCGGAGCTTGTCGCGGTCGATGCCCTCGGGGTCGCGGACGAAGCCGCCGGAGTCGCTCATCGTGAGCACCTTGGCGCCCATGTCGTTGAGCTTCTCGGCGGTGTAGATCGCCACGTTGCCCGAGCCCGAAACCAGGCAGGTCTTGCCGGCCAGCCCCTCGCCGCGGTGGTTGAGCATGTTCTGGGCGAAGTACACGCAGCCGTAGCCGGTGGCTTCGGTGCGGACCTCGCTGCCGCCGAACGAGAGCCCCTTGCCGGTCAGGATGCCGGTGACGCGGTTCTGCAGCCGCTTGTACTGGCCGAACAAGTAGCCGATCTCGCGGGCGCCCACGCCGATGTCGCCGGCGGGCACGTCGGTGTCTTCGCCGATGTGCCGCTGCAGCTCGGTCATCATGCTGTGGCAGAAGCGCATCACCTCGCTATCCGTCTTGCCCTTGGGGTTGAAGTTGGCGCCGCCCTTGGCGCCGCCCATCGGCAGGCCGGTGAGGCTGTTCTTAAAGGTCTGCTCGAAGCCCAGGAACTTCAGCACGCTCAGGTTCACGCTGGGGTGGAACCGCAACCCGCCCTTGTACGGGCCGATGGAGTTGTTGAACTGCACGCGGAACGCCCGGTTGGCCCGGATGCTGCCGTCGCGGTCCTCCCAGGTGACGCGGAAGATGATGATGCGGTCCGGCTCGGTCATCCGCTCCAGGATCTCGGCTTTGTGGTACTCGCCGTGATCGAGGTAGAACGGCATCACCGTCTCCACCACCTCATGCACCGCCTGATGAAACTCCGCCTCGCCGGGGTTCCGCTTCTCAAGCCCGTGCATGAAGTGTTCGATTTCGGACTGGCAGTCTTTGGGCATGGATTGATGAACCACAGAGGACGCGGAGGACGCGGAGCAGAATCACAGTAGAGTAGAGGCTGCGGGCAGCAGGGTCTCAAGGCCCTTGTCAACGCTGTCAGTGCTGGAACAGGTGGCCGGCGAAAGAACGGTCGCCCGATTGTCTCTGCGACCTCTGCGGCCTCTGCGGTTAATCCGCCTTCGTGCGTACCACAAGCAGCCGTTCTTCGGTCATGTCGCGGATGGCGTGGCGGATGCCCTCGCGGCCGAGGCCGCTGTCTTTCACGCCGCCGTAGGGCATATTGTCCACACGCCAGCTCGGGACGTCGCCAATCACGACGCCGCCCACTTCCAGCGTGTCCCACGCCTGCTGAATCTTGTACCAGTCGCGCGTGAAGACGCCCGCCTGCAGGCCGAAGCGGCTGTTGTTCACCTCGGCCAGCGCGGCCGTGAAGTCGGTGTAGGGGCTGAGCACCGCCACGGGGCCGAAGGCCTCTTCCGCACAAAGCGTCAGGTCGGCCGGCACGTTCTCCAGCAGCGTCGCGTCGAGCATGGCGCCGCGCTGCCCGCCGCCGCACAGCAGCGTGGCGCCGGCGGCGACCGCTTCGTCGATCCAACCCTTGAGCCGCGTCGCCTCACCCTCGCTGATCATCGGGCCGATGAACGTGGCTTCGTCCTTTGGGTCGCCGGCGACCAGCGACTGCGTCTGGGCGACGAGCCGCTCCTTCAGTTCGCCGTAAACCGACTCGTGCACCAGGATCCGCTGCACGCCGATGCAGCTCTGCCCCGACTGGTAGAAGGCGCCGATGAGGAGCCGATCGACCGCGTCGCTAACGTCCGCGTCTTCGTCAACAACGCACGCCGCGTTGCCGCCCAGTTCGAGCACCACCGGCTTCTTGCCGGCCCGGGCCTTCAGGTCCCACCCCACGGCGGGCGAGCCGGTGAACGAGAGGAGCTTGAGCCGCTCGTCGGTGGTGAACAGGTCGGCGCCGTCGCGGTGGCACGGCAGGATGCTGAAGGCGCCGGGCGGGAGCTCCGTCTCGGCAAGCACCTCGCCAATCACCAGGGCGCCGATCGGCGTGCGGCTGGCGGGCTTCAGCACGAACGGGCAGCCGGCGGCGATGGCGGGCGCCACCTTATGGGCGGCCAGGTTCAGCGGGAAGTTGAAGGGCGAGATGAACGAGCACGGCCCGATGGGCACCCGCTGCACGAAGCCGCGGTAGCCGCGCGCCCGGGCAGAGACCTCCAGGTTGGGCATCTCGCCGTCGATGCGGACCGACTCCTCCGAGGCGATGCGGAACGTGTCGATGAGTCGAGCGACCTCGCCACGCGCGTCGCGGATCGGCTTGCCCGCTTCGATTGAGAGCGTCATGGCGAGCTCGTCGGCCCGGGCGCGGAAGCGCTCCACGCAGTGATCGAGCACCGCCTGCCGCTGATACGGCGCCATCTGCCGCATCGGCTCGGCGGCGTCCACCGCGGCGGCGATCGCCCGATCAATCTCCTCCGCCGAAGCCAAGGCCACCCGCGTGGCGACCTCGCCGGTGTACTTGTCGGTCACCACCAGATCGGCGTTGGGAGACCGCGGCGTGTTTGCCAGGTAGAAGGGGTAGGTGTCGTTGAGCATGTTGGTGAACCGCGGAGGTCGCCGAGGACGCAGAGAAGACCGTTTCCTGTCTCTCAGTGTGCTCCGTGACTCCGCGGTCGCCAACACCCTAGGTCGACAGCTTGAGCAGCCCTTTCAGCACCTTCGCGGCCGTGGGCGTCAGCTTGGTGCGGCTGTAGAGATCGCCCACCTTGCGGATGGCTTCTGCCTGCGTGGGGTACGGGTGGATGCTAGCGGCGATTTTGCCCAGGCCGATGCCATTGGTCATGGCGATCGAGAGCGAACCGATCAAGTCGCCGGCGTTCTCCGCGACAATCGTGGCGCCGACGATCTTGTCCGTGCCCTTCTTCACGTGCACCTTCACGAAGCCCTCGGTGGCGTCTTCGAGGATCGCGCGGTCCACGTGCTCCATGTCTTGGCGGAAGGTGTCGATCTCCACGCCCTGGTCCTTCGCCTGCTGCTCGGTCAGACCAACGTGCGCCAGCTCAGGCGACGTGTACGTGGCCCAGGGAATGACCAGGCTGCTCGCTTTCCGCTTGCCAATGGTGATCGGCCCCAGCTTGGGCGGCGTGAATAGGGCGTTGGCCACCACGGCACGGGCCATGAAGTCGGCCGCGTGCGTGAACTTGAATGGCGAGCAGACGTCACCCGCGGCGTAGATCTTTGGATTGGTGGTCTGGAAGTAGTCGTCCACCTTCACGCCGCCGCGGGGGTCGTACTCCACGCCGACGGTCTCCAGGCCGAGGCCGTCAACGTTGGGCGCCCGGCCAACGGCGACCAGCAGCTTCTCGACGGTGAAGTCGAACCCGCCGTCCTCGGCGTCCGCCTTCATCCGCACGCCGCCACCCTCGCCGGGCGAAAGCACAACCTTCCGGCCGTGGCCGTAGAGCTTCACGCCGTCGCGCTTCAGCGACGCCTCAACGATTGCGGCGGCGTCTTGGTCTTCGCGGGGAAGGACGCGCGGGTCGGCGTTGACGATCGACACGTCCGAGCCGAAGCGAGCGAACGACTGCGCCAGCTCCACGCCAATCGGGCCGGCGCCGATCACGCCCAGCGACGCCGGCAACTCGGTCAGCGAGAAGACCGATTCGTTGGTCAGGTAGTCGACGGTCTCAAGCCCGTTGATCGGTGGCGCCGCGGCGCGGGCGCCGGTGGCGATGACCGCCTTCTTGAACCGCAGGGTCGTGTCGCCCGCGGGACCGGTGAGCTCGATGGTATCGCTGCCGGTAAAGGTGGCGTCGCCGATGTAGACGTCCACGCCCTTCTCTTCTTGGAATCGCTTTGCGGAGTCGGCCGGGCTGATGTCCGCCCGCAGCCGACGCATCCTCGCCATCGCCTCGGCAAAGTCGACGCGGTAACCGCCATCGACGTGCACGCCGTAGCGGTTAGCGTTCTTCACCGTGGCCGCGATGCGGGCGGCGGAAATCAAGCCCTTGCTCGGCACGCAGCCCACGTTCAGGCAGTCGCCCCCCATCAGGTTGCGCTCGATCAAGGCGACCTTGGCGCCCAAGCCGGCGGCGACCGCGGCGGTGACCAATCCGGCGGTCCCGGCGCCGATCACCACCAGCTGATAAGGCCCGTCGGGCGTATGGTTCTTCCAGCTGGGCGGGTGAACGTTCTCTTCGAGCCGCTGGTTGTGCTCGTCGTAGGGGAGCAGCTC
>JBCDJN010000070.1:0-26451 GCA_039414355.1 Planctomycetota bacterium | reverse complement strand
CGCGTCGAACGATTCTTCAACCGCGTCAAGCACTACCGACGCGTCGCGACACGTTACGACAAGAATGACCAAAACTACCTCGGGTTCCTCTGCCTTGCAGCGATGTTCGTCAGCTTGGCTTAATGTCAACACGACCTAGTCCGTGTCGCAAAGCAGCTCGAGCGCCTTTTGCACGCGGATCCGGCGGATCTCTCTCCGCGGCGTTCGGCCCAAGTGCTCACGGAAGCCAATCTCCAGGGACCGGCGGCTGAGCGGGATGGCGTGCAGGATGTGGCGGATCCGCAGCTCGTCTGCGTAGTGCGCGCCGATGTAGCGGATGGCCTCGGCCAGCAGTTCGTCGTCCACCGCCACCTTGCCCGTGGATTGCTGTGTGATGATGCGGCTGGGCGGGATCGCAACGTTTTGGCTCTCGAGCTCTTTCCCGTTCATAAGCCGATCGAGCATCTCCGCCGCGCGATAACCGACCTCACTCGGCGCCAGGTCGATGCCCGATAGGGGCGGGCTGGAGATCCGCGAACAGAGGTGGTCGTGGTCGCCGCCCAACACAGCCACGTCGTCCGGCACGGCAATGCCGGCGCGCTCGCACGCTTCGGTGAATTGTCTGCCCTGCAGATCGTCGAACGCTAGCAACGCCACGGGCCGTGGCAGACCGTCAAGCCACTCGGCAAGCACCTTCAATTGATCGTCGTAGTCCAGCTGGCCAAAAGCGGCGGCGTCCTGCGAGAAGACCGGGCAGGGGAAGCCGCGTTTCTCGAGTGCCTGGGCGAAGGCCTGGCCGAGGCGGTCGCGGTAGTTCGGCCAGAGCGTGGAGGGGCAGTAGGCGAACGGCCGGAACCCGTTCTCCATGAAGTAGGTCACGGCCAACTCGCCTGCGGCCGCCTCGTCGCAGGAGCGCCGCGGGATCACATTCTCGCCGTGGCGGAACCACGAGACGTCGACCGCCGGGATCTTCGCTCGGATGAGCTGATCGGCGAGCCCCGGGTGCGTGACGCGGGCCACCACCCCGTCGCCCTGCCAACGATCGGGCAGCAGCATCTTGTCGTACTTGCCGCGGGGCTCGAACGAGAAGACCCACGACTGCTGTTCGGACCGGGCGTAGTTGGCCACGCCCTCGATCAGCCCCGAGACCCAGGTGGTGGAGGTGTCGATGAGCAGCGCGATCCGCCGCCGTCGGGTGGCGTGATCGCTTTTCCCGCCAGGCTGGTCGGCCGGCTGAGTGGGCTCAGCGACGTTGGTCGATGCCGCGTCCGACATAGTGTGAGGCTGGCGGGATGTGTCCGAGAGTAACGCCTGAGCCGCCGACTTGCCGACAGCCTTAACGGCGACCCCCCCATCGTCTTAGTAAGCGGGTGGGTCATTCGAAGGCGATTGTGCATGACAGCGGCCCCGACGAGTCGGCTTCACGTGGGGCGATGATCGCTCAGCCGCCGGCCACCAAGCAGACGGGTCAGCGTCAGCAGCGAGACCGCCGCGAAGATCATCAGGAGCGACACGGCGACGGCGCCCTGCAGGTTGCCAATGGAGAGCTCGAGGAAGACCGTGGTGGAGAGCACCTCGGTCTTGCCGCGGGTGGCGCCGGCGAAGACGAGCAGCGGGCCGAACTCGCCCAGCGACCGCGCCCAGGCGAGCGTGCCGGCGGTGAGCAGCCCCGGGCCGGCCTCGGGCAGCACCACCCAACCCAGAGCCTGCAACCGCGAGGCGCCGAGCGTCCGGGCGACCTGCTCCAGCCGTGGGTCGATCTGGTCGAAAGCGACGCGCATCGCGCGGATGGCAAACGCGCTCGCCACCACAAACTGCGACAGCACCACCGCCGGAGTCTGGTACACCACCGCCTCGCGGATCGATCGCGGCAGGTACTGGAACAGGATCAGCAGGCTCAAGCCGATCACCAGCGGCGGCAGCACAATGGGGATGTCCAGCAGCGTGTCGACGAGCGCCTTGCCGGGGAAACGGGCGCGGGCCAGCAGGTAGCCGATCGGCGTGGCGACCATCACCGAGAGCACCGCCGTGATGGTGCAACTGACCAGCGTCAGGTGGATGGAGTAGCGGATGTTGGGGTCGGCCAGCGCCTGGGCCAGCGGGTTGGTTGCGGCGGCTTCAGCGTCGTTGGCCGTCGCCTGGCCGCCGGTCGCCAGGTACGCCACGTCCGCCGCCAGCAGGCAGAGCAGCAGCACTAGGTAACCGGCGGTCACCACTCCGGTGAGCGTCCAGAAACCAGCGTCCGGCCAGCGGGCGGGGCGGCCGGGCGTCGCGCGGTCCGGCGCCGGGGAAGCGGCCGGCTTCGGGGCGGGCGGCGTCACTGGTCGGCCTTCACTTCCCACAAGAACCCGAGCCCAGTGAACACTTCGGGCGAAGCGAGCAGCGTTTGCCGCATCCGACCGATCAGTCGCTTGTGCGGCGTCGACTTGGCCGCGCTAAACTGCTGCACCGCGCGGGCCAGCGGCGAGCCGATAGCCACGGCCTCCACCTTGGCCGACTCGCCCCGGGCGTCAGTGGCGTACGCCAACGTGGCGTCCGCCGCCCCGGTCGCAACGGCCGGCACCAGGAGCGATGAGCTGGTGGTCTGCGTCACCACGTTCTCCGCCAGCAACTGCTCGTACAGCCCGTAGTCTTCCAGCAGCTTCCGGCTCAGCACGCCGATGGTGCACTGCTCCGGCTGGCCGAGCGCGACGCGCACGCCGGGCTTGGCGAGGTCGTCGAGCGTCGCGATCGCCTTGGGGTTGCCCTTGGCGACGACGATGACGATGGGCGTGCTCGAGACGTCTCGCCCCGCCTCAAACAGCGGCTGCACCTCGCCCAGGTAGTACCGGTCGCAAGGCATGTAGGCGTCTGGGAACAGATCGTGCCCGGGGCCGAGGGAATCCATCTGGGCGTTGAGGATGCCGCAGCCGTTGTAGACGGTGTTGATGGCAACGCCCTCGCGTTCCGCGAAGCGATCGAGCACGGGCTGCAGAGCCTGGCGGTTGACGGCGCCGGCGAAGACGCTGACCTCTGGCTTCTCGAACCACGGGTCGCCCTCGACCGCGTCGAAGCCGGCCGACTCGAGGACCGGCAGGCCGCGGTCCGCGGCGGCCAGGTAGCGGGCGAATCGCAGCGCCGCTGCCGGCTCTTCCGCCGACGCCAACACGCCGACCGCCACCTTGACCGGTTGCGATTCGAGCTCCGGCAGGCGAATTGTGCGGAGCTGCGGGTAATGCCCCGCCACGGCGTCCCAAACCACGCCGGCGTCGACGGCGCCCAACGCCACGTCGTTCGCCACGTCGCCCACGGTTGGCTTGTAGACGCCGCGGTCACGCACGGCTTCGTCAAAGGCCTCCCACACGCCGGCCGCCTGCAGTTGTTGCCGGGTGGCTTTGCCGACGGCTGCCTGATCGGGGTTGGCGGCCGCCAGCCGCAGGTTGAGCAGGTCATCGACGGAATCAACGATCGCCTCGTTCTCCCGCGGCACGACGACGACCGGAACCATCTTCGCCAGCGGAATGGTCTCTTCGACGAGGCCTTTCGATCGCGCGATGTCGAGGTACGACTCGTCGGCCGCCAGATAAAGGTCGCCGGTCTTGCCGACCTCCATCTGGCCGAGCAGCGTGTTGGAGCCGCCGTACTGTATGTCGATCCGAACGCCCTGCTCCTCGAAGTAGCGATTGGCGATCTCTTCGACCGGCTTGCGGAGCCCGGCGGCGCAGTACAGCGAGAGCTGCCCAGCCTCGTCGCCGCCTGCGGGGTTCGATCCGGGGAGCAGCAGCACCAGGGCGGCTACAACCACGGCGCCGCCGATCAGCAGCCGGTAGAGCGGATTCACGCCGACGCTCCGGTGAGTTCGTCGCTGGCGTGCGGGGCGCGGTTGGTAGACCGCGGCTCGGAAGCGTTCGCTTCGCACTCCATGGCTACCCGGCCGCGCTCAATCAGCAGCCGTGTGTCGGCGAGTTGCTCGGCCTCGTGCCGGTTGTGGGTGACGTGCAGGATGGTCACCGGCGCTTCCTTTCGCACCGTCTGCAGCAGCTCCAGCATCTGAGCGTGGGTGGCTTCGTCGAGTGCCGAGAGCGGTTCGTCGAGGATGAGCACCTGCGGGCGGGTGGCGAGCGCTCGGCCCAGCGCAACCCGCTGTGTCTCGCCCCCGCTAAGCCTGGTTGCCCGGCGATCGAGCAGGGCAGAGACGCCGAGCAGCGCGGCGAGCTGCTCCGCTCTTTCTTCTCGCTCCCGCCGCGGCCGGCCCGCCATCCGCAGGCCGAAGGCGAGGTTCTCGCGAACGGTCATCCGCGGGAAGACGGCGCCCTCCTGCGGCACGTAGCCAACCCGCCGGGCGGCCGGCGGCCAGTTGCTGACGTCCTGCCCGCCGAGCCGGATCGTGCCCGACTCCGCCCGCCGCAGCCCGCAAATGGTCTCAAGCAGCGTGGTCTTGCCGGAGCCGGTCGCCCCCATCAGCACCGCGTACGCCCGATCGGCGACGCTGAAGGACACGCCGGTCAGCCGAAACTGACCGGCGGCAGTCGTCAGGTCTTGGATCTCGATCACGGGTGGGCCAAGCGGCATGAGAGGCGGGCGGGGGAGCAAACCGCTGCGACAGAAACCGCTCGCCCGCGGCGGCGCCGGCCGATAAACTGCCGGCTCGCTCTGACTCTAGGATGCTAACACACGGGGCGAAGCCTGTGTTGCCCCCACAAAACTGGTTCTGCCACCGATCCTGCCGTGACCGTGCATGTTGATTACTCGGCGCCCCTGGCCGCGCTCTGTGGGGTGACGCAGGAAGATAAGCCGATCGAGAGCGGCACAACCGTCGAAGGCTTGCTGGCCGAGCTCGCCATCCGCCACGGCGAGCCGTTGGCGGAAGTGCTAACCGGCGGGCCGAGCGGGGTCTCGCCGCTGCTGGTGTCGGTCAACGGGGAGATGGTTCTGGACCGCGCCGCCCACACGCTTCAATCCGGTGACTTGGTGCTGCTGTTCGCTGGCATCAGCGGGGGTTGAAGTGCCGCGACCGCCAACTGATGAGGCCTCGCTGACCGACGGCGATCGCCGGCGTTACGAGTGGCAGATGTGGGTCGAGGGCTTCGGCGCCGAGGGCCAGCAGCGGCTCAAGAACGCCAGCGTGCTCGTCTCGCGCGTCGGCGGCCTCGGTTCGCCGGTCGCCATGGAGCTGGCGGCGGCAGGCGTTGGGAGGATCGTCCTCGCGCACGCCGGCAACGCCAAGCCGAGCGACCTCAACCGGCAGCTCTTGCTTACCGAAGCGACCGTTGGCGCCCCGCGGGCCGAGGCGTACCGCCGCCGGCTGGCGGAGCTCAATTCCGCCATCGAGATTGAAGCCGTCGGCGAGAACGTCACGCCCGAGAACGCTGAGCGACTGGTGGGCGGCGTCGATCTGGTTGTGGATTGCGCCCCGCTCTTCGAGGAGCGGCTCGCCATGAACGCCGCCGCCGTCAAGCTCGGCAAGCCAATGATCGAATGCGGCATGTTCGACCTGGAGGCGCAGCTCACCACCATCCTGCCGGGCCAGACCCCGTGCCTGGCCTGCCGGCATCCCAACCCGCCGGCGTGGTGGAAGCGCGAGTTCCCCGTCTTCGGCGCCGTCTCCGGTTCGCTGGGCTGCCTGGCCGCGATGGAGGCCATCAAGGTGCTCGCAGGCTTCGGTGAGCTGCTCGCCGGCAGGCTGCTGATCTACAACCTGCGGACCTGGCAGTTCCATACGGTCACGCTGCCGCGTCGTCAGGACTGCGAGGTTTGTTCGATCGCGGCTTCGCGGAACCGGGTCGGCTCAGCTTGATTCGCCTTCGCAGCTCTTTGAATCGAACGTTGGCCGGGGCCACGGCTCAGCGGTTGATCGTTTGGGCCGAGGTCTGTCCGCCAAGTCGTCGCTCTACCCGCATCGCGGTTTAGCACCCAAAGCTCAACGCCGGCAAACGCGCACGCAAGCCCGACCGCCACCGTCAGCAACAAGCAGCAAGCGAAGACCTGCTTTCGAGTGCTGTCGACCGGCGCGGGGCCGCAGCCGAGGCACTTCGATACGTCTTGCCTGCCTTCGGCGAGGCACTCTCGGCACTCTCCCGACAAAATATGCATGACCACCCCTCTGTCGATTGGTTCTCGCGACGGGAGCCGTTCCCGTCGTGCCGAGCCAAGCGTAGATCGGCTATCCGAAGACGCGCGCAAACAGACGCTGCAAGACAAGAGAGACCGGGACGTAAACGGCCTATTGGGAGTTCACCACTAGATCAAACGGGCGGTAGGCGCCCGTTCATTACACCGAACGCAGGCCAAACCGCTACGCTTCGCCCTTCCACCGCACGAAGCCTTCAATCGCTTCGTACTCGGCCAAGCCTAGCGCGTCGTAGAGGCGGGCGGTGGCTCGGTTCCGCTCTTCGGCGCGCTGCCAGAACTCGCGCGGGTCCGGGCCCGGGAACAGGGCTTTGTCCTTTTGCGACTCGTGCTTGAAAATAGCCACCCGCTTCCTAAGCAATTCCTGCGGGCTCAGCGGCACGGCCATCTCAATCTGGTGCAGCGGCCACTCCTGCCACGCTCCGCGGTAGAGCCAGACCTGGCAGTCCTGGTACCAGTCGTCGTCGGAGAGTCGCTGGCACGCTTCGAGGATGGCGGCCAGACAGACACGGTGGGTGCCGTGCGGGTCCGACAAGTCGCCCGCGACGTAAACCTGGTGCGGCTTGATCTGCCGAAGCAGGTCGACCGTGATCGTGTAGTCTTCTTCGTCTAGCGGCTTCTTCCGAACCCGGCCGGTCTCATAGAACGGCATGTCCATGAAGTGCAGCCGCTCCTCGGGCACGTTGCAGCAGCGGGTGGCGGCGCGGGCCTCGGTGCGGCGGATCAGGCCCTTGATGAACTGCACCTCTTCGCTGTCCACCTGGCCGGGCCGCTTGTTGTGGATGAACTCGTCGATGTGCGCTTCGAGCTGCGACGTGCGATCCGGGTCGATCCCGAACCGCCGATTGAACTCGCCCGCGAACTCGGCGAAGCGGATCGCGTCGTCGTCGAACACGGCGATGTTGCCCGACGTTTGGTAGGCCACGTGCACCTCGTGCCCCTGGTCCACCAGCCGGATGAGCGTGCCGCCCATGCTGATCACATCGTCGTCCGGGTGGGGCGAGAAGATCAGCACCCGCTTGGGGAAGAGGTGGTCGCCCGGCTGGGGGCGGTCGCCGGGCTGCTTGGCGTGGTCCGGCTTGCCGCCGGGCCAGCCGGTGATGGTGGCCTGCAGCCGACGGAAAACCCGCAGGTTGAGGTCGTAGACCGGCCCGCGCGTGGCGAGCAGGTCCTGCAGGCCCGACTCGTTGTAGTCCTCGGCGGTGAGCTTGAGCAGCGGCTTGCCCACCTGCGTGGCGAGCCAGATGGCGGCCTTGCTCTCAGCGGTGTCCGTCCAGTCGACATCGCCTACCAGCCATGGCTGGCTGCGCCGGGTGAGCGCGTCGGCCGCGGCGTCGTCCAGCACGATCTCGGAGTTGGGGTGGTCCTGCAGGAAGCTGGCGGCGACGGTCGTTGAGATCTCTCCTTCGATCGCCTCGCGGATGATCTTCGCCTTGCCCTCGCCCCACGCCATAAGCACGATCTGCCGGGCGTCCAAGATGGTGCCCACGCCCATGGTGATGGCCCGGCGGGGCACGTTCTCCTCGCCGAAGAAGTCGCTCGCGGCGTCGCGGCGGGTGACGCGGTCGAGCGTGATGAGCCGCGTACGGCTCGACTTGCCCGAGCCGGGCTCGTTGAAGCCGATGTGGCCCGTCCGGCCGATGCCAAGCAGCTGCAGGTCAATGCCGCCCGCGTCCTGGATCATCCCCTCGTACCGGCGGCAGTAGTCGGCCACTTGGTTTTCGGCGATCGTGCCGTCGGGCACGTGGGCGTTCTCGGGCTTGATATCGATGTGATCGAACAGGTGCTCCCGCATAAACCGGACGTAGCTCTGCAGCTCCTCGGGCTGCATCGGGTAGTACTCGTCTAGGTTGAAAGTCACCACGTTGGCGAAGCTGAGACCCTCTTCCTTGTGCATCCGGACCAGTTCGTCGTAGACGCCGGTCGGCGTGCTGCCGGTTGCCAGGCCCAGCACGCAGGCACGCCCCTCGGCGGCCCGGCCGCGGATCATGGCGGCAATCTGATCGGCGACCGCACGGGCGGCGTCGGCCGATTCTCGGAAGATACGCGTGGGGATCCGCTCGATGTCGGTGATGGAGACGGTGCTCATGGCGATCGCCGCATGTGGCCTGAAACGAAAATACGCCCGTGGAGACCACGGGCGTTCTAGGTTAGCCACAATCCGGCGGCCGGTGCACCACCTTGGCCGCGATCATGCGCAATCTCAAGGTTCCTCAGCGGCGATCGACGGCCCACGCCACAGGGCGGGCGCCCTTGCCCCCGACCGGACGGCCGGGAGGGATCGTCCCGGTACGGTTGCCCTAGAAGCCCCGGTTGATGAAGAACCGGAACTCGCCGTCGAAGACGCGATCTTCGTCCGAGAGCGGCACCGTGTAGCCAGCGGTGAGCGTGGTGGTGTGCAGCGTCATGTGCCCGCCAATGGTGGCGTTGACCAGCGACAGGTTGTCGTTCGCGGTGCCCACCTGGTAGATGCCGGAGGAGACCACGTCAGAGTCGTTCATCGTCTGCGTGTAGTGCAGCTCCGCCGTGGCGGTCAGGCGTTGCAGCCGGGCGTACGGGTCGGAGTTGATGAAGAGCCAACGTCCGTAGCCGGTGCTCAGCGAGACTAGGTGCTGGTCGTTCCACGTGCCGATCCGCTCCAGCCCGCTGCCGCTGGTGTTGGCGTCGACGCCTGAGCCGTTGGTGTCGAAGTCGAAGGTGAGGAAGCTCTGCACGTACGATTTCTCATTGGCGTAGATGGCCGCAACGTACGGCAGCAGGTGCACCGAATCGTTGTTCACGGTCACTAGTTCGGTGCCGTCCATCATGGAGATTCGCAGGTCGTCCGCCGTGGGCAGCGAAACACCCATGCCCGCCGCGATGGCGAGTCTTTCCGTGGAGACGAGCAGCAGCTTGGTCGAGACGGCGATGTTGCCGAACTCGTACTTGTCCACGGCCGTGGCGCCATCGGCCACCACATCGGTCGAGAACGTCGCCGCCATCGGCGCCCGCACGTCGATCGACCCAATCCCATCCCAGAAGGTCTTCTCAAACCCGGGCGAGAACCGGTTGACGCTCACCCCGGTGGGCGTGAAGGGCACGTTGTGGAAGAAGCTGTAGTCAAAGTAGATGCGGTCGCGCGGGATCGGGCTGTTGTTGTCTTGCAGCCGCACGCGGCCCACCACGTCGCCGGCGCTGGGCGAGGGGACAATCATCTTGATCGAAGCCGGCGTGAACAGCTGGTCGCCAAACGTCACGGTGAACGGCAGCGTGACGTCGAACTGCGTGGCTTCGTTCACAGCCGTTTCTTCGGTTTCCGCTACCGGGCTGCCAGCCGTGACGGTCACCGGCGTATCTGCCGACGAGAAGGTCCCCCCGCCGGACTCGCCGGCGAACTCCGCTTGCTGCGCCGCGAGGTCGAACAAGGCGCTCGTCGGCACCGAAGCGCTAACCGCGTCCTGGACCTGAGTGAACGCGTCCGGCACAGGGGCAAAGCCGTCTTGATCAACAACTACCAGCGCGATCGGCGTGTTGGGAACGTTCGGGTTCAGGTCGCTCAGCTCGAGCAACGTACGAAAGCCGACGCCGCTGACCGGTTGGCCGTTGATCGTCGTGGGGCGAAACTCACCCGTGCCGTCCGGCAACGCCACCAGCGTCAGGCCACCGATCGTGGCGCCATTCCCCGCGCCGCTGAAGGGGAGGAAGCCGTCAAACGGTTCCGGCGAGAAGGTCAAGGGTTCCCCGCCCGGCATGGTGATGCAGGTGCTGGTGCGGCCGAAGAAGTCGCCCAGCATGGGGTCAGCGCTAGCGAGGCGGTAAGTGCTATCACTGCGGCCGCTGCGACTGCGGGCCGTTGATCGAGTGGCGCCTCTGCCGGGCGATACGAGCGATCGCCCGCCAACCTGCGCCGAGACTTCAACGTCGCCGAACACGAAAAGCAACAACGCCAGCCATGCAGCAACGACCGCCCGCAGATTGTACCGGTGCATCGTGCCCCCCCAGGCAACAAGATTGCGCTATCGATTCTGCAGGGGGTATCGGACGCGCCGACTCTGACGATTAAGGCTGATCCGCGGGAATTGACGATTCTGCCGGTGCGGCATCGTCACCGGCGGCCGCGTTTTCTGGCTTTGATGCAGCGGTGGTCGATGGAATGGAATCGAGGACAGCCTTGAGACTTGCATTTGCCTGCACAAGCCTCTGGCGTGCATCAGCATTCAGGCGTTCGTCATCTTCTGACTCCGTGAGTTCCGTCAGCACGTTAGTGGCTCGCTGAATTACCGGCGCAGCCAGCGGCGCCGAGTTCCATTCGACAAGCGCCCTTGTAATGGCCTTCGTGTTTTGCACCAGATTGGTCAAGAAGTCCTCGTTAGCCGGGTCTGCCCGCAGCCCGTCCGCAAGCAGCTTCACGCACTCGCGGGCGTGTGATTCGAAGGCTTCTTCGTTGTAGCTATCGAAGTAAAGGACGGCCAAGTTGCGTTCCGCTTTGGCGGCAATGATCCGGTAGTCGGCGACAGCGGGATTGCGAATCACCAAGGTTCTGGCGACGGACCTAGCCGCCTCGGTTTCTTGCAGCGCATCGTCGATCTTCATCAGACGCTGGTAGGAGTCGCCAAGCATCAGCCTTAACTGAGCTAGCTGATATCGTGACTTAGCGTCCCTCTCTTTTGCTGGCAGCTTGGTCAGGCGATTGGCCGCCTTCTGCCGGTAGGCCAGCGCCCGCTCGCGGAGATCCTTCTCGGTGCTCTGTGCAAGGTCGGCTCCGCGATCAGCCAGCTTGGCAAGCGCCACTTCTCCCAACGCGAAGTCGTTAGCGGCGCCCTGCGGCGGCTCGGGTTCCTTGAGCAGTTCCCGGCGAATCTCCTGGGCCTGCGCGAGCGTCTCAAGGGCAGCCTGGAGCGTCGCGGTGTCACTGGTGTCGGCGGACTGCTCGACTTGAAGCAAGCCGAGGCTCATCAATGCGTTCGCCAACACGCGGCGTGCGTCAAGACTACCGGGCATGGCTTCCACGGCTTGCCGGCGAAATGAGACACACTGATCCGCGTGGCTCCGCCAGAGAGCCAAGTTGCCTTGCTTGGCGCCCGACTCTGAATCAACAAGCGGATCCCGCCATCGCTGTTGCTTGAGCTTTGCAAGCTGGTGGTAGCACCCAGCCACCTTAAGCATGTCGTCCCCGCCAAAGTCGTCTAGCGCCGTGAGTTCGTCGATCGCGGTCTTGAAAGCCGCCTCCGACTCGGGCTCACGGCCCAGCGAGGCTCGTATGAAGCCCAAGCGGTACTGGCTATCTGCCAACTCGCGCGGTGATCCGTCGCCCCCTTGCACAAGCTTTTGATAATACTCCAGCGCATCACCAAGTAACGCATTGCGCGCCGCCTGCGTACCTGGCTGCTTTCCGAGAACGCCTTCGCTGGTCTTGACGATGCTGTCGATCAGCGACTCAAGTTCCGCAGATCGTCCGTTTGCTTTATCGGCTTGCCGGCGGGACTCGAACGCGAACTGCAGCGACACGACCGTCGCCACCACCAGTACCGCGGCGACGCTCGCCACGGCCGACGCGATCGCTGGGTTGCGCCTCGCCCAGCGGATGGCTCGCTCTGCGGAGTTGAGCGGGCGGGTGGAGACGGGGCGGCCGGCGGCGTAGTTCTCCAGGTCTTCGGCCAGGTCGCCTGCGGAGCGGAAGCGATCCGTGGGCGCCTTGTGGAGGGACTTCTCGATGACGGTCCGCAGGTCGCGGTGCAGGCTCTCCGGCAGCGGCTCGTACGCCTTGTTGCGGACCGCCTCCATGACCTGAAAGGGATTCTCGCCGGTGAACGGCGGCCGGCCCGTCACCAGGGCGTAGAGGGTGGCGCCCAGGCTGTAGATGTCCGCCCGCACGGTCGCCTTCTCGCCCCGCGCCTGCTCGGGCGGCATGTAGCTGGGCGTGCCCATCACGGCGTCCGTTTGGGTCATGCCGTGCTTGTCGTTCTGGTCCTTGACCAGGCCGAAGTCGGTAACCTTCGGCTCGTCGTCGTCCGCCAGCAGGATATTGGCCGGCTTCAAGTCGCGATGGATCAGTCCGTGGTCGTGCGCATGCTCCACGGCTCGGCAGACCTTGGCCATGATGCGGGCGGCGCGCTTGGGTTCGATCGGCTCCCGCGGCGGCCTGTCCTTGCGACCGACAAACTGGCTGAGCGAGCCGCCTTTGACGATGGCCATCGCCAGGTACAGCACGTCGTTGTGCTCACCGACGTCGTACACCCGCACAATGCCGGGGTGATCCAGGCTGCCAGCGGCTTGTGCCTCGCGATGGAACCGGGCGATCTGGTCCGGCGAGGTGAGCATGCCGCGCTTGAGGACCTTGAGCGCGACCTCTTGCTTGAGGCTGTGCCGCATCGCGCGGTAAACGGCGCCCTGGCCGCCCTTGCCGAGCATGTCCCGAATCTCGTAGTCGCCCGCCAAGAGCATCGACGGCGCTTGGCCTGTGCCGAAGGGAATCGTGTCGGCGGTCGATGGTGGGCCCTGCGTTGGCAGCTCTTCCTCGCGCGGGTTTTCCGCGGTTTGGGCCTGACTGTCTGGGAGAGGGGTCTCGCCACCGGGCGAAGGCGGCTCACCGAGTTGCGTCGGTTGCAGCTCGGGAGGAACCGATTCTCCAGCCGCCGGCGCGTCGCGTCCTCCCATCGGAGGCGGTGGCTGCGACGCGGCTGGGTCGACCCGCTTTGGAATGAGGAACGAGTCTTCGCTCTCGTGGTCCTCGAGGAACCCGACCAGCGATGCGACGATGTCGAACACATCCGACCGGTCTTGCTGGATGCGTTGAAGGAACAGGCTTCGCTCTTCTGGCGGCAGCTCGATGGCCTGCTCGACCAGGTTCCCCGGCGTAAGCCCTGAGATATCGGCCATGGGTCCCCCGCCCTTAGAGTCGGCCAAGTTCAGCCGGTTACGGTCGCAGTTTCTTGCGGAGCCACTCGCGGGCCATCCTTAGCCGGTTGTTGACGGTCCGCTCCGAGAGGTCCAGCAGCTCGGCGATCTCCTTGTTGGTGCAGCCGCCAAAGTGGCTCAGCTCAATCGCCTCGGCCTGCTCGGGCTCGAGGTCGGCGAGCTCCTTCAGGGCTTCGTGCAGGTCCAGAAGTTCCTGCATCGACAGGCCGAGCCCGTCTTTGACGACCCGGTCGAACTCGACGTCCACCGGCTTCCAGTTGGCGCCGCCGTTTTTTAGGGCCAACCGATGGCGGGCGTGATCGACCAGCCGCCGCCGCATGGCCGTGGCGGCCACGGCGTAGAAGTGCTTCCGGTCATTGAACCGCAGCTCAGTCTCGTTGCCCACCAGCTTCATGTAGACGTCGTTGACCAGCATTGTGGGCTGGAGCGACTGGGCGTGGGCCTCGTGGTGCAAGAGCCGCTGCGCGGTGCGGTGCAGCTCGTCGAACACCTTGTTGTAGAGCTTGCCACGGGCGTCATCGTCGCCGCCCGCGGCGGCGCCAATGAGCATGGTGACCTGGCGCGATGGCGAATCGGAGTCCACAGTTGCTGATCGGCCTTGGCAATTCGACGGAAAAAACGCACCGGTTCTCATGAACCATTTGGCTCAGTCGCAGTCTAACGACGACAAGACCGCGTCTCCAGCGTTGCGATTTCGATTCGACCGGGCTGCGCAAGGCGCGTGTAGCACGCCAGGATGTCACGAAATTGCCGCGATCTGCGACAAAAATGACAGGAAGACGGCCTGCTCGGGCGGTTCTTGGTCCGGGCGGCGAGCCAGCGAGAGTTTTTCTGGAAAGTGGCAGATTCCTGTGCGTGAACCTCGCCGGCTTCTCGCCTACTATCCCGGCGGGCCAGGTCGAACGCCCCTACACGATGCAAGGTGAGCAACGTGGCGTGGAAGATTGATCAATTCTTCGAAGCTAACGCAGGCAGCCGGCGCGATTGCGCCGCTGCACTGGCGTTGCGGGCCGCGGCGTCTCGTTGTGTGCCGGTTGGGCCCGAATCGGTCAGCTGGCGTAGCCGCTGCCGGGGCGTGTTCCGAGTTCGGACGCCCGTCGTTGCGTTGTGCAGTGGTTTAGGCGTTTCGCCGCGCCATTCCGCATGCACGGCCCTCAGCGGCTGCGAAGGAGTCGCCGCCACGGCCCCTCTCCGTGGCGTTCTGTGTTTGGGCGTTGAGCTCCTCCAGGCGGATCCCTCTCTCCCCCTCCCTGTCGATCTCGCACGATGAGGTTCCGATGAGCGCAAGCGTCCCCGACCAGCGGCCAGCGCCGCCCGTTCAGCCAACTCAGGCCGAGCGCGTCGCGGCGATTCAGCTGGCGAAGCAGAAACTTGGTCTCGACCCCAACGTCGCGACGCGAACGGCGCCCGCTTCGGCCCCGCGGGTTGCGGAGCCGGTCGCTCCACCCGCCCCGCATCTCCCGCCAACTCCCCAACCGTCACCAGCTACGCCTTCGGTCGTCCCGGACACGGCCCCGGCGCCCGTCATGACCAACCCACCGCCCCACCAGCCCACGCATCAACCACCATCCGGCCATCCCGCTCCAACCGCGGCTACCGTAGCAGGCGACCCACCGGTGAAGCGGCCGATGAACCCGGTGTTGATTGGGGTTCTCTCGGCGGTTGGCATCCTGGTGCTGGTTGCGACGGCGGTTGTGGTCACCATCATGGTGCTTCCCGACGACAGGACCCTCCCGGCTAAGCCCGGAGAGGATAAGCCTGACTTCGCTGGAGGGGGTCAGGTTACTCCGCTTGAAGACCCCATCGACGAGTTGAGCGCTAAGCTCGAAACGTTGCGTGAGGAATCCGCCCAGCTCGAGAACCAATGGCGCGAGACGTATGAACGCACGGAGAAGCTCCGCCGCGAGTTATCCGATCTGGTTGGAGCTCCCTCTAGCAGCAGCGTTCCGAGCGAGTGGTTGCGGGGCTGGTTTGGTCAGGTCGCCTCGACCGGCGTGAGCCCAACGCAGGCGGCGATGGCGTCGCTGCTGACCGAGGTGCGCTACTCGCCACAGGCCGGGCAAGGTGGATTCGGGTCGCAACAGCCAAGCTACCCGCAACCGCCGGCGTACAACGGCGGCGTCGTTCAACCTCCGATCCAGCCGCCTCAGCCGGAACTCTCCCCGGAACAGCTTAAGGCGAAGACGCTTGCCGACTTGAAGAGACAGCGGATCGAAGCCGAGAAGCACAATCGGTCGCTCACCAACGACATCAAGTCGCTCGAACGCATTAAGGCTGATCTCAAGGCGCAGGTCGAAACGCTCAAGGAGTTCGCCGCGTCTGACTTGGTGTTTATCCAGGCGGGTCTGGGGCTGTCCCTGGCCGCTGGGATCGAGTTCGACTCGGCGGGGCAGCCGCGGCTGATCGCCACGGCGGAGGGCGAGATCGCGAAGTATGTCAACCAAGCCGCCGCGCGAGCGGGTAAGCGGCGGGTCACCGACGACGGCGGACTAACGCGGGACCTCTGCCGCGCCGAGGTTGGTGTCTCGCTGCCGGGCCGGGTTGCTTCGGGAATTAAGGAGCACTGGCAGCCGCGCCGGTACGTGCCAGCCGGCGTCGAGCGGATGGTCACCTTCCTGGACACCGGGTCGGCGAACCCTCAGCACCGAGTTGGCTACTACCTCGATCACGACGACGACGGACTGGAAGGTCACTTTGTCGGCAGCCGCGAGGAACGGGTGTCCGAGACGAGAATCTCCCCGGCGTCGGCGCTGGTTGGCAAGGGCCGTCGTGTCCTGGAACGATCGCCCACGGTCGACTACTTGGACTTCGCGCTGCTCTCGATGGCCAAAGAGATCAGCACCGATGATCCGGCGATCGACCACCGCTTGGCGGTTCGCACCAAGGTGGAGATTGAACCGAGCCGGCTCGACATGTTGGCCGGCGATCGCTCCGTTCGGTATATGCCTTACTGGATCAGGAATCTGATCTACGAAGACGCTTTGTCAAACGACCTGGGGGCGAATCACCCCAACCGGAAGCAGGCGCTCGAGGGCGTTGCGATGAAGGTCAACGACGAGGTGGTGGATCGGATCCGCAAGCTGGGGATTGGACTGGTTGAGCGGGAAGACACCGGCGACTTGTTGTTTGAGCAAGAGCTGCGTGGCGACGCGGCAGTATCCCGAAACAAGCAGACGACCGTTCAGGAGCGTGGCTTTGGATGGGCCGGCCACGGCCGGTCGGGTCCATGGTGGTCGTACGATGACAACACCCGCCACGACCGAACCACCCGCCGAGAGATTGGACTCGGCCCCTCGGTGGCCGAGGCCGATAACCGCATCGACGCGGCCAAAGCGCTCCGTAGGCCGGTGCCGCTTGAGGATCCGGGCACGCTCGAAGCAGCGACGCACGTGCTGTTTGTCGAGGTAGGTGAAGCGAGTTCCAGCGCGAATCTGAACTTCGCCTTCCGCCTGTCCGACACCCGCACGGGTGACATCGTCTGGACCCAGTCGAGCGAACGGCCCATCACAACGCCAGCCCTCGCCACGACGCACATGCTCGCCTCGGGCACGCCCTTCATGATCAACTGCCCCGAACGCGAGACCGGCGGGCGGAGGCCGGGCCCTGGCTTGTTCTATCGAGCTGAAGAGCAACGCGGCGCAGGCAACAAACTGAAACCGTGGATCGGCTACCTGGAGGCGAAGCAGAAGGGCGTTGTGGTGATGCGTGACCTGTTCACCTTCAAGACCGTGCCGGTGAGTTGGGGATCACTCAGCCGCGGGATGGTTGGTGAGTTCGACCACCGAACGCCCGAGCAACGCTGGGAGTCGAACAAGATGCGGGTCCTCATGTGGAAGGTCTGCGGCGCGGTGCGTCCGCCGGCCGGTCGGGTGACGGCAGTGGAAGACCTCGGTGGTGGCGTGCACCGCGCTACGGTCTCTTGCTACCGCGCCAGCCGGCGATTCAAGCAAGGACAACCGCTGATGGCGAGCCGCGTGGTGCGTGACTACGGCGCCGCCGACGGGCGACCGGACCTGGAGCGCCTGCCCCTCGACCTGTCGGTGCAAGAGCTCAAGCCGGACAGCCTTCTGGCGGTGTTCGACACAACGGAGCGTGACGCCCTGTGGTCAGTCGACACCAAGCTGTCCGATAACGACATCGTTTGCGGCCGCAACGACCTCCGACCAGTTGTGCACTTGCGGCGGCTGGAGTTGGTGCCGCCAAGCAATGAGGATCGGAGGAGGCTGGGCCTCGACGCGCCGCTCCGGCTGAAGAAGTTCATGGAGATGTGCCAAGACGCTACGGAGCTGATGCAGCGGCACATGGACGATACGTTCTCGCACTTCGGCGTTGAACGTGTTGAGTCGGATCAGTCGGCGTACGCAACGCACACGATCGATGGCTGGATCCGCCCGACGACGGGTGAGGCCTACACGGTTGAGGTGAGCGTGAATGAGGTTGGTCGCCGCGGCTCCGACCCGATCGTCATTGAGAAGCTGGGGCGCGAGCAGCTCGACCGGTGGACCCCCTGAGCCGACGCTCACGGGTCGCCGCGGCGGGTTCTCGCTAGAACGGCATAGCCCAAACTCGCTGGGCGATTTATCTTCACGGGGACGCATAGCCCCGCGGGGGCCACCGCCCCTGCGGGGCGGCCCTACCCGCGTCGATCCAGCCCCGCGATGACCAGGAGCTCGGGCGTTGATGCCGTTCCCGCAGCTTACCGCCGACGAGGCGGCCGAGCTTATTGCCCCCGATGCGACGATCGGCTTTAGCGGCTTCACCCCTGCTGGGGCCGCCAAGGCGGTCCCTCGCGCGCTGGCCAAGCGGGCAGAGAGGAGCATGGACCTCGGGCGTCCCATGCGGCTGCGCGTGCTGACCGGGGCCAGCACCGGCGAAGCCATTGACGACGCCCTGGCCCGGGCCGGCGCCATCGCCTGGCGGGCGCCCTACCAGAGCAGCAAGCCGCTCCGCTCCGGCATCAATGCTGGCGAGATCGACTTTGTCGACATGCACCTCTCGCACCTGCCGCAGATGGTGGACTGCGGGTTCTTCGGCAAGCTCGACGTGGCGGTGGTCGAGGCCGTGGACGTCATGCCCGACGGGCGGGTGTACCTCAGCACGTCGGTCGGCGCAAGCCCTTCGTTCCTGCGAAGCGCGGAGAAGGTGATTATCGAAATCAACCGCAGCCAATCGCGTCGGCTGCCGGAGATGCACGACATCGCCATGCCGCCGCGGCCACCGCACCGTTCGATCGGCATCGAATACGTCACCGAGAAGATCGGCGTGCCGTACGCGGCGGTCGATCCGCGGAAGATTGTGGGCGTGGTCGAGACCGACGAGCCGGACGATGTGCGTCCCTTCACGGCGGTCGACGAGCGAAGCAAGCGGATCGCCGAGCACGTGGTGGAGTTCCTGCTCGCCGAGCGGGCGCGGGGCGAAATCCCCGAAGAGTGGCTGCCGCTTCAGGCGGGCGTGGGAAACATCGCCAACGCCGTGATGGCGGGGCTGGGCGGGTGCGACGACGTGCCGCCGTTCGAGATGTACTCTGAGGTATTCCAGGAATCGCTGGTCGACCTCATGGAGCGGGGCCGGCTGACCGGCGCCTCGGCGACCAGCCTGACGCTCTCGCCGGAACAGCTATCGCGCGTTTACGGCAACATCGACTTCTTCGCCCCCAAGATCGTGCTCCGTCCGCAGGAGCTCTCCAACCAGCCCGGCGTGGTCCGCCGGCTGGGCGTGATCAGCATCAACACGGTGCTGGAGATGGACCTCACCGGCTGCGCCAACAGCACGCACGTGGCGGGAACGCAGCTCATGAACGGCGTGGGCGGGTCGGGCGACTTCACGCGGAACGCGTTCCTGTCGCTGCTCGTGGCGCCCAGCGTCGCCAAGGGGGGCAAGATTTCGTCCGTGGTGCCCATGGTCTCGCATGTGGACCACAATGAGCACTCCGTGCAGGTCCTGGTCACCGATCAGGGCCTCGCCGACTTGCGGGGCCTGGCGCCGCGAGAGCGGGCGACCGAGATCATCAGCAAGTGCGCCCACCCGAGCTACCGCAAGTACCTGTACGAGTACCTTCACTCGTGCCCGCCCGGCCACGTTCGGCAGGACTTGTCGCGGTGCTTCGAGCTGCACCAGCGTTTCTTGGCCGAAGGGACGATGGGCCCCGAAGAAGGCTAGGGCGGCCCAAGATCAGAGGCCGGGCGGCGAAGTGATCCCGTCGTCACACCGCGTACCGACAGCCAACTGACCCTTCGGAACCATCCGCCACGGATGAGCGATTCTTCGCCCGCGCCGCCCGGCCCACAAACGGACGACGAATGCCCAACCGTCGCCAAGCCGCGGCTGGTGGATGAGCTGCGTGAGAAGCAGGGCGACCTAGCCCGCACCGGTGGGCTGGCGCTGGTTGTCTCAGCGATTGGCTTCGCGGTTGCCTTCTGGTTCGTGGAGCCGCCGCCGCCGGGCGAGATCGCCATCGCCGCCGGCACGGCCGACGGCGCCTACACCGCGGCGGCCGAGTGTTACGCCGAGTCGCTCGCCAAGAGTCGGGTCAACCTGCGCGTGATCGAAACCGCGGGCTCGCTCGAGAACTATGAACTGCTGGCAAGCGGCGAAGTAAAGCTGGCGATCGTCCAAGGCGGCGCGGCGCCCGACGGCGCGGAAGCCGACAAGCTGGAGTCGCTTGCCACGTTGTTCCTCGAACCGCTGTGGGTGGTGCACCGCGCGGACGACCCGAAGGCGACGCTCCGAGACTTTGCCGGCTGCCGGGTCGCGGTGGGGCAGCTCGGCAGCGGCGCCAGGCCGCTCGCGGTCCGGCTGCTCGAGGCGAACGGCGTCGCCGACGGCCAAGACGGAACCGAACTGGTCGCCGAGAGCGGCCCGGCGGCGCTGGAGCTCGTACGCCGCGGCGACGCCGATGGCGCCATGCTGGTCCTCTCGGCCGAGTCGCCACTCATCGCCGAGCTGCTCGCCGACACGTCGCTGCAGGTGATGAGCCTCGACCGCAGCGAGGCGTACGCGCGACGCTTCCACACCCTGCGAGCGGTGACGCTTCATCGGGGCGTGGTTGACCTGGCGGCCGACCTGCCGCGCCGCGATATCCAGCTCGTCGCGCCGGTCGCCAACCTAGTCGCGGCGCCGGAGCTCCACGACGCGTTCATCCCGCTGCTGCTCGAAGCGGCCGAGAAGACCCACGAAGCGGGCGGCCTGCTCTGCGACTTCGGCGAGCACCCGGGCCTGGACCGCGTGGAGTTCTCGCCCAGCCCCGTGGCCCGCCACTACTTCAAGAACGGGCCGTCGTTCCTTCAGCGATACCTGGGCTTCTGGGTCGCGTCATTGGTGGAGCGGGCCAAGATCATGATCGTGCCGCTCATCGTGCTAGCGCTGCCGATGTTTAAGCTCTGGCCGCCGCTCTACCGCTGGCGGATCCGCTCCCGCATCTACCAGTGGTATGCGCTGCTCCGCGAGACCGACCAGCAACTCCGCCTGGGCGAATCGGCCAACCTGGCGGGCATGGCCAGCCGGCTTGAAGCAGTCGAGCGCGAGCTCGAACGCGTCTCCGTGCCGCTCTCCTACATGGAAGAGTTCTACAACCTGCGGCTGCACATCGATCTGGTCCTGCGGCGGATCGAAGAACGTCGGGCACGATCGGCGGACCACGCTTAGCCCGGCGATCGATCGGCGGCGTCGTTACACTGGCGTCGGCGTGTGTGGAGTTGCGCAACGCACCGTTTGTGATCGATCAAGACGAGGTAGCCTCGGTGAGACTCTGGCTTGCAGCAATCCTGTTCGCGGCACCCGCAACGATGGCAGCCGCGGAGCCGCCGGCGTACGGCGGCGCGGCGTTCGCCGACCCGAACTACAACGGCTCGTGCGATCCCGAGGTGGTTTGGAACTCCGCGGCGGGCGAGTGGTGGGCGTTCTACACCGGGCGCCGCGCGACCCGGGAGCAGGGCACCTACGTCGGCAACCCCATCGGCGTCGCCGCGTCGAAGGACCTTCGCACGTGGCGGTTCGTGGGCTACTGCTCGTTTGACGGCGTGAAGGGCAAGCCGGACAACCCGGACACGCGGTGGGCGCCGGGCGTTGTGCGGCTGGGCGACGCGTTCCACATGTACGTCACCTACAAGGACTCCGCCCGCCCGCCGTGGGGCGGCAAGGGCCGCATCCGCCATTACGTCGCCCCGGTGGTTGACCTGCTGGACGGTTGGAGCGAAGTCGCGCCGCCCGACTTCCCGCAGCCCGATCCCATCGACGCCACGCTGCTGGTGGTGGGAGAGGAGCTCCGGGCTTACTACCGGGTTGGCAAGGGCGGGGGCATCCAGTGGTCTTCGTGCCCTGCTTCTTCCACCGGATCGATCGCCGGTCCGTGGACGCATCACGGCAAGTGCCCCGGCGATGTGAACAAGCGGTCCGTGCACGGCCACAACTACCAAGAGGCGCCGTACGCCTTCCGCCTGAGCGGCGCCTACTGGCTCATCACCGATCCGCACGCCGGCCTGGCCGTGTACCGCAGCGAAGACGCGGTGACCTGGACCTACCAAGGCCTGATCCTCGACGAGCCCGGCAGCCGTCCTCAAGACGGCACCCTCGCCCGCCACCCAAGCGTCGCGGTGAGCGGCGACCGGGCGGTGCTGGTCTATCACGTTGAGCCGAACCGGCCGTACCCAACGCCGCCGGCGGAGCAGCGGACCGTTCGCCAGAAGCTCTCTTACCTGCAGGTCGCCGAGCTTGCCGTCGTGGATGGAAAGCTGAACTGCGACCGCGACAAACCCGTCGAACCCGTGCCGCCGCCGGCGGACTGAAGCCAAGGCAAACCGGGTAGTCGACACGCCGCGCGGGATGGGCCACACTCCATCGATCAGCCGACCGTTGGTTGGTGGTGACGGTAGGAGGTCTCTCCGAGGCCGATACCGGTCTCCAGTTCACTCGGCCTTGGAGAGGCCTCCCACACCAAGACACGGCCATGCCCGATCACGCCACCGCTGAACACGCCCGCCTGGCCGAGGACAAGGCCCGCGAGAAGAACTGGAAGCGTTGGGGGCCGTACCTCTCCGAGCGGCAGTGGGGCACGGTGCGTGAGGACTACTCCGCGAAGAGTGATTCGTGGCGGTACTTCCCCCACGAGCACGCCCGCAGCCGGGCTTATCGGTGGGGCGAAGACGGGCTGATGGGCTTCACCGACCGGCAGTGCCGGCTGTGCTTCGCCGTCGCCCTATGGAACGGCGCCGACCCGATTCTCAAGGAGCGGCTCTTCGGCCTCACCGGCCCCGAGGGCAATCACGGCGAGGACGTCAAGGAGTGCTACTACTACCTCGACTCCACGCCAACGCATTCCTACGCCAAGGCGCTCTACCGCTACCCGCAGGCGGAGTTCCCGTACAAGCAACTGGTCGAAGAGAACGCCCGCCGCGACAAGACGAGCCGCGAGTTTGAGCTGATCGATACCGGCGTGTTCAACGAGCGGCGGTACTTCGACGTGGTGACTGAGTACGCAAAAGGAGGGCCGGACGACCTGCTTGTCCGCATCACCGTCACCAACCGCGGCCCCGTCCCGGCGCCGATCTGCGTGCTGCCCACGCTGTGGTTCCGCAACACCTGGATCTGGGGCTGCGCCCACGAGGGCTGCACGCTCAAGCCCACGCTCGCGGCGACGGGCGACGCCTCGCTGGAGGCTGATCACGAGACGCTTGGCAACTTCGTCGCCCACTTCGGCCCGCACCCGGATGGCGACCCACGCGAGGTGCTCTACACCGAGAACGAGACGAACAGCGAACTTCTCTTCGAGCAGCCGCAGTACACGCCGTACGTGAAGGACGCGTTCCATCGCCACGTGGTCAACGGCGAAGCGGACGCCGTGAGCCCCAAGCGGCGCGGCACGAAGGCGGCGGGGCTTTATCGCTTGACGATCCCCGCGGGCGAGAGCCGGTCGATTGAGTTCCGTCTCTCGGGCGACGGCGAGGCGCCGAGTGAGCCGTTCGGCGAAGGCTTCAACAGCGTCTTCAACACGCGACTCGCCGAGGCGGACGCGTTCTACGACCACGTCATCGGCCCGAACGCCGACGAGCAGCAACGCAGCATCTCACGCCAAGCGCACGCGGGGCTGAACTGGACAAAGCAGTTCTACCACTACATCGTGCAGGACTGGCTCGACGGCGACGAGGAGATCAACAAGCCGCCGCCCGAGCGTCGCCACGGCCGCAACCACAATTGGGGGCACCTCTACGCACGCGACGTGCTGAGCATGCCGGACAAGTGGGAATACCCGTGGTTCGCCGCGTGGGACCTGGCGTTCCACATGATCCCGCATTGCCGCACCGACCCGGAGTTCGCCAAGAAGCAACTGCTGGTGCTGCTGCGGGAGTGGTACATGCACCCCAACGGCCAACTGCCGGCGTACGAGTTCGCGTTCTACGACGTCAACCCGCCGGTCCACGCCTGGGCCTGCCTGCGGGTCTACCAGTTGACGGGTCGCAACGACCGCACGTTCCTCGCCAAGTGCTTTCAGCGGTTGCTGCTCAACTTCACGTGGTGGGTGAACCAGGTCGACGACGGCGGCGACAACGTCTTCGCCGGCGGCTTCTTGGGGCTGGACAACATTGGCGTCTTCGACCGGTCCAAGGGTCTGCCGCCCGGCGCCAAGCTGGAGCAGGCGGACGGCACCGCGTGGATGGCGTTCTACTGCGGCACCATGCTCTCGATCGCGCTGGAGCTGGCGCGCGAGGACCCCAGCTACGAGGACATGGCGTCGAAGTTCCTCGACCACTTCGTCCGCATCGCCGACGCGATCAACACCCGCGACGGCGCCGGCCTGTGGGACGAAGAGCAGGGCTTCTACTTCGACCAACTGCAGATCGATGGGCAGACGATCCCCATGCGGGTCCGCTCGCTGGTGGGGCTGCTGCCGCTGATCGCCGTGGAAGTGCTCGACGAGCCGCTGGTCATGAAACTGCCGGCGTTCCGCGACCGTCTCCGGTGGTTCCTGACCTACCGCCACGACCTGACGAAGCAGGTTTCGTTGGGCATGTCGGCCGAGGGATCGCGGAAGCTGCTGCTGGCCATCCCTAACCGGGAGCGGCTGGAACGCGTGCTCCGCGTGCTGCTGGATGAGACCGAGTTCCTTTCGCCGTACGGCATCCGGTCGCTCTCCAAGCGGCACGAGCACGAGCCGTTTAACCTATCGATACGCGGCGAGGATCACAGCATCCGCTACGTGGCGGGCGAGTCCGATAGCTACATGTTCGGCGGCAACAGCAACTGGCGCGGCCCCATCTGGTGGCCCACCAGCTACCTGCTGATCGAGGCGCTTGAGCGCTACCACGAGTTCTACGGGGACGACTTCAAGGTGGAGTGCCCGGCGGGTTCGGGGCAGATGAAGAACCTCCACGAGGTCGCCCGCGGGATCAACGATCGCCTCACGCGGATCTTCCTGCCAGGCGGGCCGAGCGGCGAGCGGCCCTGCCTGGGCGCCACGTGCTGCCCCACCGGCTACTTCGATTGGCAGGGCGAAGTGCTCTTCCACGAGTACTTCAATGGCGACACCGGCGAGGGCCTGGGCGCCAGCCACCAGACCGGCTGGACGGCGCTGGTGGCCAACTGCATCGAGCGGCAGACCGGCCAGCACGGCTGAGTCCTGCAAGACTCACTCAAACTGTCAGCGGCCCGCGACACTCGGCTTCTTGGTGGCGTACGGCTTCGGCGCGGGGTAGTCGGCGAGCACCCTCGCGAGCCGGCGCACCACCGCGGGTTTGTCTGCCGCGAGGTTCTTCTTCTCGAGCGGGTCGGTCTCGTAGTCGTACAGCTCGTAATCCGCCGGGCCACCGGTGAGGCGGCGCCACTCAACCAGCCGATAACGCTCGGTGCGGATCGCGCGGCCCAGACGCGGGCCGCGTGGATAAACGTGCAACGCGTGGTCACGCACCGCTTGGCGCTTGCCGTGCAGGATCGGCGCCAGGCTCAAACCATCAAGCGGTTGCGGTCCGCTGGGTGGCGGCAGATGGGCGAGCTCCGCCAGCGTTGGGTAGAGGTCGACCGTCTCGACCAGGGCATCCGACGCCGCGCCCCTGGGAACGCCCGGCCCGGCGATGATCAACGGGATCCGGTTGGCCTGTTCGTAGTTGGTGTGCTTGGTCCACGCCCCGTGGTCGCCCAGGTGGTATCCGTGATCACCCCAGAGGACGACGACCGTCTCCTCGGCGAGCCCGAGGCTATCCAGTTCGTCGAGCACTCTCCCCAGCTGGGCGTCCATGTAGCTCAGCGCCGCAAAGTACCCGTGCACCGCGTTGCGAGCCATCTCCGGGCTGAGCGGCTGGCCGCTGGGGATGGGTTTGTACTGGCTTATCTCGCCGTGCAATCCCTTGCCGGCGTAGGACGGCGCGCCCGCGGGGTAGGTGTCGGTCTCCGCGACCGGCAGGTCCACCTCGTCGTACATCGCCCAGTACTTCTCGGGGGCGCAGAAGGGCAGGTGCGGCTTGGTGAAACCGACGGCCAGAAAGAATGGCTGGACTCTTTCTTTCGCTGCTTTGAGACGGCGGATCGCTTCGTCGGCGATGCGGCCATCGGCGTAGGCGTCGTCCGCCACGTCGGCTCGCTCCCACGCGGCGCCGCGCGGCAACTGCTTGATGCGATGCAGCTGCTGATTGCTGAAGTACGCCTCCTCGCGCGTCAGCTGCCCGCCGGTGCTTTCACGCAGAGCGTAGTCAACAACCTTCTCGGGCAAGAACGGCTCGCTCCAAGACTCGGGGTCGCCCGTGTTGCCGTGGCCGATGTGGAACACCTTGCCCATGCCGGCGGCGTGGTACCCGTGGCGCTTGAAGTGCTGCGGAAGCGTCACCGCTCCCGGCACGACGGCGCGGAAGTGAACCGAGAGGCCATAAAGCCCCGTTGAGTCCGACCGCGAACCGACCATCAGGTTGTAACGCGACGGCGCACAGACGGCTTGGTTGCAGTATGCCGAGTCAAACCGTACGCCCCGGCTGGCGAGCCGGTCGAGGTTGGGCGAATGAACCCAGTCGGCGCCGTAGGCGCCGAACTGCGGCTTGAGGTCGTCGACCAGGATGAGCAGAACGTTCGGCCTGCTTGCGTCCGCGTGGGCGAACGACGACCCCAACCAAGCGGCCGCGATCGCCAACCCTGTCGCGGCGATCTGAATCCAAGCCACGCTCGTTCGCCTGCCGCTGAGCCGATCTCGAAAGCACTTGGGCCGCATCTGCCGCATCGGTTCCTCTTAGTTTGAAAGGGTTCGTCGTTCGGTTCCCGCCGTTGTTGCGATCTTCCCGTTAGTCGGACACCAGCTTAACCTCTCGATCCCGCAGTGCGCGGTTGTAAATCCGCACCTCCGCCAGCCGCTACCAACTACCCTCGGCGGTCTTCCACTACCGGGTGGCGGCTCAGATTTCCCGCGAGGTGATGGCGATCGCCGTCTTGGTGGGGGACAGTCGCGGCGGCCGGCGACCATCGAAAAAACCTCTCGCCCCCCGGACCGAACGT
>JBCDJN010000069.1:0-26701 GCA_039414355.1 Planctomycetota bacterium | reverse complement strand
GGCGTCATCGCGTCGATCGCCTTGATGCCGGTCTGCAGCGGCTCGGTCACCGGCTGCCGCTCCGAGACGCCGGCGGCGATGACTTCGACCGGGCGACGCTTGTTCGTGACGATCGCGCCCTTGCCGTCGAGCGGGTTGCCGAGCGGGTCGACCACGCGGCCGAGCAGCTCGTCGCCCACCGGCACGCTGAGCATCTGCCCGGTGCTCTTGACCTCTTCGCCCTCGGAGATGCTCAGGTAGTCGCCCAGGATGATGACGCCGACCGAGTTCTCTTCCAGGTTGAATGCCAGGCCCATGGTGCCGCCGGCGAACTGGACCATCTCGCCGGCCATGACGCCGCTGAGGCCGTAGACCTGGGCGATACCGTCACCAACCTCCAGCACCCGGCCGACCTCGCGGACGTCCAACTGGGCGTCGTAGTTGCTGATCTCTTGCTGGATGACCGACGCGATTTCGTCGCTATTGAATTTCATGTTTCGCTGGGAGCTAGTAGCGGGGAGAAGCGAGCCTCTTGGAAGCTCGCCTCAGCTCGATTGATCAGTTGGAATCTTTGCCGTCGGCCGAGTCGCCATCCTTTGCCAGGAAGCCCTCGTCCGACAGGAAGTGGGTGGGGTCTTGCTCAATGCGCTCGATGGCGTGCTCGATGATCGACTGCTTCGCCTTGGCGAAGATCGTCTGCAGCGAGCCGTCGTAGACCGTGTCGCGAACGCGGACCTTGATACCGGCAATCATCGCTTCGTCGGTCTCCGGCTCCAGGATCGGCTCAACGCCCAGCTTCGCGCGAAGGGTGTTCGCTAGGTCGTCTAGCAGCCCCTGGTCCATCGGCTGGGCGGTGGTCACGCGGACGTGCACGCGGCCGTTGTCGAGGTCGAACAGACTCCGCGCCTGCCGGGCGACCTGCCTCAGCAAGCCAAGGCGATGGTGCGACGACAGGACACGCAGCGTGTTGAGCGTGACGGGCGTCACGCGGCCGCCGAGCACGCGGTCGATGAGCGCCACTCGCTCCTCGTGGGAGAGGAACGCCGAACGCGTCGCCTCGGCGAAGTTGGGGTGCGCGTCCAGGATCTCGAAGACGACCGCTTCCAGGTCTTCCAGCGACTGCCCGGCGGGTGGACCGCCGCTGGCCTCCGCCTTCCGTGCGGCTTCCAGGAAACCCTTGGCGTAAACGCGGGCCACCTGCTCGGCGCCGACGTCGAGCACCGTCTCGTGGCCACGCGATTGTGAAACTTCAGTCGCCATAGTCTCGACGAATCACTCCGGGGTGGGCGCCAGCGGCCCAAGGCTGGGGCTCAGTTCTCGCTCGGTCCGGCGCCGGCCATGCGGCCGATCGCCTCGCGGACGATCTCGCTCTGGCGGTCGGGCGTGATGTCGCGCTTGACCACCTTCGCCGCGAGATCGATCGCCAAGCCGGCGCTCTCCTCGGCGAGGTGCTTGATGGCCGAGTCGCGTGCCTGCTCCACTTCGCGGACAACGCGGGCCTTCTCCGCGTCGGCGGCCTGCTTCGCCTGGTCGACGATCTCGGCCTTGGTCCGCTCGGCGTCGCGGCGGGCCTCCTCCATCATCGACTTCACCTCGTCCGTGGCCGACGCGATCTTGGCCTGGTGCTCGGCGAGCAGCGCCTTCGCCTCGTCGTGCTTGGCGGCGGCCGCTTCGATCTCACCGACGATGCCCTCCTCGCGGGCCTGCAGAGCCTTCATGATCGGCTCCCAAGCCACCATCCGCAGCAGGGCGGCCAGGACCAGGAAGACGACGAGCGTGAACCAGCCAAGGTCCAGATCGATCGCGATCGGGCTCGGCGGCCCTCCCGCCTCGGCCGAGTGATCCCCGCTGTGGGCGTCGTGCGAGTGGTCGTCGCCGCTGTGATCATCGCCACTGTGGTCATCATCGGCGACGTCGTCGACCATCTCGGAGGCGCCCTCGACCTCGCCGACCGGCTCCGTCTCGGCAAAGGCCAAGCCCGCGCACGGGATCATCATCGCGGTCAGCAGTAACAGCTTCTTCATGCCTTCGCACCGTACGCGAGAAAGAACAAGTACAACCGCGAGCCGTCGCGTCTCGGCCGAGCTTGACGCCGGCCGAAGCCGACCTAGATCAAGAACGTTATGAACACCAGAGCGGCGAACACGGCGCCTTCGATCAGGGCCGCCGCGATCAGCATGGCGGTCTGAATGTTGTTGGACGACTCCGGCTGACGGGACATGCCCTCGACCGCCTGACCGCCGATGCGGCCAATGCCCAGGGCGCCGCCGATGACGACGATGCCCATGCCGATCGCCTTCCCGATGTCGTTGCCGAGCGTGAAGCCACCGTCCTGGGCAGCCGCGGGGCTGGCGATCAGGAAGAAGGCGAAGACCAGCACCGCAGAACGAATCCAAGCTGCCACGTTTGTAATCTCCTCGGTTGGCGGCGTCGCGGGAGCCTCGCTCCGGCGGCCGCGGCTTCTAGTGGGGGTGGACGGCGGCGCCGATAAACAACGCCGAAAGAAAGGTGAAGATGTAAGCCTGAAGAAAGGCCACAAACAGTTCGAGAACGCTCATCGCCGTGGCGCCGACGATGCTCGCCGGCGTGACCGCGTAAACGATGTAACCGGTGAAGTAGCCAATGAAGCCAATCAGCACCGCCAACACCAAGTGGCCGGCGACCATGTTGGCCAGGAGCCGGATGGCGAGCACGCAGTGCTTGAGCATCAGGCCGAAGACTTCGATCGGCCAGATCAAGCAGAGCAGCGGGATCTTCAACGCCGGTGGCAAATCGAGCGTTGGCGCCTGGGCCTGCAGGAAGCCAACAAAGCCAAGCTGCTTGATACCCGAAGCGCAGACCATAAAGAACGTGACGAGCGCAAGCGACCCGGTCACCGCCATGGCGCCCGTTGGCGACCCCATCCACGGGATCATGCCGAACAGGTTGCAGCCCAGGACGAAGAAGAACAATGTCCACAAGAACGGCACAAAGCGGTCGGCGTCTTTCTTGCCGATCGCGGGCCGGGCGATTTCGTCGCGGATGAAGACCAGGAAGGTCTCCAGCAGGTTGATCAAGCGGCCCTTGGGCGCCTTGCCGCCTCGCAGCGCGGCCGCCAGGCTCCCGAATAGCACTAGGCAGATCACCGCCACCAGCAGCTCGATGAACATGAACTTCGTGAAGACGAAGTCCAGCGGCAGAATCGTGTTGTTGATCAGCTCGCTGCTGCTGTTGGGCGCCCAGACCGCCTGGTAGACCGCTTCGCCGTGATGGTCGCGGACGATCTCCCCCGCGGCGTCCAATTCTGGCTTCGCGAAGGGCTGAGGCAGGTGGATGTGCCCGGCGCCGCTGGGCATGACCTTCTCGCCGAACAGCTTGGCGACGGTCGGCGGCACGTGCACGTACTGCCCATCTTGGACGTGCTCAAACAGGGCTTCGGCGGAGAGCGGATTCTTCGACATGCCTTGCGGAACGGGCTCTACACAGCAGGGTGATTTTGCGAACCGTGGGAGGCCCTCACCACGTCCGCCACCAGCAGCAGCAGATAAGTGGCTAGGACGATCAGCGGCAGAGCCGCCGGCGGGCCGCACAGGGTTTCGATGGGCGTCCCACGGGCAATGGCCACGGCGGCCAGCGCCACGAAGCCCGCCAGCATACGAGCTGCGGGTTGCAGCATGCAGCCGGCGATGGTGTCCTTCTCGATTACGGTCGCCCAGCACAGAAGCCGGCCGCCGAACAGGGCGAGCCCCGCCGCGAGAGCGAAAGCGATGGCCGCGAAACCTGCCGGGCTGATGGGCAAGCGGCTAAACAGGACCGACACGGCCAGCAATAAACCGACAACTCCCACGGAGCGAGCGGTCGCGATTTGGCCTAAAGCGTTCAACGGTAACGACCTATGCAGCACTGCAGGGGTTGGCCAGGCCCGTGGCGACTTATTTACTGCGCTGTCACGGTGCCCGCGAGTCGAGCATGGTGGCCGTGCAAAGTCAGTCTGTCAACGCCCTTGGAACGAAATTGTGCCGTTTTTCACGATGTCAGACCCGCGGTCAACCGCAGCAGGGAGCGGCGGGAGACAGGCCCATCGCCTCGTTCTGCCGCGCGCTGCCAACGCACCGCCTTTCAGACTGTAAGTCTTTACTGTCAATCATTTTGCGGAGAACCAACCAGCGGTCGGTCGATGCCGACTTATTTGCAGTCAGACCGGTTTGTTGATATGTTGGAGCCATATCTGCGGAGTTCCGAGCCGCACACTCCGTAAGCGAACCAAGCCTGCCACCTGTACGCGAGAGCACCGCAGCAGCCGGCAACCGAAGCCTACCAACTCGCCCACCTGCCTTCCGCCCCCCCAAGCGTCGACACGTTTCGAGCAACCGCCAGGCCCCCCGGCTGGTTCCGATTCGGTGAAACCGCTCACACCGCATGAACGCCAACACACTCCGCACCTACACGTGCAAGGACCTCGCTCAAATGGCCCGCAGCGAAGGGGTGCCGGGATGGCACTCCATGCGGAAGGACGAGCTGGTCGCCGCCTTGGTGCGGGTCTCGAAACGCCGCGGCGCCAAGTCGTCGCGGAACGGTCGGACCAAGGCCAAGCCCTCGGCGTCCAACGGTCGGGCTGACCGAGCGAAGAGCGCCGCTCGCGCCACCAAGAAGGCTGTCAACGGCACGCCACGGCGACCCAATCGTCAGCTTGAGGAGTTCCGCGAGCGGCAGGCGGAAATGAAGGACCTGGGCTCCGGTGGCAACTCCGCCGAGCGTGACCGGCTTGTTGTCATGGTCCGCGACCCGTATTGGCTCCACGCCTACTGGGAAATCTCGCCGCAGAGTGTGGCCCGCGGCCGCTCGGCCCTCGGCCAGCACTGGCACAGCTCCCGCCCAGTGCTGCGTGTCTTTCGGGTCGATGGCGACGACGGCGCCAAGCTTGAGCGGATCGTCGAAGTGCACGGCGGCGTCAGCAACTGGTATGTCGACGTCCACGAGCCGCCCAACAGCTACCGGCTTGAGATCGGGTATCAATCCACCGGCGGCGACTTCTACTGCCTCGCCCGCAGCAACACCGTCACCACGCCGGCCCCCGGCTCGGCCGATACGGTCGATCGCAACTGGGCCGATGTCGCCGAGAACGCCGACCAGATCTTCGCCATGAGCGGCGGCTACTCCCCGGATGGCGCCAGCTTGGAGCTGCAGGAACTGCTCGAAGAGCGGCTGCGGCGGCGGCTCGGGCGGCCCGCCCAGATCCGCTTCGGCCAGGGCGCCTCGCAGTCGGGCCGCAACGGAGAGCTCCGCCTGGCGATCGACGCCGAGCTGGTGGTCTACGGTTCCACGGACCCGCACACCCACGTCACCGTCAAGGGCGAGCCGGTCCCCGTCCGGCCCGATGGCACCTTTGCCGTCAAGATGCACCTGCCCGATCGCCGGCAAGTAGTCCCGGTGGTTGCCGGCTCCGGAGACGGGGTGGAGCAAAAGACCGTGATCCTGGGCGTGGAGCGGAACACCAAGATGCTCGATCCGGTGGTGCGGGAAGCCTCGTCCTAGCCGCGGACGGCCCCGCGGCGTACCCTCACGTAAGCAGTTGGGCTCCCGACTGCGAATCTTAATGGTGTAACGCAGCCTTGATGGACGCTGGGACTCCGCTTCCATGAGCGACCGCGACGGAGACTCTACCCGCCTCGACCTCACGCCGCTGCTCAAGGACTGGGAATTCAAACCGAACGACATCGTGGTTCGGTACGTGACGGGTCTTGATGGCAAAGAGAAGCTCCAGCTCCGCATCGATCTGGGCGTGATGCAACTAGAGCTCGACGGCCGCCCCGACGGCAAGCAGGTGGACGGCCACGAGTCTTGGCTCGACTGGCACCGCGAGCAGCAGGCCGCCCACGACGCGGAGAACCCCGACGCGGCGCCGTACCAACTCGACTCCGATTCCTGCGCCGAGCTGATGCGAGAAGGGGTGCAGTACTACCACCGCTATCTCGGCTTCTGGCACTCCGGTCGGTACGAGCTCTGCGCCCGCGACACGCAGCGGAACCTCTCGCTCTTCGAGTTCGTCCGCACGCACGCCAAGAACGACCGCGACAAGATGCAGTTCGACCAATGGCGACCTTATGTCACCATGATGCACGCCCGCGCGGTCGGCACGCCGCTGGTGGAGCTCAAGCAATGGGACGCCGCCACGGGCGTGGTCGACGCCGCGATCCGAGACGTTCGCCAGTTCCTGGAAGACTACGACCAGGAGGAACAGGAAGAGAACCTCAGCGAGCTCAAGTTCCTCAAACGCTGGCGAGAAGAGATTCAAGACGCGGCCGGCGACGGGCCCAACCCGGTGACCAAGTCGCTGGCCGAGGCGGCCGACCCCGCCGCTCGGGTACAGGCGGAGCTCTCTTCGGCCATCGAGCAAGAGCGGTACGAAGACGCCGCCCGCCTGCGGGACCAACTCCGCCAAATCGATCAGTCATCGCTCGGTGGTGATCCCTAAGCCGCGATCCCTGCGCACCAACGCTCAGCACCAAGACTCACACCGCGAACCCCAATGGGAGCGACCCGCTATGGAGATCGGGGAGCAAGCCAACCAGCTTGTCGAGTGTTTGAAGTCGTACGGTTCGGCGGCGGTGGCGTTCTCGGCCGGGGTCGATAGCACCGTGGTCGCCGCCGCGGCTTGGCGGGGCTTGGGCGACTCGGCGGTCGCGGTCACCGGGGTTGGGCCGGCCTTGGCCGAAGGGGAGTTGGAGCAGGCCCGCACGCTCGCCAAACTGATTGGCATCCGCCACATTGAAGCGGCAACCGCCGAGATCGAGCAGACACCGTACAAGGCGAACGGGCCCGACCGCTGCTTCCACTGCAAGACCGAGCTCTACACGCACGTCGCCAAGGTGGCCGACGAGCTCGGCCTGGCGGCGATCGCCAACGGCGCCAACACCGACGACCTGGGCGACTATCGCCCCGGCATGAAGGCGGCCGCCGACTTCTCCGTCCGCAGCCCGCTGGTTGAGTGCGGTATCAACAAGCAGGGCGTCCGCGAACTGGCCCAACACTGGGGCCTGCCGGTCGCCGACAAACCGGCTTCGCCCTGCCTGGCGAGCCGCCTCGCGTACGGCGTGGAGGTGACCCCCGAGCGTCTGGCCCGCGTCGACGCCGCGGAGCAGTTCCTGCGGAGCTTCGGCGTCCGGGAGCTGCGCGTCAGCGTTCACCACGGAGAACTGGCCCGCATCGAATTGGCGCCCGAGCACCTGACGTGGCTCGTCGAGCCCAAGATCCGCGAGTCGATCGTCGCCCGCCTCAAGGAGCTGGGCTTCAAGCACGTCTCGGTCGACCTCACCGGCTTCCAATCCGGCAGCCTTAACCAGTTGGTGCAGCTTGAGCGTTCGTCGGGTGCGTGCGTCGATTCGCACACGAAGACCGAGATGGTCTAGATTAACGTGCCACCAGCCGGCCAGCGTCACAGCGGGGGACAGCAGTGAAAAAAGAAATACTCACGGCGATGATCAACGCTGTTTGCGTCGCACTGCCCGATCGGCAAGTCGTGAGCGTTGCGAAGTTCGCCACAATGAAACCGAACTCTCACGCCGCAAAGTTCTTGGAGCACTATCTTACCGGCGGAGGAAAAACGCTAGTTGTCGACCTAAAGCTGCTGTTCAAGCAAGACAAGACGCTAGCTAAGCATGTCGGCGTGCAGATCATTCAAGCCCGACGAAATGGTGCGACGGAAGGACGTGTCTTGGTTCGCCAAAGAAACTACGGGAACAAGAACTGGCGGAACGCCATTGGCACAATGACTGTAGAGTGGCGGCTTGTGAAGAAACCGATCGTCAGGCTTCGATTCTTAGACATCTACCGTTGGCACCCAAAAGACGACAAGCGCGTGTCGCAATGCGTCCACGAAGCGGCAGACAATTTACGAGCGAAAGCCAACGCCCGAGAGTTCGTCATCCATGGCAAGGCCACCAACTTCAACCTGCGCGAGGATTTCCCGAAGGGCGCCGTGGCAAAAGAGACCTCGGGGTCTTTCGAGTTCTAGGCGGGTCGATCCGACGCGGGGGAGCCACTGCAGGCTTCGCTGAGCAGTGCTGATTCAGGCGCCCGCTGCTCAATGCCAAGACAAGCCGTGCAGCGGCGACAAGGGGCATCTCCTAGTATGCCTTGCAGTCATCTGTAAAGGAGCACTTGCGTGTTTAGGCGAATGAGCATTCCGGTCGTCGCTCTAGCCGTGCTGGGCTGCGGCAACGGCGACCCGATGGATTCACCCCAAGCTGATCCACCGATAGGGACTCCCGCCGAGCCAGCCGCCGCGGCTGCAATTGCCGGGCGTGATCCAACGCAGTCAAACGCAGCCTACGAGCACATGCTTGAGGTGATCGTCGCCGGGACCAAACCAGACAGCACCGAGGAGCAATTTGACGCGCTCGAGCCGGTGGTCGCGGCAGCGGAACAGTTCAGTGAAGAACAACGCCGCGGCTACATCCGCTTCCTACAGACGAAGATCGACGCCTCTTCGCCATGGGTGCGAATGAAGGCCGCAGCCGAGATAGGGTGGCAAAGGCAAGAGCTAGGCGAGAGCAGCAAGAGCACGGACCTTATTCCGCTGTTCTGCGAGTTACTCTCCCACGAAGACCCTTGGGTGGGTTATGCAGCCCTGCAAGATGTCGAATCGATCTTAACTGGCTCAACGCCCCACTCACACGCGGAGCCACTAGTGAAAGCGATCGTGCCGCTGATCGACGATGCGAAGGCCGACTACGCAGCCATCAAGATTCTGCCTAGGCTCGGGCCACACGCGAAGGCCGCACTGCCCAAGCTACGGCGTGCGGAATTAAGGTCAGACGACGAGACGCTAAAGACCGCGGTAAGTGAGGCAATCAGTAAGATCTAGGACATGTAGTGTCCAATAGCTCGGGGCCAAAATGGCTTAGAGCGTTACAAACCGCCAGGTTCAACGCTCACTGCAACAGCCACAAGCCAAACGCCAACACACAGGCAGCGAGGCTGCCAGCGAACAGCGTCTTGAGCGAGCGGTTGGCGGTTGGCCAGCCTTCGAGGAATCTTGCGACGAGCGTAAGCACACCGCCTGACAGGTAACCGTCCAAACGGCGGGTGGCGTCTGGGATCTTCGTCACGTGTTGGGTTGCGATCCCCGCGCCGGTGGCGAGCAACATCGTCCCGCCAAGAATCGCCAGCAGGATGCAGACGATATCGATGCCGGTCACGTTGTCGACACCAGTCACGTTGCCCCCGGCCGATCGGTCCGCCGGCGGCCGAAGAACTCCCGCGGGTTCCCCCACACCACTTGGCTGATCAACTCATCCGCGTGGCCGCGGCGGCGCATCTCGAAGATGAAATCGGGCACGGCGGTCGGCTTTGACGGGCCCCAGTCGCCGGCGCTGTTGACCATCACCCTCTCGGCGCCGTACCGCTCCACCATGTCGGCCGCCCGCTCGGGGGTGCACTTGGTGACTGGGTAGAGCGTCATGCCCACCCAGTAGCCCGCGTCCAGGGCGGGGCGGATGGTGTGCTCCTCCACATGGTCGATCAGCACCCGTTCGGGGTTGGTTCTTTGGTCGCCGGCGAGCATGTCGAGGATCATCCGCGTGCCGGCGTGCTTGTCCGCCAGGTGCGGCGTGTGGATCAAGACGAGCTCGCCCAGGCGGTTCGCCAGGTCGAGGTGCTCGAGGAAGACCGTCGCCTCGTTCGGCGTGTTGCGGTTGAGGCCGATCTCGCCGATGCCCAGCACGTTGGGGCGGCTGAGGAACTCCGGGATCATGGCGATCACTTCGCGCGACAGGCTGACGTTCTCCGCCTCCTTGGCGTTGATGCAGAGCCATGTGTAGTGGTCGATGCCGAACTGGGCCGCCCGCTTCGGCTCAAAATCGGTAAGCTGCTCGAAGTAGTCGCGGAAGCCGTCGACGCTGCCGCGGTCGTACCCCGCCCAAAACGCTGGCTCGCTCAAAGCCCGGCAGCCCATGCGGGCGAGCGTGGCGTAGTCGTCCGTGGTCCGGGAGACCATGTGGATGTGCGGATCGATGTAGTCCATCGCCTGACTCGTTGGAGCGTCGGGAGTGGGGAGAGCTAAAGGCCGAAGCGGTCGCGCCAGCCGTCGTCGTACGGCAGGCTGAAGAGGAGCTGCATCCGCTCGGCCCGGCTGTCGCCGTCTTCCAGCAGCAGCTTGAGCGCCTCATCGATCTGCCGCCGCCGAGGGTCGTCTGCGGAAGCGCCCTCCGCGCGGGCCACCCGGTCGAGCGACGCGGCCACCTCCAGCAGCTTCGCCCGCACCGGCAGGTACTCGTGGTCGAGCACTTCTCCCGGCGCGGGCGTCCGGGCGTGGTCGGTGATGTTGAGCTTGGCCATTTTGGGCTCCCGGTTCACGCGTGTCGCTTGGCCTCGAATGGCCTGTATCGATTCTGCCGGTTGCTCGGCCGGCCGGCAACTACACGCCGGCCGAAGCTACGCGACAGGTGCAGGAAAACGCGGCGCGTAGTCGATAGCTCACAGGTGAGACGCGGGTCAATGCGCACCCGTGCCGAAGGGATTGGGCCGAAGCGATTCGCGAGAGCAGCATGGCGTCGGCGACGGGTTTGCAACGCACACTCCGCACGCTGGTTGCCACGAGCAACGGCGCCGCGATCGATACGCTGCTGGCGGTGCTGGACTCGCCGCAGGCGGCGGTGCGGGTTGGCAGCGCTCGGGCTCTGGCGGCGCGGGCCGACGCGGATTCGCACGCCCGGCTCCTGGCCGCGCTGGACGACAAGCCGGCGGACGTCCAGCGTGCGATCAAGAATCCCGACGCGGCAGCGCGGCTACGCGGGCCCGCCGTGGCGGCGATCTCGGGGGAAGACGCCGAGCTGTGCCAGCGTGTCTGCCGGTACGCGGTGGAGTCGGAAGACCACGAGCTGCTAGCGGCGATCGTGGACGCGGCGATCCACCCCGACCATCCTGCGGGCGAGACGCTGGCGACCTCGGCCATTCGGCTCGCCACGTCGCTCGCCTCGGCGTTAAGCAACAGCGAGCCGGGCAGTGCACAGGCGGTCCGGCAGAACGCGGCTCGGCGCGGCGCGCTGCAATCGCTCGGCCGCGCGGTGGAGCGCTTCGGGCAGCACAAGCATCAAGAACTGGTTGACGCGATCTTGCTACTGGCCACGGTCAAGTCGCCCGTGCTGCGGCTCGCGCTGCGTGACGAGTCGCACCCAGCGCGTGACGCGCTGCTTGACTCACTGCACCACAGCCAGGGCTCCGCGGCGATGGAGCTGCTGATCGGCGCCCTGGAAGACGAGAATGCCCCACCGGAGTTGTTGACTCTTGCGGCGGAACGATGCGATCGACCCTACCTGCAGCGGATGTTCCGCCACGTGGGCGAGCGACCGGGCGCCCGGGTGCGGAACAACGCCCGCAACATCGAGTCGTTTGCTTGGGCAAAGGCGTCGCGCGTGGAGCGCTTGGTAAAGCTCAACGCCGCGGAGCAGGCGGCGGCGGTGCGGTTGTTCAACGCGGCGAAGACCGATCCAGAAGAACGGAAAGCCCTTGCCGATCTGATGCTGACCCAGGGCGCCGCTTCGGCGCGGGTGGCGGCGTGCGAGTCGCTCCGTCGGCTGCGCGGCCCGGACGTCGGTCGGCTGCTCGACGTGGCGCTCGCCGACATCTCGCCCGACGTGGTCGCCGCGGCCGCGGGTCAGCTCCGCCGGCAGTCGGTGGAGAACGGACTCGAGAAGCTCGCGGGGCTGCTCGACCACTTCTCACGCACCGTCGTAGCGGCGGCGCAGCGGGCGATGGGAGACTTCAGTCTGGAGTCGTACCGCGAAGCCTACCCGAGGCTGACCGACGAGCAACGCCGCGCGGCCGGCAGCCTCGTCGCCAAGGCCGACCCGGCGGCCGTGGAGACCATCGCCGGCGGGCTCGACAACCCGGTGGTCAATCAGCGGCTGGAGGCGCTCTCAATGATTGCCGACCTGCAGCTGGTTGGATCGCTGGTCGACCGCGTCATCAAGGCCGCCAGCGACAGCGACGTGGGCGTCCGCGCCGAGGCCGCCCGCTGCCTGGGGGAAGTAGAGACCGAAGAGAGCCTGGCCACGTTGCACGCGTGCCTGGACGACGGGAGCGAGAGCGTGAAGCTCGCGGCGAAGGAGAGTCTGCTGCGGCTGGGGCACCCCTCCGACGAAGAGCCGGCGCCGCCGCTGAGCCTCGATCTGCCGACGGACGGCATCGAGGTCCCCGGGGCCGGACTGGCCGAGGAGGCGCCATGACCCTGCTTGCCGTGTGCAACGCTGCGCCGCTGTTGGCTTCCAACTGGCAGCGGATGGGCGACCGTTTTGGCGCCAACGCCGGCGTGAACCTTTCGGAACTGTTGATCGTTCTCGGCGTTTGCGTGGCGGCGGCCGCCGCGATCCTCCTCATCCGATTCGGCACGCAGTGGTGGGAGGTCAACAGCACCAAGCCCAACCCGGCGAGGCTGCACCGGGAGCTGTCGAGTGTCCACGGTCTCACAGGACGGCAGTCGGCGCTGCTCAAGACGCTTGCCGAACTGTGCGAAGTGGAAGAGCCCGCCGAGGTGTTCCTTCGACCCGAGCTGTTCGCCGTGCGATCGCTGCCAGAAGAGTTGGTGGACCGGTCCGACGAACTCGACGAGCTGGCGGCCGTGCTGTTCGCCGATATGCCAGCGGTGACGGGCCGGCTGGGGCGTGGCGGTGTGTGAGCGGGGCCACGCGGGTACGCCGCGGCTCAACGACCGGAATACGGTGTCCGCGGCCGGAAGTTCGCGCCGCCGACGAAGTCTTCCGCCCGGGCGTCGGCGCCGAGCTGGACCGTCTTGTCGAGCGGCTTGTAGCCCATTTGGTTGAGGAACTCTTCGAGCGTGATGGTGGCGATGCCGAGTTCCTCCGCTTGGTCGTTCATCGCGTCCCAGCTAGTGCGGAGCGTGCCCTGGCTCGGCTTGCTGGGGTAGTCGCCCAGGACCAGGTAGCGGGTCTCGGGCGTCAGCTTCCCTTCGAAGCTGCCGTCTTCGTTGACCGCGGCGTCGACGACGCCATCGTTGAGATTCACCAGGTCCTTGGCCCGCTGCACGTCCGGCTTATCGTCGCCGTCCAAGTCCAGAACGCCGGTCAGGGCGAAGTGGATCTGGCGGCCGCGGTGCCACAGCGGGCTGTAAATCCAGTCGCCCGGCAAGATGGGGTTCTTGGGATCGTCGGTGGTGATGCGGGCTTCGGCGATGTGGTCGCCCAGGATTCGGGTAACCTCGATGCTCGCCTTCTTGTCGGCCTTGCCGGCGTCGGCGGCGGTCTGCTCGAAGACGCTGAATGTCACCTGGCGGCGGAGTGAGTCGAGCTTGCCCAGGTCAATCCAAACGGTGCCGTTGGCTTGATTGACATACGAGACGCTGCCGTCGGCAATCTCGAAGCTCGGCTCGCCGCGGATCACCTTCAGTTCGTCTTGAGCCGAATTGCGGGCCAGCTTGGTCTGATCGAGTTCCGCGGTGATTGAGTTGATCTGCTCGTTTAGCTCGGCGGCCTTCTTCTCGAAGTCGGCACGCTGACGCTGCACGGCGGCAATCGCCTGCTGCTTCTGCTTCTCCAGCTCGGCGCGGGCCTGGTTGAAGTTGAGCCGCTCGCTGGCGGCGTCCGCCTCAACCTTCTTGAGCGTCTCCTGCATCTTTTTGATCTGGGCGTCCTTCTCGGCCTCGGTGGCCAGGAGCCGCGCCTTCAGCTCTTTCTCGCGCTGCTTGGCCTGGGCCTCCTGCTCGGCGCCGCGTTTGTTCTCGGCGTCCAGGAGCGCTACCGACTTGCGGTAGACCCGGTCCTCGGGCTGGAACGAAGCCATGAAGCTGGATTGATCGGCTTCGTACTGCTTCTGGACGTCTTCGAACTTGTCGAACTGGCCGAGGCCGATCATCAGACGCAGGTTTTCGTTGTCACGCCGGGCATCGCTGGCTTTGCGGAGTTCTTCGCTGTTGGCCTGCTTCAGGCTGTCGACTTGCTGCTTGTAGTCAGCGCGCAGTCGGTTGACGTAAACCAGAAAGCCGCCGAGCACGACCGCCATGCCCACGAAGACGATGAGCGCGATCTGAAGAGTCTGATCGTTGCGAGCGGCGGCCATGCGAGAACTTCTGCGACGTGGCGGGACGGGAGGGAAACGTCGGCCGGGACGGCCAGGCCGTGTCTACAAGGGTCGTGAGAGCAGCGAAGCTACCCCTGCGGCCGCCGGAGACAATTCGACCTAACCCCAAGCTAATTGGGGGATTAACCACTGTCAACGAACCGTTTATAACGCTGCCGCGGGTCGTGCGGGCCTGTCCCGCGGGCGCTGCCTTCACGCCGAATCGCCGCTGGGCGAACACTTTATTCATCTCGCAGCAACGGGTTGCTCCTTGTCTGATTCCGCCGCCAACGCCCCCGAGGCGGGGTCGACCGTCTACGTGGTGGACTGCCACTCGCTGATCTTTCAGGTCTTCCACGCCATCCCCCCCATGACCAGCCCGCGGGGCGAGCCGGTCAACGCGGTGTACGGTTTCACGCGAGACCTGCTGTACCTGCTCCAGGACAAGGCGCCCGACTCGCTGCTGGCGGCGTTTGACCACTCCAGCCAGACGTTCCGGCACGAGTTCTACCCGGAGTACAAGGGCGACCGGGACGAGATGCCCGACGAGCTGCGGAGCCAGCTCCCCAAGATCGAGCAGGTGGTCGACGCCCTCGGCATCCCGCGGCTGAGCGTGCCCAACTACGAGGCGGACGACATCCTCGCCACCGCCGCCCGGCAGTGCGACACGGCCGGCGCCCGCTGCCTGCTGGTCACTGGCGACAAGGACTGCCGGCAGCTCATCACCGACCACGTGGCCGTTTACAACATCCGCAAGGACCACGTTTACGACGCGGTGGCGCTCTTTGCCGACTGGGGCGTGCGGCCCGATCAGGTGGTCGACTTTCAGGCGTTGGTGGGCGACAAGATCGACAACGTGCCGGGCGTGCCGCTCATCGGGCCGAAGACCGCCACCACGCTGCTCAACGACGTGGGCGACCTCGAAGCGGTGCTCGCCGCCCCAGAGCGGGCCAAGGGCGCCAAGACGCAGAAGAACCTCCGCGAGCACGCCGACCAGGCAAGGCTCTCGCAGCGGCTGGTGCGGCTGAACGATCAGACGCCGGTGGACATCGATTGGTCCGCCGCCGAGGTGGGCGGCTTGGATGAAGACCGCGTCCGCGAGCTCTTCGCCGATTTCGGCTTCCGCAGCCTGGCCGACCGCTTGCCGAGGCTCGACCAGGACCAGCCGCCGGAGGTTGAGTGGGAATCGGAATACCAGCTCGTCGATACCGTCGAGAAGCTCGACGCGTTGGTCGCGACGCTTCGGGAGCAAGAGCAGCTCTCCGTCGATACCGAAACCACCTCGGTCAACCCACGCCACGCCGAGCTGGTTGGCGTCTCCGTGGCGTGGGCGCCGGGCGAGGCGGCTTACGTTCCCGTCCGTGGGCCGGCGGGCGAGACGGTAATCGATCAAGCAGTCGCCATCGAGCGTTTGCGGCCGGTGCTCGAAGCCGCGGCGATCGAGAAGATCGGCCAGAACCTCAAGTACGACATCGTCGTGCTCCGCGGCGCCGGCGTGCGGCTGGCGGGCGTGGCGACCGACACAATGGTGGCCAGCTACCTGCTCGACGCCGGCGAGCGGAATCACAATCTCGACTTCCTCGCCTCGCGTTATCTGAGTCACAAGACAACGCCCATCAGCGAGCTCATCGGCAAGGGAAAGAACCAGAAGCGGATGGACGAGGCGCCCGTGGCAAAGGTGGCGCACTACGCCGCCGAGGACGCCGACGTGCCGCTCCGCCTGGCGCCGATCCTGCTCGAGCGGCTCGACAGCGAAGGCCTCGACACGCTGAACGCCGATCTCGAGGCGCCGCTCATCGAGGTGCTCGCCGAGATGGAGTGGAACGGCGTCCGCATCGAGACCGACCGCCTCGCCGAGTTGGGTAAACGGTTCGATGCGCGGCTGCAGGAGCTTGCCGAAGAGATCGAAGAGATCGCCGGCCACCCGTTCAACATCGCCTCGCCCAAGCAACTGGCCGAGGTGTTGTTTCAAGAGCTCGGCCTGCCGGTGCTCAAGAAGACCAAGACCGGCCCCAGCACCGACGCGGCGGTTCTGGAGCAGCTCGCCGAGCAGCACCCGCTGCCGCGACTGATCGTGGAGCACCGGCAGTTCGCCAAGCTGAAGGGGACGTACATCGATGCGTTGCCCGAGCTGGTCCACCCCGGCACGGGCCGCGTGCACTGCTCGCTCAATCAGGTGGTCGCCGCCACGGGGCGGCTGAGCTCCAGCGACCCCAACCTGCAGAACATCCCGGTCCGCACGCCTGAGGGCCGCGAGATCCGCTCAGCGTTCGTCGCCGCGGCGCCGGGCGAGGACGGCGAGCCGTGGAAGCTGCTCGCGGCGGACTACTCGCAGATTGAGCTCCGCGTGCTGGCCCACTACTCGCAGGACGAGACGCTCTGCCGGGCGTTTGCCGAGGATCAAGACATCCACACGCTGGTGGCCAGCCAGGTGAACGGCGTCGCGCTCGACGAGGTGACGCCCGAGATGCGTCGCGGCGCCAAGGCCGTGAACTTCGGCATCATCTACGGCCAGAGCCCGTTCGGCTTGGCCAAGTCGCTGAGCATCTCCAAGGATGAGGCGGCCCGGTTCATATCCGACTACTTCGCCCGCTACCCCGGCGTGCTGGACTTCATGCACGACACGCTTGAAGCGTGCCTCCGCGACGGCTACGTGAAGACGCTGCTCGGCCGCCGGCGGGCAATCGCCGGCGTGCGGCGTATCGAGCCGCCGAAGGACCGGCTCTTCGACGACCGCCCCGTGCCGCTGCAACTGAACCTGCCCGAGCGGACCGCCGTGAACACCGTGATTCAGGGCGCCGCCGCGGACCTGATCAAGCGGGCGATGCTAGCCGTCTACCGCCGGCTGAACGCCGAAGGCCTTCGGTCGAAGATGATCCTGCAGATCCACGACGAACTGCTGTTCGATACGCCCGAGAGCGAACTCGAGACGCTGACAACGCTCGTCCGCGAAGAGATGCAGAACGTGCTCCCGCTCCGCGTCCCGCTGAAGGTCGACGTGAAGGTGGGCGACAACTGGGCGGAGTGCTAACGCGAAGCATCGCCGAACCGCGACCGTAAGGGAGCTCGGCCAACTCGGCTCGCCAATGAGACCCACTGGCCGACTCCCTGACGGGCGCGGCTCGGTGGTTGATTCGTTGGTCGAGTCAAGCGCTCGCCGCGGGCCACAGCGCGGCGAAGATCGCGCCGGTGATCAGCGCGTAGACCAGCCCGTCGATCACATCCATGAGGATCTTGCGGCGGAACCAGATCACGTTGGGCAGCCCGCAGAAGACGTGCGTCAGGATGCCGGCCGTGGTGACGAACTGGAAGACCTCCATGAACTTGGCGCCAGCCGGCACGCCGAGGCTCGCCAGGTAGCCGATCACGAAGCTCACGGCGAAGCTGTGCGCCACGGTCAGCCCGATGTTGGCCCCCATGTTCGGTGGCTGCGACCACAGGACCATCATCCCCTGGCAGCCGTCGGGTTTCTCCGCTGTCTCGTGGTGGGGGAAGATGTACTGCCCCGGCGCCGCGCCCTTCTCCTTGAGCCAGGCAATCAAGTCCGTTTGCTGATCCATCGGCCGCCACTCGGGCTTATGGTGCGGCATCGCCGTCCACGCAATCGTGCACGCGATGTGCACCGCCAGACCGGCGAGCAAGATCGGCAGCCAGAGTTCGAAGACGCTCAACGGATTGCTCCCGGTAACGAGTTGGCGGCGAGCGATGAAGATAGCTGTGCGCGATTCCGCAGTCCAGCCGCCGAGCCGGGAATGCCGTAGGGCTTCACTAAGCCGAACTAGCTAAGGAGATGATGGGGATGCTGGAGATGGGGGAGATCACAAGGAGCGCAAGCTTATTGGCTGGTGGACCCCTGCGCAATACTTGCCGAGAGCGACACTGCCGCTGCGCTGCCGAGCCCCGCTAGGGTTTGTTGAAGGGCTTCGCACCCTCGCGTTAGGCTCAGCGTCCTTGCCTTGCATCCCCCCCTATCTCCAGCATCTCCCTCATCTCCTTGCACGAACCAGCTTGAATCGGCCGCCGGCGGCTGGCCGCTGGGATCGGTGCTGGGACTCGGCTAACCTGTCGGCTCGCCCATCCGCCCCCCTCGCCCTGCAACGCAAGACGCCGCCATGCTCCTAGCCGCGATGGACCTCGACTTCACCTACCTGTTCTCCATCCAAGGCCTGAGCACCCTGGCGATGCTGGTCATGCTCCAAGCGGTGCTGGGCTTCGATAACCTGCTCTACATTTCGATTGAGTCCAAACGAGCCCCCGAAGACCAGCAGAAGAAGGTCCGCCACCTGGGCATCGGTCTGGCGATCGGGCTGCGGATCGTTCTGCTGTTGGTGATCATGGCGGTGATCGATCGGCTAGCGGACCCGCTGTTTGTGATCGATGTCGGCGGCGCCGCCGCCTTGGAGGAGGTCGAGGCGTCCCCTTCCGACACGCCCCCCGCCGAGGGCGAAGCCGGGACCGCAACCGACGCCAAACACGGCGGCGGCGACCGCGAGTGGAAAGTGGGCTACGAAGAGCGGGGCGATAAGCTGCTGTACGGCGACTTCACGCTGCACTCGCTCATCACGCTCTTTGGCGGCGTGTTCATCCTCTACACCGCCGTGAAGGAAGTGATGCACCTGCTGGCGGTCGACCACATCGAGGGCGACGCCAAGCAGACCTCCAAGAGTGCCGGGCAGGTCATCTTCATGATCGTGCTGATGAACCTCATCTTCTCGTTCGACTCCATCCTCTCGGCGATGGCGCTCACCAAGAACTTCTGGGTGATGGCGGCGGCGATTGTCATCTCCGGCGGCCTGATGCTGTGGCTCGCCGACCACGTGGCGGAGTTCCTCAAGAGGAACCGCATGTACGAGGTGCTCGGCCTGTTCATCCTGTTCATCGTGGGCGTGATGCTGATCGGCGAAGGCGGCCACCTCGCCCACCTGCAGCTCTTCACCTACCACGTGGAGCCGATGGCCAAGAGCACGTTCTACTTCACGATTGTCATCCTCGTGGCGATTGACATCATCCAGAGCAAGTACCGCAAGAAGCTGCTGGCGCAACGCGAAGCCGAGCTGCACGCGGGGGCGTAGCTGTTGTGTCGCACCAACCAAGCGGAATGTACGAGTTCGAGGCGCCGATCGAGCTGCTCGACTTCGGCCGGATGGCTTACTCGGTCGTCTACGTTCCCCCCGCGGTCCTGAGCAGCATGCCCAACGGCGGCAGCCGCGTCCGCGTCACCGGCGAGGTGGCGGGCAAGCCGTTTGACGGCGCCTGCCTGCCGGCTGGCGAAGGGCGCTTCTACCTCCTGCTGTCAAAGAAGTACCTCAAGGCCGCCCGACTCGAAATCGGCGATCGGGTGTTTGTGTCATTGAGGATCGCCGACCCGGACGCGGTCGACATACCGCCCGAGCTGCAGGCGGCGATCGACGCGTCGGCGGCCGTGGGCCGCGCTTGGGCGGAGCTGACACCGGGCAAGCAGCGCGGGCTGGCGTACCGCGTGGCGTCTGCGAAGCGACCCGAGACCCGCCAACGAAGAGTCGATGAGGTGCTGGAGGAGATCGGCTAGAATCCCGAAGCGGTGCGACGCCGATGGCGCGAAGGATTCGATCATTGCTCGCAGCAGCCGATGCAAATCGCGGCCGATCCCATGAAGACCACTGCAAGAGCGTCGCGATGGCCAATCTTGATTGCGAGCGTTGCAGCGCTGCTATGCCTAGGTAGTGGAAAGACGGCGCCGCTGGAGACTCCGCGTCGCATCACCGCTCGTGGGCTTCCCAACGCGATTCTGGTTACCGGCCGTGTCATCTCGGGTGGTCAGCCTGCAGGGCATCAGGCGATGCGGACGCTGGACGATCTCGGCGTGAAGACCCTCATCAGCGTTGACGCACTCCCGCCCAACGTCGAGCTGGCGAAGCAGTTCGGGCTCCGCTACGTCCACCTGCCGCACGGCTACGACGGGATACCACCCAGCCGGGCCGCCGAGCTCGCCAAGGCCGTCCGCGATCTCCCCGGCCGCGTCTACATCCATTGCCACCACGGCCTGCACCGAAGCCCCGCCGCCGCGGCGGTGGCGTGCATCGGCGCCGGCACGATCACGCCATCCACCGGCGCGGCCCTCCTGGAGCTAGCGGGGACGCACAAGCGGTATCTCGGGCTGCACGCCGCGGTTGCGTCGGCGCGTGCCTACTCGCCGCACGACTTGGACGCGATGCCGGCGAGTTTTCCACGCAGGGTTGAGCCGTCGCCGATCGCGGCATCGATGATCGAGATCGAACGAAGATTCACGCTGCTCAAGGAGCACGCGACGGCCGGCTGGCGAACGTCTGCAGAGCTTGGTGACGCGCCGGCCGAGTACCACGCGTTGATTATCCGCGAGAACTACGCCGAGCTGCTTCGATCCAGCGCTACGTTGCCGCACAGCGACGGCTCGCGCGAGAGCTTTCGACAAGCTGAACGCATCGCGGCAGAACTCGAATCGAACTTGCGACAGACACCGCGCCGCAGCGGCGCTGTCGATCAAGCCTTCGGTCGCCTAGCTGCGAGCTGCTCCAGTTGCCACCAGCAACACCGTGACGCGCCGCAAGACGCCGGCCACCTTGCGCCTAACTAGCCGCCGTAGTAGACCCACTGGCGGGCCGTGCGGAACAGCCACGCGGTGACCACAAGCACGATCACGAACAGCACCCACGCCATGGCCGAGGCGTAGCCCATCCTCAGGTCGCGGAACGCGGCCAGGAACAGATGCAGCGAGAGCATCAGCGTGCTGCCGGCTGGGTCGCCGACGCCGTCGCTCACCAGGTAGACCTGCGTGAACGCCTGGGCCGCCTGGATCACGCCCATCACCAGGTTGAAGAAGATCACCGGCGTGAGCAGCGGCAGGGTGATCGCCCAGAACCGGCGGAGCGGGCCCGCGCGGTCGATCTTGGCCGCCTCGTAGAGCGACTCGGGGATGTCGCCGATCGCCGCCAAGTAGATCACCATGAAGTTGCCCACGCCCCACAGGCTCATCAGCACCAACGCGTCCTTCGAGCCGAACACACGGCCGGGCGTCGCCGACTGGTCGGGCCAAGACGGCGGCCACGCGGCTTCGCTGGTGCTGTTGAGCCAGCCCTGCGCGAGCCCTTCGCCCAACACCGCGTTGATCAGACCCGCCTGCGGATCGACCAGCGCGACCCACAACACCGACGTGGCGACCACCGGCAGCACCGACGGCAGGAACCACGCCACGCGGTAGATCGCGACGCCGCAGACCCGCTGAGCGAGCAGCGACGCCAGCCCCACGCCCAGGGCGATTGAAAGCGGCACCGACAGCAGCGCGTAGTACGCCGTGTTCCACAACGCCCGGCCGAACGAGCCGCCGCTCCAGAGCTCCTCGGCAAGCTGCCGGTAGTTCTCGCCGCCCACCCAACGCGGCGGCGTGAGCAGATCGTACCGGCAGAAGCTCCAATAGAGCGACGCCGCGAACGGGAAAACCACCAGCGCCGCAAGTCCCACCAGCCACGGCCCCAGGAAGGGCAGGGCGGCAAGCAATCGGCGGGTCTCTCGTGAGCGTCTCAAATCGGATGGCGAGCCGCGAGCGTAAGCGACCGGAGCGTTGAGCGTGGATCACGGGCGGTTCATTCGCCGCATTGCGGTTTTTTTCACCGGCGACGTACACTTCGGTGGATGGAACGCCTGCCGCTGACCGCCGCCCGCGAAGAGTTTACCGCACACCGCGACGGAGCGGGGGTGCCGCAGGTGCAAGCGAAGGACTGGCCAACCGCGCTCTACGCGCTCGGCTACCTGCACGCGGTCGATCGACCCACGCAGATCCACTTCGCCCGAGCGGTCGCCTGCGGTCGCGCGGCGGAGCGGATCGTCGATAAGCCCGAGCTGCTGGAGATGGACCTGTTCCTCCGCCGCGCCGGGCTTTACCGGGGGCTGCAGGACGAGGCGGCCGCTCTGTCTGGGGAGATTCGCGGCCAGATCGAGGCCTACTGCCGCGGCGTGAACGATGGCCTGGAGGAGCTCGGCCAGTCGACCGTGGCGATGGTCACCGGCCCAAAATCGCTGCCGATGTGGGCCACCGGCTACGACCCCGACCCGTGGGACGCCGAGTCGGTGATGCTGATCGGCAACCTGCTCAGCTTCGCCGGCCTGGCAATCGGAGAGCAGGAAGCCGAGCGGCAGATGCTGGAGTTCGTCCAGCTCGGCATCGCCGACGAGCACCTCCGCGAGCTCTTCAGCCCCTACCTCGACGGCATCGACTTGGAGCCGCTCCGCGACATCCGCATGACGCGGCGGCTCTCGGACGAGGCGCTCGAGCTGCTCGCCGACCTGCCACGGCTCGCGGGCAGCAACGCCTGGGCGGTGAGCCCGATGCGCAGCGCCTCGGGCGCGGCGCTGCTGGCTTCGGACCCGCACCTGGAAGTCAACCGCCTGCCCGCCATCTGGTACGAGGCGGTGTTGCGCTGGGGCGAAGGGGACGACGCGTCGTATGTCATCGGCGCCTCGCTGCCGGGCTGCCCGCTGATGGCGGTGGCTCGCACGCCGAAACTGGCGTGGGGCGTCACTTATTTGCACGCAGACACGAGCGACTTCTTCATCGAAGACTGCCGCCCCAACCCATCGGCCGACGACAGCAACTCCCCGTGGCAGTACCGCCGCGGCAACGACTGGCACGACTTCGCCGTGCGGAAGGAGACCATCCACCGCAAGGGTGGCGAGCCGACCGAAGTGGACGTGCTGGAGAACGACCAGGGCACGCTCGCCCAATCGCCCGATGGCCGCGGCAAGTACCTCTCGGTGAGCTGGGTTGGCGCGCGACCCGGCGGGGGGCGGTCGATCGGAACTTGGCTTGACGTGATCGCCTCGGAGTCAACCGAGCAGGCGATGGAGGCGGTTCGGCGTTCCCCGCACCCGTCGCTGGTGTGGCTCTTCGCGGACCGCGAGGGGCACATCGGCAAGCAGGCCAGCGGTTGGCTGCCGCTGCGTGGACCGGGGAAGGCGGGCTTGCTGCCGCTGCCGGCGTGGGATGAATCGAACCACTGGCGGGGCGTCGTCCCGCCGGACCAACTGCCCAGCGAGTTCGACCCGGCCATCGGCTTCGTCGCCAGCGCCAACGAGGAGCTGTACCGCAAAGACGGGCCACCGGTGCACGCCTTCGCCCTGGCCGACTACCGCCGCCGGCGGATCGACCAGCGGCTGCTCGAGATGCCGGCCGCTACGCTCGACGACATGAAGGCCGTTCAGTACGACGTGACGAGCGTCCACGCCGCCGACCTGCTGCCGGTGTTGCTCTCCTACCTGGAGAGCGGCCGCGTGAAGGAGGAACTCTCCGGCTGGGACCGCCGCTACACGCCCGAGAGCACCGAGGCGACGCTCTTCCAGCACTTCTACCGGCACGTGCTGCTGGAGGTGTTCGGGCATGAAGAGGGCATCGGCTGGCGCCGGATGTTCTACCTCTCGACCCGCATGGGGTTCTCGCCGCTGGTGCTCACGGCGGCGGACAAGATCCTCCGCAAAGTCACGTCGAGCTGGTGGCAGGAACGCAACAAGGGCGAGATGATCCGCCTCGCCGCCGACCGCGCGGCCGCTGAACCGGTGCAGCCCTGGGGCGAGTTCAACGCGTTTCACTTCGTCGATCGGTTCTTCGGCGACGGCCTCACCGGCCGACTCCTGGGGTACAAGTCGCCCCGCACGCCCATGCCGGGCTGCCACGCCACGCCATTTCAGGGACACCTGCTCGTCACCGCCACCCGCGAAGCGACCTTCGCCCCCAGCTACCACTTCGTGGCCGACCTCGCGACCGACGAGGCCTGGACCAACCTCCCCGGCGGCCCGTCCGAGAGCAGCTTCTCAAAGTGGTACAGCAGCGACATCGCCCGCTGGACCGAGGGCGACTACAAGCGGCTGAGCGGCACAGGCGAAATGGCCGACGCAGACGGCGGAGAGTAGACTTGAGCCAACGAGAGAAATACCTCCAACAAGCGAGCCCACGTCATGGCTACGGGATTCCGATCCGACGTTGAGCCAGCCAGCCAGACGCCGCAGCCAGGTGATCGGATCCCGGCGCTTTGCGCCGGCGATCGGCTGACGCGAGTGGAGTTCGAGCGCCGCTACGAAGCGATGCCCGACTGCAAGAAGGCAGAACTGCTAGATGGAGTGGTGTACATGCCGTCGCCCGTTTCTTTCGAGAACCATGGCGAGCCTCATGCCGACTTGACCGGCTGGCTCGTTGCCTATCGGGCTGTCACGCCTGGGGTCCAGGTCGCCGACAACTCGACCGTGCGGCTCGACTTGGACAACGAGCCGCAGCCAGACACCCTAGTACGGGTGCTCCCTGAGTGTGGGGGTGTGACGACCAACTACGGCAAGTACATCGCCGGCGGACCGGAGTTGGTCTGCGAAGTCGCGGCCAGCTCCGTCAGCTACGACCTGCACCAAAAGAAGAGCGTCTACCGCCGCCACGGCGTCCAGGAGTACCTCGTCTGGCGTGTCGAAGAAAGCGGCATCGATTGGTTTGTACTCAACGAGGGGAACTACGAGCCGTTGCCGGTGGGCGAAGACGGCGTGCTGCGGAGCCGCATCTTCCCCGGCCTTTGGCTCGACCCTGCGGCGCTACTCGCCGGCGATTTGGCGAAGGTCTTGGCCGTTGGCGCCGCGGGCGTGGCGACCGGCGAGCATGCCGACTTCGTCAAGCGGCTTCAGTCGGCGAGGCAGTGAATGCAGCTCATTGGCTTGCTGGGCGGCGTTGCCAGCGGCAAATCGACCGTCGCCGGGATGCTCGCGGAGCTTGGGGCCGCGGCGCTGGACGCGGACCGCTTCGCCCATGAAGCGTTGGCCGATCCCGAGGTTGTCGCCTCGCTCCGGGAGCGATGGGGCGAGGGATTGTTCGACGAGTCCGGCGCCATGGTGCGGCGGCGGCTGGCGGAGAAGGTCTTTGGCGACGGGCCCGAGCAGCGTGCAGGGCGGGAGTTTCTTGAAGGCCTGGTCCATCCGCGCGTTCGACAGCGGCTGAAGCTGGAACTCGCCGATTTGGCCGCCGCCGGGCAGACCGTTGCCGTGCTGGACATCCCGCTGCTCATCGAAGCGGGATGGGCGGACGAGTGCCACGAACTGCTATTCGTCGACACGCCTCGAGAAAAACGGCTCGCTCGCGCCGCAGACCGCGGCTGGGACGCGGGCGAGTTGGCTGAGCGCGAGCAGGCCCAAGTGTCGATAGACGAGAAGCGGCGCCGCGCGACGGCCGTGGTGGTGAATTCGGGCGATCTGGGCGAGCTCCGCCGCCAAGTAACCGAATTCTGGAGCGGACGGTTCCCCACCAGTTAGCCGCCCGCTGCGCCGCGACGCGCACTTTTTCGCGAATTCGTCGCCCAGAAACGGCATTTCTGCTATCGCCCTCACAACGCCGCCGGTCATAATCTTCCGTAGAAGTCCATTGGAGTGAGTTTGCGTCCGCGTTCGCCGGACTCGGCTCACCGGTCGGCAATGGGCTTCTCCCCACCCCACCCGGAGCGTGGCTTCTTCAGCCTGGCCTCCGCCCGCCCCTCTTCCTTTTCAGGAGCACAACTCGTCATGGCCGATACCACGGGCCGCGGTCCCAGACAGGACCGCCAGCGGCCGACCTACGCACGCCGCCGCCGCGAAGGCGGGCCGAATCCACCCCACATCGACGCGGAGCTGCTCCGCCAGCTCGACCGCGAAGAGCCGCTTTCGCTCGCCGAGGAGCTCGACAAGGCCGCCGAGCGCGTCCGCCGTGCCGGGCCGGCGATGGGCAAGAGCAAGCAGCTCGACGACAACATCCACATCGCCGAGCTCCAGCAACTCACCATGCCGGCGCTCATGGAGCTGGCCGAGACCGAGGGCATTGAAGACGCTTCCGGCTTGAAGAAGCAGGAGCTGATCTTCCGCATCCTCAAGTCGAGGGTGAAGCTCAACGGCATGATGTTCGGCTCCGGCACGCTGGAGATCCTGCCGGACGGATTCGGCTTCCTCCGCAGCCCGGACTACCACTACCTCTCCTGCCCGGACGACATCTACGTCTCGCCGAGCCAGATCCGCCGGTTCAATCTCCGCAACGGCAACACCGTCGCCGGCACCATCCGGCCGCCGAAGGAGAACGAACGCTACTTCGCCCTTTTGCGGGTCGAGAGCATCAACGGCGACGATCCGAATCTGCTGACGCGGAAGATCTCGTTCGACGACCTGACCGCGTGCCACCCGGACGAGCGGATCCGCATGGAGACCGCCGCCGATGAGATCGAGATGCGTGTGGTCGACATGATCGTGCCCATCGGCTTCGGTCAGCGCGGGTTGATCGTCAGCCCGCCGCGGGCCGGCAAGACCATCTTGATGCAGAAGATGGCGCGGGCCGTCCTTTCCAACTACCCCGACGCGTACGTGATGATGCTGCTCATCGACGAGCGGCCTGAGGAGGTCACGGACATGGAGCGGGAGGTCAAAGGCCCCAACTGCGAGGTGATCAGCAGCACGTTCGATGAGCCCGCCGCCCGCCACGTGCAGGTGAGCGAGATGGTCATCGAGAAGGCGAAGCGGATGGTCGAGTACGGCCGCGACGTGGTGATCTTCCTCGACAGCATCACGCGGCTCGCCCGGGCGTGGAACAGCGAGTGCCCCTCCAGCGGCAAGCTGCTCTCGGGCGGCATCGACGCCAACGCCATGCAGCGGCCCAAGCGGTTCTTCGGCT
>JBCDJN010000068.1:0-26778 GCA_039414355.1 Planctomycetota bacterium | reverse complement strand
GGTCGCCCAGAAGCTGGTTGACGAGGCGCCGCGGCTGGCGTCGGCGTGGTGCGTGACCTTCGGCGGCATGACGGCGGCCCTCGCCGCGGCGGTGGTGGGCGGCGTGCTGCTGGCGGTGCTGTTTACCTCGTCACGGTGGGCGGAGCTCAGCTTCTTCCCCTTCGCCGTGGTGTTGCAAGTGACGCCGCTGGTGGCCATCGCCCCGCTGCTGCTGTTGTGGCTCCCGGAGAACGTGACCGGCGTGCGGCTGCTGTGCGCGTGGATCGTGGCGTTCTTCCCCATCCTCGCCAACACGGCCATCGGCTTGCGGAGTGTCGACCCGGGCCTGGCGAGCCTGATGCGGCTCTACCACGCCTCGCGGTGGCAGCGGTTCCGGCTGCTGCTGGTTCCGTCCGCCCTGCCTTACTTCCTCGGCGGGCTGCGTGTAGCGACGAATCTCGCGCTGGTGGGCGCCGTGGTGGCGGAATTCGTCACCGGCGCCGGCACCCAACCCGAGGGCCTGGCGACCATCGTCTTCGAGGCCCAGTACCTGACCGACGCCCCGCTGCTGATGGCCGCCCTGGGCCTGATCTCCGCCACGGGCATCGCCATGTACTTCGCCACGCACCTCTTGAGCGGCTGGCTGCTGGGCGGCTGGCACGAGAGCCGCGTGGGGGCGAATGACCGATGACCCGGCCCACGGCCGGCACTCGAAGCCCGCCGCCGCCGAGGCTACGATATTGCCCCATGAGCGCCGCCCCGCCGACAATTCGACTCGCCCTTGCCGTGGCGGCCTTGGCGTCGCTGCTGGGCGGCGATGCGTTGGCTGTGGACCGCGTGACGCTGGCCACCAACTGGCGGGCACAGCCGGAGCACGGCGGGTTTTATCAGGCTGCCGCCGACGGCACATATCGTGAGTATGGCTTGGAGGTGACCATCCGCCCCGGCGGGCCGCTGGTGAACAACCGCCCGCTGCTGCCGATGGGCAAGGTGGACTTCCTGATGGCCACCAACCTGCTGCAGCCGTTTGCCGCGGCGAAGCAGAAGATCCCCACGCGTGCCGTGGCGGCCGTCTTCCAGAAGGACCCGCAGTGCCTGATTGCCCACCCGGACCAGGGCTACGACCAGTGGAAGGACCTCACGCGGGCGCCGCTGCTGATGAGCAACTCTGGCCGGTACAGCTTCTTCCTATGGATGCAGGCCGCCCACGGATTCCAGCGGCGGAACCTGCGGCCGTACAACCACAGCCTCGCCCCGTTCCTCGCCCGCAAGAGCTGGGTCCAGCAGGGCTACGCCACCGCCGAGCCGCGCCGCGTGGCGGAGAAGCTAGGCCGCGAGCCGCTGGTCTTCCTGCTGGCCGACCACGGTTGGAACAGCTACTCCACGCTGATTGAAACCACCGAGAAGCTCATCGACCAGAAGCCCGAGTTGGTGCAGCGGTTTGTGGACGCGTCGCTGGTGGGGTGGCGGAACTACTTAGACGGGGATGATGCCGCCGTGCGCGACGCGAACGACGCCATCAAACGAGCCAACCCGACGATGACCGACGGGCAGATCGCCTACTCGCGCCGCGAGATGCGTCGCCGCGGGCTGGTCGACTCGGGCGATACGCTCACGCTTGGCCTGGGCGCCATGCGGGTTGAGCGGGTGAAGGACTTCTACAGCAAGATGGTGGACGCCGGCGTTTACAAGCGGGGCGAACTCGACCCCGCGCGGGCGGTCACCACGCGGTTTGTGAACAAGGGCGTGGCGAAGCGCGAGGCGGCCGAGTCCGCGACCGGTGCAGCCACAACCGAAACTTCAATCAGCTCCAACGAGGGTTAAACCATGCGTCGCCATTCAGCACTTGCTTTCGCCGTGATCCTGTTTGCCAGTGCCGGCTGCGGTCCGCAGATCGACAAGGAACCGCTGCTCACGTCGCTGGGCGCCATCGCCGTCAACATGAACGAGATCGCCGATAAGCTCGACGACGGCGACCTGGAAGCGGTGGACGGTGTGATGCACCGCGAAGACTTCGGCAAGCCGTTCAACTTGCTCAAGATGCAGGCCGCCAAGAGTGGACTAGACCAGGCCGCCCAAGACGCCGTGTTGGAGGTTCAGTCGAAGCTGCAGGCGGCGCTCGCAGTCATCCACGAGCAGGCCCACGGCGGCTCAATCGACAACCTCGATGTGCCCACGATTGTGAGCAACATCCGCGGCGCGCTCAGCGACTTGCAAGCCGCCATGCCGACTGGCTACGCCATCCCGACGGAGGTGACCGTTGCCGTCGCCGAAGACGCCCACGATGAAGACGCCCACGATCACGATCATGATGGCGGCGACCATGGCCACGACCACGAGGGCCAAGGCCACGACAAGGATTCTGACGAACACAGCGGCAAGGAACACGCAGGCGAAGACGGCGACGCGAAGGAGTAGCCGCCGCGAGCGCGGCGGGAGAATCGATGCTGGTACTAGCCGACTCAGAGCACCCGTACGGGTGGCTCAGCCTGGCGCCGCCGCTGGCCACCGTGGTGCTGGCGATAGTGACCAAGCGTGCGCTCGTCTCGCTGCTGCTGGGGCTGTTCGCCGGCGCGTTGATCCTCACCGACGGTGACCCCGGCCGGGCGGTCATCGAGACGTGCGAGACGCACCTCTGGCCCACGCTCACGAGCCCGGACAAGATCCGCGTCTTCGCCTTCACGCTGACCATGGGCGCCATGATTGGCGTGGTGAACCGCGGCGGCGGCATGTTCGGCCTGGTCGGGCTGCTTTCGCCGCTGGCCCGCGACCGCCGCAGCGGACAGCTCACCGCGTGGTTCGCCGGATTGATCGTCTTCTTCGACGACTACACCAACACCCAGATGCTCGGCGCGACGATGCGGTCGACCTGCGACCGGCTCCGCATCTCGCGCGAGAAGCTGGCCTACATCGTCGACTCCACCGCTGCCCCGGTGGCGGGCATTGCGCTCATTTCCACTTGGGTCGCGATCGAGATCGCCTACATCCAAGACGGCCTCAACGCGTCGGGCCCGGAGCTCGCCGGCGACCAGACCGCGGCGGGCATCTTCCTAAGCTGCATCCCGTACCGCTTCTACATCATCCAAGCCCTGTTGTTCGTTCCGCTGGTGGCGCTCATCGGCCGGGACTTCGGCCCGATGCGCCGCGCGGAGCAAGAGGCGCTGGACTGCGATACAGACCCGGCCGAAAGCGAAGGCCCCGCCGTAGCCGCCACGCACTGGATCAACGCCGCGGCGCCGCTGCTGCTGACGCTCGCGGTGGTGGTCACGCTGATCATCGCGACGGGGCGGGCGGCGTGCGAGGCGGCCGACCCGCTGATGGAGCAGTCGGTCCGCAACGTCTTCGGCGCCGCCAACTCCGCGCTCGCGCTGTTCTACGGCGCGCTCGCCGGGCTGCTGCTGGCGATCGCGATTGTTGTCGGTCGGAAGATCCTGTCGTTCGAACAAGCGGCCGACGGCGCGTTTACCGGCGTGCGGGCCGTGCTGCCGGCGCTGGCGATCCTGTGGTTCGCCTCGGCCATGAGCGGCATGACCCGCGGCAACGGCGGCGACCAAGTCGACACGCCCTACCCCTACGCCTCCAGCAAGCTCTACACCGGCGACTACCTGCAATCGCTCCTGCCCGTTGGCGAGGACGGCCAGGCGTCGCCCGCGCTGGCGGCGGCGCTGCCCACGGTGGTCTTCCTGCTGGCGTCGGTCGTGGCGTTCAGCACCGGCACCAGCTTCGGCACCATGGGCATCCTGCTGCCGGTGGTCACGCCGGTGGTGCTGGCGTCCGTTGGGCCCGGGGCGGGCGAAGCGCAGAACCTGCCGCTTATGCTGGCGTCGTTCGGCGGCGTCTTGTCGGGCGCGATTTTTGGCGACCACTGCTCGCCGATCTCCGACACCACCATCCTGTCGTCCCAGTCCAGCGGCTGCGACCACGTGGCCCACGTCTTCACCCAACTCCCTTACGCCTTGACGGTTGCCGCGGTCTGTGTTGCTCTGGGGACAGCGCCGCTGGCGCTTGGCGTGAGCGTCTGGCTGCTGCTGCCGGCACAAACCGCGGCCCTGGCGGCATTGCTCTACTTCCTGGGCAGACCCGCCGAGCAGGCGGCCTGATCCAACCCGTCACTTCTGCCCTCCACCTTCTCACTGTTAGCTTCCCATGCCTTACCACGAAGTCGCCGCCTGCGTCGACGGACCGGTGGAAGACGCGCTGGCGTTGGTCGACCAGTTCTTCGACGCCGAGGCGATTCTCCAACGGCCGCTGGGGCTGGCGGGCATTGAGGACTACTACCGGCAGAGCGACCGCGGCTACCGGCTGTTCCACTCCCGCGAGGGCGCCTTGCATATCGCCCTGGGCTGCGACGGCCACAACGACACCAGCGGCTACAGCCGGCAGGCGGAGGTCTTCGCCGAGCACCTCGACGCAACCAAGGCCCGCCACGCCGTCGAGCTGGGCTGCGGCATGGGCTACAACGTCCGCTGGCTCGCCAAGCAGCGGCCCGGCGTCACCTTCCTCGGCATCGACCTGACCGAAGACCACATCCGCCACGCCAAGAAGCAGGCGGCCGGTCTGGCGAACGCCCAGTTCGTAGCCGGCAACTACGAGTCGATGACGTACTCGGAGAACGCCTTCGACGCGGCGCTGGCGGTCGAGACGCTCTGCCAGACGCCCCACCTCGACACGGCCCTGGCCGAAGCCGCCCGCGTCCTCCGCCCCGGCGCCCGGCTGGTGGTGATCGACTGTTTCCGCGCCGCGCCGCTCGAAACGCTCGACGCGCCGCTGCAACGCGCCGCCCGGCTGGTGGAGCGCACCACGGCGGTGGAGGGATTCCGCTGCGTTGGCGACTGGATCGAGACCGCGGGCCGAGCCGGATTGCAACTGGTGGAGACTCGCGACCTGTCGGCCGAGACGAGCGACAACCTGGCAAGGCTCCACCGGCTGGCCAAGCGGTACTTCAAGATGCCGGCCGCCTTCCGCGCGCTCACCAAGGCGTTCCCGAAGCGGATGATGGAGAATGGCATCTGCGGCCTCTTGATGCCCTACACCGTGGGTTTCGGAGCGCACACCTATCAGGCGATTGTTGTTGAGGCTTGAGCGTTACAGGGCAGCGTTCTCCAGAACTACCCCTCCACTAACCCCTCCCCCTGCCGGGGAGGGGAACGGCCGGACGCCCACTCCAAAGGAATCACACCGTGTCTGAGTTCACCGCCGTCGCCAAGGTTGGGTCGATCGATGAGGGCGAGGGGCAGACGTTCACGGTCGACGGGCGGATGGTGGCGGTCTTCAACCGCGGCGGCGAGTACTTCGCCATCGACGACCTCTGCCCGCACCAAGGCGCGTCGCTTGGCGCTGGCTACTTGGACGACGAGGGCGCCGTTGCCTGCCCGTGGCACGCCTGGCGGTTCCGCGTGAGCGACGGCGCGTGGTGCGACAACCCCAAGATCGGCGTCGATACGTTCGAGGTCCGCGTTGTGGGCGAGCAGATCCAGGTGCGGGTCACTCAGCGCTCGTAGCCGCGGCGGCGCCTTCGGTCACCAGCGGCTCGCACTTCTCGTCGGCGGTCACCACGGTCTGCTGAGCAATGTCGCCCGACACGGTCGAGCCGCCAACGGTGAGTTCGATGCCCATTTTTTGCGTCACGTCGCTAGACGCCAGCCGGCCCGCCTCGGCGTCGAACAGCAACTCGCCCTCGGCGCCACGCGCCTCCACCTTGCCGGACTGAGGCGCCGCGGCGTCGGGGCCGGTGGTGACCGTGAACGCCGGCGTGAGCACGGCCAGCGGCTTGCCGTCCACGTCGCGCTGCTCGGCGTAGGTGTACTTGGTCTCGAAGAGCACCTTGCCCATCATCGCCACGGCGGCGTTGCCGGAGGTGTGGGTCCAGGCGCCGCCCGCGGCGACCGGCTCGGCGGGCAGCGGCTGCGTGGCGGGGGCCGCGAGCTGGCGAAGCGCCTCGGCGCCGGCCGACCCGCCGCCGCCCGGCAGGTTGCTGACCGCCTGCAGCAAATCGGCGCTCGCCTCGACGTCGGAAAGCTCCCCGTCGGCGGAGAACGTGGCGGTGAAGCCGTCGGTCACCAACTGCTTGAACGCCGGCGCCACCAGCGCCGCAAGGCCCTCGGGCGGCTCGGGCGAATCGGTGTCGAACTCAAAGCTCTGCCCGCCGGAGGCCTCGAGCGTCATCTGCACGCGCTCGACTTCGCACTTCACCCGTGCGGCGCCCTCGCCGTCGACGGACTCCACTTTCCAAACCAGGTCCATCGCTTGGCGGGTCTTGGTCTCGGCGCCGCCGCCCGGGCTGGTGAGGGCGAGATCGGTCGTCTGCACCACGGCGTAGCGAAGCTCGTCACCGGCGTTGAACTTCCACCGCAGCGTCTCCTGAGACGACGCGTGGCCAACCAGCACGGGGAACAAGGCGGCAAGAATCAGCAAGCTACGCGGCATCGAACAACTCCCGTGGCAAGATGGCTTCGGTGGAACGTTAGCGTAGCCCGCCCGCCACCCGCCGGCCACCGGAGCCGCGCTCGCGAGCGACGCCACGCGAGCCGGTGTCACACGTCGAACGATTCGCCCGCCGCTGGCGTGAGCGGTTCGGCGGCGGTGTGGCGGCGGACCTTTTCGGCCCAGGCCGACGCGTCTTGTTTGATGGGCGGCCAAGTGCCGTAGTGGCACGGCGCCGCCAGTCGGGGCGAGAGCAGCTTGACCGCCTCCACCGCGTCGTCGGGGCCCATCGTGAAGCGATCGCCGATCGGCACCACGGCCAGGTCCAGCCCGCCGGCGCCGATCAGCTTCATGTCGAGGAACAACGCCGTGTCGCAGGCGAAGTACAGCCGTTTGCCGTCAACGTTAAGCAGCACGCCGCACGCCACGCCGCCGTAGGAGCCGTCGGGCAGGCTGCTGGAGTGGTGGGCGATGGTCATCGCCACGCGGCCGAATGGCAGGTCGGCGCCGCCGCCGGGGTTGAGCTGCACCAGCTTCTCTTCCAGCACGCCTTGGCCGGCGAGCCAGTTGCCCACCTCAAAGTTGGCCACCACCGTGGCGCCGGTACGCTGGGCGATGGGCACGGCGTCGCCCACGTGGTCGAAGTGGCCGTGCGAGACGATCAGGAAATCGGACTCAGCCGCGTCCGATTTGAGGGGCGCCGTCGGCGAGTCGTCCAGGAACGGGTCGAGCAGGATCTTGCCGGCTGCGGTCTCAATCGTCCAGGTGTTGTGGCCGAGCCAAGTGATCTTCATGGCGGTGCTTGCGATGGGAGTTGGTGGCGCTTCGTTCGCTATCGCGAAGCGTAAACCTTCGCCCAGGCGCCGACAACTTGGGGGAGAGTCGCTAGCTCCGGTCGCTTACGCTCGCGGCTCGCCAACAAAGACCGCGCGCCGAGCGCCGCTTGCCGCGCGCCGCGTCTACTGACCGGCTTTGCTGAGGACGACGCCGGTGATGAACCAGCCGTCGCCGTCGGTGCGGATGGCCCGAGTGGCGGGGCCGAAGTACCGACGCGCGACCTCGAACGACGGCAACGCCGAGCCATCGATCCGCTGTTTGCGGACGATGCCCTGCTGCTCGTCCTCCTCGGTGGTGAGCATCTCGTTGAGCAGCCGGCCGAAGAACGTCTGCGACTGCGGCATCAGGCCCTTGCGGATCAGCTCGTAGCTGGGGCGGATGCTCTCGTCGGTGCGGAAGAACGAGTAGCTGCAGCGCTCCCACGGCGCCAGCTCGCCGAGCGAACGCATGGCCGCTTGGAAGTCGTAGCTGCCGGCAAGCGACTCGCGCGGGTCGACGCCAAAGAGCACGTCGGCCAGGAACTCCACGTCCGAGGCGACAATCAACTGCTCGCCCTTCAGGCAAACCGCGGCCCGGCGGAGCAGCCGCTCGTTGCCGCCGCCGTAGTCGCCCTCCTCGGCGCCGATGTCGTCAATCGGTTCGGATTCAAGCAGCCCGTCGTCCACGTCGCCGCCGGGCATCTCGTCCTCGGGCAGCAGTTCCCAGAACGGCTGGCCGTTGATCTCGCGGCGGATGCCGTCGGTCTCCATCAGCCTGTCCAGCGGCCCGCGGAGCGCCGTGGGGTTCGTCACGTCAACCACAAAGGCGTACCGCTCGCAGTCCACGTCAATCGGCAGCTTGTAGTCGGTCATGATGGTGACACGCTTGCCGAGGTGCTGCACCAGGTCTTGGCGGACCTGAATCTCCGGGCCGTAGGGGTCTTCGTAGAAGCTGTCGATGGTGCGTTTGAACGACCCCTCGTAGCCGCTGATGGCGTCGAACAGGGTGGAGACGTGGTCGTAGGCGTTGAGGATGTCCAGGCTCAGCGTGGTGTAGGTGGCCGTCATGCGGGGCGCCCACTTCTCCACCGGCATGCTGGCGGTGTTGGGCAGCTCTGCCATCCGCATGCCCAGGCGGTACTTCTCGGCGGCCGGCGAACGCTTGTCGCCCCGCAACGGCGGCGCGTAGATGGCCGTGCGGTGGATGATGTCCTGCTCCGCGGTCACCGCCAGCGCGATGTGCCCGCCGATGCCCTTGATGGCGTCGAAGCCCTGCTCCCGGAAGATCGTCAGGTTGTCTTTGCGGTCCGGCAGCAGCCGGCCGCGGTAGAGGGTTCGGCGGGCGGAGTCCCACGCAAACGGGTCACAGAACCAATCGATATCGGGCTTCAGTCCGCGGGCCTCGGCTTGGCAGCGACGCATGGTCTCGGTGTAGGTAGCGGTGCCCGCGAGCGATTCGCCCCGCCCCGCCAGCAAACCGGCCATCTGCCGGGCGCTCTTCACATTGTCCACGGCAATCAGCAGGTCGCCGCTGCGGAAGTGCACCACGTCTCGCTGGTACTCCCGCTTCTCATTGGGCGGCAGTGACAGCACGGTGGCCGAGACGCCGCCGAGGTCGATCCGCTTCCGCGTCGCGCCGCGGGTGGCGAGTTGCTGCTCGGCCTTGTTGATCAGGCTTTCCGCCTCCGCGTCTTTGCCGGCGACGTCCAGCACCACGCCCACGCACGCCCTATCGCCCGTTGGGTGCAGCATGCCCACGCCCACCTCGCCCGCGGCGGCGGCGGTCAGGTCGTCAAAGGTCATCCCGAGCCGCTCTTCGATGTTGCCGAATCGATCAATAATGTTGCCGCGCATCTGAGTGACGAACGGCCGCAGGGCTTCGTCCGAGGTGAACTGGCCGACCTGCGTCTGCCGCCACTTGGTCTTTAGGCTCGGCGCGTCGGCAACGGAGAAGAAGGCGACCGTTGTCGGCGGGAAGATGGTGTTGGCCGCCGGCGCCCCGTGGGCGGCGGGCGAGAGAATCAGCAGCGGCGTTGCGGCCAACAGACCAACGCGGGCGCCCCACAAGACGCAGCGCCGCCCGTGGCGACGCGGATCAACAGGTGGGCACTTCAAGGCAGGGCTCCGTGGTTGGAGGAAGGTCAGGCGCCACGCACCCGCCACCCACCGCTTCCGGCTCCGCGCCGCCTTCCTGGCACGGCAGAGACCTAGCGGGTGACGTTATCGGCTCGCACGCCCTGGGCCACGGTCGGGGGAAACGAAAGGGCGACCGTCAGGCGGGTCCCACTCACGTGCGCTTGCTGCGCGGCGGCGGGCTAACGACATCATCGGAGCGCCCGCCCGGAACCTTCGCCATTCGGCCGGCCCGCCGCGCCGCTTTGCTAGCACACACGATCGTCGCTAAGCGTGCCGCGGGAGCAGGCCCTGCGGCCCAACCAAGCCGCTCTTGGTAGGCTGCGAAATATACCCGGATACCAGCGGTCAACCAACTCTCCCGCCCGCTGCCGCAGGCGTAACCAGCCTCACACAGCGTGCAAACCGCACCCCCGGCCCAGGGAACGAACTTGCCTCCGGCCGGCACAAATGTCATCATTTAAGGGGATGGGCGTCTTCAACCTCCGTATCGCCGCCGGTCTACGACTGCTCACGGCCCTCGCGCTTGTGGGCGGTTTTCCGCCGTCGGCGTGCGCTTGCCAGGTCTCGGGCTGCTGCGCGGAGCGTGCTCTCGAATCAACGGCGGAGGAATCCCCCGCCGGTAACGAGCAGGGGTCGTGCAGCGGCTGCACCTCGTGCTCGTGCGCTGCGGCTTCGAAGGCGACCCCGCAAGAACGCGATCCTTGCTGCTCGCCGCTCGAAGGCGGCTGCGACAAGCCCGACTGCCAGTGCGGCACGCCCACGCCGCGGATCGGGATCCCGCCCGAGACTCCTCGGACGACCGACCAAGAAGACTTCTCGGCGCCGGTCGTCGCCACTTCGCCGCTGGTGCTCCACCAGGCGCCCATCGCGCCGCCACGCTTCGGCGACGTCGGCCCAACGGCGCTCGGCAAGCGGTTAGCCCTCCTTGAAGTATGGCGGTTGTAACGGTCGCTCAACACAGCGTGCCTAAGCGCGCCACCTGCGATTGATCGTTACTGAACCACCAACTCAAGGATCCTATCCATGTTGACTATCTTGAAGGCCGCCGGCGCCGTTGCCGTGGTGGCCGTTGCCGCGGTGTTCGCTAACTCGTCGTTTAGCACTTCGGCCGAAGACGAGGGCGGCTGTTGCTGCGGCGAAACTTGCGACTGCACGAACTGCACCTGCAACGCGGGGCCGTGCGACGGCTGCACGCCCAGTGACTGCGGATGCGAAGACTGCGTCTGCGAAAGCCCCGTGGACGCTTCTTCGTGCTGCAACGTGACGAAGACCGCCTGCTGCGAGAGCCAGGACTGCTGCGAGGGCGAAGGCGAATGCTCGTGCGAGGAATGCGACTGCACCAGCGGCGAATGCGGCGACGGCTGCTGCGAGACCGCGTGCTGCGAGTCGGGCGATTGCTGCGAGGACGGTGAGTGCTCTTGCGAGGACTGCGGCTGCGAAGAAGGCGAGTGCGGCGACGAGTCGTGCCCGAGCGCCTGCTGCAGCGAGGAAGAGTGCTGCGAAGGCGGCAAGTGCTGCAAGCCGGAAGAGGCCGTCTGAGCCTCGCCTTGATCGCGTGATTACCTCGCCCCCCGCCGGCCCGCCCGGCGGGGGGCGATTGCGTTTGGGGCGTCGCCGGCGCCACACTTGAGGGCATGAACCTCGCCAGCTACGTCCTCGCCAGTTTGTGGCAGTACCGCCGTTCACACCTGGCGGTGGCGCTCGGCGTGGCGGTCGCCACGGCCGTGTTGACCGGGGCGCTGCTGGTGGGCGACTCGGTCCGCGGCAGCCTGGCCGATCTCTCGCGGCAGCGGCTCGGCCGGATCGAACTCGCCGTGGTCGCCAGCCAGCCGTTCCGCGCTGAGCTCGCGGACGATCTCGCTTCGGCCGAGGGCTTCGCCGACGCGTTCGGCGCCGTCGACGCGGCGATGCTGCTCCGCGGGTCGGTCTCGTCCGGCAGCGGCCGCAACAAACGCCTCGCCGGCGGCGTGCAGATGGTTGGCATTACTCCGCGGTTCGGCGAGCACGGCGACGCCGCGTGGGCCAGTGAGCTGACCGGCGACGGCGCCGCGATAACGCAAGCCGTGGCCGACGAGCTTGGCGTGGAGCCGGGCGACGAGGTGGTGCTCCGCCTGCCGGGCGCCGACCCGCTGCCCGGCGACAGCCCGCTGGGCGAGAAGGTGGATACGACCGTCGGCGCCCGGGTGACGGTCTCCAAGGTTCTGCCGCCGGAGGGGTTGGCCCGGTTTGCGGTGGCGCCCTCGCAAGCGCCGCCGAGGTCGGTCTTCTTGCCGCTGGAGCGCGTGCAGGAACTGCTCGAAACGCCGGGCCGCGCGAACCTGCTGCTGGTCGATTCGCCCGAGTCGCCAACCGCTGCCGCGAACCAAGACCGCAGCGAGCTGCTGGAGTCGCTGCTCGCCCCGCGGCTGACCGACTACGGGATGTCGCTCGAAGCGGTCGGCGAAGGCGTGCTCCAACTTGAGTCCGACCGCCTGGTGCTGCCCGACACCGCGGTCGACGCCGCGCAAGCGCTCGGCGAAGCGGGCGACGTTCAACTCATGTCCACGTACTTAGCGAACACCATCGCGATCGGCGACCGATCGATCTCGTACGCCACCGTCGCCGGCGTTGATTCGTTGCCGGTGGTTGGGCCGCTGCTCACCGAGTCGGGCGAGCCGATTGTGCTCGGCGAGGGCGAAGTGGTGCTCAACGACTCGGCCGCCAAACGCCTCGACGCCAAACCGGGCGACGGGGTCACCATCACCTACTACCAGCCCGAGAGCACGCACGGCGAGTTGGTCACCGCCCCGCCGCTGCGGCTAGTGCTGCGGGCGATCGTGCCGCTCGCAGACGCCGACGGCCGTCCCACCAAGGCCGCCGACCCGCGGCTGACGCCGGTGCTGGAGGGCGTGACCGACGCCGACTCGATCGACGACTGGGACCTGCCCTTCGAGCTGGTCGAGCCCATCACGCAAGCCGACGAAGACTACTGGGACGCCCACTCCACCACCCCCAAGGCGTTCGTCTCGCCGTCGCTCGCCCGCCGGCTGTGGGAAACCCGCTGGGGCTCGGTCAGCCTGCTCCGCTTCGCCAACGCATCGGCAGACGAACAGGCCCTCGCCGCATCGCTCCGCCAGAAGCTCAAGCCGGCCGACCTGGGCCTGACGGTCCTCCCGCTCAAGTGGCAAGCCGAGCAGGCGGCGCGGGGCACGACACCGTTCGACGGGCTCTTCTTCGGCTTCAGCATGTTCCTCATCGCGTCGAGCGTGATGCTCATCGCCCTGCTCTTCGGCTTGGGCGTGGAATCGCGATCCCGCGAGCTCGGCCTCCTTTCGGCGCTCGGCTGGACCGCCGGCCGGGTGCGGACGGCGCTCGTCGCCGAGGCGGCGTTTGTTTCGCTCGACGCGGCGGTGCTCGGCGTGCTGCTGGGTGTGGGCTACGCGGGGCTGATGATCTGGGGGCTGACCACGCTGTGGGTCGACGCGATCGTGACGCCGTTCCTCACGCTGCACATCACGTGGCTCTCGCTCGGCATCGGGTTTCTGGCGGGCGTGCTCGTTGCGGTCGGCGTTGCCTGGTGGGTGGTGGGGCGAATCCTCAAGACCCCGCCGCGGGCGCTGCTGGCCGGCAGCGTGACGCCGCCCGCCGGTCGCTCGGCGGGGTCTTGGGCCGCCAGGCTGCGGTGGGTTCTTCCGCTGCTGGCGATTGGCTTGCCGCTCGCTTCGCTTGGCGGCTCAGGCTCGGCAGAGACGCAGGCCGGCCTGTTCTTCGGCGGCGGGGCGGCGCTGCTCGCGTGGCTGCTGATTGAGGTCCGCCGCGGCCTCGCCCGCAGCCAGATCCGCAAGCCGGCGCCGGCGCGGTTCGGCCTTGCGTCGCTCGCGGCGCGCAACGCGGCTCGCAACCGCGGGCGTTCGGTGCTCACCATCGGCCTGACCGCCGCGGCCAGCTTTCTCATCCTCGCCATCAGCGCGTTCCGACTGGCGCCGACCGAGCAGGGCACCGGCGGGTTCTTGCTCACCGCCACCGCCGCCCAGCCGGTGCACTACGATCTGAACACGCCCGACGGCCGGCTCGAACTGGGCTTCAGCGCCCGCGACGAAGAGCTGCTCGACCGGTGCGACGTCTACGCCCTCCGCGTGCACGATGGCGAGGACGCCAGTTGCCTGAACCTCTACCAAACCAGCCAGCCGCGCGTGCTCGGCGTGCCCGATCGCCTGCTGCAGCGCGGCGGCTTCGCCTTCGCCGCGGCTGCCGATGCCGACCGCCCGTGGCAGCCGCTGACCGATGCCGCGGCGGAACCCACGCCCGTGGCGCTGGACTACAACACGGCGATGTACAGCCTGAAGTTGTACGGCGGGATCGGTTCACAGCTCACGATCCGCGACGCCGCCGACAACGAGACGCCGCTAACGGTCGCGGGGCTGCTGAAGAACAGCATCTTGCAGGGCGATCTGCTGCTGGGCGAGGCGGCGTTCTTGGAGCTGTTCCCCGAGGCGTCCGGCTCGCGCTTCTTTCTGATCGCCCCGCGCGACGGCAGCGCCCCGCCGACGAGTGACCAGGTCGACGAGTTGGCGACGATGCTCGAATCGCAGCTCAGCGACTACGGCCTGGACGCCGAGCGGAGCGACCGCCGCCTCGCCCGCTTCCTCGCCGTGCAGAACACGTACCTATCGACCTTCCAAACGCTCGGCACGCTCGGGCTGCTGCTGGGCGTGGTGGGCGTTGCGGTGGTTCAGTTGCGAAACCTCACCGAGCGGCGGGCCGAGCTCGCGCTCTTGCGGGCCGGCGGATTCTCGCCGAGCCGGTTGCGGCGGCTGGTGGCGATCGAAAACCTGCTGCTGCTCGGCGGCGGGCTCGGCGTTGGCGCGGTGGCCGCCGCGCTCGCACTGCTGCCGCAGACGCTGGGCGCCTCGGCGGCGGACGCTTCGCTCCCGTGGGCCGCCACGGCATTGATGCTGGCCGGCGTGCTCGCCACGGGCATGGTCATCGGCGGCGTCGCCACCCGCCTCGCCGCCGCCGGGCCCATCGTGCCCGCGCTGCGCGGCGACTAGCCGCCCGCCAGATCGCCGCTTACAGTGCACCGCACGTGGCCGCCGCGGTCGCTCCACCCTCCCAGCTCCACCCTCCCAGCTCCCCGCTTCGAGCTACCGATGCGAAACATGCTCCTGGTCGTTCTGTCGTTCGGCATCACCGTGATCGCCTGGGGCGTTTACGGTCCGGTGCTGCACTGGGGCCAGGAGGGCATGGTGGACGAGGGCGAGAAGCTCGCCCGCCTGCGGCCGTTTGTCTGCGTCGGCATGGCGTACTTCTTGATCGGCGTGCTGGTGCCGGCCGGCATCTTGCAGACCACCGGCGAGAAGGGGTACTGGACCATGGTGGGCGCGATCCGGAGCTTCCTCTCCGGCGCGCTCGGCGCGATCGGGGCGCTGGGGATCATCATGGCGTTCACGTTCGGCGGCAAACCGGTCTACGTGATGCCGCTGGTCTTTGGCGGGGCGCCGGTGGTGAACTCGTTCCTCACGATTTATTGGGCGAAGAAGTTCAAGGAGATCGGTCCGCTCTTCATGGCCGGCCTGATGATGGTGCTGATGGGCGCCGTGACGGTGCTCATCTTCGCCCCCACGGCGAAGTCGGCGGAGATCGACGGCGGGTTCTTCGACTGGATCCCGCGGATCCTGGCGATCGCCACCACCATTGTCTGCTGGGGCGCCTACGGGCCGATGCTCCACCGCGGCCAAGCCGCGATGGCCGGCAGCCGGATGCGGCCGCTTTTGTGCGTCGGGCTGGCGTACTTCGCCATCGCCGTAGTGGTGCCCTTCATGCTCCTGCCGGCGATGCCGGAGGCGGGCGGCTTCCTCAACAACGGGATGAAAGGCAGCATCTTCAGCCTATTGGCCGGCGCCGCGGGCGCCGTGGGCGCACTGGGGATCATCCAGGCGTTCAATTTCGGCGGCAAGCCGGTGTACGTCATGCCGCTTGTGTTCGGCGGGGCGCCGGTGGTGAACACGCTGGTCTCCGCGATCGAGAAGGACATGCTCGGCGAGATCGGCGCCCCGTTCCTGGCGGGCCTGATGCTGGTGATCGCCGGCGCGGTGCTGACGCTGGTCTTCGCGCCTAAGGGGGCGCCGCCGAAGAAGCAGGCGACCGAAGCCGTGAAAGAAACGAAGCCTGAGCCGGCTGCTGACGCCGAGGGAAGCGACGAGAAGCCCGACGCCGAAACGGCCGGCGCGGCTGACGCCGCGGGCTAATTCTCCGCTACCTCACGTCCCGCGGACGCTGCCATACCACTCGATCTGCTTGCGGGGGCAGAACGTGTAGCCGTGCTGCTTGCAGTGCGGCCGCAGCCATCGGGAGCGATCTTCCAGCTCATCGGCGGTGGTGCCCTGCGGCATGAGCAGCACGCGCTCGGGGTCGACGTCGCCCAACTCCGCCAGGTAGTCGCGGATTCGAGCAAGATCAGCCCGATCGTTGACCACGAACTTCAATTGGTGGCGGTGCTCGCTCATCAGCCGCCGCACGACCTGCGGCCGATGCCGGGTCCGCTCATGGCGCCGCCGCCAGCGGGGCGACTCGTCGGCCGGCGGGCCCGAGCCGGCAAGCTTCGGGCTGATCGACATCAGGTGAGACGCCACCGGCAGGTACAGCGTGCCGGCCGTCTCGATGGTGATGTGCTTGCCCCCGGAGCGGAGCCGTTCGCAGAGCGGGATCAGCTCCGACCACAGCATCGGCTCCCCGCCGGTGAGCACCACGTGCCGGCAATCCCACTCTTCGACCTGGGCCACAATCTCGTCGACCGCCAGGTCCTTCCCCTCGGGCGCCCACGAGGCGAACGGCGTGTCACAGAACCAGCACCGCAGGTTGCACCCGCTGGTGCGAACAAACACGCTCCGGGCGCCGGTGAGCAGGCCCTCGCCTTGGACCGAGCGGTAAATCTCAGCGATCTTCATTTGGATTTACCGCAGAGTTCGCGGAGGGCACAGAGGGACGAAAGAGAGAAACCGCTAGAGATTGTTCGCAATTCTTGTGATACCGTGCTTGAGGAGTTCTACGTTGAAGTTGATTAGTAGACCAAGGCGCTTGTCGCTCAGCTTGAGGTACGACAGCAGCTGCGCCTTGTGGATCGGCGCGATTTGATCGACCGCCTTGAGTTCGACTATCACCAAGTCGTCAACCAGCAGATCGAGCCGGTAGCCAACATCTAGGCGAACCCCTTCGTAGACTATCGGTTGTTCGACCTGCCGCGTCACGCGATGACCCCGCTGGGACAGCTCGAATGCAAGACACGCCTCGTAAGCCGACTCCAATAAGCCCGGCCCCAGATGAGTGTGCACCTTCATCGCCGAATCGACTATCGCTCCGCTAACCCGGTTGATCTCCAGCACCACCTCACTCCTTCTCTGCGGCCTCCGCGCACTCCGCGGTGAATCACTCCTGGTAAGCGATCGGATCAACGAGCCCTGCTTCTTCGAATCCCTTCCGCCGCAACAAGCACGCGTCGCACTTGCCGCAGGCGACGCCCTGTTCGTTGGGCGAGTAGCACGTGTGCGTCAGCGAGTAGTCCACGCCGAGGGCGACGCCCCGCTGAACGATCTCGCTCTTAGTCAGATTAATCAGCGGCGTGTGTAGCCGGAAGGCTTGACCTTCGGTGGTCTCCACGCCCACCTTCGTGGCGAGGTTCGCCAGCCGCTCGAAGGCGGCGATGAACTCCGGGCGGCAATCGGGGTAGCCGCTGTAGTCAACGGCGTTGACGCCGATCCACAGGTCGCGGGCGCCGGTGGCTTCGGCGTAGCCGAGCGCCAGTGAAAGCATCACGGTGTTGCGTGCCGGCACGTACGTGATGGGGATGCCCTCGCCCATCTCCTCGCCCGTCCTGCCCTGCGGCACGGCGATGTCGTCCGTGAGCGCGCTGCCGCCGAACGCGGCAATGTCGACCCGCACCACCTTGTGCTCCGCCACGCCCAGCGACTGGGCGACCCGCTCAGCCGAGTCGAGCTCAAACCGGTGCCGCTGGCCGTAATCGACGCTGAGCGCGTGGAGCGCGTACCCTTCGCTCGCCGCGATGGCCGCGGTGGTTGCGGAGTCAAGACCGCCCGAGAGGAGGACGACGGCTTTGGGTTTGGCGTCGGTTGGCATTCGCGAAGAACGATCGATTGAAACACTCCGACGACACGTTGGTCGCCGGCTAGTCGATATAGACTCGGGGTTCCGCCCTCCGCCGTCCCCCTTCCGCCTTGTAGGGCATCATGCCAAACTGACGCCCCGCGAGACAGGAGCCACGACCCCCAAAGCCCGCCCGATGCCGGACTTCCGCGATAGACTTGAGACGTTTGACAACTCGTACCCGGACCGCGACTACAAGATTGAGATCGTGCAGCCGGAGTTCTCGTCGGTCTGCCCCAAGACGGGCCAGCCGGACTTTGGCACGGTGCTCATCACCTACACGCCGCGGGCCAAGTGCGTGGAGCTGAAGAGCCTGAAGATGTACCTGCAGGCGTTCCGCAACGAGGGCATCTTCTACGAGAACGTGACCAACACCATCCTGGACGACCTGGTGGCGGTGATCTCGCCGCAGTGGATGAAAGTAGAAACCCGCTGGAACGCCCGCGGCGGCATCACGGAAACGGTCACCGTGCAACACACGGCGGTGATTTAATCAATCGAACCGCAGAGTACGCCGAGGGCGCTGAGAGAGTCTTTGCGACCTCCGCGAACTCTGCGGTCACTCGACTCACGTAAAAGCTACATCGACCCATGCCCAACGAGCCCCACGTCATCCTCTCTGGCTTCGCCGACGAGGCCGCTACGCACAAGTCGGCTGTGGAGCAGTTTGCGGCGTTTGCGGCCGTGGGGCTCGAGTATTACTCCATCCGCTTCATCGACGTCACGGGCGACGGCGTCGTAAAGAACGTGATGGACCTCACCAAGGGTGAGATCGGCAAGCTCCGCGGGCTCGAGGCGGAGTTCGGCATGAACGTCGCCTCGCTCGGCTCGCCCATCGGCAAGGTCAAGCTGGTCGACGAAGAAGACGGCACCAAGACGCCGTATGTGCCGTTCAAGAAGTACCTGAAGAACGACGTCGCCAAGGCGTGCGACCGGGCCCACGCGTTTGAGACCAAGCTGATCCGCGGCTTCTCGTTCTACCCACCCAAGGGCGCCGACCCGGCGGACTATCTCTCGCAGGCGGTCGATCAACTCGGGCAGATCGCCGAGGCGTGCCACCACAGCGACCTGACTTTCGGCCTGGAGGTGGAGGCGAACCTCGTTGGCCAGAGCGGGCAGCTCATGGCCGAGCTGCACCGCCAGGTGAATCACCCGGCGATGGTCACCATCTTCGACGGCGGCAACCTCATCAGCCAAGGCTACAACACGCTGGAGTCGTACGAGCAGTACCTGGCCATGAAGCCGAGCCTGGGATGGGTGCACGTGAAGGACTACCGCAACCCGGGCGTCAAACGAACCCGGCACGTGGACGAGGAGAAGCTCAAGCACTTCGTCCCGGTCGACCAGGGCGACAGCGGCTACGACCTGGTCTTCCGTGACCTGAAGAAGATGCTGCCGAAGCTCGACCGCAAGCTCCGCAAACGCGGCATTCCCGGCGTGGTGGTCGATCTGGAGCCGCACCTGAAGGGCGGCGGCCAGTTCGGCGGCTTCAGCGGGCCCGATGGCTTCGGCGTCGCGCTGCGCAGCCTCTGCAAGATGCTCGACGCGGTGGGCGTGGGCTACCACCTCCGCGACTTTGACGACGTGGTCGCCGCGCGAGGCTTCTAGGCGCCCGGCCTTAGGCGACAGGCTTGTCGATCGGCAAATCGGGCTCCGCCGGGGCCGACGGGCCTTTGCCTGCCTTGCTGGCGGCGTTCATGTGGCGGAGCGTCTGCATCCCCCAGTAGCCGGCCCAACCAAAGCCCGCCAGACCGCCAACAAACTGCAGGCTCAGCACGCCCGGCGCCGTCAGCCCGAGGAACGCGGCGCACGCCATGGCGACGCCGGAGATCGCAAGGTTGGCGTTCGCCTTGTCCTTGTTCTCCTTCTTGTCGGCCACGCCGATGTGCGATCGGGCCGAGCTGTTCGCCAGCTCTCGCAAGGCCGACAGGTCGGCGCCCTGCTCAGGAGCGGTTGCTCGCCGCATCTCGCTCAGGTCTGATAGCAACTCCGACTTCGGGACCGGCGTCGGCTCCATCGCCGGCGAGGTGGGGAACGCGCTGGCGCCGGTCTTTGCGGGCTCGGCCGCGGGCTGCGGCTCGGGGCTCTCGACTCGGCCAACCTCGGGCGGTGTCGTGGCGGCTTCGCCGCGGATGCGTTGCATCAGCGCGGCCATGTAGTCGTCCAGCGAATCGTCTTCCGCGGCCGGCTCGGGCTCGGGCTGCGGCGCCGGGATCGGCTGGGGGGCCGGCGCCGGCTCGCTGTCTTCCGGAAGCATGCCCGCGTACTTGTCGATGAACGATTCCGGCGCCGCGGCCGCCGGCTGCTCCGCCCGCACAAGGCCTTCCTCATCCGCCGCGGTGGTTTGGGTCTGTTCCAAGGCTTCGCGGACTGAACCCATATCCAAGAGGGTCTGACCCAACGGCGGAGCGTCGCCCAGGTCATGCGTCTCGGCCGGCGTTGGCTCAGCGGCGGCGGTGACCTCGGGCGCCGTGGGCTCGTTGCTCTCCGCCTGCGGCTCAACGGCGGCAGGATGAGTGTCTTCCACCGGCAAGGAATCGCTCACGGCTTCCGCCTCGGAAGTCGGAGCGTCTTCTGCGGCCTCAATCGGCAACGGGCCAAAGCTCTCCGCTTCGTCCGTCGCGTTCGTGCTGAGTGGTTCCGGCCCCGCAGCCTCTTCGGGATAATGGGAGTCCTCGATCGCCGGGCTCGCTTCGCTGGCGGTCGTCGCCTCAGGAGTTCCGGTCCCTAGATCGGCGAAACTGGCGGAAGCCGCCGAACCGGCAGCCCCGCCGGCGCCAAACGACGCCAGCCAATCCTCCGCGGCGTTCGAAGATGACTCAGTTGCATCAACGCCTGTTGCTTTGTCCGCAGCTTCGCTCGACTCGATGTCCCACAGGTTGCTCGCCGTTGGCTCAACGCTTGGCTGCGGTTGGGGCGCCGCGGTCGGTTCGACGGCAGTCGCCTCGGGAGCGGCATTGCCTTCGCTCGATGCCAATCCTTCCCACAACGCCGGCGCTTCGCTCGGCGTTGCCGCCTCGGGTTCGGTCGCGGCCTGCCAAGCATCAACGGGTTCGGCGAGCGTCGGCTCGGGGCCGTCCGCCACGTCGCGATCCCCTTGATCGTCGGCCGGGGCGGCTGCCAAAACCGCTTCGACGTTGTGCTCCACGGGCGATTCGTCGATTGGCGCCTCGGCGGGAACCGCCGTCGCGGACTCAAGCCGGGCGAGGGCGGCCTCGACCTCGGCGACCCGGCGCTGCTGGCCTGCCAACTGTTCCGACTGTTCGGCGAGTTCGCCCGCCAGCGAGTCGCGTTCGGCCTCAAGCTCGGCGGCTCGCGCCTCGGCTTCGGCTCGCGAGGCGGAAGTCAGCTCGACTTCGTTCTTCGCCAGCTCGAGGTCACCGGTGAGCTGCTCGATCTCCGTCTGCAGGTCGGCGACCTGGTTTTCGAGCGAGCCAATCCTGTCCGCGTACCCGGCGACCTCGGCTTCGCGGTCGGCCAGCGCTTGTTGGGCCGAAGACTCGGCGTCGCTGCTCGCGCCCTCCGCCTCGGCGAGCCGCTGCTCGGTCGCGGCGAGTTGCGAAGCCAGCTCGGCCAGCTGCTGCGTGGCGTCGCTCAGGTCTTCCTTCGCCGCTTCGGCGACCTGCTCAGCCGCCGCGGCCGCGTCGGCCAGAGCGCCGCGGGTCTCGGAAAGCTGCGCGTTCGCGGCGATCAGGGTCTCAGCCCGCTCGCGCTCTTGCCGGACGGCCCCTAGCAGACGCCTTGCCCGCCGTCGTAGCTGAGCCACGTCGGGCCCGCGCCGCGGATCGGACACCGGGTCGTTCGCCTCGGGCGGCGCGGCAGCTGCGGGAGCACCGGTCGGCTTGGTGTCGCTGTCGCTTGAGTCGTCATCTTCGGCCGTTCCACTGTCCGTGGCTTCTTGTACGCCGCCAAGCGTCTGACGCGACAGATCGTCGTGGACGTCGATCGGCGCGTCACCCAATGCGGGCGTTGGATCGGCGTTGAGCGGTTTGAAAAGGTGCGCGGGGACCGCCGGCAGGGGCGCCACCGGCATTTCCAGGTCGAAGGCCACGGGGCTCTGAGCGGGCGGCTTGGTCTTGTCCGGTTCGCTCGTGGGCGCCACCGGCGTCGGCGTGTCGAATTCCGACACTTCGGCTTGAACGGGGGCCGGGGCGGTCGGCTCCTCAACCGCGGCCGCGTTGCTGGCGATCGGCTGCGAGCCGTTCGCGAGGTCCGCGATTGGCGTCTCGAACTCCTCCGGCTGCGGCGCGTCCGGTAGCGGCGTCGACGCGACCACCTTCACTTCGATCGATGCCACGCTCAGCCGGTCGCCCGGCTTCAGTGGCGCCTCGGTGAAGGGCTTGCCGTTGAGCAGCGTATCGGCCGCCCAGCGGCGGACCACGGCGCCTTCTTCCGTGGTATTGATCACGCAGTGCAGCGGCCGGACCCCGCCGCCGCGGAGACGGAGCGAGCACAGCCGCCCGCCGCCAATGGTAGTGGCGCCGGCGGGGACCGAGACGGGATCAGCCGGCTCCGTAGCGAGCTTGCCCGGCCGCGATTGGTTGTCGGTCAGCAGGGCGATGGGCGAGGCGGGGCGCATAACTGGCTCGTGGTAGTCGGTAACTCAGCCCTCCCGCGGCGGGCGCCAATCCCGCCGTCGGGCGACGATGCCGCGGATTTTCCACAGTCATGTACGTCGCCCGGTGGGGTCGGTCAAAACCAGACTCCCGCCGCCGCCACGCGCAGCCGATCCGCGGTTGCGAACCGCGCGATTGTGACGGGGACACTGGCTGGGCCCCCCGACTTCCTGCCGAATCCTCCGCCGGGTCTGGCGGGGGGCGAAGGGCGATCGTTCCCGCGAGAAGACGGGAATCAGCTCCAGGGAGAATCGCCAAAAAACGCCGTAATCCTTTATAAATAAAAGGCTTGCGGCGAACAGAGAGGCAAGCGGAAATCTGGCAAATGCGGGCCTTCACGGCGAAACCCGAACCGCCTTAAGTGCGTACTATAGTTGGGTTGCTGGCGTGACTTTGAGCGTTTGCTCTCGGCAATCCACCGTGCCGGGAAGGCGCGGGCCCAAGGTCCCGGCCAGCGGCACGGAACGAGAATTAGGCACCAGGCGGCTAGGCTCCTCCCGAGCCACAGCGGCCCGCGAGACGCAGCGGGCGGCAGCACAAAACGTGCGCGGGGAGGGCACGCCGCCGCTAGAGGCCCAGCATGGGCAGAGGAACAGGCGATGGCACGTAAAGACTCAATCAAGAAGATGCAGAGCCTGCTGGTCAAGCGGCGGGACGCACTTCGCAAGGCCCTAACGGGCGACTTCAGCCTGCTGAAGGAGCTGAGCGAGCAGAGCGGCGGCGACGTGGTCGACGCGGCCCTCGACGCCGCCCAGGACGAGATCAGCAGCCAGCTTGCCGAGGCCGAAAGCCGCGAGCTGGCCAACATCGAGCGGGCGCTCGCGGGCATCCGCGCCGGGACTTACGGCCTCTGCGAGGTCTGCAACGCCAAGATCCCCATGGCACGAATCAACGCCCTGCCCTACGCCACCATGTGCATCGAGTGCCAACGCGCCGCCGAAGACGGCACGCTGGAGGATCGAAGCGATGCCGATTGGGGCCGCGTGATCGATACGGGCGTTACACCCGACGTGGATGTCTCGCTTACGGATATCGAGCACTGAGCACGCGGCGTGGCTCGGCGGGCGCCGTCGGGTACACTTATCGCGACGGCCATGCTGTTGGCCGCCTAGCCAATCGCTGCGTCCGAGCTTGGTGATCCCGTGGGAAAGAGCCTCAACGCGTGGAGTTCGCTGGCGAAGGCCACGCTAGCCGCGGTCGGCGTTCTGACCGGCGGCGCGGTGATTGGCGACGAAGCCTCCGCCCAGCCGTCGGCTCCCGCTTCGGTCTCCCCCGAAGAGCGTGACCGAGAGTTCCAATCGCTAGCCCGCGATGTGGAGCAGATGGACCGGCTGCTCGGTCTAGTTAAGCGCGTCGTCAAGCTCGTCACGCCTTCGGTCGTTCACATCGAGGCCCAGCCCATCCGAGAGTACCGCGTCCGCAGCGGCGCCCAAGAGGCGGGCTCCGGCGTGTTGCTCCGCTTCGCTGGCCGCAAGAGCGAGTCGGGAACGTACGTGCTGACCAACCGGCACGTCATCAAGAACTCTGCCGAGCCGCACATCCGCATCCAGCTCTCGGACGGGCGGGTGATCAAGCCCACGCGGCTCTGGAGCGACCCGTACACCGACGTGGCGGTGATGGCGGTCGACGCGCCGAAGTTGGTGCCGGCACGGTTTGGCGACAGCGACGGCATCGAGATCGGCGAGTGGGTGCTGGCCGTCGGCAGCCCGTTCGGCTTGAGCCAGAGCGTCACCCGCGGCATCATCAGCGCCAAGGGACGTTACAACCTCGACCTGGGCGGCGGCGAAGTCCGCTACCAGAACTTTCTTCAGACCGACGCCGCCATCAACCCCGGCAACAGCGGCGGCCCGCTCATCAACATGCGGGGCGAAGTGATCGGCCTCAACACGGCCATCGCCAGCGAGTCGGGCGGCAACGAAGGCATCGGCTTCTCCATCCCGGCCAACATCGCCGTGCGGATCGCGGAGGAGCTCACCCGCACCGGCCAGGTCCGCCGCGGGTTCTTGGGCGTGACGTTCGACCGGCTGTTCGACGAGAAGCGAGCCCGCGCCGCCGGCCTGCCGCGGCTGCAAGGCACCCGCATCTCCGTGGTCGAACCCGGCTCCCCCGCCGAGCGGGCCTCGATTGAACCGGGCGATGTGGTGATCCGTTACGGCGGTGTCCGCGTCGAAGACACCGACCATCTCATCAGCCTGGTCAAGCTGACCGAAGTGGGCCGCCGCGTCGATCTGGTCGTCTTCCGCAACGGCGAGCCGCTCACCAAACGCGTGGAAATCGGCGACCGCGAGTTCTTCGCGGCGAGTGGCAAGTGACAGCGGGTCGCGTGTTTGACGCCTGCGCTTCGCTCGTCGAGAATTGGGGACATGGAACTATCGATCCCCGACGATCAGTACCAACGCCTTAGCGACCGAGCCCAAGCCGCCGGGTACGCGAGCGTTCCTGCGTTGATTGAAGCGCTCTCCAGCACGCCGACCGAGGACCCCCGCGGTCCGTTGACGGCCACGCAGCTCGACGAAAGCCTGGCGGAATTGGAAGCCGCTGATGCACAGATCGACGCTGGCGAGGACGTCGAAGCGGAGGCGGCGTTCCAGCAGATCGCCAGCAAGCACGGCCTGAAGCTCAATCGATGAGCTACCGGGTCATTCTCTCGCCCGCCGCACTGGCAGACCTCGACCGCTACGTCGAGTACATCGCGGTCGATCAGCAGATGCCGGAGACAGCAACCCGTTGGCTCGAGAAGGCCCTCGCCGAGGTGCAAACGCTAAGCACGCTGCCTAATCGCTGCCCGCCGGCGCCGGAAGACGAGAAGAGTCAGCACCGCATTCGGATGCTGATCGTCGACCGATGCTTGTTCCTGTACCGCGTTGACGAAGCGACGCGTTCGGTGCGAATCCTCCGCATGCGTCACGGCAGCCAGCAGCCGCTTGATCTTTCGCAGCCAGCTCTCGACTGACTTCACCGCGAAGACTGGCGAGCCCCGCGGCGTTAGCCCGGGGAGAGCGCCCGGTACCCACTTCACTCCCCGGACTAACGCCGCGGGGCTCGCCATCTAAATCGACGTGAACTGAACACGCGCTGCGATCTGCCCGAGCTCTCAGTCTTTCTTCGCTTCCAACCGCGGGTCGCGCGGATGCCCCGCCAGCAGCGGCGCCAGGCCCGGCAGTCTTAGCAGCACGCCGATCCACATCACCGTTGCCATGACGATCGGCACGAAGAACTGGTCGCCGATGCGAACATGCGACGCCGTGGCGCCGCCGAAGTACGCCGTTAGCAATAGCGCGCCCCACAGCCCCGTTCGCGGCAAGACAAGCAGGACGGCGATCACCAGTTCCACGACGCCGATGTTTCGCATCACCTGCCATGGGAAACCGATGTGCTCCGCCATCTCATACGGGCCGTCCGCCGTGAGCTTCGGCGGCACACTCACGGCGATCAGGAAGACTGCGACCAGAGCGCAGAGAACCCAGCCAACGATTCTTGTTAAGGACATAGACCTTGCCGTGTGGGGTTGCTTAGGCGCCTGTTGGTAGACCACGCAGCAAACATTCCGTGGCCGCCACCACGTCCATGTCCGTGACCAGGTCAACGTTTGGTTGGTTGTCCGGCTTCGGGCGGCGGTCGAAGACCGTCGCGCCCAGGGTCAGCTCGCCGGAGGTTTCGACATCCACGCTCACCCGCTCGGTGGTGAACAGCTCGGGGTGGATCGCCACGATCACCGCCACGGCGGCGTGCAGGTAGATGCTCTCAAGCCCCACGCGCTGACGGTACGCCCGGAAGGCGCCGGGCAGGATCTGCTCTAGCAACCGGCCGGTGGGCGTCGTGCTGTGGCGGAAGCGGTCGAGGAAGTCGTAGCCGAGCGAGAGTTGCTGCGTAACGTCGAGCGGCACCAGCGTCTTCGTGACGCGCGATCGAAGAACGCTCTGCGCCGAGTCCGGGTCGCAGTACATGTTGAACTCGGCGGCGGCGGTGGTGTCGCCGCTCACCCGGTCGGCGCCGCCGAGGATGATTAGGTGGCCGATCTGTATGGCGATGTCCGGCTCCGCCTGAAGCAGCGAAGCCACGTTGCTCAGCGGCCCGCACGCCACAAGCGTCACCTGGCCCGGGGCGCCGCGGATCTCGTCGCCGAGGACCTTGATCGAAGTCCGCTTGTGGGCCATCTCCGCCACCGGCAGCCCAGCGCCGCAGAAGCCGTCGACGCCGAACAGATGGCGGGCGTCGGTCCGCAGCGTTTGGTTGGGCATCGCCGCGCCGACACGCGGCAGCCGCGGCGGGTCGAGCTGCTCGATGAGGGTCTCGACGTTACGGGTCGCCTGCTCCGGCCCCACGTTGCCGCCGGTGGCGGTGATGGCGAGCACCTCGAGCTTCGGCTCGGCCAGCGCCAAGCAAAGGGCGACGGCGTCGTCGATGCCGGGGTCCATGTCCAGGACAACTTTGCGGGGCATCGCTTCGCTGGGGTTGTTGAATCTGGTCAGCGCCTAGCGGGCTTTATCGCTCTTCTGGCGACCGGGGGCAATGCGGGTCGCGCAGCGCACAACGTGTTCTCCCCATAGCCGAGAACGCGAATTGCCGGGATAGCCGGCTTGTTTGCTGGACCGCTTGGGCAGCGTTATAACGCTCGGCGGATGAATCGCGCGGCGGCGGAACTCTCTAAGCCGGCGGCGAGGGGCGCG
>JBCDJN010000067.1:0-26839 GCA_039414355.1 Planctomycetota bacterium | reverse complement strand
CGCGAGTTTCGTGCTGCTAGCATTGAACGGCTGGCAGCGCAGAACTCGCGCCTCGCGCCTCAAAACTCGCGCCTCCTCACCTGACACCCGCCGCCCGAGACGTTACGCTTCGCGGTATGAAGTGCCCGTACTGTCGTGTGGATAACGACAAGGTGATTGACTCGCGGCCGAGCCAGGACGGCGGCGCTATCCGCCGGCGGCGCGAGTGCGTGGGCTGCGGCCGCCGGTACACCACCTACGAGCGGCCCGAAGACACCACGATCAAGGTGATCAAGAAGGACGGCTCGCGGGCGCCGTTCGATCGCGACAAGATCAAACGCGGCCTCGACCGGGCGTGCTGGAAACGCCCCGTCGCCAGCCGAGCGGTCGAGGCGACCGTCGACGCCATCGAGCACGACGTCTACGCCGGCTACGACACGGAGATTGAGAGCCGCGAGCTGGGCCTGCTGGTCATGGAGCACTTGAAGGAGCTGGACGAGGTGGCGTTCGTCCGCTTTGCCAGCGTCTACCGGCAGTTCAAGGACGTGCAGGACTTCTTCGAGGAGCTCCGCCCGATGCTAGGCGGCCGCCCCCTAGAACGCCCGGCGCCCGAGGACGCCCTAAACGGCCCCCCTCCCAGCCCGCCTCGGTAGTCCCCTCAGCCGCGGTAGAGGCGACACCACGCATGGGCTTCGTCGTCCCGGCTAGACATCCCGCCGGCCGAGACCTAGAGTTACTGGCAATGGGGCGGTAGCTCAGTTGGGAGAGCGCTGCGTTCGCAATGCAGAGGTCGGGAGTTCGAACCTCCTCCGCTCCATTCCTTCTAAGTTCTTTGCTTGCTGACAAGCCCTTCGAGGCGAACCGCTGACGGTCAGCGGTGCGGCACGTTTCCGAAACCGTACCCCAATGGGGTACGGTTGCCGCACTATGGGGCACTGTCACGATTGGTATTCGGGTACCGGCGATGAGCCGGCAGCGGGAGAAAGGTCGCTCTGCCCGCGCGTACATCACCATCGACGGCAAGCGGCATAAGCTTGGCGTCTGGGGCTCCGAGGAAGCCGAGCAGCGATATCGAGAGCTGATCGCGCAACGCCCTTTGCAACTGGCCCTGCAGCCGCCAGAGCCAACGGCGCCGGCCGAGACCGTGACCGTGGCGATGATCGCGGCCCCGTTCATGCGGCACGTGATCAAGACCTACGCGAAGAGCAAGGCCGAGATTGCCCACTTCGCGGCGCGGTGAAGGCCGTGGTGGGGTAATGCAGCGAGGTGCCCGCCGTCAGGTTTGGTCCAAAGCGCCTTCGTGAAGTCCGCGAAGCGATGGTCGAACTCGGCTGGTCGCGCAAGTACGTCAACGGCCAGATTGGCCGCGTGAAGCGTCTCTTCCGATGGGCGGCGAGCGAAGAGCTGATTCCGGCGAGCGTGGCCACCGCGCTGGACACCGTCGAAGGCCTTCGGATGGGGCGGACCGAAGCGAAGGACACGGAGTAGATGATGCCGTGGTCGAGCTAGCGCTGCCGTTCGTCAACCCGACGCCGGCTACATGCGATGACAGCCAAGCCTTGTGCGCTCAGTACCTCGATGAGTTCGGTGAGCTGGGCGGACAGTGGTTCGCTCAAGGCATCGGTTTATCCGAGGCTCGCAGCCGCTTCGGCGAGATGCTGCAAGAGGAGAACGCCGCGATGAGGGAGCGGCTCTCGAAGTGATCCCTCCTACGTCCAACCCACGAATCAAGACAGCCCGCGGCGGGTCAAGGCTCCCACCGCAGGCTTCCTGCACCAACCGCGAGACCCCATGGCAGTGCGCCCCCGCGGTTACCGATGTCATCGGCAGCGATGGGCATGGAGAACGAACCATCTCGCGGCGGCCCCAAGTTAAGGCGAGCGATTAGAGCGGCTTGAGCGAGCGCACAAAAATGCCCCGCTCGGGTCGCAATCCCGAGCGGGGCGAGCGTTCGTCTCGACGGCGACCGAGACAACGAAGGGCTGGCGTCTAACGGCGCCCCGGTTTTTCACGTCGGCGGTTCCCCGGATCAAGAGACCGTCGAGTCACAAGAGCACGCAGGTTGAAAGCGCCCTGCGGTGGAGGTTGTTAGGAGGGGCAACAGCGGTCTCCGTTTTGGAGTTCTCCAGGCAATGGGCAGGTAGCTGATCCTGCATCACCGGCGAGGTCCTGGTCCACAAGCGATTATCCAAAACCGCTGGCATAAACCGCGACGGTCATTCGCACGGCCGTCACCTTGGCTTCCGAAAAAGCAGCTCGCGATAGATGCGAGCACCCAGCACCAAGCACCCACCGGGCCGCGCCCCACCTAATCGCCAGGGACGCCGGTACACGCCGACATGGCGCCCTTGGAAGCCTATCGCCGGATGCCATCCGGGGCAGCGGGCAACGCGTGGACAGCGACCCGTTAGCGATCTGGCTGTACGACAGGTGCGTCGAGCAACCCGGGGCTTTGGTGAAGGCGTCGCCCAGGTGACGGACTCGCGCATTCGGGAATCTGCCGAGGTGACGCCCACCGACGCGAGTTGAGCCTGGACGGGAGTCGCCTCGGTCGATGCATCGAATGGCATCTATGAGGAAGGCTGTGTCAAGGAGACTTGCGGGGGGATTCTGCGGGGAGCTCCAAGCATCTATTCGGTGTCACGAGCGGGCCGGTGGGCCGGCGTCGGCGCCAGTAATCGTCTTGCGGTCGATCCCATTCACTTAGGCGGCTTCGGGAGCCATGCCATTGGCCGGGATTCGGCCTTGGCGCCCTGCAAGAATCTTGACGCACAGCGTTCCTTCTTCAGTAGCGGTTACGCGGGAGCGGTCCCTGGGAGGTCTCTCTCGCACCACGGTTGGTTGTCGCGGAGCGTGGCGTGCATCGCCCGCACCAGAGCGTGGCTGGCGGCGATCAGAGCGATCTTTCGACGCTCGCGGTCGCCGCGATGGATCCGATCGAAGATCGCCTTGACGTTGGGGCTGAGCCGGATAGGGTGCCAAGTCGCTTCGGTGAGCAGCTTGCGGACGGTCGCTGGCCACTCCTTGGTGATGTGCCCCAGCCGGTTGGTTGAGCCCGACTGGTCTTGCCCGGAGACCAAGCCGAAGTATGCCCCGACCGCTTTGGCGTTTCGGAATCGATCTGGGTTGTCGATGTAGGCGGCGACCGCCTCGGAGGTCCGCGGCCCGATCCCGTGGATTGCTTGCAGCAACGCGACGGGCGGAGAAGCCGAGCCGATGCGATCGAGTTCCCGCTCCATGCGAGCGATCTGTTTGGTGAGCAACTCCAACTCATCGAGCCAGAGGTCGCGTTGGAGGGCCTCCGAGTCGTCGAAGTCTTGCTCGGTCAGCCAACGAAGGCCCTTCTTCGTCCACAGGCCGGTCCCTTCCGGGACCTGGGTCCCACGACTGCGGAGTAGGGCGCATAGGCTGTTCTTCACGCGCGATCGCTTCTCGACTGTCCGGCGCCGTGTCTCGATGAGCCGTCGCCAGTTGCGGACCGACTTCGTCGGCATGCAGGCCGAGGGAACCTCGTCTAAGAACAACAGCTTGGCGAGCTTCTCGGCGTCCGCCCGGTCGTTCTTCTGCTTGGAGCGGAAGATGAGCCGCAGCTGTCCAGGGTGAGCGACCGCCACGCGATGGCAGCGTGCTCGCAGCAGGTCGTAAAGGTGCCCCGCTCCAACAGACGCCTCGAAGCAGACGTGCACCTGCCGTGTTCGGCCACTCTCATCCGTCGAGAGTCCCTCGACCTCGCGCACCACTGACGGCCAGCCCGCCTTGATCGTGTGTCGCTTCAGACGATTCCCCCGGGAGTCCAGGACGTGCATCGTGCTGTGCAACTGGTGGACGTCGAGCCCGACGTAGCACGGCGACGCCACCGCCGTCGTCTTGACGCTCAACCCGCTAGTCGTCGGTCGCATGATCAAGGCCTCCTTGAGAAGAAGAGTCAGTTACTCAACCCCAAGCCTACCGACCAGGCTTCCTTCATAGATTCACTTAGTTCTTGCTAACCCCTTTGAGGATATCGAGTTTGGTCGCGGCCCGAGACTTCATGAGGAGGTCGTAGGGCGCCTTGCGTTTTTTCTTCCGTCGAGGCTCGAAGCGGTCGGGCCGGTTGGCAACGCGGTGCGTCGCGATGGCGTCGAGCAGCTCGTGATAGAGCCGCTCGCGTAGGGAGTGTGAGCGTGGTCCGACTCGTGCGATCAGCGGTTGGAAGGCTTCGAGCATCTGCATCGCTTCCTTGAAGCTGAGCGTCCGCGGCGCGAAGCCGTGCTCCGCGGCGGCTTGGGCGATTACGGTGCGTATCAGGTTGTACGCCAGCAGGTGGGTCCAAGCCCCCTTGCGCACCAGCTCGGGCGTCTTGCAACGCAGCACGTCCATCTGCATCGTGGTTTTGATCGACCGCAGGTCGAGCTCTTGGTTCCAACGCGCCCGGTAGAGCTCGGTGAGGTCTTCTTTGGGGTACCGCTTCGGGTCGAGCAGCGTTGTGACGAGGACGATCGCCTTGGTGCGGAACCCCGGTTGCTTGATAAACACCCGCGCCTCACGGACCGTCAGATAGCGGGGGACCGCCCTTTGGGCAGCGCGGCCGACCTCGCGGATGTGCGGCTTTGGCCACGCCACCAGATGGTCGTCCTTGCCCAGACGCCGGCCCTTCCGGAAGTCCGCCCTGCGTAGCGCCTTGTTGAGCCGGGTAACGATGCGGACGCCACGCTCGGCGAGCTCGGGCAGGTTCCGCCAGTTGCCCATCAAGCAGTCGCCCAGCAAGACGTCACCGGCGGAGAACACCCCCGAGAGCTTGCGGAGCAGGGTCACCTCGCCTTGCCCCTTGCCCGCGTACCTGGCGGTCGCCAGGTCGAGGATCACCCCACACGAGAGCGAGATGACCGCCGCGACTCGGGCTAGGGGCAGCCCCTCGTTCTGGTTGTGGGTGAGCGGGTACGCGGCGCGGTTCCCCGGGGTGTCGGGCATCAGCGTCGTCGTGCCGTCGAACAGGTAGACGTGGTGGCCCCTCCCAAGCCACGCCCGCTCGCAGCGTTCTTCGAGCTTCCGCCCAACCGTCCGGGCGATCGTCGCGAAGAACCCCCCGGGAGCCGCTTCCTAGCCTGGCACTAGGCGCCGGTCTCTCCCGAGCAGGGGCTCTGACCACACGCGACGCGATGAGCGATCAGGCGAGCCACCGCCGCGCGGCACGAGTGGTCGGTGTTGAGGACCTGCCCCAAGAACACCCACCTGGTCACCAGCGGCGTGTAGATCCGGGTTGATCCAGCCATCGCCCACCGCCTTCAGTGCTTGCTCGATCTCAGAGCGAGAGAGGATGTCCGACAGCGGCTGCTCTCCGTCTTGGAGGAACTGCCGCCGCACGGAGTTGACCTGTTGGCGAAAACGCCCCTCAATACAATCCCGCATCGTAAGGCCTCCTTGCCGGTGATGGGTTTCGTGACACAACCCATCTACGCAAGCGAGGCCTTCTTGTGTATCCCGATGTCAGACAACACGCTGCAAAGAACTACGGGCCATTCGTCGATGCAACTTCAGTAACTTCAGAGATCTGGACTGCTCGGACAGGCAACTCGCGCGGTTGAGTACCAGACCTGCACGATGACGGTTTGATCCCGCTCTACCCTCTTGCCGCTGGCCAGGGCTACTCCCGTCACGACTCCGCCACGTTGGAGGTCTTCTGCCCTCGTTACGCCTCATCAGTTTCAGCTGCAAAAAGCCGAGTGCCTTCGCGGCCCGCAAGACGTGCACGGTGTCGTTCAACACACGCCGTACTTCGGGCCCGACGGCCGCGTCACACCCAGAAGCGTTGACAGGCCGTGACAACCGCCTTGCGGAGCACGACCCTAACCCTTCGACTTGACTGCGTCTGCTGCGAACAGGACAGATGCAATGCGGCCACGAATTCTGCTTGGCGGAGTGCCTGGCGGCTGCGGTGTCTGATTGCCAGCCGGCATCGTGCAGACACCCGCGGAAACGCGGCTCCTCCAACCACTCTTGCCGGCTCGCTCCCCGTCCTGGCAAGTGCCGAGGTGCATCATCGCCCGCAGCGGCTGCGTTTACCACGCGGCGGCCGCTTATCAGTGCTCCGCGATAGCTCCTGACTATCCACCCATCGCTTTTCTAGTTGCTCGTGCACGGGACTGAAGGCTGTCTAAATCGCTTTGCGGCAAGAGAGGATACGAATGCAAGAGCTAACGATGCTCCTGATAACGGCAACAGCAGGCTGGTCCCAAGGACTATGTACCACAAAGCCATCGGAAGCGGACGATCGTGGTGTTTCGGGAAGCCGGTCTGTCCGGCTTTGCGACGCGTGAGCCACATCCAAATTCCCGTGATCGGCAGCGAGCACAATACGCAACAGACGGCAAGCCAGATCACTCTTGAGAAGCCGCCCATCACACTGCCGACATGCAGCGGGTAGTTCCACTGGGTCCATTGGGCCAGCGTTGGTACTTCGCTGATTGTTGCCTCTTTCACAACAACGCCGCTGTACTGATCAACAAAGAGGCCCGCGGCAACGCTGGGGCCCCAGTGGTAGCCGCACTTCACGGCGTACGCGTCCTCTGGCGTGCGGGGCAGTTCTATGCTTACCCGCGCTTCGGGCAGCGACCGGTTCTTCGCAATCGCCATCACTTGCTGGATCGAAAAACGGGGGCCAGGGCTGTCGCTTGCGATAGGCGGCTGAGACCCGGGAGGATTCAATTCGAGATCGAAGGAGCCGCTCACGAAGCCAATGGATAGGAACAGAGTCCCCCAAACAAGCGAGTAAAGCAGACCCGTGATCGCGATGATGGCCGCGATGATGGCTGCAAACGCGCCCGCGATAGAGTGCAAGTCGCGGAGCGCGACGTACCGCTTGCCACCAAGCCGCGGCACCAGGATGCCGGCCACGTTGCGCCAGTTGCGCGGCCACCACAGCGTGACGCCTGTGGCGAGCAAGACGATCGTCCAGCTCGTTGTCAGCTCAACAAGAACGCGACCAATCGTTCCGGCAAACAGTCGGCGATGGATCGCGAGCACAACGCTCAAGACGTCTCCCTCGGGAAGTTCGCCGAGTGCTGTGGCTCGGTAAGGATCAACGTAGACCCGTCGGTGCTGGTGATCGTCCGTCGAAAGGAAAACCGCGACCGATGCCGATGGTTCATCGGTCATCTCAACGACGGCCGGGCGCCAACCGGGCCCCGCGGCTTCCGTGGCAGCAGCCACTATGTTGTCAAGGTTGGCTCGGTCGCCCGAGACCTCGACGACCATGAGTTCGGGGTAAAGGACCGTTTGCAGGTCCTCTTTAAATATGTAGATCGCTCCCGTAACTGACGCGACGACCAGTACCGGGCCTGCGAGCAGTCCGATCCAAAAATGCCAACGCCAGATTACGCGACTCAAGGGGACTGGCTTGTTCTTGTGACCCCCTGATTCAAGAGCGGCGGGGCGTGCCGACGCACGCCCCGCCGAGGTCTCCCGAGTGTCTTGCATCGCTCACGCAGCTTTCCTTCGGCGCCTTGAAGCGGTAGCTGCAGTGACGAGTAAGGCGAACGTCACACTCGTGGGCTCTGGCACCGTCAAAGCACCAACCGCATCGACCGTTCCGCTCCGGTTTAGCAAGATCCGCGAGGCAAAGAAACCGCCGACGACGTCATCCACGTCAAAAGCAAAGCTGTTTCCTGAGAAAGTCAGGCTTCCGGCAGCGCCATTAAAGCCAGCTCCACCGAAACCGACTTGTCGGGTATTGACCACAACATCCACTGTTAGGTCGATGGAAGTAAGCACGCCGTCCACAAAAGTGAGACCGGTTCCCGTCGGATTTGAAGCGACGATCTCCGGGTTGTTGGCGAACTCGTTGAAGTTGGTCCGGCCCGACGGACCAAACGGCGGGGTGTCGGAAGGGGTTGAAGTTAAGTCAGTCCGATTCGTGCTCTGAAACTCAGAGGAGTTGAGGTTGAACGACAGCGCCGTTGGGGGAACAACCTCGACACCAACCGCGGAAAGCACGGAGGGGTTGAAGTCGAGGCCGCCGATATCTGTCTCCGCGAAATCGGCGTCCTCGGTTACCGCTTCGATGAAGGTCGCCCCCGGCGTGCCTGCCGGCTGCAGAGTTCCAACACTTTCGAGAGCGCCCCCTCCGATCGGAAGGTGCAGCGGGTCGGGGTAAGTCAAGCCGAAGCGATAGGGCTCGACCGACATGATGAAGATGTTGGCCGCGTTGGTGGGGTTCACGTAAGCGGGGTAGTCGAAGAACTTGGCGTCGGTCGGGTCCCGGCTAATGGCATCGAGGGTCGTATTGCCCTCTTGATTAAAGCCGACGATGGCGAGGTAGCCGTCGGCGTTTCCGCCCGCGAGGCTTACGGTCGCGGCGTGGGTATTCGCGGCCATGCTTGACGCAAGCAACGCGACTGCGGCCAAGGCACTGTGAAATTTCACTGGAATATCTCCTAAGGAGTAATCAATTCAAAGAAATGCAAGGCTGGGGTGCAATGATCTTGTGTTGAACAACATCTAGGCACTTGCCGCGTCTCTAACGACGGCGCATGTTCGGGACGACTAACGCGACGCTCAACAGGAACGCTACGCCTCCAGGCTCGGGCACCACAGCCGTGACGGTTCCGTTCAAATCAGCGACAAAAACCGAATCGCCGAAGAAGCCTAGAGGAGCGGTGTCGTCGATCTGGAGAGCGAGTTGGTTTCCACTTACCGAGAAAGTACCCGTGTACGACACGGGCGTGCCGAAGGCGTCGGCCGCGAAGGTGGCTTCGACTTCGAGATCAATGGAGGCCGGCTCACCGTTGAGGAACGTGACCGTGTCGCCCGCGTCTAGTGGGCCGAAGTCAATGGAGCCAGGGCCATTGAAAAACCAGACGCCGATGCCGTAGTCCGAGATGTCACTGATCACGGTCGGCGCGCTGAAGTTTGTGAAATCGGTTCGAGCGGGGTCGGAGGTCCAAAACTCGCTCGTATCAAGCGAGACGATACCTACGGTCTCCAAGCCTGAGCCTGAAATCGGGGCCGTCTCCAGCGAGCCGACCTGGAAGTTCGCCTCCCGCGGGAACACATCGATCGGCGTACCGAATGTCGATCCGGGGTCCGCCGCATCAATGTTCGCGACGTTGTAAATCCCATCGGCGTCTCCCGTATTGGCGCCGACACTGCCGAGCGAGCCGTCTCCTAGACTGATTCTCGCAAAACCGCCTGTAGCGGTGCTTTCCGATAGAAAGCTGCTTGGATTCATCACGCTTGCCAGCGGTACGGTTGCCGCTTGAACTAGCGAGGCGGCGAGGCAAGCCGCCGCAGTGATAACGATCTTCATTAGCTGCGTCTCCAGGTGCATCGACGTCATCCGCGCCGGCGGACAAACACTTATCTGCAGCGGCTCCGGCGAGCCGGAGCGGCGGGGGCGTTCCCGCCACTCGCGGTGGAGCTCTGGCTAGCAAAGGCGGGCAGGGGCCGCCGGGCGGGCTTGAGCGAAGGTTGTCGCTTAGCGAACGTAGCGGTTCTTTCCTGGGCGTCGCGATCTTGTTGCGTGCTGTTTGCCGGGGCTTTGTCGGCCTGAATCGACAAATGCCCGCACCGCCTGCCTAGGCTTCTGGGCCATGACAGGCGCGGCTCGCAATCGGGCGACACCAATTCAACAACCGCTGTAACGCGTTGGTTACCAAGCCGTTCACCAGGGCGATTTAAAAACCACTCCGTCGTCGGGTTGGACGATCGCAATCCAAGTCGCGAAATCCAGCTCATCCGTAAGAAACTGAGCCGACCCGTCGCAGAGCATCACGTTCAGCCCCCCCGAGTGAAAGCTGAACGGCGTGTAGTAGTTGTGGCAATTCAGGACGCACGATCCCTCCACGACCCGTTTGCCTGCTACCGCGCGTTCGGTGTCGAGCTCGTACAGCATATCGCCGTTCGGGCCCGCCCATGATCCGTAGAGATAAGGGAGGGTCTCGTGCTGCCCAGCGGAGCTGTAGCGTTCAGGCCTGCCGGCGACTTCTACCAGCATAAGGGTGTTCGAGGTGCCGTCGGTGATTTGTTGAGGCCTGAGCGGGTATTCCGGCAGCGGCTGCTCGCCGAAATCCGGAGGGATAACGGCTCGGAACACCCCCCGCACCCGATCAAGGAACGGATCGCCGTTCGGGATCAGGTCGGAGTCGCCCTCAATCACGTTGCGGATCCCAAAGTAATCGGCTGGCGCCCCCGTGTGGCCCAAGTCGGAGCTGAAGAACGCCAAGTCGTTCTTCAGCGACACCAATCGGTTGGTCTCCGGCGTCGCCGGGCACACGAAGGTGTCGACTCGGGTGTTGACTGCGGGCTGGTTCGACAGATGATCGAAGCCCTGCGTCGGGTCGTAGATCGCCGCCAGGTTCGTCTGTTCGAGGTACGGCAGCAGCAGGGTGTAGAAGCCGTTCACGACGACCCCGTTGTTGCCGTTGGACGGGTCATCGCGGTCGGCCTCCACCTCAAAACCCGGCGGGAACGTCCGGTTGGCGTCAACATACAGCCAGACCGCGACACCGAGTTGCTTGAGATTGTTGAGGCACTGCGTCCGACGTGCCGCCGCCCTTGCCGATTGGACCGCCGGCAACAGCAAGGCGATCAGCACTCCAATGATCGCAATGACGACCAGCAGTTCGACGAGCGTAAAGCCCGACCGTGGTTCGTGCTGGCGACAAGAGATGTTCATTGATTGCCCAGCCCCGCCTGCTTGCCAGGCAGCGTTGGCGACTCTGCTTCGGCGGTTGCGCTGAGCAAATACTCCGCAACGCGGTTCGCTGGGCTGTCGCCGGTTGTAGTTGTGCAAAGGTTGGCAAGCACGATCACGCACTGCCCCTCCCGAGGTGAACGCCAAACCGCCGCGCTGAAGCCGGGGACGTCCCCGTCGTGGCCGATCCCTAGTGTTGTTTGTTTGATGAGGATCCCGTGTCGGGTCACGGAGTCGGAGCCCTGGCGCCAGTCAAACAACTCGCGACGACCGCGATCCGATAGCAGCCGACCGGTCAGGAGCTGGGGCGCCGCTTTCGAGAGGTCGTGAATCGTCGAGTACATATCGCCCGCCCAACTGCTCCACGAGGCGCTGTGCCCGGTTACTTCCGTAAAGTAGCGGCCGTAGCTCAGCCATTCCCCACGCCTCGCAAAGCGATAGGCTGAGCAGGTTGGACCGGGCGGGGCGGCGGCGGAGCAGTAGCCGGTGTCACGCAGCCCGAGGGGCGTGAGCACCGTCTCTTTCATTAACTCGGCGAATGACTTCTCCGCTGCGGCGGCCAACGCCTCCGCAAGCAAGACGGCGCCTACGTTGGAGTAGCGCACCTGCTCGCCGGGGTTGCTGACGGGCCGCAGCCTGTAACAGAATTGAAGCACCTCAGACGGTTTCCAGAACCGGGCTGGCGTCTTCATCACCTCGACACGGAACCGGGGGCTGCGGATCGGATCCGGTAGTCCGCTGGTGTGCTTGCCCAGCATTCTCAGCGTGATCTGGTCGCCGCCTGGGACACCGGGCAAGTAGTTGCTGACCCGGGCGTCTAGAGAGACCACGCCGTCATCAACGCAACGCAACAGCGCGGCGCCTACGAACAGCTTGCTGACACTGCCGATACGCATCCGCAAGGCACGATCCATCGGGGCGGACCGCGCCGCGTTGGCGTGCCCCACGGCGTAGACGGATGCTTCCCCGTCTTGCGGAACTACCGCCACCAGGACCCCTGGGCAGCCATGGCGGTCGAGCAGTCTTTGCATGGCTTCAACGTTTACCGCCGTAGCGACTTGCGTGGCTTGGGCGAGGCTAAGCAGATGCGTCAAAGCTAAAGCCGCGGCTGCCCAACAGGCTTTTGTGACGGATCTACGCATGGCCGCCACCTTCGACGCGTCGTCGCGAAGAGGCGCTTGCGGCCGCCAACACGACCAAGGCGACGGCAGAGGGTTCGGGCGTTTCGGTTGCGCCGGTTGGCTCGGCTGAGGTAAGTCCCAGATTGTCTCGCCACACCGTAAAGTCGGCTGCGTCAACGAGCCCATCGCCGTTGCCGTCGTTTTCAGTGAACGGCTCAACCGGCGATGAGAAACCCGACCGCCAAAGCTCATAGTCGGCGGCTTCAACCACACCGTTGTCGTCGTAGTCGCCCGGCAAGACCTGGTTCACCACCCCGTGAATGTCCCACGCAAGCTGAGGCATGCCGATTACCGGGTTCTCTGGGCCGACCACAATTGAAAATCGATGATCGTCCATCCGCACGACGCCGGTGAACTCAACGTTGCCGGGGAAGATCGGGATGGGCACGTCAAACGTAACAGCCGCCTCGAGCTCGATCCCGACGATCACGCCGTCCAGAAACCGCACGACCCCGTTCACCGTCGACTGGTCAACGATCGTTGTGTAGGGGCCGAGGCTCTCTGAAATCAGGTCATCTCCACCGATGTCCGCGGCGTAGTCGGCGTCTTGACCGAACGAGGTTACCGGGGCCGCCTCCGGACCGGCTCCGGTTAGACCACCGGCGTCGTAGCCCAGGCCGCCGAGTGCAAGGTTAGGGCCACGGGTAAAGATCCGGTCACCGCCGCCCACGGGCGCCAGCAGGGGCAGCTCGCTTATAGCAAAGAAGCCGTCGCAGGCCTGGCCCGCGTTCCCCGGGCAGTCGAGCTCCGGGTCGGTCTCGTCGGGCCAACTCGCGTTGACCTGCGCGAACGCGTCCGAGAAGTAGTCGAAGAAACGGCTCTCATTGCCCATGGTTGCCGTGAGCGACAACTCGACGGCCCAGCCCCCGCTGGCCAGCATCGACCCGAGGCACCAAGCAAGGCAGATACGTTTGAAGACAATCTCCGCCACACAATCCTCAACGCTGAGATCCGCCGGACAGCCTCCGCATCGCCTGGCGTTAGGAGTCGAAAGAAGGCCACAACTTCTTGTCGTGGCTGGTGGCTGGCTGCGCGGCGTCGCGTGGCGGGCGGGAAGGTCTGCCTTGTTGAGATTTTGTCGCAACAGACCGTAACATATCAGCCTGGGCAGCACTGGGCAAGTGCCGGGTTAGTTGAATCCTGCAAGGCGAGCGTCTTTTCCATCGCCGTGCTGAGCGCTTCCTCATTGCCGGCTCTTGAACAACTGAGTCCAGCACTAAGTTCAGGCGGGTGGGCATCCCCTGAGCCAGCCTCCGAGTCTACGGGTCGTTGGGCGTCGGGCGGCCGTTCGTCGGACGGCCAGTCGATAGCCCTTGGTGGTCGTGCAGTGGGGGTGCAGGCCCGTCTACGCGGCTGCAGTTCTCGCCCCGCCAAAGCACGACAAGCCACGCCTTCAAGGCTCAAGGTCAAAGTCGAACTCGTTGCCACCGGCTCTCACACTCTCTGTTAGGACTGTTTCCCGCCGCGATGAGTATTTCGGAGGCAGCCGCTCAGGAGTTGCTGGCACGATCTCAGCGTGTTCACCTTTTCCCCGCCTGGCTGGGGAGCCTGTGGCGACGGTCACGCGATACTCCCCTTTTGGCAATCCAAATTGCTCCGAATCGTAGCGGATCTTGTAACGGCCTCGACTATCGGTCACGCCATATCCGCCACGACCAGAAACTGGGTAAAAGGTCACCGTTGCCGACTCGACGGGCTCGCCCTCAATCGTGACAACTCCAGTTACGGAGGGCAGCCGATCATCAGACCCACAGCCGAGCGTGATTAGCGATACGAACAGCACGAGACCCATCCTCGTGCTTCGGCGCCGCCTAAGGGATGGCGCCGTCGGCTTTGTCGCCAAGCTCTTCATACAGGGTCCCGTCAATCGAGTCTTCGAGGAAGTCGACCGAGCCATCGGCCCTCGCAAAGAAGGCGCCGCCTGCGTGTTGGCTGGCGAACGCCGCCCACGGCGCTGGGTCTGCGAAGATATCGGTGGGATCGCTGAGGACGACCGCGTTGAGGGTGAATCGGGGATCGGCCGAGGTGCACCCAAGCTGATTATTCAAAAAGGTGTAGCGATCGGTCCCACACCAAGTCGAGGCGCGGTGCCCGCTGTCCCTCTCACCAATCATGAGCGTGTTGCTCAGGCCATCGACGATCTCCCTCGCTTCGGTGCGTGAGTTAGGAAACATGATGCCCGGCCAACGAAGCTCCAGCCGCTCATCGTCGGTGGCCACGGGGCCTGTTAAATCGTCCCGGAGGTCGGCAAGGTCTTGAATACCGGTTAGTTCGGCGGGCAGCTTCGGGCCGACGACGGCAACGTAGTTGCTGGCGCCGTGATTGCCGAAGAAATTCCGAAGCGGGTTCCGTCGGGGGCCGTCGTCGCTCGGGCAGCGGAAGATCTCGATCACGATTTCAGCGGCATCGAGTTCAAAATCGTCGGGGTTCCACCAGCGAGGCTCCGAGAAGTTTGCGGAAACACGGGCGAGGAAATCGTAGGTCTCGGTCTGCTCGAGATGCGGCAGCAGCATTGCGCCCCAGCCGAAGCCGTGCAGCTCCATCACCTCCGAAGGCGGTGTCCCATCGGACCGCGGAGTGAGCCCCGCGGGGAAGTGCGCCTGCGTGCTTTCGTAGTTCAGGGTGGCGAGCGCCACCTGTTTCAGCTGGTTTTGGCAGGTGACCCTCGCGGCGGACTCCCGCGCTGATTGAACAGCGGGCAGCAGTAACGCTATGAGCACGCCGATGATTGCGATCACCACCAGCAGTTCGATAAGCGTCAAACCCGCCCGTTTGCCCACGTAAACTCTCTCCTACTTAGACAGCCAACGCCCGTTTACGTCTGAGCGTCATTCCGACCGGCAGCAGCGTGCAACCCAGCGCGGCTGCGGGCTCGGGCGCGGCTGTTGCGTCTGATTGCGACGCGAGGTTGTCACGCCAAACGGTGTAGTCGCCCACATCGATCACCCCGTTGCCGTTGCCGTCGGCGCCCAGCAGAGGGAAGGCGAACTGCCCAAAAGTTGAACGCCAGACTTCGTAGTCTTCGATTCCCACGGCGCCGTCCGAGTTGTAATCGCCGGGGGCCGGCGCCACGCCCAAGACCTTGCCCTCGATGTCCCAGGCGTTGTGGATTTGCGTCGTGCCGGCGAGCGTAGGCAGCCCCGCCGTATCGTTGATAAAGAGATCGAAGCGGTCACCGGAGATGCGGAATTCGCCAACGAAGCCTTCGACAATCGTGCCCTGAATGTCGTAGTCGAATCGAATCCCCGTTGAGAGTTCGATACCCGTGACGACGCCGTTCTTGAGCGTCACGCGGTCGTCAGGACCGAGCGGGTCGAGGAGAACCGTGAGATAGCCTTGCCGGCCCCCTTGCGCCTCATTGAAGGGAGAGTGATCCGGGGCGGCGTATTCAACGAAATCAACATCGACGAAAGTTATCTGTCCGGTTGTGTCATCGAAGTCGAGCCGCCCGATATCGACATCGCCCAGCAGCTTCTCGAAGTCGCTAAAGGCGGTTTCGCGTGGGAACACATCGGCGCCGTTTTCGTTTTCGTCGCCCGGGATCTGCTGAAACAGCGAGGGGCTAAACGCATCGAAGTCGGCCTCGCTCGTAAAAACCACAGGCGACGACGGATTGCCGAACTCGGCTTGGAAGAAGAAGAAACCGTCACGTTCCTGATCGCCGTTGTAGCCCTGGTCGATCTGGGCAAACGCGTCGGACGTGAAGTCGAAGAAACGCGAGTCCGGGTCCGCGGCGAACGCGAAGTCGAACGTTCCGGCGCCCGCGACGCCCCCCCACACGAGGGCGGCGACGGCGAAGGCCAAAGCAGTCGTGAGCCGGTGTGCAGCCATCGGGCTTTCAGTCAGTCGGTATCAGGTAGCTTAAGACGCGGCAGGCCCGCGCCGAATCGTCGCGGGCCTGCCGGTGATCTCTTCACTGTAACGCACGATGCGTTACACGGTTAGACGGCGCCGACGGGCGGCCACGGCGCTAAAGCCCGCCGCGATCACAGCTGCAGCGCTCGGCTCCGGCACAATCACAACCGACGAAGCCAGGTTGCCGGCCGTCAGGTCGAAGAAGAACGCGGTGCCGCTCTGCCCTGCCAGCGGGTCATCGCTAATCGGCGGCGACACTGAGGGGGGCATGGCGGTCGGATCGCTCGTACCTACGCGGATGTTACTCGCAGCCAGTTCGTTTCGCACCACCCCCCGCGTCAAATCGACGATCGTGTTGCTCAGGTTCCCAGCTGCAACGGCGTCGAAGGGGTTGAAGCCGCCATAAGGAATCAAGTCGTCACTCACACCGATCTCGCCGCTGGTTACGGTCGCGGCTGCGGTGTCAGAGACTGAGATATTGCGGAACTTCGCTCCGAATGCGTCGAGGTTGGTACTCAAGGCCGTAGCACGGAAGCCCGTTGGATCCATCGGGCTTACCGGCACCACCCGCAGGAAGCGAGCATTTTCTTCCGGCAGGGTCGTGAAGTCCAAGTCGTAGTCTACGTCAACGACGAAGTTGCCGGTCGTGGGCTCAGTAATCGTGACGCTCGCCACTCCCAAGGGCGTGTACGTTGGCAGGTAGATGTCGTCATTCCGAGCCGGCGGGTCCCCGTCGGCCGGCGCTGCCCCAAGAGCGGTGCTCGCTGCGGTAATGGGGCCGAAGGTACGCGTGGTGCGGGTCTCGATGCGGTTCAGCAGGGCGCCGTGCACGTAAACGCCAACACCGCTTGAGCCATCAGCGGAGGTGCTATACGTGCCGGGGCCAGTGTAGTTGTCGATAACGATCTGACCTGCGAGCCGAGTCCAGTCTGGGCTGGCATCACCAAGGAACCCGCCCTCGCCATTGATCAACGCATCCGTGATCGAACTCGGATTGAACGGATCAAATTCGGCCGGCCCCGTGTACGCCGACGGGGCGAGCAGGTCGGTCGTAAAGTTGATCACCGCGGTATCCGCGGTCGCCCTGTGTGAAATCGCAAAAAGGCCCGCCAACGCCGCGGCGGCACTTACCTTCCAGGCGCTACTCATGAGTCGATGCTCCTCTAGTTGATTGTGACTTATTCAACCCTGGAGTCACTGCCAGGCGGCTGGTTCCGTCGAAGAGCCAGCGGATACGACACGCGCTAGATCAATGCGGCTGGCTTTGGGGAGAGAACCCCATGGCGGGCTTGTTAGCTTGACTGCTTCGCCGAGAACTCAGGCCTTGCGGCAGGCTCTTGCGATCCAGTCTCAACAGCGGCACCATAGCGGCCAAGAGGGAGACCCGCAAGCGGCGGCACGTGAATTTTGTGTCTTTCACGGTTCTGCGTAGGCAGGCCACGAAACCGAATGCTCTCGATAGACAGCCTCAACAAGACCTACCCCGGCCCCGTACATGCGCTGCGTGCGGTCAGCCTGGAGTTAGAGCGCGGCGCCTTTGGATTGCTTGGGCCAAACGGCGCCGGCAAGACGACGCTCATGAGGATACTGGCGACGCTGCAACGCCCCGACTCCGGTTCGGTACAACTCGGCGGCCTTGACCTCTTGGCGAATCCCAAAGAGGCGCGTCGACAGATCGGCTACCTGCCGCAGGAGATGGGGGGCCTACCCGCGTGTCACAGCAAGCGAGATGCTCAACTACCTGGCCGCCTTGCGCGGCATAGGACCCGCCAGGCACAGGCGGCAGGTGGTCGGACGATGGCTTGACCGAGTCAATCTCGCAGATGTGGCCGAGCGGCGGCTTGAGACCTTCTCAGGCGGCATGCGGCAACGCTTTGGGATCGCCGCCGCGTTCCTCGCTGACCCCGGGTTGGTGATTATCGACGAGCCGACCGCAGGCCTCGACCCGACCGAGCGTCGACGTTTCCAGTGCCTGCTGGCCGAGGCGGCTGAAGAATGCGTGATGATCATCTCATCGCACATCGTCGAAGACATCTCAGGCCTTTGCCAGCAGATGGCCGTCATGGCAAGCGGGCAGGTGGTGTTGACTGGATCGCCGGGACTGTTGACGCGGGAGTTGGCTGGGCGAGTCTGGACCAAGCACGCGGCTTACGGTGAACTGTCCAATCTGCAGCAGACCCATCGCGTGTTGTCTTGGCGCCCCGACCAGGGCCGCCTCTCGGTCCGCGTGCTTTGCGATGCCGGGCAGAGTGCGGCCTTGAGCGACGCGGGGTTCGAGCCAGCCGAGGGCGACCTGGAAGACCTTTATTCGCTGCACACCGGGGAGGTCTCGCAGCATGTGGGGTAAACTGCCGACATCGGTAGCGTTCTTTGAGCAAGTGCGAATGGAGTTGCGACAGCAGCTGCGTCGGCCCTTCATTTGGTTTTGCCTTCTCGCGTACTTCGCCTTGGCGTTTGGCGACACGCTGCAAAGTGGATGGTCGGCCACCGGCAACGTGTGGGTGAACGGCGCGGACATGATCGCCCGGCGGGCATTGATCTACAGCCTGCTCGGCACGCTCGCCGCCGCCGCCATCATTGCGGACCCGGTGTGCCGCGACCGATCGACTCGGACCGAGGGGATCGTTCTCGCCACCGGCGCAGGGCGTGGGGTCCTCGCCGCGGCTCGGTTTATTGTGGCGCTCGCGATCGTGCTGCTCACGGCATCGATGTTTATCCCGGGAATGCTCCTTGGCGTGCTCGTGCCGGGCATCCCGGCCGAGCAAATTGGCCCGCTAGTAGTCAGCCACTACATCGCGGCTTGGCTCCAGTACGTCCTGCCGAACTTCTTGCTCACGTCTGCGGTTGTCTTTGCCGTCGCGGCCCGTTGGCAGAGTCGGACCGCCGCGTACACATCAGCCGTGGGGTTGCTCGCGGTTTGGGTGCTCACCCGGATGCTGCTCGGGCAAGACGTGCTGCGGCATGATGTCTTCCCGAAGTACGCGGTGCTCGACCCGTACGCCAGCATTGCGTCGGCGGAGTTTACGCAGGGCTGGACGAACCTCCAAAAGAACACAACCTTTCCCCCTTTCGCCGGATTGATGCTCTGGAACCGAGCCTTGTGGGGCGGCGTGTCGCTTGCGCTCGTTGGGCTGGGCGTTTGGTGCTACCCCACGCGGGTAGCGACCCCAATCGAGCGGAAGCGGAAGTGGCGAGCGAGACCCGAGCGGTTGAGACACCACAACGACGAGACGGTTGCAACGGTTCAGACAGATGCTCGTTCGCAGGCGCCAATTACCTACCAACTCGCCAAGACGACGGCCTGGGAAGTCAGCACGGTCTGGAGGCGGCCGGGCGCCAAGCTGACCCTGGCGTTGACCGCTCTCTCGCTGTGGTGGAGCGCGCAGAGCGTCGTGACGCATCAGTTCTCGTTGCCCAGCACCGATCTGCTGGTGCACACGACGGGCTTCTACTTCGACAAGGTGCTGGTGCTTGTCGTGGTCTGGCTAGCGGGCGATCTGATGTGGCGGGATCGCACCCTTGGCGTTGATGAGGTCTTCGACTCCTTGCCAACATCCGACCTAGCGAACTACCTCTCGAAGACGCTCACGCTCTTCGCGGTCGTCACCGCGTTTTGGCTTGTCTCGATCGCCGTCGGATTGCTCTACCAGCTGACGCACGGCTACTACGACTTTGAGTTCGACCTCTTCCTGACCGACAGCTTCATCTTCAAAGCCCCCTTCTACTTCTTCTTGGCGGCACTCGCGATCGCGACGCAGGCGATCCTCCGCAATCGCTACGTCGCCATCGGCTGCGTGCTACTCGTTTACGCTTCCGAGACGCTGCTCGACGCGTGCGGCCTGTGGCACCCGCTCTATCGCTTTGGCAGGGTGAGCTTCTTCTGGTACTCACTGATGGACGGCTACGGGCACTTCTGGACCGCCCACCTCTGGTGCCTGGTTTACTGGACGCTTGGCTCGACCGCGATATGGCTGACTGGTCTTTGGTGCTTCGCGCGTGGTCCGAACCCGCCGTCGAGTCGCCTGCTGCTTGCCGAGAGACTGTCACAACCGCTCAGCATTGCCGTCGGCGGGTCAGTGTTTCTCCTCTTTGCGCTCGTTGGCGGCAATCTGTGGTACCAGTCCACCGTCCTGGCCGCGTGGCCCCCGCTGGACGGCGATCGCCAGAAGGCGCGCATCGAGATGGCCTACGCCGAGGCGTGGCGTGGCCGCCCGCAGCCACGCATCGTTGCGATCGGCGGCGAACTTGATCTGTACCCAAGCAAGCGGAGCTTCCGGTTCACCGGCAGCCAGACACTCGAGAACCAGAGTAAAGAGCCGATCGAGCAACTCTTAGTACTCGCCGAGCCGGGTCTTGTTGTCGAGAGCATCGATCTGGGCGGCGGTGAAACTCTTGTTGCTTCGGATGACGCGCTCAACTCGCGTGTCTACCGTTTGCCGGCGCCACTGCTCGCAGGCAAGCGAATGACTCTGCGTTTCGTCACCTCTTGGGCGCCGCCCCCCGGGTTCTCTGTGCACGCGAAGAACGACAACATCAAGGAAGTGCTCCCGATTGAGGTGATCGGCAATGGGTCCTCGCTTCTCAACCTGCAGTTGATGCCCGGGGTTGGCTACTCCGACCGTGTCGAGCATAAGCCGACCTGGAAGCGTCGCCGCTACGGCCTGCTAACTGAGTGGCGACCGCCGTCGGTAGAAGAGGGTCGCCGCGAACCTCACTCGACCGCGCACCTCGGGTGGGTCGAGAGTGTCGATCTGACCATCCGCACCGACGCAGACCAGACCGCGCTGCATGCGGGAAGACTTGTCCGGCAATGGCAAGAACCCGACGGCCGTCGAGCGTTTCGTTACGTGCTGGATCAACCGAGCCGTGGTTGGAGCACGATCCTTACCGGGCGCTACACGACGCGACGTTTCACGCGTGAGAGCCTGCCGGACGTCGTCATGGCGTACGATCCTGAACACGATCACGTCGTAGAAGAATTCGCCCGCGCATTGCACGACGCGATGCAGCATTTCGCCGATCGATACGGTCCGCCCCCGTTCGATGAGTTTACGCTTGCCGAGCAATCGCTTCACTTCGACGGGATGGGCGCACGGTCAGGGCTCGGATTCTGCAGTGAGATCCTTGGCTGGAAGTCCGATCTAAAGGCCAGCGGAGGCCAAGACCTCGCCGGCATGGCCGCGCACATGATGGGCATGTCCTGGTTCAACGATCAGGTGATCCCGGCCAACGCCCAAGGGGCAAAGATCATTCATGCCGGCTTGCCGTATTGGTCCGCGCAGCTCTACCTGCACCAGCACCGCGCCCCCGAAATCGACCGCCGCTTGCGGCGCCAAACCATTAGGGAGCTCTTCCGCAACCGCAGCACCATGACAGACGAGGAGTCTGCGTTCGTGCGCGAGATGAAGAACTCGACGATGCTCAAGCGGAAAGGCGGGGTGCTGATGCCCTACCTCGCGAGCCTCATCGGTCCCGAGGAGGTCGAGGCAGCCTTCGCGGAGTTTCTCGACGAGTGGCGCCACCGCCCCTCGCCCTATCCAACTGCCGAAGACTTCCTACGCGTCCTGTTGCCGCGGCTTTCAGAGGAGTCGTCGCCAGTTGCCGAAGACATCTTCAGGCACGTGACAACCTGGTCGCTTAAGACAGTGTCCGCCACCTGCACCCGCACTGAGCAGGGCAAGTGGCGACTAACCGCTGTGGTGGAGGCCGAGAAGCTCTACACCACGGGTTGGGGTGAGCAAACGAAAGCCGTCTCCGACACGCCGATTTGGATCGGGGCGTTCCGAGGCGATGATTTCGGCAGCGACGATTTGCTTCGCAAGGAGCTTCGCGCACTCCCGGTCGGTCGCACCGAAATCACGATGATGCTGGACGAAAAGCCAACACGCTTCGGCATTGATCCCTACCTGCTGCTGCCCGACCGCAACCCTAACGACAACGTGCAAGCCGTGGCGTCAACCCAAACACCTAGGAACCGCGATGGAGAATGAACTGCGACGAAGCTGCAAAACAGCTCGCAGCCTCCGCTGCAACGACCCAAGTGTCAAAGCGTAGTGCCAGCCGTCCAATCGATTCTACGGCCGCGTCAAGGTTTCGAAGTGCTTCCCCCAGATGAATTGCCGGTCAATCTGAAGCTCGTCCGTTTCAAGATGCTGCGACTATTGGTGGGCACAAACGCCTCCGCACGCTAGCACCCAAGCAGCCTCGATTACGCGAATGGAGGTTCTGGTGCGGGCTGGCCAGCCACTCGGGGGACCGAAAGCCAACGACAGTGGAATTGTGCAAGCAGGTATCACGATGCCCGCGAACAACAGGTCCATGAATGCCGACTCAAACAGAATAGACCTATCCCCCTTCTGCGACGTCAACTCTCGATGCGTTGTGGTGACCCAGGGGATCGACACAAACACACTTGAAACCACCGTCGCGGCGTATGCGAGCGGCCATATACGCCGGTAAGTACTCGCAGTCTTTCGTGCCTCATAGGCCAGCCACAAACCAGCCGCGAACAGGACTACTAGTGGCACCAGAAACCCGGCGCTCGGCATCGATATGTTCCTCCAAGGATGCGGGGGAAGCTAGCAAGGATGCGGGGGAAGCTAACTTTCTTCGCCTTGTACTGCTCGTTGTGTCGTATGCTTTGCACCTTAAGTCTCTTACCTAAGCTTGTCCGTGCAGACTCCACCTCTCAACGCACGCAAATAGTTGACAGGACTCACGCGTCGTATCGCAAAGAGGACTTCAGCTCTATTGGCTTTGTGCTCGGAGTTGCACAGCTTGCCTGGGAAACCACATCTGCTCCGTAAGCACCGGCTTCTAGCCTGCAGGATCGTGCTCGCAGGGCCAAGGTGTAGGTCGTCGCCCCGCTTGAGTCCGAATCGGCAGATTCATTGCCATAACGGTAACGAGAACTGCCGAGAAGGGTTCGGGTACCTCCACTGGAGCACCAAGTTCAACCGGGTCCTCGAAGGCATCACGCCACACGGTGTAGTCGGCCGCATCGACGAATCCGTCACGGTTGCCGTCTGCTCTCGGTCCGGCCGTGCCGAACTCCAGACGCCATAATTCGTAGTCGTCCACGTCCGCAACGCCACTGCCGTCGTAGTCACCGTCTATCGGCGAGGGCTTGAACACCTGATCCACTGTGCCAGTCGAGTCCCAGGTGTACCGAAGCGGCGTGTTGTTGGCGGTCACGAGCACCGTATCGTCGACAAATAAGACGAATCTGTCGCCGCTGAACGTGAGCGATCCGTGGTAGTCGAGAGGGTCTTCCGAAACGGCCGGGAAGTCGTAACTGAATGTGACCGACGCCTCGAAATCGAGCGACGTCACGATACCGTTTGTCAGCTGAATCGTTCCGGCCACATCGGTGATAGTCGTAGCGTATCCCAGGTTGTTAATCCTATTCGCGATGGCGTCGTCGTCGGCGATATTCACGTCGAATTCGACTTCGTAGCCGACCACAGCGGCCGTCTCCACGCCGTGGCCTGTCAGCAAGGAGCTGTCGTAGTTCAGCTCACCTAGATCGAAGTTGGCTCCATTTGGAAACCCAACGACGCCGCCGACCTGACCGACGGGTTCATAACTCGGTAGCTCGCTGATCAGGTAAAAGCCATCCGGGTCGCGTCCGAGTTCCAAGAAGGCGTCTGAGATGTGTTCGTACCACCGCGTCTCGGGGTTTGCGACGCCGGAAAGCGGCAGATCTTCCGCTTCGGTTGAGCTTGCAAAGCCGATGAGCAGAACGACGAATGAAAGTGCTCGCGACAGGCACGCGACTCTTCTGTGCCACATAGGTGTACCTCGGTCATTCTCGTGCAAAACGCTGCCCTAGGGTCTTGGCAAGCAACCTGCTCTACCATACGGCAGCAACGAAGGTAGTCGGACCCGCGACGCGATTCCACGCTCGAGGGACGCGTCAAATCACTGACGTTGGGAGCTAAGTGCGCCTTCGCCATGCTGCATCGTACGAGTTGAAGACGCTTTGCCAAACCGACCCGACGGCGCCGCGGTCAAATCGGAACAAGCACTTTGCGTTCTAAGGGGCAGCCGCTAATTTCCCGCCGCACGAGAGCGATCTTGGGACTGGGTACGCCATGACGCGTATCACGCGAAACGGCTGCGACTGCCACGCCCAGGCGGTTCGACTGTACCGACAGTCCACGACCAACGGCATGGCAGAGACTTTGGATCGCTGATGCGATTCAGACGTCTGCTATCGCGAAATTGGTTGTAGGTGCCGGGCGTATTGGCAGCAGCTGAATCGCCGGAGGTTGGACCAGTTTCGGCGAGTTCGCGGCCAGCCGAATCCGCGTCGGTCAGCTCAACCTCGGCAGCTTCTGGCGGCTCGGGGGCCCGTTCAAGAGCAACTTGGCGGTGACTCGCCCGAGCACTTTCGCTCACGAGGTGGCGCCGTCCTCTGCAGTTGATCTGAGCCGGCCGGAACTAGCTCGCCCCAAAGCGGAAAACGGGTCCTTTTTCGAGCCCGCGCGCATCTTGGGCACACGGAAGAGCAAAGAGGTGGCAATCCCTTTCCTTCCGGCGCTCTGTCCGAGCGATCGCTTGCCACCGAGGGCTCGATCCTGTTGAGGTTACTGCTGGCAACCATCGGGCGAGGGTCGAAGCAGACCGCCGATGGCCGAGTCAGTCCAACCGCTTACCTTGACCGAGTCTTTGCCGCGCTCGCAAGGCACGGCTAAGAAGAACCAAGGCTCAAACGCCTTTCGGCAACACAAAGGGATCGAGAGGTCTTTTCTGGCTGCGACGCCGCACTCTCGCACCCCGGTCCAGCTATGATGGCGGCTGCCAGATCTGAGGGCCCGGCACTATCGCGCAGACTCACGCGGGCCGAATGCAAGCGTCGTCTGATCGCCTGAACAAGCACCAAGACTTACACCACCATGCCCTGGACTCGCAGAGGCCGGCGCCCGAACACTCGTCGCAGTCGAAACCGGCGGGACCGCCGCCATCGCCGCATCCGGCCCGCCGAGGGGCTCGAAGCGCGATTGATGCTGACCACGATCCAGGTCACCACCTTCCAGGACGTGATCGACGCGAACGATGGTCTCACCTCCCTGCGCGAAGCAGTGATCGAGTCTAACAACTCGACCGCCAGCGACATAACCATCCAGTTGCAGGCCGGCGCTTACAGTCTCACCCGCAGCGGCGGCGGCGAGGACTTCGCCCAGACGGGCGACCTGGACATCCACCGTAGCGTGACGATCGTTGGCAATCCTCCGCCGTTCAGCGGGCTCGGAGACGTCACGTTCATCAGCGGCGTCCAAGACACCGTTATCTTTGACATCCTCGGATCAGGTCAGATCGATGTTACGTTTCGCGACCTAGCGCTGGTGGAAGGCCGTGGTCGCGGAGCGGCAATCCGCGCCAACCCCAACGGCGGCACGGTGACCGTCGAGGGCGGTGTCTTGCAGAACAACGCATTCCGCGGCCCTTCGGGCGACGACGCGATCGGCGGCGCCATCTATATCGATGACGGAACGCTGATCCTCGACGACACCGACGTGGTTGATAACGAAGCTGTAGGCAGCAGCGGCGCCAACGGAACCAATGGCGGTGATGGCCGGCAAGCCCTTGGCGGCGGCATCTACGCTATCAACACGGACGTCATCATCCGAAACGGGTCGGAGGTTTCGCTCAACCGCGCGATCGGCGGCGACGGCGGCGACGCCACCGGCGGCGGGCAGTCGGGCGGCAACGCCGGCCAGGCCCGCGGCGGCGGCATCTTCCACAGCGGCGGCACGCTGACGATCACCGACAGCTCGGTTCTTGGCAACACAGCCCGCGGCGGATCGGGCGGCGATGGGTTCCGTGACGTTGGCCGTGACGGCGGCGAGGGCCGAGGCGGCGGGCTCTTTGTGGATGGCCAAACGTCCGACGTCACGATCACCACATCATTCCTTAGCCAGAACGAAGCGATTGGCGGCGACGGCGGCGGCACCCGCAGCGGAGAGTTCGACGGCCAACGCGACGCGGGCGATGGCGCCAACGCGAGCGGCGGCGGCCTCTTCAGCCTGGCGCCGTTGCTGACCGTGACCGACACGTCGTTCAGCCAGAACACCGCCTCCGGCGGCAACGGCGGCGACACGATGCTCGGCAACGCGGGCGATGGCGGCGCGGCACGTGGCGGCGCCATCAGCGTGGACGCGGCCGCCACGACTCAGATCTCGGGGACGCTCACGGCTGCGGCCACCGATGGCGTCATCGACCCCGATCTGACCCAAGGGACTGCCACCACGAGGTTCATTGAGAACTCGGCGACCGGTGGCGACGGCGGTGGCAAGATGCTGACGGACATCACCGGCGGCACAGCGGGCAGCGGCGGCTTCGCCGGTGGCGGCGCCATCTACCACAGCCAATCTGGCGTTCTGGGGATCGACCAAGCCGCGCTCATCGCCAACGCCGCATATAGCGGATTTGGCGGGCACGGCGATACGACCTTCGCGCAGCTCGTCGGTCAGGACAACCGGCTGAGCGCCGGCCTCGCCGGTGGCGGCAACGGCACAGCGCGCGGCGGCGCGATCGACACACGCAGCGACCTCACGCTGACCGCCTCCGCCGTCGTGAGCAACTTGGCCGCGGCAGGAGGCACAGGCGAAGGCGATCGCATTGGCGGCGGCCGGGGGGGGCTCAGCCGGTTTGGTGATGGCTTCAACGGCGGCTACGGCGGAGACGCCTACGGAGGGGCGGTCTACGTCGACGAGGCGAGCGCAACCGTCGTCGACTCCGGCTTGATGAACAACTCGGCGGTGGGTGGGTTTGGCGGAGTCGGCGGTTCGGCGCTCGCCTACCAGAACGACGACGGCGTGGGACTTGGCGCCGGGGGAGACGGCGGCGACGGCGGCGACGCCTACGGAGGCGCCATCGCAGAGTCGCTCCTAGCGAACGACACGCTGGACCTGCAGCGTTCGTTGATCGGCAGCAATAGCGTGATCGCCGGCCGCGGCGGCCTCGGTGGTTTCGGGGCGTTGATCGGCAACGCCCCGGGCGTCGGCCCCGCGATTGGCGGTGACGGCGGCGATGGCGGCGAAGCGCGCGGCGGCGGCGTCTACGTCGCACACGCGGGAGCAAGCTCGATCGGCGGCGACCTCCTCGGTGACGAGCTTATCGCGAGCGGAAACCGCGTGCTCGGCGGCGACGG
>JBCDJN010000066.1:0-26997 GCA_039414355.1 Planctomycetota bacterium | reverse complement strand
CCCTAGCCCCTAGCCCCCTCCGGTCGCGTACGCTCGCGGCTCGCCACCGCCACTTGTTACTCTACGATGAATTCCACGCTGTACGGGTGGATGTCCAAAATCCCTTCGTTCATCGCGCGCTGCATCTCGACGGTCGACTCGCAGAATCGCATGAAGTAGATCGGTTCGGTCCGGCTCCGCATGCGGAAGCTCAGCCGGTAGCGACCGGGCGTGGTGATCAGCTTGGCCGGGACGCTGTACTTGACCCGTTTGGAGCCGAGCGGCGCGATCGACCGGCCCTCCATGCGGATGAACGGCGGGTGGTTCAGCACGCTCACCGGCACGGCGCCGGGCCGGAGCTGCGGCACCTGGTCGATGCTGATGTTCACCGGCAAGAAGAATTCGCGGTCGGTCCCCGTCGCGCCGGTGATCAAGAACATCGTTTGTAGGTTGAAGAGCTGCGAATCGAACTTGAGCCGGCCCTGCCGCACGTCCACCGAATGGATGTCCGCCAGGTCGCCGTAGCTGTCGGTGTAGCCCGTCTCCCAGAGCCGCTCGCCGGTGGGGCCGATCAGCACCACGTTGGCCCACAACTGCGGCTGGGCGCCGAGCGACGCGGTGGGCAGGTTGTGCCCCTCGTTCAGGTTGGTCACCACGTAGTTGAACTTGAGCGGCTCGCCGACACGCGGCTTGTGCTTGAAGAACGGACCGGCCACCTTCGAGCCGTGCTCCATCACCTGCTTGCGGAGCGCGGTCTTCACGCCGAGCGCCGCTTGGTTGTCTTCGATGATCTCGCGGGCGTCGTAGCGGTCGTCGGATTCCTTCCAGACGTCGGGGAACTCGACGGCGATCTTGCCGTCCTCCACGGCGTCTTCGAACGCTTCGGTGCCCCAGCCGGCCCGCCAGTCGAAGCGGAGCCACTCATGGATCGCCCAGCGGTCCGCCTTCTTGTTGAACGGGAAGACGCCCGGGTGCGCGATGGAGTAGCCCGGCCCGAAGAAGACGTGGTTGGCGTGCTTGCGCTGGTTGTTGACGCTCTTTCCGCCCACCTCGGCGATGGAGCCGATCTCGTAGGGGCTCGCCACGCCGGGCACGGTGCCCATGTGGCAGTGCTGGCAGGTGACGCCCTTCTTGCACGCCGGCGACGCGCGGTACTGCTCCCAGACCACCTCCAGCTTCACGCCCGGGTGCACCGCCACTTGGTGGCACGAGGTGCAGAACTCCGCCTGCGAGAGATGATGGAAGAACCGCCCCTCGTTGTGGATCGCCTGGCCGGCGCCCTTCTCGTGGGGCGAGGTTTTAACTTTGTACTTCGCTTTGTCGGCGATCGCCTTCCCCACGCCGTCGCCGCCGATGCCGCCGTAGACCGGCGCATGGATATCGCCCGGCACAACGCGGCGTTCGCCGTTCGCCTTGGAGTAGTGCTCGTTCACGCGGTGGCACGCGATGCACGTCACGCCCTCGCGGGCCACCAGCGGCATGTCCCACAGCGGCGTGTCACGCTCGAGGTTCATCGCCACCGCGGTGGGGCTGTGGCAGCGGACGCAGAAGTAGCCCACCGTGCCCAGACTGATGTCGTAGATCTTCTGCTCGAACTTGTGGAACATCGGCGAGACGTACGCGTAGGCGTGGCTCGACACCCGCCACTCGTCGTACTGCCGCTTGTGGCACTCGCCGCACTCGCGGGCGGACGGGTAGCAGTTCTTGGCGAACAGCTCGGCGTGCGACTCGTCCGCCTTCTTCTGCTCCGCCTTGGTGAGCGGCTTGGCACGCGGGCCGTGCGGCGAAGCGGGCCGCTGATGCGGCGAGGGAACGGCTTGAGGCTTTGGCGGCGCGAAGAGCTTTGGCGATGGCGCCGGTTGCTGCGGCGTCGCTGCCGGTGGCGCCGGCTTTGGTGGCGCGAATAACTCAGGCGTAGCCGGCGCCGGCGGGTCTGCCTTCCGCTGGGGTTGCGGCGGGGCGATTCGTTCCGGCTCCGGCGTCACCGTTGGCAGCTTGGGTTCGACCTTCGGCGTCGGCCGCGTCGGCTCGGCGAGGGGTGGAGGAATGACTTCCACTTCCGCCTTTGGCGCTGGCGCTTCAGCCGGGATCGGTGTAATTGGTTCGGGATTGGGTGCGGGTGACTGCGCGGGCGTCTGCGGTTCCGGGGCATCGAGCGGAATCGGCGCCATCGGGATCGGTGCGATCGGTTGCCGCTCCGCGGGCGGCGGTGGCGCGACGGGCTCTTTGACCGGCTCCACGACCGGCGGCTCGTACACCGGCGGCGGCGGTTCGCCGGCGCGCTCCGCGGGCAGTTCGAGCGCTGGCGGCTCGATGCGGTTGTCGCGCGGCGGGGTCTCCGGCGGTTGAGCGGGTGGCGACGGGTCAGCGGGCGGTTCGGCCTGCGGCGCTTCTTCGCTGCTGGGCCGCGGCCGCTTTTGGTCTTCGGGCGTGAACCACTCGCTTGGCTCAACAAGCCACTCGCCCTGCGGCCGCGCGGCGGTCTCGCGGTAGGGCGGCACCAGATGCGAACGCCGCGCCCCGGCGAACGCCTCACGCAGGTGCGGCGGCATTTTTTCGATCGAAGAGGGGCACGCCATCGCCAGCAGCGCTAGGTCCTGCTGGCTCAGCGGCGCTGTCGTGGACTTCGGCTGGGGCTCCGTCGCAACGTTCTCCGTCTCCACGCGCAGCGATTCGTTCTCATGCGGCGCGACGACACTCGCCACCGCCAACGCGGCCACCGCGAGCACGCCGAGCAGGGCGCCGCGGTTGAGCTTTCGAGGTTGCCGGTCGCGGGCTTCCATGCCGTGGCTGCGGTGCGGATTCGATCACGATGACGTACCGAGCCCGAAGGGCAGGGCGTCTGCCTCGTCGTCATCGAACCGTTGCGACCCGCGGCAGCGGTCTTTTGCGGATAGGCCGCAAAGTCACGCGCGAAGGGAAAGGGCATGCTGGCGCCGACTGAAATGCGCAAAAAACAGCCGCCGCGACCACTGGTCGCGGCGGCTGATCGTGCCTGAGCCGGTGCGTGTTTGCTAGCGGCGACGGCGCCAAGCCAGCGGCGCGGCCAGCGTCAGAAACGCCGCCGACGCCGGCTCTGGGATCGGGTTGAGCGTGGCGACGATGTTGTCGACGTACGCGCCGCGAGGGGTGCCGCCGGAGTAGAAGATCTCAAAGCGGTCGATGCCGGTCACGCCGCCGTCGCGCGGGCCGAAGTCGAGCAGCTCCACGTCGCCGTTGGCGACCTCGGTGAAGCTGCCGTCGCCGGCCCAGTCGACGCTCAGTTTGGCGCCGATCGCCGGGGGGCCGTTGCCGTCGTCAGACAGGGTCGTTATCCCCGAGACGTCAATCTTCACGCCGATCGTCGTTCCCGAATTCCACGAAAGGTAGCTGCCGTCGCTGGCGTTGGTGAAGCCGGTGTTGGGGCCGGTTGTGGAAGCCAGCACCGGCTGGGCGTTTGACGTGTTCAGGCCGTTGAAGTTCTTGGTGTTGTCCAGGCCGAAGATCAGCACATACGCCCGGTCCCCGGCGACGGTGCCGCCCGAATCGGTCAGCGCGAGCCGCACTTCGCGGCCGCCGCCTTGGCGGCTGGCGTAGAGGTCGAACTCAAAGGTCAGCTCGTTGCCCAACGCCAGGTCGACGCGCTCGGTGAAGAGTCCGGTGATGCGGTTGTTGCCGCCGCCGGAGATGCCCTGGTCGACGACGAAGGCGTTGTTGTCGCCGGCGGCGTTATCGATGATCGCGCCGGGAGGGTTGCCGCCGGCGCCGCTCAGAGCCCAGCTGCCCACTTGCGTGCCGGCGGCGAGATTGGCGACGTCCGCATTGGCGGTCACGGCGCCATCGACGGGTGTGGAGTTTTCAAAATCGGCTTGAAAAACGACGCCGCCGAAGGCGAGCGGCGCGCAGCCAAGGGCCGCGATAAGGGAGAAGAAGTTTCCGCGCAGTGTCATTAGTCGCTCCGTTTGCCGTGAGAAGAGGTCTCGTTGTTTGCTCGTCGTTGGATGTGCCTTAAGTGTTTAGCATGCACAAAAACAACACGCTCCGCCATCGCAGCGTAAGAAAAATAGCAAGATTTTTGTTGGCGACGCCGCCGAGGCAGGGCCCGGCCCGTGCGGCGGTCGGTGCTAGAGCAACACCACAACCGCCGGTACGATGCCGTCGATCGAGCTCTTCTCCGACCCGCTCCCCAACCATCGCCCAGGCGTTCCATGGACTCCTCCGTCGACATTTCTTCCACTGAGCCCCAAACCAGCGAAGGGACCCGCTGGACCGTCATCGGCCGCACCGAGCGGCGGGTGCTGGGCGTGCTGATCGAGAAGGCCAAGACCACCAAGGACAACTACCCGCTCTCGCTCAACGCGTTGCGGACGGGCTGCAATCAGAAGAGCAATCGGTTCCCGCAGATGGAGCTGGAGGAGCACCACGTTGACGAGGCGATCGATCAGCTCCGCCAGCGGGGCGCCTTGGCTATCATTCAGGGTGACGCGCGTGTCGAAAAGTACCGCCACCTCGCGTATGAGTGGTTAGGGGTGGACAAGGTGGAGCTGGCGGTGATGGGCGAGCTGCTGCTCCGCGGGGCCCAGACTATCGGCGAGCTCCGCGGCCGGGCGGCCCGCATGGAGCCCATCAAGGGCATGAGCGAGCTGGCGCCGATCCTCGATCGCCTGGTTCAGAGGCAACTCGTCATCTACCTCACGCCCCCGGGCCGCGGCGCGGTGGTGACGCACAACCTGTACGAGCCGAAGGAACTGGAGAAGGTCCGCCGCGATAACGGTGGCGGCGCTGTGGCCGAGCCCTCGGCCGCGCCGGCCATGGTAGCGACACCGCCGACCGCGGCGCCGCCTGCTAGCCCGGCACCGACGCCTCCGCCCGCCGCCGCACCTTCACAGAGCGAAGACCTCCGCGCCGAGCTGGCCGCCCTCCGCGTTGAAATGCAGGAAGAAATCGCCACCCTTCGCAACGAACTTGATTCGCTCCGCCAGCAGATCACCGGCTGATGAGAGTTGTGGGAGGCCTCTCCGAGGCCGAAGGCTAGAGGCAAAGGCAACTAGATCGACCTCGGAGAGGTCTCCCACAGATAGCTCTCCCCAGCCCCCAGCTCCAAGCCCCCAGCTCCAAGCCCCGCTACCCCTGGTCCCCGGCCCCTCGATCCTGGCCCCTCACTCCTCCCGTGCTTCCCCTCGCCGCCTTCGTCCGCCGCCACTTCCTGTGGGTGCTGCTGAGCGTCTATGGCGTGGCAGCGGTTGTGCCCGGCCCAGGGGCGGCGGCGGCGCGGTTTGACCTGGGCGCCTGGGCCGGCCTGAACGCCCGCATCACGGCGCCGCTAATCCTGGTTGCCGCGCTGCTGTACTTGGCGGCCATGGCGGTCGATGCGTCGCAGCTCCGCGTGCTGCTGCAGAAGCCTCTGCTGTGGCTCACCGGCTTGGCGTGCGTTTGGCTCGGCCCGGCTGCCGTCGTGGCCGTGGGGGCGTGGCTGCTGCCAAGCCTGGCGAGCGAAGCCGCCGCGGGGCTGCTGTTGGGCATGACGCTGGTGGCCGCCATGCCCGTGGCGAATTCGTCGGTCGCGTGGACGCAGCAGGCGGGCGGGTCGCTGCCGTGGAGCCTGGGGCTGGTGGTGCTTTCGATCAGCCTCACGCCGTGGGTCACGCCCACGCTGCTCAAGTTCTCCGGCGGCGCCCTGGCCGGCGCCGATCCGGTGCTGATCGAACAGGCGACGCGGTCGTTCTCCGGCGCGCCGTTCATTGTCTGGGTGATCTTGCCCACGATCGCCGGCCTGGCGACCCGCCGGGCGATGGGCCCCGAGGCCGCCGATGAAATGGCCCCGGCGCGTAAGCTGCTGAGCACCGCCATCCTGCTGGTGCTGAACTACGGCGCCGGCTCACTGGCGTTGGGCGATCGGCCGTCGATGGTAGCGCTTGCGGCCGCGGCGATCGCCGCCACGGCGCTCGCGCTGATTGGCGTGCTCCTAGCGAACGTGCTCACGTGGGCGTTGCGGCTCGACCGCCCGACGCGAGACGCCCTCCGCTTCTCGCTCGGCATGAAGCACACTGGGCTGGCGTTCGCTGTGGCCGCCACGGCGGGGCTCACCGGCCAGCGGGCCGCGATGCTGCTGATTGTGGTCGCCACGCCTATCCAGCACGCGGTGGCCGCCGCCATGGACTGGGCGGGCCAAAAGGCAGAAGCGCGCCGTCAACAGGGAGAAGGGAGCGACGCCGCGTGAAGGGCCTTCAAATCTTCCTCCGCGAAACGTGGTGGGTCTTCCTCCTCGCGGCCATCGCCGAGGTGGCGCTGGGCTACTACACCGGTTTCGTCCTCTTCTACGCCATGCCGCTGGCCAAGCCGCCCATGATGCTCTACATGGCCCACGTGCGGTACGACGCTGACGGAAACCTGCGCGAAGGGGACGACCGGCGTTAGGCTGGCGGGTTGCATTCGTACTCAGCCGCAGTGCAAGCTTACGGCAGTCCGAGGACGGCCGTCTTCTTTAGCGAGCTCGCTTGGGGTACCCGGAATGCGTTTCTCAGCCTTATTGATCGCACTGAGTCTGTGCACTTGCTCGGCCGCGTCGGCGGGACGTCTCTTTGCGATCATCGCCGCCGACACGAGCAATCCAAGAGGCGGCAACGCGATGGCGGTCGACGCCATACGGATGATTGAAATGATCCGTACCTACATCCCCGACAAGGACGAACGCGTCCTCGCCACCGTCTCCGGCGACGACGCCAGTTGGGACGAGGTGATCGAGGATATCCGCATCATAAAGCCACGCCTGAACCGCGACGACGCGGTGATGATCTACGTCTCTTCGCACGGCGGTTGGAATCGAGACGAGGATTACCTCTTCTACGTGCTCAACGAGCAGGGGATCAAACGCGAGACGCTGAGAAGGATGCTCGATGGGATGAACTGCCGACTGAAGATCCTCATTACCGACGCGTGCGCTTCGGACCCGAATCAAAAGGCCTTCAAGAAACCAAAGAAGCCGAAGTACTACCGCGAACCAACCCGCAGCGACAGCAAGCCCGCCGCCCCGCTTGCTGACAGCCTTTTCTTTGACGCGAAAGGGTTCGTCGACATCATGTCCTCGAAGAAAGGGCAGCCCTCTCTTTACTTCGGCCCGTCGTGGTCCAATTACTCAGGAGGGGTGTTTACTTACTCCTTCTGTTCATTGTTCGAGAAGGAGCACATGCGGAGGCATTCCTGGTTGAAGTTCTTTGGAGACGTCCAGGAAAAGAACGCGGGGCTCTCGAAGGTCGTTTACCTCACGGGGTCGGGCGCCAATAAGAGCACCCAGGCTGTGATCTTGTCAGCCGCTCACGCAAGAGACGATATGATCGGCTTTACGGCTTCGAAAGGCCGGTACATCAGCCGAGTCGATCGCGGCTCCCTCGCCGAGAAGGTTGGCCTACGCGTCGGCGACGACATCCGTGTTATCGATGGACGCCTCATCAGCAACGCGTCCGACTTCAACAAGGCTTTTCCGGTCGATTACACGCTGCCGATCACGATGACCATTCGGCGGAACGGGAAGCTCCGCAACATCAAGATCGATCGCTAGAAGGTCGGCACGCTAGCTTGGCTTGTGTCGAGTCAGAGTGCCAAAGGCGCCAGCCAGGACCGCACGGCGCTCCTCGTTCGGAACGTAGGCGGGGTCCACGCCGCGATCCGCGGTTGCCGAGCCGCACGACGCATCTAGCTTGAGCTTCCGAGCTCTCGTAGGCTCGCGAACAGCCGCAGCGAGAGGTTCGCCAAGTTAAACGCGTCGTCGAACGCCGAGTGGCGATCGCCTTGCCACGGCACGCCGAGAAGCTCCTGGGCGGCGGGCTGCCCGAGCTTCTTCTTGCCGTTGGTGAACGCCAGTTGGCAGACCGTCGCCACGTTGAGAAACTCATGGAACGGCTGCTCAACCTCTTTCGCGCGGCACTCGTCGAACAAGACCAGGTCGTCCCGGCCCCAGGCCGCGAAGACCTTGCCGGCGCCGCCAAACTTCTTGGTCATCGTGCTGAGCACTTTATCGAGCGGCCGGCCTTGCCGTTCGACGGTTCTCGGCGTGATCCCCGTGAGCTTGGTGCAGAACTCGGAGACTTCGTCCCGCTCGGGCTTCACAAAGTACTGAGCACGCTGCGAAACCTCTCCGGTCAGTAGATCGGCTTCCGCGAGCCCCACTTCAATGATCTCGCCGATGCGGTGCGGGTCGGTGGTGTCCCAGCAGCACATCTCGAGATCGAAGCACACAAGCCGATCGAACTTCATGACGCCCCGCCCGGAAGACGAGTCCTTGTCCCTGCGATCTAGCCGCCGCGAGCACTCGGCCGGACAGCCATCGCCAGTTGAGCGACGCCGGTCGATCAACAGATCTTATGAAGCTGCTCGGCGTACCCCAGGCTGAGCCCTAGTTCGACGACCCGGGCGGCGGTGTTCTTGCCGATCTTACCGTCGACCTTCAGCTTCTGCATGCCCTGGAACTTCTCGACCGCCTGCTCCATGCCTTCGCCGAAGACGCCGTCGACTTTCCCTTTGTACCAGTCCCACTCCTTGAGCAAGGCCTGGTAGCCCTTCACGGCCGAACCCTTATCGCCACGCTTGGCCAGCTTCGGCTTGAAACGCGAGGTATCACTGTTCGGGAAGATGACGTTGTCGTAGTAGTCGAGGTGAAACAGCGCCAGCTCAAACGCCTTGATCTGCTCTTTGTCCATGCTCTTGCGAGAGCGTGCGAGCGTCTTGTCGATCACCAATCGGGCGCCCGCGGCGTTTTCTTGCGCCTTCTTCATGTCCGCCGGCTTCACCGGCTTGTTCTGGGCGTAGTCCTTGGCGACGGGGAAGTAGACCTTCCAGAATTTCTCGAATCGCTTGGCGTGGGCTTCCCCCAAAGCGTTGGGGTCCGGCTTGACGAGTTTCACGACGGGCGGCTTCTTTGCCTTGGCGGGCATGATCGGTTCCTTGTCCTCGGTGGTTTGGGTTTCTGAGCCAGTTACACAACCAAATTCGCCGCGCCCGCAGAAACCGGGCGGCAATTCGCGGCGAAAACCCCAGATTGTCGCCAGAACCCAGCCGCAACGTGCCCGCGGTCGCCGCTTCATGTAACCTGGCACACACGGAGAACCGACCATAAACCGAGTCCCGGAGCGGAACGAGCAACGCACGAGGATCCTTCGGCGAGCGACGCTACTATTCGCGAATCGCCTAGTTGCGGGCGAGATCCTCCAAGAGGCGGGCCGCCCGGTGCGAGGGACGCGCTCATCGCCACAACGTTCCGTTGGAGGGAGCTGATCCGCCGGCAGATCACCCCGTTGCTGCGGCGGGCGCCAAAGTGCCGGCCTAGAAGCCCTCGCCCACGTGATAGTTGTGGCACTGCGTGCACCGGTTGCCGGCGGCGGCCGGTTTGTGGCACTGGGCGCAGTCGGCTTTTTCGATTGGCTCGAACTGGCAGACGAAGTCGTCCAGCCGCGTTGAGGGGTAGGGCGCCCCTTGGCGGTCGGCGGTCGTGTCCAGGCGGTGGCAGTGGGTGCAGTCGGCGAGCTCCGGCTGCGTGGTGTGCGGGCGGTGCGAGAACTTGGTGAACGGCCGCGGCAGCTCATCGCGGCGGAGGCCCCGCCAGTTGACCGTCATCGTGTCGGCATCAACCGTCGCTGCGTCGTCCACGCTGTGGCACACCACGCAGCGGCCGGGCGACGTGGCCGACGCCAGCTCCGCCATTGCCGCGTCGCGCAACTCGGCGTGCTCATCGGTCATGCCGGCCGCCAGGTCGATCCACGCTCGCAGCAGCGGGTCGGCGTGGCCGCGGGGGACGTAGCGGATGGCGAGGCGGTCGTCATCGACAAACCACCCGCCGCCCGTCTGCCGATCGGCAAGCTGCTTGACGGTGGCCGGCGAACGCGGCTGTTCCAGCCCGGTGAACCACCGCCGCAGCGCCGCGTCGACCGCGGTGACCGGCAGGCCGCCTGCAAGATCGATCGTCGCCGGGCCGAGCGGCGCCGTCCGCTGGACGACCTCCGCGTGGCCATTCACCGAGAGCCCGTTCAAGAGACGCCGCAGCGCGTCGGCCAGTTGCTTGGCGAGCCGCGCGTCATCGGGCGAGTCGGGATCGAGATCGAACAGAGAGACGTTCGCACCCAGCCGGTCGAGCACCGCCTTGCCGTCGGCGTCGGTGGCGAGCAGCAGCGTGGCGACGGCCGAGAGCTCGCCGTCGAAGTCGCCGATCGCTTGCTCGGGCCAGGCGCCGAGCGACTCGCCGGCGGCCTCGATCGCGTTGCGATCAAGCGTCGGCAGCGAGAACAGCGCCAAGCCCGCCGGCGCGCCGGCTTTGATCCCCTCGTCGTGGCACGCGGCACACGCCTGGTCGTAGTGGGCCAGCAGCTTGTCGTCCCGGCCGGGCGAATCGAGGTGGCACGCCGCGCAGTCGAACGCCTGGTTCTTCTCGGCGAAGTGCTTCGCGGCGTGCGAGTTGTGATCGAAGTTGATTCGCGTCCGCCGGCGGTAGGGCCAGTTGCCGAAGCCGGGGTGGCTGCCGGCGAAGCTATCGAACCGCTGCGAGTGGCACGCCTGGCAGCGGCCATCGGAGATGAACGAAAGGTTGTGCCCGGCGCCGTGGTGCTCTTGGTGGCACGCCGCGCAGGCGAGCGGTTCGTCGCTCGCGGCGCCAAGCATGCGGCTCATGCTCGACAGCCCACCGGTGAGCGACGCCTCGATCGCCACACCGCCACCGCGGCGTTTCGAGTCAAGCGAGCCTGCCGGCAGCCCGTGTGCCGTGAGGGCGTGCTTAGGGTCGATGAGCGTCTGATGACAATTCAAACAAAGGTCCGATTGCGTGGCGCCGGCGGCGGCGGCGCTGGCGAGTTCCGGGCTCGCGAGCCCGAGGGCGAAGTTGGCGCCGCCCGGGTGGCACGCCGCGCAGCGGTTGGGATTGCGATCGGCCGACAGCAGCCGGGCGTGGGCCTGGCTGAGCGGGCCGGGCGCCAGCGCGCGGTCCTTCCACGGCGAGCCGATGAGCACCATCGCCAGCCCGACCGAGAACAGCGCGACGCCAACGGCGATCCGGCCGCGGCGGACGCGGAGGCTCCGCTGCGGTCGGCAAGCGTTATCGGGGCAGCGTCCGCGGGCGGTGGGGCCGGCCGCGCAGGGGCAGCCCTCGGCCGCCTTGCCGCACACCCACGGCAGGTTCGGCCGATCGTAGGGCACATCGTCGTGCCGGGCGTTTTGCAGCAGTCGCCGCATGGGTGCTTCCGTGCACAGCGGGCGTTGGGTGGGGCGATGCAGGATGAAGCTTCAAGTATCGGCCAGACCCGCCCCGGAGGAACAGCCCAGTGTGCGTTGGGCGGGACGCTCGCTTGCGTCGCAGTTGCCCTTTCTCGACTGCCTGAAGACCGGTACGGTCCGCTCTCGATTTTCACGGCCCGGGCAGGCAGGAGCCAGCGGCATGAAGAGCCGTACCGAAGCTTGGCGTATCAATCCGACTCGCGGTTTCGCCGTGATTCGGCGGATTCCGCACTGGATGCTCTGCATGGCGGCGTTGCTTGCCAGCTCGCCACGCGGTGACGCCGCGATGATGGCAGCGGACGCTCGATTCCAACCCGCCCTGCCCGCGAGAGGAGCGTTCGAGTTCTTTGAGGAGGGCGTGCTCGAAGCCCGCATCGAACTCATCTCCAAGACGCCCGGCCCCCAGGACAACGGCTTGGGGGTGCAGCTGCTGACCGCTGCTAGTGCGACGATCGTTCCGATTACGAGCGACAGTCTCTACAGCATTGAAGGCAACCGCTACGTCGGGTACTCGATCACACTGCCGAACGACGTCGACGCGATCGCGTACCGTGACCTAGTCGAAGTGTTTGTTCACATTGCGGAAGTCAGGGCCGACTTTACGCTCGTCGTCGAAGGAGCAAGCCTGGAGCCACAATCCCAGGGTGTCCCAGGGGCGCCGCTGTTTCTCGCCGGCGGCGCCGAAGCCGTGATTCCCGAGCCTTGCTCGGTGCTTGCGTTAGCGGTCTTGCTTGCTCTCGCATTTTCCGGCTTCAGTCTCAGGCGGGATCGCTTCGCTGAACGAGCAGAAGCCCCCGCTCACTGCTTCCGCTGAACGATCACCAGCAGGCGGGTGTCGCGCTGTTCGTCCGGGTTGCGGACCACGACCGGCTCGAAGGCCCCGATGTACTGCCCGCGGCCGCGGCGGCCTAGCAGGTCGTCGTAGCCCTCGATGATGGGGTTGCTCAGCCGGCCGGTCCGCGTGGCTCGGCTCAGGGCGTCGTCCACGCGCTGCAGCAGCGGGGCCGGCAGGCGGAACGGGTCGCTGGGCACCTCGTACTCGGCCAGCTTGGGGTGGTGCAGCAGCAGGCCGCGGCGGGGGCCTTCGCCCGGGTCGGGCATGGGGCCGAGGGCGTCTTCGCGGAGGTCGATCAGCACCACTTCTAGGCTGTCCGGCAAGCGCTCCGCGTCTTCGAGCACGCGGAACGAACCGAGGTCGACCGACATGCCGAGCACGCCGAGCACGTCGGCCGGGTCGCCCGTGTTGCCGTCGCGCCAAATGGGCGCCGAGAACGCCACCTTGAGCAGCTTGGTGCTGTCGCTTCGATAGACCGACGAAAGGACAGGCTCAGTGGTCGGCCGGCCCGTCTGGTCCTTCGGCAGGTCGCGCCCGCCGCCGTGGAAGTAGTCGCGGTAGCCGTACGCGTTGCCGAGGGTCTTGGAGGGCTTCGCCCGAGCCACCTGCGTGCCGTCGGCGTAGACCAGAAACCAACTGGTTGCCGCCACGCGGTCGTTCAGGGCTTTCTTCTCGACGATCCACCGCTGCGCGTCGCGCCACGTGGAGCGATCGGTTGGGTCGACCGTGGCGAGCGCTTCGCGGATTACTTTGTCGCGGCCCAAGCGGGTGAGGATCTCGAAGCGGGTATCGATCTCCGTCGCCAAGAGCGACGCTGCCAACCCGGCCGGCACGATCAGCGTGTCGCGGAGCGCTTCTTGGCTCTGGCGGCGGGCCTCGTCGAGCGAACGCTGTCGCTGGCTGGCGACCTGCGCCATGTACAGCGCGGCGGCGGCCGTGAGGGCGATGGCGAGCGGCGTCGCCAGCCGTCGCCACCAAGGCCGCGGCCGCGGCGGCGCGTGCCAACCCGGCTGGCCCGAGGCGGGCGGGTGCGGGATGAGCGTCTCCCGCGCGCCGGCGCCGGTGAGCCGCGTTTCGGCCGGCACGGGTCCGGGGACGGTGGACATCCGGGCCGCGGCGCGGCGGGCTTCCTCGATGGTCGTCGTAAGCGCCTCGTCTTCCGCCAACTCAGCGAGCGCCTCGGCAACCTCCGATGGCCGCGTGAACCGATCGTCCGGCGCCTTGGCCATCATCTTGCGCAGCAGCTTGGGCAGTGCCTTCGGGATGCCCTTCTGGCCGAAGTCCGTGGGGATGGGCGCCTGCTCGTGGGCGCGTTGCGGCTTGAGGTCCGAGTCCACAAACGGCGGCCGCCCGGCGATCAGGTGGTACAGCGTGCAGCCCAGGCTGTAGATGTCGCTGCGGATGTCGACGCTGGTGGTGCTCCACTGCTCCGGAGACATGTAGTAGGCCGTGCCCATCGCCCCCTGACCCATCTGCGTGAGGCGGGGCTCGTTCTCCGTCACCAGCAGCGCCAGACCGAGGTCGAGGATCTTCACCAGCGGCGCGTGCGGCGAAGCGTTGGTTGCCGAGTCGTGGTGCGGCATGCCCGAGCGGTCGACCAGCGTGAGCATGAGGTTCGACGGCTTGATGTCGCGGTGGACCATCCCCTGGCGGTGCAGGTAGTCGAGGCCCAGCGCCGCTTGCCGAGCTACGGCGCAGGCCGCCGCCGGCGGCAGCGGGCCGAGCAGTTCCACCAGCCGATCGGCGCCCACGCCGTCCACGTACTCCATCACCAGAAAGTGGGTTTCGTCGGTGGGCGAAGACGAATCGATCGCCACCACGATGTTGGGGTGATCGAGGGCGCCGATTGCTTTGATCTCGCGGTAGAACCGGCGGATCACCTCGCCGTCGCTGTCCGACTGGCCGTGCGGCAGCAGCGACGGCTTGATCACCTTCACCGCCCGGTCGCGATCGAACTGCGTGTGCCGAGCCCGATAAACGGCGCCCATGCCGCCGGCGCCGAGCAATTCGCCAAGCTCGTAGTTTCCCAGCCGCTTAGCCGGCGCCGCGGGTGTCGCCACGCCGCCGGAACTGCCCGCCTGCTGGGCGTACTCGGTCAGGCCCATCGTTGCGGGCAGCACGGTCCAATCTCGCTGCTTCACGCGCGAGGGCGCCGTCCGCGGGGCGCTCGGCTTGCGGCCGCTGTAGAGCAACTCGTGCACCTCCACCGAGCCGATGCCACGCAGCTCCATCGGCCCGTGCGAGTGGAACACGACGCCATCAAGCCCCGCGTCTTGCAGCAGCCCCAGCGCCGCGGCGGAGATGAGGATCTGCCCGCTGGCGGCGTGGTCGTTCAGCCGAGCGGCGTAGTCCACCACGCGGCCGATGAAGTTGTTGGGGTCGCTGGGGTCGGCCTGCGGAAAGCCCACGTGCAGGCTCATGCGAACCCCCACGGGCTCGCTGCCGGGCACGTCCACCGGCTGCGTGGCGTGCCGCTGCTGCACCGCCACCGCCCAACTGGCAGCGTTAATGGTGTTGGCGAAGACCAAGAAGTGCCCATCGCCCGCCGTCGACACCACCCGGCCGCCGAACCGCGGCAAGTCTTGCTCGATGTGCCGCCTGTGGGGCGACAGAATCGTGCTCACAAACGCCTCGTCCCGCTCCGCATCGTTGGCGCCCGCCATGTGCCCCTTCAGCGTTACCGACTGGGCGATGTCGGTGAACACGAAGGTCCGCATCTCAGACATGGCAGAGTCACTCGAATACGCGGAATAACCGGCCGAATCCAACCCGAACGCTACCGCGTGCGTCGGACTGGTCTGCGTTATAGCAGAGCCCGGCAGCGCGGAATTTTCTTGTGGCGTTCGCACCGGCTGGTAAACTGGGCGGTGTGAACGGTCGCTGCGGTTGCCGCGGCTCGTCACAAACCCCACCCGCAACAGCGCCCGGAACACGCTGTCGCGACCCATTACCGGCCGGTACCCTCGTTTCGCAGCCCTCAGCCTGCCCGGCTGAGCGCCTGTGTCGCAACCGACCCGTTCCGCCCGGGCCTCGCTCCAGCACCCAGTCGGCCACCGCTCAGTCGGCCAACACCACCTTCGGAAGAACGTTGATGGCGATGATTCCTTCCGCGTTAAGCCGACCCGCCACCGTTTTCTTCGCCCTTGCCGCCTTGGCCAGCGCTCTGCCGCTGGTGAACGGGCAGTCGATCACGCTGCAGCTGGACCTCAGGTACACCGACCCAATCGACGCGTCGCAGGGCGGCACGTGGCAGGTGTCCGCAGCTTCTTCCAACGCCGGCATCGCAGCACTTAACTTCGTGCTAACTGGCGTCGATAGCGGCGTGACCGAGCTCGTCCCAAGCGGCACGGTGAACGGAGGCGATGAAGCCGGCTTCGATTTCTTCAGCGTCTTTTCGGTTACGGACGGCGTTCAAGTTGTCACCAATCAGGTATCGTTTCCGCTGAGCGGCACGGACCCAACAGGCGTCTTCTTTGGCGTAGGCACTCAGGAGCTTGGTTCGCCGACACAATCAACCTTCGACAGCCCCAGCAACATCCCGTGGGCGAATCCCGCGGTCCGTTTCGACAGCTCGCTGACGACCTTTGCTCCCATCGCGGAAGGCACCTTCCCGGCAGGTTCCATCCCGGAGTTCAGCACGACCATCGGTGATCTGACCGGGCAAGTCTATCGGTCAACAAGTCTCGCAGAACCCATTGGTGACATCTCACCATCGATCCAGCCGAGCACCTCGGTAAATGCAATGGGCAACCTGGTGCAAGCGAACGGCGACTTCAACGGCGACAATGTCATTGACATGGCTGACTTCACGGTGTGGCGTGACAACCTCGGCAACAACGTCGGCATCCCCGGAATCGCAGGCGACGGAAACTTCGACGGCGTGGTTGACTTGGCGGACTACGAGCTTTGGAAAACCAACTTCGGAATGATGGGCACGCAAGCCATGCAACCGATCCCCGAACCCCAAACAGGTGCGTTGGCGATTCTCGCGACAGCGCTGGTGGGCACGCTTCGCCCTAGAAAACAAGGGGTTTTGGGTCGAGCGTGCGTTGGACCCAAAAACACCGAATACGTGGGGAAACTGCTTGACACCCCCAAAACCCGCTCGCATAATGCGTCCAGCCGGTAAGGGCGGCGGAAGCCCCTGCACCGACTGCTGTAGTTTTCCTTTTCCGATTTTTTGGGCGATTCGACGAGCTACTGAGAACGGCCAGCAAGACCCCGAGTCTCGCTCAAGAACTCTGAAGCTCATGGATTCCCCCAAGCCCTGGTTGGCGGCGTAGCCAACCAGTGACCTCGCGTTTTTTGTTAGGGTAGTCCGTTAGGCGTTGAGCTGAAGAGCATTGAGCACGCGACCGTGCTCCGTCAGGCTGCGAGAGACCAAGGGCAGCAAGACTGGCGGGCAAAGTCCTGAGAGGCGTTCAGCACAACCTTGTTCGGCCGCTCTGTTTGACACGCCAAACCTGATTGGCAATTTCCAAAAGTGGGTGGAGAGAAAGTAATGACCTGGAAGAGCATCCTTAGCGTCGCCGCCGTCGCCGCGACGTCCGCCTCCGTCGCCTTCGCGCAGCCGACGATCGACGTCAGCGGCGTTGAGAACGCTGGCAACATTGACTGGACCGTGACCATCTCGCCGGCGTCGCCGTTCAGCTCGGTCGCCCTTGAGCTCGCCCTCGAGACCGATGGCGATATCTTGGCGGCGCCCGTGGTCAACACGACCAACTTCCAAGAGAACATCACGGGCACGGACATCATCAACCCCGGTAACGACCCGTTCGTCGGCACGGTGAGCGAAGGCGTTCAGTTCTACGAAGGTGTTTCGAGCGTCGTGAGCAACGGCCCCGGTGGCACCGTTGACGGCTTCTTCGCCCCGCTCGGTTCGACCGCCTTCACCACGGGCGGCCCCTTCGAAGCCCTGACGTTTTCGACTGCCGGTACGGCCGAAACCACGGTCTACTTCGACTTCCTCGGCGCCCAGGGCGGCACGTTGTTCGCCTCGGTGGCTGACACGGCGACAGCGGGTGGCGCACCAGTCGTGCCCGGCGACGCGAACGGTGACGGGCAGGTCGACCCGGCTGACGCCGCGATCCTTGGTTCTAACTGGCTGATGAACGTCGCGGGCGGTGCTGCCGACGGTGACTTCAACGGTGACGGGTTTGTTGACCCGGCTGACGCCGCTATTCTGGGTGGTAACTGGCTGTTCGGTGTCCCGGGTTCGGCCACGGCCGCCCCTGAGCCGACGACCGCCGCCCTTCTCGCCCTCGGTTGCTTCGCCGGCTTTGGCCGGCGTCGCGGATGAGTTGCGAGTATCGGATATGGACGTGCCGAATAGAGGCAGGTCCTGAGCACCAATTACTTGACGAGGTCACAGAGTTGCTAATGGAGCACGTGGTTGCGAAGAGTTTTCTGCAGTGATTTGCGACCTACCCGCAGGGTGCGGGGCCTAACCAAGTACACGTCTCCTAACAGGAAAAAAGTAACTATGCGTATCACTTCTTTGTTTGCTGTGGCTGCCCTCGCAATGGGCAGCATCTCCAACGGTGCGATCGTTCTCCAGACCAGCGAGCTCGAGCTTGAGCCAGGCGTTATCCAGTACACCGTGTCTGCGGTTGGAGACGCAGGTGAAGAGCTCAACACGTTCTCAAACCTTGAGCTCACCGGTAATCTGCACCAGGTTTACAACCTGACGTTTGGCGGACCTCAGCCGACGCCGACGGCTGATTCGCACGGCGCTGGCGGTGCCGGATTTGGTGCTGGCAACGAAGCCTACGACACGTTCTTCAAGCTCGTTCCGCCGTTTGCGTTCTCGAACACGTCTCTGACCGAGAGCGTCGGCGATACGTCGACCACGGGTGGTCTCACCAATCTCCCGGTGCAGGACATTTTCGGTAACGCTGCTCCTACTGGTTTCAGCAGCGATCCACTCGTGATGGATCCGATCGACGGTGCGATCACGCTCACCACAGCAAGCACCAGTATCGAGTTCCTGCAAGTGGTGTTGGCCGCAGGAACACAGGCCGAGCTCGACCTGCGTGTTGATGGCCCCGGCGTTTTCGAAACGTTCACCGACTTTGTGATCGGTGGTGCGACCATGGTTGACCCCATGCTTGTTGGCGATCCCGCCGGTGGTTCGACCATCGACCTGACGGCTGACTTCACCAGCGGCACCGATGGTGGTATCGACATCGCTCTGTCCAACGGTGGCGACGGCGACCTTGGTGCGATTGGCGCCGACATCACGAACGACGCTCTCGGCATCTTCAGCGCCATCCCGAGCCCGACCGGTGTTGACGTTGTCCTCGACGTCTCCGGCCTGAACTTGGCCTCGATCGCTCCGGGTCCGCAGACCGCCGACCTGACGGTCACCTCGGCCAACGGCGGTTCGCTGGTCTACACAGTGTCGGCCAGCATTCCCGAGCCCGCTTCGGCTGGCCTCGTGAGCCTGGTGCTCGCCGGTCTGGCTGGCGTGCGTCGCCGCGGTTGAATCGGTTCGGCCCAGCTTGATTGACTGAGCCCAACCACAACTGAAACCCACAAGGGCCCCGGCTTTGCCGGGGCCCTTTTTTCTTTGGGCCTCGCGGATTCGGGCGAATGCCTGGCGTGTGGCTTGCCAGTGGCGTCAAGCTCGGCAGAATGATCTTTTGGAGCCCGCTACGCTCGCTCAAGGAGTCCCCGCCATGCCTTCCCCCTCCACGCCTCTCTCGCTGGAAGAGCGAACCACCTCACCCGGGCTCACATTCGACGATGTGCTGCTGGAGCCGCGGTACAGCGAGGTGATGCCGTCGGAGGTCAGCGTAGCGACCCGGCTGACCGAGCGTGTTGGGATGAACGTCCCGCTACTGAGCTCGCCCATGGACACGGTGACCGAGCACCGCATGGCGATCGCCCTGGCTCAGGAGGGCGGCTTGGGCGTGATCCACAAGAACCTCTCCATCGAGCAGCAGAGCCAGGAGGTGGAGAAGGTCAAGCGGTCCGCCAATGGCATCATCACCGACCCGGTCACTCTGCCGCCCGAAGCAAGCGTGGCCGAAGCCCGCGAGAAGATGGCGGCCTCGCGGGTTTCCGGCGTGCCTATCACCGATGCTAGCGGCAAGCTGGTGGGCATCCTCACGCGTCGGGACCTCCGCTTTCTCGATCGCAACGACCTTCCCATCGGCGAGGTGATGACCGCCAAGGGCCTGGTTACGGCTACGGGGACCGTGACGCTTGAGCAGGCTGAGAAGGTGCTGATGGAAAAAAAGGTCGAGAAGCTTCTGCTGGTTGACGAAGACTACAAACTGACGGGCCTAATCACGATCAAAGACATCGACATGATGCGGCGCTACCCGCAGGCAGCCAAGGACCGCCTTGGCAGGCTAAGGGTGGGCGCCGCGGTGGGGGTGTGCGACTACGAGCGGGCGGAGAGCCTGATTGGCAACGAGGTGGATTTCCTCGTGGTTGACAGCGCTCACGGCCACTCGGCGAACGTGATCGAGACCGTTGCCGAGATCAAGAAGCGGTGGGGAATCGACGTCGTGGCGGGCAACGTCGCCACGGCCGAGGGCTGCCGAGACTTGATCAAGGCGGGCGCCGACGCGGTGAAAGTGGGCATTGGCCCGGGGTCGATCTGCACCACGCGGATCATCTCCGGGATCGGCGTGCCTCAGATCACCGCGATCCACGCGGCGGCCCGCGCGGCACAGGGGAGCGGCGTAGCAATCATTGCGGATGGGGGCATCCGCTACTCGGGGGATATCACCAAAGCCATCGCGGCGGGCGCCCACGTCGTGATGATCGGGGGGCTTCTGGCCGGGCTCGACGAGAGCCCGGGCGAGCGGGTCCTGTACCAGGGGCGTAGCTACAAGGCCTACCGGGGCATGGGGTCGCTTGGCGCCATGGCCCGCGGGTCGAGCGAGCGGTACCGGCAGAGCCCGGCAAACACACAGAGCGGCGAAGAAGATGGCTCCGCCGGCGGCGGCGCCGGCAAGTTGGTTCCCGAAGGCGTCGAGGGGCGTGTCCCGTACAAGGGCCCGCTCGGGCCCTTCGTCTATCAGCTGGTCGGCGGACTGCGTGCCGGCATGGGCTACTGCGGCGCACGGACGATCGAAGAACTGCGGACCGAGACCCGGTTTATCCGCGTCTCCCCCGCGTCGGTTAGGGAGAGCCACCCACATGACATCGCCATCACGCAGGAAGCGCCCAATTACACCGCGGAGTACTCCACCGAGCACTGACGCGGTGGCGGTGAGTGCTTGGCGGAGAGGCCGGGCGCCCTCTCGGCGAGAGCCGCTCTGGCTGCCCGCCGGTTTGTTGGCCGTGCTGGCCACGTTGACCATCGCCTTGCAGGCGGTGGGCGCCGAACCGGCGGTGTTCGCCCCGCCCCAAGACGGGTGGCGGCCGCTCGGCACGCACGATCGTAAGGTCGTTCGCGAGCCGTCTCGGCCGGAGTCGAAGAACCGTTTGGTGATGATCCACCGCGACGGAGAGGTTCGGCCGGCGGCGTTCGGCGAAGGCCAGCGCAGCGGCGGCGTGTCGCGGCTGAAGCTGGCTTACCGTCAGCCGGCCAAGACGCGGAGCGTTGTGACGCGTCGCACCAGCGAGGTGGCCATCCGCCCCATGCAGGTAGCCCAGGCGGGTGAGCCGGACTTCGGCGCCGAGCTGAAGCGGCAGATGGAAGAGCCTTTCGGCGGAGGCCCGGGTGAGCCGCTGCCGCCGCCGATGGAAGACGACGCGCCGATTGAAGACCCGCTGCAAGACGCGCCGTTGCCAGACTTCGGCGATCCTGCCGGGGACGAGGGGCCGGCGATCGAGGTCCCACCGATGGGCGATCTGCCCGGTGGGTTCGAGCCGGACGGGCGGACGCTTCCGCCGGTCGATCCGCCTGCTGACGACTCCAGCCTGCCCGCCGCGCCCGAGCCGCAGCCGCAGATTGTGGACGAGCAGCCGATGGAGCCGATCGAAGACCCGCTGCGTGACGCGCCTTTCGACAACAACCTGGAAGACCTCGGCGACTTTGGCGACGACGACCTAGGCGACATGGACCTGGGAGATGACGACGCCGAGCTGGACGAAGCGACCAAAGAAGCCAACCGGCGGACCGAGGCGTACGAGCGCTGTGCTGAAGAACTGGCCGAGCTCAAGGCGAACCGGCTGGCGATGATCGATATCACGATCGGCGTCACGGGTCGGGCGGGCACGGACTACCCGTTCAACTGCTCGATTGACGACGGCACGCCGTACGCCCCGCGCTGCTGGCAAGAAGTGGTCTACATGTGGAAGGCGTCGGGCCTGTGCCACAAGCCGCTCTACTTTGAGCAGGTGGGCCTGGAGCGTTACGGCCACTCGTGGGGCCCGCACCTGGACCCGGTGCTCTCGGGCGTGCACTTCTTCGGCCGCATCCCGGCGCTGCCGTTCATGATGGGCCTGCAGGCGCCGAACGAGTGCGTCTACACGCTGGGCCACTACCGACCGGGCAACTGCGCCCCGTACCTGCTCGACCCGCTGCCAATGACCGGCCGAGCGGCCGCGTGGGAAGCGGCGGCGTGGACGGGCGGCATCTTCCTGGTGCCGTAGTACGGCCTCCGGCCTATGGCGGTCAGCGATCAGCGGTCAGCATTCAGCTTAGAAGAGCTGACGGCTGATCGCTGACAGCTGAACGCTCCTAGACCGTGCCGTCCATGCCGAGCCGCATCTTCAGTTCGGCGAACTGCTGGATGTAGTTGTCGGTGGTGGAGTGGACGTGTTCCGCCTCGGTGATGAAGCGGATCTCCTCGCGGCAATCGATGTAGTTATCGATCAGCACGCCCTCGTAGGCACGCAGGTCGCTGCCGTAGACGATCAGCAGCTTGTGCTCGTCGAGCTGAACCTCTTGCGGCAGCCGCGGATTCAAGACCGCGATGCCGGTGCAGCCGTCGTTGGTCAGCAGGTCTTCGAAGTCCCACAGGATGCTCTGCAGGATCGGCATGTCGATCTGTTCGCGGTACAGGTCGGTGTGCTGACCGGCGGAGTGGCCGTGGCTGGTCTCCAGCACCACGTCCACGCTGGGGCCGAGCGGCGCGAGCAGGTCAACGAACGTCTCCATTAGCCGCTCGCGGCTGGCGGACGCCATGAGCACGGGCACGTCGGCCTTGCTCTCGTCGTCGTGGTAGGTGTCGTGCCGGAAGCCGGCGCTGGGCACCACTTCAAGGTTGAAGCTGGGCCGCACGGCGTCGGTGAGCTGGAAGCTGCCGTAGCGCGAAACGCTCAGGTGGTCTTCAAGCTGCTCCTCCGAGACTTCATCGAAGCTGCTTACCAGCGGCAACGCTTCGGTTTGTTCTTCGTCGAAGACGTTCGTGAAGAAGTTGGTGAGGAAGCCCATCGGCGAGTCTCGTTTAGCGGGTGCTGCTTGTACTGGCGTGCGGGGAGAGCGATCGTGGCTGCGTCACTGCCGCACACGGAGGGGCTCGCGTGGGCCCGTGGCCGCTGGGCGACGGTCCTCGTCGCGGTCGCGGCCTTGGGTTTGCTAAACCGTAGGTCACCCGGTTCGGCGAACTCCGGCTGGCACGCAGCGGCGGCACGAAAGCCCAATCGCGTGGCGGAAGGACCGCTACAGCCGGCCCCAGGCGGCCTTGGCTTGCGGTTTGGAGAAGGGGCGTGCGCGGATGACCGAACCCGGGTCACCCCGCGTTGGGCCCGGGCTCGCCCGTTTGTTCGATGACCCGCATCGACCGCCACTTGCCCTGGAGGAACCGCAGAAAGAACACGATCCCTACCACCCATATCCAGCCGGTGATGGCGTACCAGCAGCCGAAGACGCCCAGATTCCAGACGTCCACCGTCAGCCAGCTCACGGTGGCCAGCGCCACGGCCATCACGATGCTCACGGCCAGCACAAACCGCGTGTCACCGGCGCCCTTGATCGCGCCCGCAAAAATCATCACCGCCGCGTCCAGCAGGTTGTACGCCGCCACGAACCGCAGCAGCGTAACGGCCAGCAGGTAGACGGGCGTGGTCCGATCGACCGGCTCGCCCGACCCGGCAAAGAAGCCGTAGAGGAAGAGGTCGGGCACGCAGACGTACAGCGCCGAGACCACCGCCATGTAGACCAACGCCATTCCAAACGTGGTCCACGTGGCGCGGGCCGCCAGGTCGTCGCGGTCTTCGCCCAGGTGCTGGCCCACGAGGATGCTCGTGGCGAGCGACATGCCCCAGACCGGCATGAACGCCAGGCTGCTGATGTTGAACGCCATGCTCGTGGCCTCAAAGGGCGTGTCGCCCAGGCGGCCGCAGAGCAGGATGAAGACGGTAAAGCCGGCCACGTCGAGCAGCATCTGCAGCCCGCTCGGACCGCCGTAGCGCAGCAGCCGGCGTGTGAGAGCCGCGTCGAACCCAAGGCTGAGCGTGTTGTAGATGGAGCGGTGCGCCGGGAGCGTCACAAGCCAAGCGTACGCCGCGACCTTCAGCCAGAGCGAACAGACGGTGGCCCACGCCGCCCCTTCGATCCCCATGGCGGGGAAGCCGTAGTGGCCGAAGATCCAGAGCCAATCCAGGCCGAGGTTGACCGCGGCAAAGAGCGCATCGACCACCATCACCACGCGCGTCTCGCCTCGGCCGCTGTAGAAGCCCGAGAGCGCCTGCGCGATGAGCATCGCCGGCGCCCCCCAGCAGAGCACCTGGAAGTAACTGATCTCCAGGCCGGTGATCACCGCGGTGTGCCCGGCGTTTTCGAACAACGTGGGCGCCACGGGGCCGGCGGCCAGCATGAGGGGCGAGAACGCCAGCCCTAGCCACACCGCCTGCCAGGTGATGGGGCCGATCTTCTCCCGCTGGTCGGCGCCGAAGTACTGCGAGACGAACGTGCTGGCGTACGTGCAGACGCCCAGCGGGAAGCAGAGCACAGCGAACCACGTTGTGCCGCCGGAAAACGCGGCCGCCATGGCGTCGCCCGACTCCCACCGCAGGAACATGCGGTCGACGAAGGTCATCACCGTCCACGACAGCGCGGAGACCATCAGCGGCGCCGCAACGGCCAGCACCTCGCGGGCGCCGGCGGGGCGTGACCACCACGTGCCGCCCTCGTCGTTCGCGTGGCCCTCGTCAGCATTGTTGCCCTCGCCAGTCGTGGGGACGCCTTCGGTCGCGGTGACGGAGTCGGTCGCGTCACCCGGCGGCGGTTCGGGCGCCTGCGGCGGGTTGGTGGAGAGCGAATCCATGCGTTGCGCGCCGGAGGACGCGGCTCGGGAGGACGGGCAGGGCCAAAGACAAGGCGGCGAGCGGAAAGTTCGCGCCGGCCCGTGCCGCCGCTCAGAATAGCAGCGGACCGCTCACCCGTCTGCGGCCGGCGACGGCTCCGATTGCCGGGACGGCGGGGCGGCCCAGCGTGTGACGTGCCGAGCGAAGACGGCCGTGCCGGCCAGCATCGGGAAGAACAGCAGCAGGAAGAAGCTGCCGACCACGAAGACGATGTCCCGCCCCGCCGGCAGGCCGACGCCGGGCAGCCGGCCCGCCACGCTGTGCGCGATGAACAACGCGCCGCTCACCCACGCCACGGTGAGCAGCAACGCCGCCGCGGCGCCGGACGCCAGCACGGGCGCCGAGGTCCGCCACCGGCACGCCCAAACCAGCGCGGCGCCGCCAAGCGCGAAGGCCGACGAGACAGCGAGCAGCACGGCGAGGCCGCCGAGCAGCTCGAGCCACGCGGGCGGGAAGTCCCAGTAGCCGAACGCCCAGTACTCAAGCGCCGCCGAGAGCGGCTGCAAGAGCGCGTTGACCACCACCACGGCGCCCACCGCCTTGGGGCCGCCGGCCAACGCCTCGCCGAACGAAAGCGGCCGCCGCGGCGAGGTTCCGCTCGGCGCGGCAATGCCTTCAGTCAGGGGCGACGCGTAAGGATTCCCGCTGGCCAAACCAACACCCTCAAGCAACCAACACCGTGGGCGAGCTACGCCTCGCCGGGTTCAACGTCCACATCCATCTTCCGCCGCAACCGCCAAATCCACCAGGCGTAAGCCGCGAAGCCCGCAACGAGCGGCAGCCAGATCTGCGTGAGCATGTCGAAGGTCGCCGAGATCGCGTACTGCAACGCCGGCGGAACACCAAACTCATTGTCCGGTGTGTTGATCGACGATAACGCTAGGCTGACCATCGTGCCCCCGATAAACAGTGACCAAATCCCGCCAAGCACCGCCCCGGTGATCAACACCCGCTTGGGCGTGAGCGTCCCGCGGCTGCGGCAGAACAGCAGGTACGGCCCGCCGAACAACAGGGTGTTGAAGAAGCCCATCGACGCCGCCGACTGGACCTGCCAGAACACCATCGTGAGGTCCTGGTACCAAAACGGTTGCCACCAGCCAAAGAAGACCCAGTTCTGAACCCAGTCCAGCAGGAGTTCGACGGGAACCAGCACCAGCCGCGCGGTCGCACACACCAAGGGGATCAGCAGCATGCCAAGTAGCACCCGCCCCAGCGGCAGCCGCCGAATCGCCGCCTCCGGCTGATCGGGCTGGTCGTCCGTCAGCGGCGACGTGTACGGGTTGCTTGCCGACAAGTCGGGGCCCTCAAGCGTGCTGCGGCGTGGCGGAGTCTTGGTCGTTCGCCGCTGCGGCGTGTTCCTTGGTTGGCTTCTGCTGCAATCGCTTGATCCACCAAGCGTACGCGGCGAAGCCGAGGAAGACCGGCAGAGCGGGCATCACTAGCGATGTGGCGATCAAGTAGACAACTAAGGGTCCCCAAGACCGCGTCGTGGCTAAGTCGAAGGTGAATACACCGGCCCAGGCGTACAGATCGTTGGCTGCGTACACGACCCAGGTTATCGCGGCGATCGCGACTCCAACGAGCTGCACTCGCTTAGGCGTCAACTTGTCGCGAGTCAGGTAGAAGAGCAGGATCGGACCGCCAAGCAGCAGGCTGATTCCTGCTGTGCCGGTTGCCATCGCAGCCGCAGCGAGACACCCTTCCACTTCGGCACGAAGGTCGATCGGTGGAAGCGAGGCGTAGAAGAAACGAAGGCTAGCAGTCCATGCGGGTGCGATAGCCAACTGTGCGAGGCCAGAGATTGGTGGAATCGCGAGAATGCCCAAAAGCACGCGACCGAAGGGCAGCTCTTGGCCTTCGCAGATGACCGTGCGAATCGCGTCGACCGCCGGCGACTCGAACGGATTTCCCGTTCCACGATCCGCCGCTTCGCCGTTCACCGCATCGCCGTCTTGGCGACGGCTTGCTCTTCGCTCTTAGGCGTTTCGCTCGACGCCACTTCATGCTGGCAGCGGGCGAGCGTGAAGAGGGCCATCGCGGTGCCGTATTGCTGGTGGTAGTTGTAGAACGGGTAGTCCCACCAACTGCCATCCTTCTCCTGCAGCGGCAGGATGATGTGGGCCAAGTGGTCCTGGAAGTACGGCTGCTCGTCCTTGGGCAACTGCTCGATGCACATGGCGGCGTAGAAGTGGCCGTAGTAGTAGAAGTAGCCGGCCACGGCGAACTGCCCCTCGTGCGGGATGGGCCGCTTGCGGACGTTGGAGAGCCAGCCGTTGCGGGCTGTCGATCGGCCGCAAGTACCCCGTTCCGCACGAGGCGCCGTTCGGCGTCGCCGGCTACTTCTACTACTACGGCCACTTCTACGCGGCGCTGACACTCGAGCTGCTGCCGGACGCGGAACGCGTGTACTTCCAGGACCACCTGGCCCACCTTCTGCTGCCGCTGCAGGAGAAGGACGGCAGTTGGTGGGACTACCCGTTCTACAACTACCACCAGCAGTACGGCACGGCGATGGCCATCCTCAGCCTGCGCCGCTGCCAGCACGGGCCGCTTGTTGAGGACGCGGTGGAGCAAGTGGCCGAAGCGGAGTCGGCGGTGCGGTGAGCGGGTCGGACGACTGCCTTTGGTGTGTCGTCGGCAGCAGTGCCCGCTAGGCGTCTGTGCACGAATCGATGCGGCGCGTGAACCATCCTCGTCTACTCGTGTCCGGCTATGCTGGTGAGAAGCTGGTAAGCGTT
>JBCDJN010000065.1:0-27166 GCA_039414355.1 Planctomycetota bacterium | reverse complement strand
TGGTGGTCGGCATGATTGGCCGTAAGTCTCAACACCCGCCGTAGGCCGCTCCCCGACGCAGAGGCGTCGAATTAAGCGGTCAAGCAAAATGGGGGAGCGGCCTGCGGTAGGCGTTGGGGTTCGTTGCTTGACCGAGAGAGAGGTTACGGGCGGTCCCAGCGGAAACCGGCCATTCCGCGAAACATCCCGCATAATGCTGGCTCCGTTCCGGCTCCTATCCGCCTCCGCTCCCGCGTACCACTTTGGCGGGGGTCACCCTAGGCAGAGAATTGCGCGGCCGCGGGCCTTCGAACAGCAGGGCAGGGCGGCGTTCGAAGAAAGCTAGGGGTCACCCAAAGGGTCACCTAAAGCGCGCCCACGCCTTGCCCGTAGTGGCGAAACGCGTGTCACCGGATTCCGCGTATCCCATATTTATCCGGCTCCGTTCCCCCTGCGTTCCTAGCCGGCGGATTGCAAATCCGACATCGGCGGTTCGAATCCGCCCGGCGCCTCTCAACCGAACCCCGCGAACCCATTGGTCTCGCGGGGTTTTTTCGTGGTTCCGCCCGCGAAGCCGGGGGGGGAGTTGCCCGATTATTGCGGCAATCGCAGGCGCGTGGGTTGAGATGCGTGTGCGCCCGGGGTCTATTGGTAAGGCACCCCTGGGAGCCGTTTGCGATGCCTTCTCGTCTGATTCTCATCCTCTGCGCAGCTCTCGGCGGCCCGGCCACGGTCGCCCGAGCGCAGACTCCCGCCGACAGCGACGAGACTGCTCGCATTGAGCAAGCCATCGAAGCCTACGTGTCGGCGTTCAACGCCCGAGACGTGCCGCGGCTCATCTCCCTCTGGTCGGACGAGGGCGTCTATCTGACCGGCTCAACCGGCGCCCCGGTGGTTGGGCAAGCGGCCATGACGGAGGAGTTCAAGGCGATCCTCGGCGACGACGCCGCGCCGAAACTGGCGGTCGCCACCGAGTCAATCGAGTTCATCTCGCCCAGCGTCGCCTTGGAGCGGGGCAGGGCGACGCTCGCCTACGCCGATGGCGAGGCCGTCGAGACCACCTACCGTGCCGTGTTCGTTAAGCAGGGCGACGCGTGGCTCATCGATCGCGTCACCGAGGACAACGTCACGGCGGAAGACAAGCGGTACGAGCGGCTGCGGCAGCTCGACTGGCTGGTGGGCGAGTGGCGTGACCGGGGCGACGGTCAAACGGTCGAGGTCAGCTGCCGGTGGACCAAGAACAACGCGTTCCTCAGCCGCACCTACGTGGTGTCGGCCGGCGGCCGGCCAGCGTCGTCCGGCCTTCAGGTGATTGGCTGGGACGCGAAGAGCGATCAGATCGTTAGCTGGCTGTTCGATTCCGACGGGGGCGTTGTCACCGGCGAGTGGTCGCAGCGTGACGGCGTGTGGTCGGTGGTGTCAAAGGTGACGCTCGCCGACGGCGGCAGCGGATCGTTCACCAGCATCCTCCGCCCCCTCAACGGGGACTCGTTCGCTTGGAAGAAAGTGCAGCGGGTCCTCGACGGAGAACTCCTGCCGAACGTCGGCGAGATCGTGTTCGAGCGGCAATAGACCGGCACCAATCACGGCTTGATAGGACTCCTCCACGATGCACTTCTCCCAAGCCCTTCGCGTTTCGATCTGCGTGGCGATGACCTTATTCTGGGCCTGCGAGCCGGCGCTCGCTCGCGGCCGCGGAGGCGGTGGAGGCGGCCGCGGTGGCGGCATGAGCCGCGGCGGTATGGGCGGAGCGAGCCGCGGTGGCATGAGCCGGCCGTCGATGGGTGGCCGCGCCCCCTCGATGAGCCGACCCTCGGCGGGGCGAAGCCCTTCGATGAGCCGACCCAGCCCGCGGCCCCAGGTCAGCCGCCCCACCGGCGGGTTGCCATCGGGAGGTCGGCCGAATGTCAGCCGACCGACGCCGACGCGTCCTTCGATCGATCGACCCAACGTCAGCCGGCCCTCGGTCTCGCGGCCGAGCACGCTGCCGGGCCAGTCCGCCCGCCCCGGCGGTGGCAGGCCCAATATCGGGAATCCCGGCGCCGGCAGACCCAGCATTGGGACACCGGGCGGCAGTCGACCCAGCCCGGGGAGGCCCAGCGCCACGCGGCCGTCGCAGGGCCAGTTGCAGAACTTCTTGAATCTCGATCGACCGACGACACGGCTAGCTCCGCGACCCGGCGGCGGCGCAGCGGGCGACTTTTTGCAGAACCGGCCGAGCACCCGCCCGTCGCTGCCACCACCGCCGTCGGTTGAACGGCCCGGGCAGCGCCCGGGCGCCGGCGACCGGCCTGGGATTCGGCCCCCCGGCGAGCGCCCGGGCGGCGGTGACCGGCCTGGGCTTGGTGATCGGCCTGGCATTCGTCCGCCAGGAGAGCGGCCCGGGATTGGTGATCGCCCCGGAGTCGGTGATCGGCCGGGCGTTGGCGATCGGCCGGGCGTTCGCCCACCGGGTCAGCGGCCCCCAGGTCAAAGGCCACCCGGCTGGGACAACCGGCCGGGCCAGCGTCCGCCCGGGTTTCGACCACCCGGCTGGCGTCCGCCGGGTCAGCGACCGCCGGGCTACCGCCCGCCCGGCTACCGCCCGCCGCGCCCCGGCCGCTTGCCGCGCTACGGTGCGGGCTACTGGGGCAGCCAGCGTTGGCGGTGGGGCTGGCGGTCGAACCAGAACTGGTGGGCGTGGGCCAGCGCCGGCGCCGTCACCGGGTGGCTGGTGAGCGGCTACGGCAACTCTCAACCGGTCTATTACGACTACGGGACCAACCTCTACTACGAAGGCGACCAGGTCTACTACGAGGGCGACGTCATCGCGTCGGCAGCGGAGTACACCTCGCAGGCGCAGGAAATCGCCGCCGCCGTGCCGGACGTCGAGCCGGACGCGGTCGAATGGATGCCGCTAGGAGTCTTCGCCCTAACCGAGAAAGGCGGCGCCGCCGAAGACAGCTACCTCTTCCTGCAGCTCGCCATCAGCAAGGAGGGCATCATCGCCGGGACGTTCCGCAATTCGCTGACTGACAAGTCAACCGAAGTCGAGGGGACGATCGACCAGGAGAGCCAGCGAGCAGCGTGGGGCCCCGTGGGCGAGGATTGGCCGATCATGGAGACCGGCATCTACAACCTGACCGAGAACGAGGCCGGCGCCCTGGTGCACTTCGCGAGCGGCGAAACCCAGCAGTGGGGCATGTCGCGGCTTGACGAGCCGAACGCCGAGTGAGTGACGCAGTGGGTGATGGCTTGCACTACGGACCGTCGAGTCATGGACCGGGCACGACGCCGGGGGCTTTGTCTCGGCGGGCGCGTTGTGGGGCGAACCAAGCGTCTACCTCGGTGTCTGCGTTGCAGGTACATGGCGTCGCGGCAGCACGGCCGTCAGCATCGCCGCGAGACCCGCGGATCGTTGGTAGGCAAATGGGTGCTCGCGGTCTCTGCGATCGCCACGCGCAGGGCGCCCCGGCAATCCTTACGCGAGAGTTACGTCCCACATGAGCCAAAAGAAACACAACCAGTTGACGACCTTGCGCGAATGGCGTGCTCACCTTCGGCCGCAACTCAAGCGACTGTTCTGGAAGTCCGAACGGCGGGCCGCGAGGCGCGTTGCTGACGAAGAGAAACGCTCAGCCAAACCGGAAGGCGGCCAGGATCACGGCCCCGGCTGAAGTCGGGCGTAGCGCGGCGGCGGAGGCCCAAGCTCGCGTGCCATTGCCGGGCACTACGCGTTTGAGCAGGTCGCTACCCGCAGTGGTTTCGCCGTGCTGCGACCACGATATCCTCAGAGAGTCATGCCCGATTGCGGTGCTGAGATGTTTCGGGGGATCGTGCAGGAGAGCACGCCCCCTGACCGTGGCTGCGGGAGCGCTACGCCAGTCGTAGTCGCCGAACGGCCGCCGCTTTGCCACGTCCACGGACACTCTCAGTCTCGCTCCGACGACCATGTACGAGTGACCGACGCCCACGAGGTTGCTACGCGAATCTCGTCAATCCTCTGTTCGTGCGTGCAGTTGAAGTGGAGGGTCATCAAGCGAAACGAGTCGTTGCTGTGGATAACCGGTGTAACGACGGTCCAACTCGCCGGCTCGTGGGCACTGACCGGCTCTTCCGGCTGAAAGACTCGAATCATGAGCTGGTCCGGATTGTCGGTCGAAAAGGCGAGCTTCGCGACCACGAGGTAGCTCGCTCCGTTGGACATCGGCATGGGACACTGCTTCCGAGCGCCGCAGAGGGCCCCGCGGATGATGCCGCGACCCGCGTCCAAGGCGATGGCGATCCGGTGTTCGATGACGCCTTCACCCGCATTGTGGAAGAGAACCTTCACCCAGTTTTCCGTATCCTCCCACATCCCCTCCGGACGGTACAAGAAACTCAAGTACAACACCCGATTGCTCGACAAGTCGATCGGCTCAAGAAGCTCCCGGTGGGTCAACCAATGGCCAACGTAGCCGAGGGATCCACTAAGGGGAGGTTGAGCGGCCGATCCCAAGAACAGGCCGTCTTCGACGCGCAACGCCATGTCCTTGGCGTTGTGGCCTGGCATGTCGGGCACGTTCTTTCGCCAGCAGCTGCTCCAGCCGCTCCCGCCGTTCGCCGAGTTCTCCATCATGGTGGCCGGGTCGGTGTAATCAAACGCCTCAGACGCGATGATCCTGTCCGCTGTGCCGCCCGACGCCTCGCCGAGGCTTCGGACAAACTTACTCGGCTCGGAGTCCATCACTTCCGCGCTCGCGCTGCCGGCTTTGTCGTAGCGTTTCGCCTGCCCGTCTCGCAGCAATTCAACCGACGGCGCCCCCGCCGCGACAACGTCAGACCGTTCAACCTCACCCGAGAAGACGTGGACTTCCTCATCGTCATCGCCAACCGCAACGGCGTACTCCGTGCCCAGGTCGACGAACTCCGACCAGGGGGTCGACAAGTGGAACGGGTCGCCACCCGAGTCGTCGCGGAACACCAACTTGCCGAAGGCAAGGTGCGCCTCGGAATCACTCTTGAGATCTAACCTCGCGCGCCCCTCAATGAAGAGGTTTGGCCCGCTATCCAGCTGCAGCTGGACCACCCCTTGCTCGATAGCGAACTCTCCGGTTGGAATCCTGCTTCCCGCCGGGTACGTCGTGCTGTCGTCCCAGTTGTCCTGAGAAACCACGGTGGCTACAAACTCGGTGCGTGATGCCGGCGGGGGCGAGACTGGGGCGGCACGCTGCCCAAAGAGCCCACTCGACCAGACGATCACCGCGACCGAAGCAGCAAGCGTAAGCACCGACACCGCAATCCCACGCACGAGAGCTCCTCGTGGAGCACGCTTTGGGGCGCCGCCGGGGAGCATTGGGTCGCCTTCGGCGGACACCGCGAGGGAAGCGATGTGCTGGAGGTCGTTAACCAAGGACGTCGTCAAGATGAACTGGTCCAGCAGCTCGGGGGCGCGCACAAGCAGCGTCTCGAGGCGCTCCTTCTCATGTGAGCTAAGCTCGGCCCGGTCCAGCAGCCGGCCCAACAGCTCATCGATTTCTGCGTTGGAAGACGCTTTGCTCATGGTCAGGGTTCCGGTTACTCGTCGTTACTCGGCCGCCAACTGCAAGGACACACAATCTCGCAGCGCTTGTCGAAGCCGAGTCAACGCCTTGTACGTTGCCGCTGTGGTTCTTCCGGCTTGCTGAGCGGCAAGCGCAACACTGCCGTCAGGTTGATACCGGGCCATCAAGAAGGCTCGGTCTCGGTCGTCGAGCCGCTGCAGGCACGCGTCCAGTGCTTTGCGACGAGCGTCAAGCGTCGGGCCAATCTCGACGGTGCGCTCGGCGAGCCGCTCCAGGAGTTCGTCGCTAAGAAAGGTCTTGCTCCTCGCCACGCTGCGGCGGTGGTTCATCACCTTCCAGTACGCCACTTGGCAGGCCCACGCGGCGAAGTCGGTCCCAGGTTTGAAGTCGCTGAACTTTGTGAATACGGTCACGGCCGTTTCCTGGAGAAGGTCTTCGGCGACGTTCCGATCACCCGTTAGCGTGAGCAAATACCCCAGCACCCGATGCTGATTTGCCGTGTACAGCTGCAAAAAGCGCGTATGGTCGTCGTCCTCTGTTCCGTCCTGCGGTGACACCGTTTGGCTCAACCAGTTTGTGTTGAAGAGGATCGAAGAGGCTTCTACACGCGGTTGCTTCCGCGCGTTTCGGCATCGGCAGCAAGCACCCTTGAGGAATGTCTCGAAGGGCCTCGGTCGGGACAACTTTCCTTTTCTCGGCTACCGCTCTTGCTCATTTCGCTGACCGATCGGCCTTGTTTCGAGCGACCGACGAGTGAACGAGATGGGCACCGCGAATCGGCTCTCCTCAGCGGCCACACTGCGCTCGACGGGAAGTCTCCTTCGGACCATTGCTTGCGGCAGCCCGCCCCAAACGCGGGAGTGTAATTCGCACGGGCGGCTAGGAGTAAGCCCTCCTCGCGGCCGGGGTATGCCGGCGAGTCGGTTATCGGTCGTCGGCGCCAGGTCCGCTACGAGGGGTTCGGATCATTTTTCCTGTCCTAAGTGGGCACATCAAGAACATTGCCTTGTAACTCATGCCTGTGTCGCGTTCGCATGGATCGGCGCCTCCTAATGCGTCCTGCGGTGGCTCATCTTTTCCCTTGTGCCAGCAAGGCAAATGGCGTTGACCGCTGAAAGGTGGAGCAAGGTGCTCTCGGCGCCATCGCGGAGCGACTCTTCTTCTGGAGGACTGGTTTTGAACGATCCCAAGAGCAGCGTGGCCGCTGCCGCGCCACGTGGGCTTTGCCGTGGCGGCTTCACGCTTGTCGAACTACTGGTCGTGATCGCGATCATAGGCATCCTGGTCTCGCTGCTGCTGCCAGCGGTCCAGTCGGCCCGCGAAGCGGCTCGCCGCGTGCAGTGCACGAACAATCTAAAACAGATCGGACTCGCCGTCCTTGGGTACGAGAACTCCAAGGGTGTGCTGCCGCCCGGTGCAAAGATGATTGTCGACACCTCCAGCGGCTGGAGCGTGACCGAGCGGAACAGCAGCATCATGCTGTTCATCTTGCCGTATCTCGAAGGGGGGGCGTTGTATGAGGGCATCGACCAGGACGGCTACGTTACCGACCAGAGAGAGCTCGCCCAAACCGTCATCCCGACCTATCTGTGCCCCTCACAGGACCATCCCGAACTGATGGAGCGGGCAAGCACGGGCAACCTCTGGGCGTCGTATGACTACGGCGCGTCCAACGGCTCCGCACGCAGGGGCAACAACGGGAGTTGCTCGTGCAGCCAACGCGCCGCTTGGAACGACTTCGCTATCCGTGTGAAGAGGTTCCCCGCGCCAAACGACACCGACTTCTCAGGCCCGTTCTGGCGGCACGGCCAAGAAGTGAAGCTGGCAAAGATAACCGACGGGCTTTCCAACACGATCTTCTTTGGCGAGATCAGGCCTGACTGCTCTTGGCACGCCCGCTCCGGGTGGATGTACACCAACAACGGGAGCGGCATGTTCACGACCGTCGTGCCCTTGAACTTCGACTCGTGCGCCGACGAAGACAGCTCCGTCGATGGATGCCTGAAGGAATGCAACTTCAACGCCGAGTTCGGCTTCAAGGGCGTTCACCCCGGAGGCGTCTTGTTCCTCTTCGGCGACGGGAGCGTGCAGTTCTTGAGCGAGAACATCGACCACGCCCGGACTTTTCAAGCGCTGGGTGATAGAGCCGATGGCGAGGTGACGCAGAATGCGCTTTGACTTGCGGCGGCCGGTCAGCGGTCGCTTCTCCATAGTCCTGTGCGGCGGTGCTGGCCGTTGGCCCGCGGCATCCGGCGAAGCACGGGCCGTTGCCGGGTTGATCTGGTGCTTCGCCGTGCTCGCAATCACAAGTGGCTGCGGTAACGGACCGGCTACTGCGCCGGTGAGCGGCACGATCTCCGCGAACGGTAAACCACTCGTCGAGGCCGGCGTTACTTTCACCCCGGTTGGAGGGGGCCGGCCCGCTTGGGCGACCACGGACGAGCAGGGACGCTTTGAACTGACAACCTTCAGCGACCGCGACGGGGCGCTGGTTGGCGGCCACATCGTGACCGTCGCCGAACGCGACACCGACGTTCCGCAGGTGCCCAAGAACGCCGACCCGGACGCCGCTTCGCTCTTCGCCGAGATGCCAACTTCGTCACGGCCAAAGCCCCACCGTGGCGCCATCAGCCAGGACTACGCGAGCCGCAGCACGTCTGATCTTCGCTACACGGTAGAACCCGGCGTGAGCAACACGGCAGACTTCAACCTGAGCAAGTAGCGCTACTGCCGGCGTCGATACGGCGAGGCCAATCACTCGAGTCACCACCGAACCTTCTCTCCTGTGCACCCAGCTGAGGCCAGCAACATGCATTCACTCCTGTCTCGCACACTCTTATTCACGCTCACATTGGTGGCGTTTGGCTGCGTTGGGGCGCCCGCCACGGTCGCGCAGAACCCGCGTTTCAACACCTCGCTCGGCCCGGCCAACAACAACTGGTCGAACGCCTTCAACTGGGTCGGCCAGGAGATCGCCGACACCAACATGGAGATCGCCGAGATCGCCTTTGGCGATCCCGTTGTTGATGCAGATTTCACCGTCCAGCAGTTGCGGACGATCTTCTCGACGTCCGGCGCCTCGGTGAGCGGGCCGGGCACGCTCACAATCGACGTCAACTCGGGATCAACGGCGCTTGCCATCCTCAATGGCAGCGGACCGCCTCAGGGGGGATCGGTGCTCGCACTCGACGGGAGCGTCGTCATCAACAACAGCGGCGGGGCAAGGACCGTCGCGCGAATCCAAAACTCCGATCAAAACGTCATCCGCTTCGACGCCAACAGCGTGCTGACGCTCCAGACCGGACTCGAGATCCAGCAGGGTATTGGCGGGGCGATTGAGTTCAACGGACAACTCGCCGGGACGGAGAACGTCTTCATCGGTTCCACGAACAGCAGCTTCGGAGCGGACGCCGATAACGCGGGGTACGAGGGAGACCTTGTCTTCTTCAGCAGCGCCAGCACGGTTTCCAACATTGTCGGTGGCACGCTCATCGAGACCGGCCAGAAGATTCAGGTCAACGGAAACAACAGCAGCATCGAGATCAACGGCGCTGATACCTTCTTCGGAAACGTCGTGGTCGACGGCTCCAACGTCTTCACCTTCGATGTCGACGCCGACCAGACCGATATGGGGTTCCTGGAAGTCGCCAACGGCGGGATCACGATCGACATTGACGCGGCTGTGTCTGAGGCAGCCTTCGCCAACAGCTCCGAAGCACTGTGGGGCACGGGGTCGGTCAGCATCATCGGCTTCGAGGAAGACACCGTCCGTTTTGGAACCGACGCGAGTGGGCTCACGCCAAGCCAGCTTGCCGCGATCGACGGCGGGATCTACTCGCTCACAAGCCAGGGCTACTTGACGACGGACGCCACCACGTCGCCGGCGGGCGACTTCAATGACGACGGGCAGGTCGATGCTGCCGACTACACCGTGTGGCGTGATCAACTCAACAGCACCGACGCCCTTCCCAACGACGACGGGTTGGGGACACCAATCAGCATCGCTCACTACAACCTGTGGTCTACAAACTTCGGACAGTCTTCAGCGGCGGCGTCCGCTGCCCCCGAACCGGGGGCCATCTTGCTGGCCCTTGGCGCAATCGGGGCAGTGTGTCGGGGCAGGCGTCGCGACCTCTGCGTAGCACGGCCCACGCACGCCCGTTAATCGTCGGCCGCGTGTCTTGGCGCCGTGTGGCGGCGTTGGCGGGCTGAAGCACGCCCGCCAACGCCGGCAGAGACTCCTGCGTTCAAGTGGCCGGTTGCAACGCGGGATAATCGGTCGCCGGCCGGCCATCACAGCAGCCAAAGCAACCCCGCCGTCTCAGGCAAGATGGCCCCCATGGCACCGACAGCCGCACGGGCTTTTATCACCCTCATGCTAGCCAGCCATCACGACTGCAATGCGATCCGCTCGGCGGCTGCCGCGGCCGGGCTGCTGGTATTGATGCTCGTTGGCGAAGCGGCGGCGCAAACCCCGGCCGACACCGCGGCGGCGCTGCGGCAGCAGATCTACGACGCGTTCCATGCGGGCGACTCGTCGGTGACGATCCCGCCCGGGGTCTACGAGGTCGCGTCCGGCGGCGGGAACGTCATCCTGCAATTGCCCGGACTGTCTGACTTCACGATCAACGCCACGGGCGTGCACCTGGTGGCCAAGGAACTAAAGCAGGTCGTCCGCCTCGAAGACGCGGCGAATGTGACTGTCAATGGCTTGACCATCGATTACGACCCGCTTCCCTTCACGCAGGGAACGGTGACCCGTGTGAGCGCCTCGTCATTCGACGTACAGATCCACGATGGCTACCAGATGGCGACCGGGTCCCCCAGGGTGATCGCGTACGACGCCGCCACGCGGCGCGTGAAGGACGGAACCACGACCCGATTCAACGTTGGGATGTCCAGCCTCGGAAGCCGTCGCGTTCGGATCAACCGCGGCGAGCAGGACGCCCTGGCCGCGGGTGATCTCGTGTCCCTCACCGTCCCTACGGAGATCCCGCACGGCATCCTTGTTGCAGACTCGACTCAGGTCACGCTCCAGGATGTGACGCTGCACGCCTCTACGAGCTTCGGCGTCTTTGAGCGAGGCGGGGGCGGCAACACCTACAACAACATCCGCGTCAGCCCTGGACCGACGCCCCTGGGAGCAACGCAGCCGCGGTTGCTCTCCGCGAACGCAGACGGGTTCCACAGCAAGCACACTTCGACGGGGCCGTCGATCTCCGGCGCGTTCATCACGGGGCAGGGCGACGACGGCATCGCGATCAACACGGACTTCCACCTCGTGGGATCGGCGTCTTCCGTAGAGTTGGAAGTGGGGGCCAAGAACAGCGACTTGTGGTTCGAGGTTGGCGATCGCGTCCGCGGCTACAACCGCGGCACGGGATCGGTCACCGAGGCTATCGTCGAATCGATCGTCCGCGACCCATCGCTCGACGCGGGACTCGCAAGCCTCCGTGACGCGACGCTGCCGGATGCGCGGTCGTCACTCGATACCGGCTACCGCGTGACTCTCGATCGGCCGCTAGACGTCACCGCGGGCGACCTGATTGCGAGCCCGGACCGCAGCGGCAACGGCTACGAGATCCGCGATTCCCGGATCGAGAATCACCGGGCACGCGGCATGCTCCTCAAGGCATCGAACGGGCTCGTTGAGAACAACACGATCGACGGCAGCACGATCGGCGGGATCGTTCTCTTGGCGGAGCCCTTCGTCTGGCAAGAGGCGTCTTTCAGCGAGAACGTCGTTATCCGCGGCAACACCATCAAGAACACAGGGCGCCAGTTCGGCAGCCCGACGAATCCAGTTGCCGGGGCAATCGTGGTAAACGCCCGCGACGGTTGGATTGGCCGAGACCACGCCAACATCCAGATCGACGGGAATCTCATCGAACGCGCCGCGGGGCCCGGCGTCATCCTCAACCAGGTTGATGGCGTGCAGGTTGTCGACAACCACTTCTTCAGTACGCACGATATCGATACCACCAACGGCTCCGAGTCAGGGATTGACCCAACGGCCCTGATCTGGGTCGACAACGCAGAGAACGTTTCGCTATCGGGCAACACGGCGCGTAGCCTTGGGCCGTTTAACGACAACTTGATCCGAGCGTCGAGCAACGCCTCGGGTTTGAGCAGCCGGGACACTGGCGTCCGCGTCATCCACGATTCGCCGGCGAGGACCATGGCCAGTTACCGCGGAGACTTTCAGGTCACCGCGCCCGCTACCGGCTGGCAGTACCTGTGGAACTCCGGCGGAGCGGTTGGCGACCCAACGAACTACGAGCCCCTTGTCTCGACCGGCGGCGATTACACCTCGGATGGCTCGCCCGCGCCCACCGATGACCCCGCGGCGCGTTTCGCGAGGCTAGGACGCAACAATGGCCACGCGGCGACCGGCTCCGATCAATCGGGATCCGGCGGCACCAGCCGCGCGGTTATCGCGGCGTACACCGTCGATGCCGACGGCGACTACGCGATCCGCGACAGCTTCGTCATGTCGAATGCGAACGGATCGGGGCTCGAACTAACGATTCACGTCAACGACGGCGCGACCCTGCTTACCGACTTCATCGAATCCGGGGCCACCGCGTCGTTCGACGTGGAACTCGGCGGACTCTCGGCTGGCGATACGGTGTACGTTGCGTTCGGAGCGGGGGACTTCAGCACGAGCGACTTCTTTGCGCTCGATTTCAGCGTCGCCTTACTGGTCCCGCCCGGCGACTTTAACCGCGACGGCGTCGTTGACACAGCCGACTACACGTTGTGGCGAGACATGGTCGGGCGGACGGGCATCGACCTAGCCGCCGACGTCACCGGCGAAGACCTGCAGGGCGTTCCCGATGGGATTGTCGATGGCTCCGATTACGCCCTGTGGCGTGCCAACTTCGGCCGCACCGCGTCTACGGCAAACGCACTCGTTGCCCGAGCGCCCGAACCGCGGGCGATGACTCTGACGGCGTTTGTGCTGATCGTCGGCATGCTTCGGACTCACCTGCGGTCGGTCCGCCAAGGGGCGATCCGATGAGGCGTGCTCGACGGACGACGGTTCTTGTGATGGTCGCGGTCTCCGCGGCGGTAGTGACGTGCCGCTGGTCGGCCGCGGCGGATGCCGCGGTTCGCGACGCGGAAGGCCTGTTTGATCTTCAGGGATTTGTCGATAACGCGATTGCCAGTGGCGACTCGACCATCGTGCTGCCGCCGGGGCGGCGCCGTGTGGCGCCGACACGCGGGGTGCACCTGAGATTGAACGGTCTCCGGGGCATAACGATCCGGGCCGACGACACCGAGTTGATCTGCACACAGACGACTCGCGCCATCGACATCGCCGACTGCCGCGGCCTTGTGATCTCCGGACTCTCAATTGACTACGACCCGCTCCCGTACACCCAGGGGCGGATCGTCAAGCTCTCCGCTGATAAACGCGTCCACGAGATCGAGATCCACGATGGGTACCCAGACGCGTCAACCGCGACTACGGCTAAGTATCAGGTCTTCCGTGGCGGCGACCAATCGCTCCGCTGGGTAGACTACTACAATCCGACGGTGGAAGCCCTTACCCCCAAGCGGCTTCGCGTCACCAAGACGACACGAGACCCCACCTCCGATGAGGCGGTTGGGGATTTGATCGTCGTCTCGTCGAGCACCGGCGAAGCGAAGACAGCGCCCCACGCGGTCTACCTGGAAGCTTGCTCCGCGGTTCGATTAGAACGCGTAACAGTCTACGCCTCGAATTGCTTCGCGTTCCTAGAGAACGACTGCGACCGTACTGTCTACCAAGAGTGCCGAGTCACAAAGCGCGCCCCCGGCGACGATCCCGTCCCGCGATCGATCCCACGCCTCCGCTCCGCGAACGCGGACGGGTTTCACAGCAAGCGGGCGGTTCAGGGACCACAAATCCTCGGCTGCTACGCTCACTACCAAGGCGATGACTGCGTCAACATCAATGGTGACTATCATCTAGTCGCCGCGGCGACCGGTGAGCGCCTTCGGGTCATCGCTAAGCGATCGATGGACATCCAGGCCGGCGACTCGGCCGAGTTGATCGAGCGACGCGGGTCGGTGCTTCCGGCTGCAAAGGTTATCTCGGTTCGGAAGCTGGGCGTCCTGACCAGAAAGGACCGTGGGCTTCTTGATTCGCTCCGATTGCACCCGTCGCTCAAGGGCCACCAAAGGGGCCGACTAGGCGCCACCTACGAAGTGAAGCTAGATCGAGGCGTAAGCCTGGAGCCGGGATCACTCATCGCGGCAAGCAACCGGCGGGGCGACGGGTTCACGGTTGCCGGGTGTGACTTCGGCGATGTCCGCTCGCGCGGGATCATCATCAAGGCAAGCCATGGCGAGGTCCGAGACAACCGCATCTCGCGTTGCCGAGCGGAGTCAATCAAGGTAGCCGCCGAGTCGTTTTGGTTGGAATCGGGCTACGCCTCGAACGTACGGATCTTGCGAAACACCATCACGGACTGCGGCAGCGCCGCGATCGCCGTTTACGCAACGGGCGACGCCGGCGGTTTTGTCAGCGCCGCCGCCCACCGGCAGATCACGATCTCTGACAACCGCGTCCGTCGCAGCCCTTTGCCAAACATCTTCGTCTCATCAACCGAGGCGGTCCGACTCGAGGGGAACCTCTTTCGAGTCGACAGGGCGCCGGCGCCGATTCGCCACTCCCTGCTCCGAAGGATCGCCGCTGTTGAATCCGAACCGTCAGCGATCGTGTTGCATCACTGCAACGAGGTGCTGACGCGGTCCAACACAACACAATGGCGCCTCGCGACCGCCGCCGCGAACCCGCCAACGCCACCGTCGAAACCGCACGCAAGCCTTCGCCTACTTGGAGCGACCCCGGAATGACCGCCTTCTTGAAAGCATTGATCGCCACCGCGGTCGCCAGTTCTGCCGCCACGAGCCACGCCGTGCTGGTGGTCGACTACGAGTTCAACGACCCCGCAGGACCGTTCTCGACGGCGGTCGATTCGGCCGGCAGCACGATCAACGCCTGGGGGAACGATCCCGACGCCACTCTCAATGGCTCTGGCCAGTTGGAGGTAAGCGGACCGCTTGGGTTCCAGTTCCGAGGATTCACCGGCCCTGGTGCGATTAGCAGCGGCTCCGGCTTCTTGCGGATCGACTTCGCCTCCTGGGGATCCAACGCAGACCCCTTCTTCGTGTTCGGTCTTCGTGGGTCGGGTCCCGGCGCCGGCATCCGCAGTTGGAGACTCCAGTTCAGCAGCGGCGACGCCTCGGACGACGATCCGGCAGGGCGTCTCTTCGAGGTGGGAGCTCACTCATTCAACGCGGGGTTTAACTTCCTGGGCGGGAGCATTCCCGCAGAGAGCAGTTCCAGCGGAACAATGCCCAACGGCTTGAGTGTGATCATGGGCGTTGACTTAGATGGCGATACGACTTCGGTATGGTGGGACCCCAATCGAACAGGAGACTACGAGATACTAGGTAGCCGAGAGAACGTCCCAATCAACAGTGGCGGCTTCACAGACATTAGTCTGATTGACGGGATACAGTTGCAGTCTAACGGCGGGCTCTTTGCAATCGATCGATTGGCCCTCGGGACGAACTTCGCCGAGATCGCTGAGGTGTCAGCAATCCCGGAGCCAAGTCTCCTGGCGACCTACACCGCCATCACCGTTGGCATGGTGTTGGCGAGGCGGAGCCGCTCGCCGCTTATTGAGTAGCCTGCACCAAGACTGCCACGCACCTCCGCTGGCAACGACTGAGCACGCTTGCCGATCTGCATAGCGGCGCAATCGCGTCGATGGTGGGGTTGCTTCACGCGAGACGCCAACTCCCTGCTTTCATTCCTACGGGCTTGGCTCTCCAAGCGGAACCGGCAGATCACCATGCGATCACATCAATCCACGAACCAAGCAGACGGCTCGTTGCTACGAATGCCCCGCGTCAGAACGACAGGGCAGCCGACGCGACGATTGCTTCTCGCGATCGCATTGGCCGCCACCTTCGGCAGCGTGCCGGGGTACGGCTCGGATGTCGACGTTTCCCGGTTCGGAGCGGTCGCCAACGACGGGCGAGACGACACGCCCGCCATCCGCAACGCAATCGCAGAGTGTCAGCGCCGAAGCGGGGCAAGGCTTGTTTTCCCGAAGGGGGCGTACGACTTCTACCAAGACTCTGCTGTCGATGCGCATTACTTCATCAGCAACAACGACGGTGGTCTGAAGCGCGTGGTCTTCCTGCTGAGGGATTTCAACGGACTGGTTATCGACGGCCAGGGGTCTTCCTTCTGCTTTCACGGGTTCGTCAACCCGTTCGTTCTTGACCGCTCCGAGCAAGTCACGCTCACAAACCTCTCAATCGACTTCTCAAGGCCTTTCCATTCTGAGGCGATCATCCGGGAGCAGGCGTCCGACGGTCTCGACGTCGAGATTGCCGAGGGGTTTCCCTTCGAGGTACACCGCGGCACGTTGCTCTTCACGGCCGGGGATCAGGACCAAGGCCCGATGACCTCCGTCACAACCGGGGAGGTCTACGGCAGCTCGCACATACTTGAGTACGACACCGCCAAGCGAGAGACCGCGTACATGGCGCGGGACTACTACTTTCGGGGCATCACCGGCTACCCCGCGCGGCGGCTTGAGGGCCGCAGGGTCCGTGTCCGTGTGCCAGGGCTGCGGGGGACCCCGGGCAACACGCTTGTGTTCGGGCCTAATCACCGCCTGTGTCCGGCTGTCGTCGCCACCGATTGCAGGGACGTTACGCTCCGTGGCGTGACAATCCACCACGCGGGAGGGATGGGCCTTCTCGCGCAGCGTACGCACAACGTCACGGTCGATCGGTGTCGCGTGACCCCATCAACTGGCCGAATGATCAGCACCACGGCCGACGCCACCCACTTCGTCAACTGCACCGGTAGGCTGGTGCTGTCGGACAACCTCTTCGAGAACCAGAAAGACGACGCCACGAACATCCACGGCGTTTACGTCCAGGTGGCCGAGCAAGTCGGCGACGATCAGATCGTCGTGCGGTTGCGGCACCGCCAGCAGCACGGCTTCGACTTCCTCCGCCCCGGCAGTGTCGTTGAGTTTGTCCGCGGGAAGAGCATGGTGACCTACGCCAAGGGCGAAGTAGCGGCCGTCGATCGCGTCAATCGAGAACGAACCCGCCTCACCCTAAGGGACGACCTCCCGCGCGGCGTGCGGATTGGCGACGCCCTGGCCGAGGTGCGGGACTACCCCGAGGTCGCAATCCGAAACAACGTGGTTCGCAACAACCGAGCGCGTGGGATGCTCCTGAACTGTCGCGGGCCAGTCGTGGTCGAGGGAAACCACTTCCACACCCCGGGAGCCGCAATCCTCTTTGAGGGCGACGCCTTCCACTGGTTTGAGCAGGGCGGGGTGCGTGACTGTGTCATACGGAACAACACCTTCGAGAACTGCCTGTTCGGTGTGTGGGGCAAAGCGGTTATCGATGTCAAGGCGGGGGTGCGCGAAGACAAGCAGACCAGTCGCTACAACAAGAATATCGTTGTTTCGGACAACCTCTTCCGAGTGTTCGGATCAACCCCATTGCTGCACGCCTATTGCGTCGATGGCATCACGTGGGAGCGGAACACCGTGGAGCCTACCAATGCCTACCCGCCGCGTAGCGGGACGGGCGAAGCGTTCCTGGTAGAACACTGCGACAACGTGACGATCGACGGGAAACCCTTCCCACCGCCCGCCCCTAATCGGTGACGGCAGACCCTTCCGCCTGCCCGGGTGCCAGGCCACGCGACGACGCCGCGGTCGTAACAACTGCCAGCGATGGCCATCACTCTCGAGCGGACCCGACTTGCCAGACAACACGAGAACCGTAGCGGCGTTTAGTAGTTGGTTGGCGTGCAGGGGAAGGGAGCGAGCTACGACTTCAGTCAATCTGAGCCGCGCAGGAGCGACATGACGACACAATCATTGACCCGCAGCAGGTCGCAATCGAGCGAGCCGTTGTGGCCGTTGCCTCAACCGCGTCGCAGTGTGCCGGCGGTGGTCGCCTTGCTGGCGTGCGCAGTGTTGGCCGCCGGCAGTTCGGCCCCAGCCCAGCCCACAGCTCAGCCCGCAGGCCAGCCGCCGGTGATCGCTCCGTTCACCGGGCTCGACACGCTCTGCGTAAACAAGTGGTGGAATCGACGCCCTTCGCCGATCGTCCCGACGCGCGTGCCCCGTGACGAGGTGATCGCGTTCGGCATCTATACGGTCTCTTCGAGTGGGCTCAAGCTGTCGGCTCAACTCTTCCCCCTCTACCCGGGCGAGCCGCGAACGGTCCGACTCGAGTTGAAGAGACACAGCGAGTGGCGCGAAGTTGCCCGGGCGACGGTCAACGATCTTGGCTGGTCGGCGCTTTTGCGCGTCGCTGACTGGGATTCCTCAATCGACACCCCATACCGGATCCGACACGGCCAGAACGCCGTGTACGAGGGGTTGGTTCGGAAGGACCCGGTCGACAAGCGAGAGATCGTCGTTGCCGCGTTGTCGTGCAACTCAAGCAACGACCGCGGTCTACGCCCCAACTACGTGCGGAACATTAACCACCACGACCCCGACCTGGTTTTCTTCGCCGGCGACCAATCGTACGACCATCGTCAGCACACCGCGGCTTGGCTCAAGTTTGGATTGCAGTTCCGTGACGTCTTTCGGGATCGGCCGTGCGTGACGATCCCGGACGACCACGACATCGGGCAGCCGAACCTTTGGGGGGAAGGCGGCAAGCTCGCGACCCGCAAGGACGGCTCCGACGGAGGCTACAACTTCCACCCGGCGTACGTCCGGATGGTGGAGCGGTGCCAAACCGCACACCTTCCCGACCCGTACGACCCAACGCCGATCGAACGCGGAATCGGGGTGTACTACACCAGCCTTGTGGTTGGTGGCGTGGACTTTGCCATCATCGAAGACCGAAAATTCAAGTCGGGCCCAGCCAACAAGATCCCACAGCAAGGGCCACGCCCCGACCACGTAACCGACGCCGACTACGATCCTAAGGCTCTCGATCAGCCCGGCCTTACCTTGCTGGGCAAGCGTCAGCTTGATTTCCTGGAACACTGGGGGCGATCCCCAGGGAACGCCGCCTTCAAGGTCGTGCTGTCGCAGACCTCTTTCTGCGGAGGCCCCCACCTGCACGGGCCACGGCAGGAACGACTCTACGCCGACCTGGACTCCAACGGCTGGCCGCAGTCGGGACGCGATCGGGCGGTGCGTTTGCTGCGTGAGGCCGGCGCCGTGCACCTCGCCGGTGACCAACACATTGCCATGCTGGTGGAGTACGGCGTCGACGAACATCGCGACGCGGGCTGGTCCTTTGCGGTTCCAGCAATCGTCAACAGCATCTACTCGCGTTGGTGGCGTCCCACGGGCGACTCGCCGGGGCTGAACCGGAACGCCGAAGACGCTTTGCCGTGGACCGGCGACTACCTCGATGGCTTCGGCAACAAGATCACAATGCACGCCTACGCCAACCCGGAGACCCAATCGCGTGGTGCGGGCTACGGGCTGATTCGCTTTGACAAGTCGACTAGGGAAGTCACCTTCGAGTGCTGGCCAAGAGATGCAGACGTCACCCAGGCCGACGCAAAGCAGTTTCCCGGCTGGCCGCGCACGGCGGTAGTCCCACGCCCGTGACGCACCTCAATTTCGTTCGACGCTTGAGGACAGTCTCCATGCCGAAAGCCTCCGAGCCCACTTCTCGCCACGTTGGTTGCTGGCTCACACAGTAGGCGGAACGCTTCCCCCGAGCGTCGGCATCGTTGCCTCGCGATCCACTCTTCCTCCAGACATTCGCTATTGGTCCACTCGCGTTGCCGCAATGAAGGGGGGATGGATCCGCAGCGCTTGAAGTGGTCCGTTGGTGACGCACCCGCCGCTCGGATTCCTCGGATAAACCCGGAGACCGGGAAGGCAGTCAGCGCCCACGATCTGCGGCGGGCGTTTGGCTTCCGGTGGTCCCGGAGGATCCCCCCGCGGAGCTGCGGGAGGCGATGAGACCTGCGTCGATCGCCACGACCATGACCTACGAGGTTGGGAACGACGCCAAGGCGACCGCGAAGAGCATGAGGCGGGCTGTAGGGGACACTTTGGGGGACACGTCGGAGAACCCCGACACGTCCCCCGCCGCAACCCCCGAGAAAACAAGCGCGCCCGGCTAGATTCGAACTAGCGACCTACGGATTAGAAGTCCGTTGCTCTATCCGACTGAGCTACGGGCGCATCGCCGTTACGGCTCTATGTTACGCCCCTCAGGATGCTCTGGCGAGCGGGTTTGATTGGGCTTGGCTGCACCTTGGTAGTTGGCCTGGGCGGGCGGCGAGGGGCCCGCAGAATCGTCGCAGCCGGGCGCCCCGATTGGATTCGAGGTGGGGTAGAAACGCCCAGATAAGTGCAGCCGTGACCTATGCTTCCCTAGACGCGCGGCGCCCCCGGGTTGCCGCCCTTTGGCCCGCAAGACGCGAGTAGCGGAGTTCCCCAATGCTTGGGCTCGTAGCGGCAAGCACCTTTGAGACTTGGTTGACCGTGGGGATCGTGGTTCACACGGTCAGCGCGTTCGCGTGCTCAAGCCTTGCCGAAGAGAAGTTTGGCAACAGTGGCCGGGCATTCTTGTTTGGCCTGGCTCTAGGTCCGTGGGGCGTTCTGCTGCTCGGGCGGCTGCCCTCCCGCAAACCGGGCGGCAATCGGCCCGCCGTTGCGGATGAGTCGACCGTCAACGGTCAGACGGCATCGCATAACCCCGGCTGACGGCACGGCGCCATTCAGCTAGCGGCAACAGGGGTAGAAAGTACCGGAGGTGGGACTCGAACCCACACGAGGTTGCCCCCAATGGATTTTGAATCCATCGCGTCTGCCAATTCCGCCACTCCGGCAAGTGGTTACAGCGATTGAGGTTGCATCATTCTGGCCGCTGGCTTGCGGGAAGGCAACCCGCCGAAAGCCCGCCATTCGAGCACGATCTTCGTCTCGGCACCTTCTGCGACAAGGCGCCCGAATCGGCCGCACGAAGACTACGGGTGATTGACACCGGCCCTTCGCCGCGGCCGGTGCGCGAGTCAACCGCCGGCGTGGGTGTGGCAATCGCCACGATTCTCCCGCTCTTGTGCGTGACGCGGCCAAGGTTACCGCTTTAACAGGAAGCGCACCCCACCCGACAAGGTTCCGGCCGTGACATCTCCCCCTCAAAGTCCACGTGACGCTCGAGCCGCCGCGACCGTTCACGGGGTCGTTCTTTCGAGACTGGTCCCACTGCTCTCATTGGTAGCCACAGCCGCTAGCCAGGCTTGGGTTGCCAAAGCGGATGGGTACCTGGGACCTCTTCCCTACCTGGCGTTCGACGACGCGGAAGCTGGCGTCGGCGTAAGTCCGTTTAGCACGGTCGAGTTTGATTACTTCTACCTGGAAGACTTCGAAGACGCGGCTCTCAACGTTCCCGGTGTGACCCTCGAGGAACCGGCGAAGATTGGTTTCCCCGGCTGGTACCGCGACTCGGTCGACGCTGATGACGGAGTCCTGGACGGAAGCGGCCAAGGTGGGCACAGCATTACATCAGATTTTCGGGTGTCCAGCTTCACCTTCGTGTTCGATGCGAAAGTCCTTGGGGAGTACCCGACGCATGCGGGTATCGTGTGGACTGATGTTGGGAGAAACACTGGAGGCGACCCCTTCGCAGCCGACCGTGTTGACAATGTGGTCTTCGAAGCCTTCGGTCCTACGGGCGCAACCCTCGGTGTGTACGGACCGTTCTCGGTAGGAGACGACTCGATCATCGGTGAGACAGAAGAGGATCGGTTCTTCGCGGTCGAGTCTCAGCAGGGAATCTCAAGAATCCGCCTCTCGATGCCCGGTCTCATCAACAGGGGGGCGGACCATCTGCAGTACGGACGCGTTTCGCCTTCAGCCTTAACCGGTGACTACAACGTCGACCGCGTGGTTGACGCGTTGGACTACGACGTCTGGAAATCGCAGTTCGGTCTTACGCTCGATCGCTTTGACGCACTCGGCGCCGACGGCAACGGCGACGGGCGGGTCGATATGGCGGACTTCACGATCTGGCGAGACAACCTCGGAGACAGGCTGCCCATCGTGGTCAAGTCGGCATCGATCCCCGAGCCAAGCACCCTGGCCCTCGCGATCATCGGCGTGGCCGTTTTGCGGCGCCGTCGCTTTCGGCTTCAATGCTGAATGACGATTCGCCAAGATCGGCTCCAATACCACGCCGATCGCGTCGAACAGGAGTTGTACCCCCGGACTCTGTGCTTCCCTTTCTGGTCGACTGCTATGCTCTTTCGCGTCGCTCTCGTGGTTTGTGCTGCCGCTTCTTTCGGGTGCAGCGTCTCGTACTACGAGGAGAACCTTGCTTCTCATCTGCCTCGCGCTGATGGCTCGGTGCTGGATGTACAGTGCGTCTCCTACGTCAAGCACACGGTTTCGTCGGTCTCACCGAAGCTGCACCCAGAACCGATGGTCGAACTCATCATGGACGAGAGAACCTTCGTCATCTATGCCGACCGAATCTTGCTCAACGGTACGCCCTATGCCGTGTTGCCTAGCGACGCAAATACGGTCTTGATCGCAATCACGGAAAAGGGCTTCGAAGTGACCGCCGACGGCGAGGCAGTTGCTCCCTGACCGTCTCGTCGAGTGAGACGTCGAGCAACGGCGTTTGCCGCTTCTCCCCGACGCATCGAAAAGTCACCGAATCGCCCAAGCGCAGGCCGCAAATACACCTCGGGCATGAGCGATCAAAGCCAATGCGGCAACTCTGAAGGAGCCGATACACACGCCCCAATCTGCAACGCCGGCTAGAATAGCAACCGCGGCGCCGGCCGCTTGGCCGCGTCGCCGACGCCGATGTAGCGGAGCTCACGCGGCCGCCAACGCTTGTTCGCTGCGTCCCACCAAAAACCGGCGTAGTACAGAGCTCTCTTGGGCGGGGTCCGCTTGGATTGATCTTCTTTGGATTGGTCTTCAGCCGCGTGCTCGATCGCCCACTGAACGTCGGCGACGATCAAACCACCGCCCTGCTGAAACACCTCCGCAAACCCCGGCGACCCGCTGAAGCAGTGCCGGTAGCTGGTGACGTTGGAGAACAGGTCGCGGTCAATCGTGTGCGGCCTCAATCCGGCGAGGTCTTCCGGCGTCGCGCAGTGCGTGATCGTCCCTTGGGTTGATCTTCGGAGCATCGACTTCCAATTTGCTTGGCAGCCCATGGCCTTCCACGCTTCGGCAACCACCTTCTGCGCGTCCAGGCCGTCGGCCGCGCCGCCGAGCTGCTCCTTTAGGACTGCGAGAGCCTCCTCGCTTGGTTCCTCGCCGTAGCTATTCATCAGGTCGACAACCGCATCGCCGGTGTTTGCGGCGTACGCCTTGAGCAACGCGCGGAAAGCGCGGCGGAGGGAGCGTTCCACCTCGTCGGGCGACGCGCCTTGGCGAGTGAGAGAGGCATCGACCTCGCCCTCGGACGCCATCGGCATCTGCTCGACAACGCGGTCGATCGCTTCGGCGTCGGACAGCGCCACCGGCTCCATCGCGTCGATTTCTTCGAGCCGCAACTGCGCCATCATCGCCCGCTGCTCCGCGGGCAGCGGCTCTTGCCCGCCGGCCAGCGAGGCGTACGCCAGCAGAACGAATGCAACACGCACCAACCGGGCGGCCATTTGAGTCTCCGCGGGAACTGTGTCGAAGGATCGAAACTCGCGGCCGCAAGGATAACCGCTTCGCCAGCGGCGAGCGATCGATACGCGGGCTGCCAACGAAAGCGAAAGCGTTGTAGAGTCGGCCCGATGCCCGCCGCCGATAGAGCGATCGCCGCCGCCAAAGAACTCTCCGCCGCCGTCGATGCGATGCGTTTTGCCGCGCCGGTGACGCACGTCTACAACCCGCTCGACTACGCCTGGCCGATGCACGAGGCGTACCTTCGGCGGCTGCCGGCGGGCGGTGTGCGGGTGCTGCTGCTGGGCATGAATCCCGGGCCGTGGGGCATGGCGCAGACGGGCGTGCCGTTTGGCGAAGTGGCGGCCGTGCGTGACTGGCTGCGGATCGAGGCGGCAATCGGCCGCCCGGACGCCGAGCACCCCAAGCGGCCCGTCGAAGGGTTTGCGTGCCCGCGGAGCGAGGTCTCTGGCCGCCGCCTGTGGGGGCTCTTCGCCGAGCGGTTCGGCACGGCCGAGGCGTTCTTCGCCGATCACTTCGTCGCCAACTACTGCCCGCTGGTCTTCATGGAGGAAGGCGGCCGCAACCGCACGCCCGATAAGCTCCCGGCCATCGAGCGCGAGCCCCTCGACGCGGCGTGCGACGAACACCTCAAGCGGCTGATCGAAGCGACCGGCCCGGAGTGGTTCGTCGGCGTGGGCAAGTACGCCGAGGCGAGGCTCCGCCGCGTGGCGGGCAACGAGGCGAAGGTGACGACCGTTCTCCACCCCAGCCCCGCCAGCCCCGCCGCCAACCGCGGCTGGGCCGAAGCCGCGACGAAGCAGCTTGTGGAAGCGGGCGTTTGGCGGAGTTGACTTAGCAGCAGCGGACTGACGGGCCGACGCTCTGCCGCTCAGTTGCGGGAGTATACTGGTCACGCTTCGGGGCTGGAGTCACCGCTGAGAAGGGGAGTCCGATGGAAAAACGGATAGTTGTTCTGTTGGCCGCGTGGATCGGCCTTGGCCTGACGGGCGCGGCCGCTGCCGAGCAGGCCGACGCGCAGCGTCAGGCCGGCTACGTTGGGCTTCGCCCGCTGCCGCGGACCGCGCCCGACCTGAAGTCCACCCACGGTGGCCCCTGGGCCGGGCTGCCGACGTTTGACCAGCAGGGGGGCAACTACCCCTTCGTGGCCGAGCACCTAGATGTCGTGAAGGGCTGGCTGGACGGCGACTTCAAGACCAAGCGGATGTTCTTCGAGCACTACTGGGGACTCAACGACGCACGCGACGACCTCGATCCCGAGAAGAACCTGCTGATCCGCGTCATCCGCAAGTGGGAGTCCAAGGGCGGCATCGTCGAACACATCTTGATCTGCCGCGAGTACCGGATCTCGATTCATCGGGGCCACAAGGACGCCAAGCCCGGCCCCTTCCCCGAAGACACCCGGATCCTCTACGCGAAAGACGTGGACGACATCCGCGAGCTCTTCCGCAACGCCCATCAGAAGGGGCTGGTCAAGCAGCGTGACTACAAGCTGATCCAGATGGTCGAGGAACCCACGTTCTTCGCCGAAGACCCGCGGGCACAGGCAATCATCCAGAAGATGGAAGGGGTCGCCTACGAGGCGCATCAGTTCAACCGGCACTGGCCGCTTGAAACCGGCTGGTCGAATCCTGACAAGGTCGTCCGGGGCGCGAAGTGGACGCTCGATCAAGGCAAGGAGTACATCTTCTACTACGGGCCCATCATCTGGAAATCGGACCAGTACACCGAGTTCATCGAACGGGACTGGCTCAACCGCTACTGGGAAGCCGGCCTGCCCAAACACCACCCGCGGCTGCACTACTACTTAAACACCTTCCCCCACGGCAGCGGCCGCGGCCGACCGCTCGGCCCCGAGTCCGACCCGCATTCGGTGCTGGGCTTCACCAAGTGGCTGATCGAGCAGATCAAGATGCCGGCGGGGGCGGGCGACGAGGAAGCTCCAGGCGCGTGAGGGCGATGGCCCACGCCACCGCTCGGCTTCGCGGGATTCTCTTGACGGCCGTCCCAGGTGATTGACTCCGCGCGACGGCGCCGAAGGTGAGGCGGTTAGATGAGCCTCCACCCAAACGGCGCGCGTCAAGTCTGGGCGCGTCGGCGAGAATAACTGTCCAATCACCGCGCGCGAGGCCCTGTCTTGACGCCGCGATCGCTTGTCTCGCTCAGCGGCGGAGCCTGTCACCACCGGAGCCTCGCGATGTGGAGCCCCGTCCGATCACCGTCCCCGTCAAGATCGCCGACGATGAGGTTCGTCGTCGCCGTATCGATCGCAGTCGCCACGTGCTGGGTCTCCGCCACCAACGGGAAGAGCCTGGGCGAGGATCGGCCAAAGCGGCTCAACGTCATCCTGATTATGAGCGATGATCAGGGCTGGGGCGACGTCGGCTTCAACGGCAACGATCGGCTGCTGACGCCGCACCTGGACGCGATGGCGGCAAGCGGCGTGCGGTTCGAGCGGTTCTACACCGCCGCGCCGCTCTGCTCACCCACGCGCGGAAGTTGCCTGACCGGGCGGTACCCGTTCCGCTACGGGATCCTGGCCGCGCACACGGCCGGGATGCGGGTCGGCGAGATCACGATTGCCGAGATGCTCCGCGAGCGGGGGTACCAAACCGGCTTCTTCGGCAAGTGGCACATGGGCTGGGTAAAGCGGGCCGATGCCGGGGCGCGTGGTTTCCAGTCGCCGCCCGATCTGCACGGGTTCGATGAGTACTTCGCGACCACCAGCGCCGTGCCGACTTGGAACCCAACCGTGACGCCAGAGGGTTGGAAGGGTTGGGGGTTCAACTCCGGCAAGCCGTGGAAGGGCGGCGCCCCGTACGTGCAGAACGGCGTTGAAGTTACCGACAACATGACGGGTGATGACAGCCGCATCATCATGGACCGCGTGGTGCCCTTCATCGAGCGGAATCGCGGCGGGCCGTTCTTCGCCGCGGTTTGGTTCCACGCGCCACATGAACCGGTTGTTGCGGGAGACGCCTACCGCGAGCCCTACCGCCAAATGGGCAACGCCCGGCAGCACCTCTACGGATGCCTCACCGCGATGGACGAGCAGATCGGTCGCCTGCGGAAGACGCTCAGCGACCTTGAAATCGAACGCGATACGGTCGTCTTCTTCTGCAGCGACAACGGCCCCGCCGACGGCGCGACGAAGAAGGGCGTAGCGTCGGCAGGACCGTTTCGTGGGCACAAGCACACCATGTACGAGGGCGGGCTGCTCGTGCCCGCATGCGCCGAGTGGCCCGGCGTGATTCCGGCGGGCGTCTCGACCAAAGTCCGCTGCGCGACCGTTGACTACTTCCCAACGATCGCGAGCCTTATCGGGTACCGCTTCGACCAACGGCGTGAAAGACCGATCGACGGCATCGACCTCATGCCGGTCATCAACGGGAAGGCCAGCGAACGAGGCAAGGACCTTTTCTTCGGCTTCCGCAGGCTGCACTCGAACACCGAGGGCAAGGCCCTGATCTCGGGCGACTGGAAGCTCCTCCGCGAAGCCCACGGCGACGATGATCTGAAGCTCTTCGACCTCCGGTCCGACCCGTACGAAACGAACAACCTCGCGGCAGCGCGTCCGGACGAGCTGAAACGCCTCCGAGAACGGCTGACGCGTCTGGAAGCAGAGTGTCAACGCAGCCGGGACGGAGCCGACTACCGCTACTAGCGTGTCCGAGGCGAGCGCGATTCGCGTCAACGTCGCGGCAGGCGGCTGACTGAGTCGCCGAGCGCCAAACAGCGTCCAAGAATCGTCCGCAGCGTCCAATTCCGGGCACTGGCCCGTAACTGTGTGGGCGTCTTGAACCGGGCGCCGGCGGCTCTATCTTCGCCGGGATGGACGCAATCGAGAAGCTGAAGGCCGAGGCCCGTGCTAAGCGGGACGCGGCGATCAAGGCCGCCAAGCTGGACTACTCCACGACGCTGGCTCTGCTCCGCAAGACCAAGCGGCAGCTAGAGCGGCAGCCCAAGAGCCGGCTGCGTCGCTGCTTCAAGCCGGCGCCGGGGGCGTCG
>JBCDJN010000064.1:0-27418 GCA_039414355.1 Planctomycetota bacterium | reverse complement strand
GCTGGACGAGGTGCCGGCCAAGCCGTTCGAGGCGGTCGGCGACGCCGCGGCGGTGGTGGCGCGGTACAAGCGGGCCAGGCCGACGGACAAGCTGGCGTACGTGGCGTGGGAGCCGTACGTGAGCCAGATGCTCAAGAACAAGCGGATGCACGTGCTGGTCGATAGCTCGCGTTTCCCTTCGGCGATTGTCGACGTGCTGGTGGCCAGCGACGACATGATCGCCAAGAACCGCGACGCGGCGCTCGAAGTCGTGCAGGCGTACTTCACCGCCAACTACGGCTACAGCACTTCCGCCGCCCGCCTGAAGCTGGTGATGGCGGATGCCAAAGCCGCAGGCGCCGGGCTGAGCCGCGACGACGCCCAGCGGCTGGTCAGCGGCGTGTGGTGGAAGAACGCTCGCGAGAACAAGGCGCACCTCGACCGCAACCGCGGGTCGGGGCTGCCGCACCTGGAAGACATGATCGACTCGGTAACGGCCGTCCTGCTCGAAACCGGCGCCATCGACCAAGACCCAACCGGCGGCAACCCCAACTACTTGTACAACGACTCGGTCTGGCGAGACCTTGCCGGCTTCCAGCCGGGCGGCGACGAGGAGAAGGTCCGCGGCGTGAAGCTGCCGCCGCTCACCGATTCGCAGTGGCAGAGCCTGGTGGAGGTGGGCACCGCCCGGGCGCCGACGCTGGTCTTCGCCCGCGGCGCCGACCGGCTGACAAGCCGCAGTGAGCTGCTGCTGGATGAGCTGGCTGGCGCACTGCAAGCCACCCGCTATTATGTGCTGGTGCGGGGGAACGCGTCGCGGCGGGGCGACCTGGAGGCCAACAAACGGCTCGCCGAGAGCCGGGCGAAGGCGGTCGAGGGTTACCTGGTCCGAAGCGGCGTGGACGCCGACCGCATCCGCGCGGTGGGCGTCAAGCCGAGCGGGAGCACGTCGGTAACGTTCATGCTCGGCGAACCCCCGTAGCCGCCCACGCCACGCACGGACCAAGCCGCCAACCCCTGCCGCGAATGGATGACGTCAAGAAGAAAGTGCTGCTCGACCTGTTCGTCTCGCCGTGGACGGTGGTCCCGGTGGTCGGCGGGCTGAGTGCTTGGCTCATCTCGTGGGGCGTCGACGGCAGCACCTTGCTCAACGTCGCCGGCCTGGCGGGCGTGCTAACCGGCCTGGGCATCCAGGCTTCGCGGCTTGTGTTCGGCGTTGAGAAACTCACCGAGAGGGCCCAAGGCTACGTCCTTGAGAAGGAGCGCGAAGAACAAGAGCAGATGCTCAACGAGCTGGCGACCCGGCTCCGCCACGACGACGAACCACGCACCGAGGAGTGCCTCCGCCGGCTCCGCAAGCTGCGGGCGTTCTTCGAGTCGGAACCGCCGGCGGGCCACGCTACCGCGGCCATCAAGGCGAAGGTCGACAAGCTGTTCGAGGCCGCCGTCCGGCAACTGCAGAAGTCAATCGAGATGTGGGAGAAGTCGAGGAAGCTCCCCAGCGGCACGCGGGCGTCGCTTCTGGAGAAGCGTAAGGAGGCCGTGGACGAGGTGGTGCGGACCGTCAACCACCTGACCCGCACGGTGGAGCAGTACCACACGTTCCAAGTCGAAGACACCGATTCCGAACTCGCCAAGCTGCGCGACGAGCTGGACGCCACGATCAACGTCGCCCGCCGCGCGGATCAGGTGATCGACGAGATCGGCGCCTCGAAGGATTACGACGAGTCAGAATTCAACAGCGTGGAGCGGAACTAGCCCGCGCCGCGAAGCCATCCAACCACGCCAGCAACGAAACAAGGGGGAGCGATGTTCAAAGCAATCGGCAAGTACGGGCGGGCGGTCTGGTACCTGCTCACCTTCCGCATCAACAAGGCGAGCGAAACGCTCCGCATGAACCCCGGCGTGGTCTCCGCCAACTACGACCGCATCATCGACGAGAAGCGGAGCCGCATCAATCAGTACAAGGACGCGATCAGCGCGATGATCGCCCAGGAAGAAACCAAGAAGCAGAAGCTGAAGGCCGTCACGGACGAGATCGAGAAGCTGGAGAAGCTCAAGGCGGGCGCCGCCGCCCGCGCCAAGCAGGTGGCCGCCAAGCACAACGGCGACCCGGTCGCCACTAAGAACGACCCCGAGTACCAGAAGTGCCAGAGCGCCTTCGGCGACTTCAGCAACACGCTTAACGAAAAACAATCGCGCGCCGCGGAGCTAGAGGGCGATATCGAGGAGCTGATGGCGAATGTCAATCGGCACAAGCTCCAGATCCAGTCGCAGATGCGGGACCTGGAGAAGCTCGGCGAGGAGAAGCACGACGCGGTGGCCAGCATCCTCTCGGCGCGGGAGGAGCAGCAGATCGCCGACCTGATGACCGGCCTCTCCGAAGACAAGACCAGCGAAGAACTCCGCGAGCTGCGCGAGCTCCGGCAGAAGGCGTCCGCCAAGGCCCGCGTGAGCCGCGAGCTGGCGGGCCTGGACACCAAGCAGGCCGAGGCCGAGTTCATGGACTACGCCGAGTCGAGCCAGGCGAACGACGAGTTCGACGCGCTCATCGGCCTGGCCAACGAGAAGGCCGCGCCGGCCGAGCCTTCGCAAGAAGCGACCAAGATCCCCGAGGCGTGACGCCGCGACCTGAACCAACGAACCGATGCTCAATCACTCAAGGAGGCGGATTATGCGACACTCATGGCTGACTTGTAGTCTGGCGGCTCTGCTGCTCGCGCCGCTTGCCGGCTGCGGCGGCGCTTCCTCAAGCGGCGACGGCGCCGACGGCGAGACCCCGGTTTTCAGCCTCGCCTGGAGCGAGTACCCAAGCTGGTCCGTCTTCGGCGTCGCCCACGAGAAGGGGCTCATCGACAAGGCGGAGGGCAAGCTCGGCGAGGTGGAGAAGAAGTGGGGCGTGGACATCGTCCTGGTGCAGACCGACTACGACTCCTGCCTTACGCAGTACTCCAGCTCCACGGTCGACGCGGTCTGCATGACCAACATGGACAGCCTGGCGCCGGCGACGGGCCGCGACTCCGTGGCGATCCTGCCCACCTCCACGAGCGTGGGCGCCGACGCGTGCATCGCCGTTGGCATCGAATCGCTGGACGACCTCAAGGGCGTTGCGACCTTCGGCCTTGAGAAGTCGGTCTCGCAGTACGCCTTCGAGCGCTGCCTGGAGAAGGCCGGCCAGAATCCGGACGACTTCGAGTTCAAGAACATGGACCCGGGCAACGCCGCTCTGGCGATGCAGACCGGCGACGATGCGATCAAGTCGATCATGGTCTGGAACCCCTTCGTCATGCAGACGCTCCGCGACCGCGAGGGCTCCAAGCGAATGTTCGACTCCAAGGACATCCCCGAGGAGATCATCGACATGGTCGTGGCGAGCAAGGCGTCGCTGGCCAAGCCCGGCGGCGACAAGTTCGCCGGCGCGGTGATCGACGCCTTCTACCAGGTCAACGCGATGCTGGCCGACAGCGCCACCCGCGACGACACGCTCAAGAAGCTCGGCGAGAAGTTCTCCAGCCTCGGCGTTGAGGACATGGAGGTGGTCGTCCAGGAGACGCAGATGTACGCCACCGCGGCGGACGGCATCGCCCTGTTCGATAAGGCCGGCTTCCAGAACGACACCATGCCGATGGTCGTCAAGTTCTGCCTGGCGAACGACATCGTCAGCGAGGAGCCGACCGTCGGCTTCGGCGACGAGGCGTCGCAGCTCAACTTTGACGCGTCGTACATGAAGTCCGCCGCGGAGAAGTAGGCGGCGGCGACCCCCTGCGCGACGCGGGGCGCACGCGCCGCCCCGCGTCGCTTTGCTCGTTTCGGCACGCACCCAGCAAGCCATGATCCGACAGCCCATCAACCGCGGCGCCCGCATCGGCCTTGGTGTGGCGAGCTGCGTGGTGCTGCTGATTGGCTACGCGTGGCTCTCGCACCGGGCCCACGTTGAGAACCCGCGGAACAAGACGCTGCCCAACTGGACGCAGTTCACCGAGGGCTGGTCGCGGATGGCGAGCGGCGAGGGCGGCATCGACGTCGCCGCCGACGCGTGGGCCTCCGCCACGCGGCTGGCGCTGGGCGTCGGCGCCGGCGTGCTGCTGGCGTTTATCGTCGGCCTGGCGATGGGCTGCTTCACGTGGGTCGAGGCGGTGCTGCTGCCGCCGATCTCGTTCTTCGCCAAGATCCCGCCCACGGCGATGCTGGCGGTTTACTTCGTGGTCTTCGGCGCCACGTCGATCCAGATCTACATCGCCCTGATCGCGCTAGGAGTCTTCCCAACGCTCGCCCAGGCAATCGCCCAGGCGGCTCAGAAGGACGTGGACGACCACCAACTCTACAAGTCGTACACGCTGGGGGCCTCGCACTTCGAGGTGGTGTGGGAGGTGGTCCTCCGACAGATCCTGCCGCGAATCATCGAGAACACCCGCCTGCAGATCGGCCCGGCGATGGTCTTCCTCATCGCGGCGGAGTACGCCCTGGCGGACGTGGGCTTCGGCTACACGCTCCGCATCCAATCCCGCTTGCAGAACATGAACATCGTCTACACGTACCTGGCGATGCTGGCGGTGGCGGGTTTGGTCATCGACTGGCTGCTCTCCACGCTCAGGCGGCGTGTCTGCCCGTGGTTCGGCGCCTAAGGGGTGCGTTCCCGCCGAGCCCCTTCGCCCCGGGGCCCGCTACCCCTCTCGCTCCCAGTCGGCCGCTTGCTCCGCGTAGGCCAACGGATCCGCGAGCTTCTCGCGAGCAATCGCCACAAGCTCTCGCAGCAACACCGGCGCCCAGGTTGGCTCGACCTGGTGCAGGAAGCGGCGTAGTTCAGGCGACTTGCCGGCTGCGATCGAACGCTCAAACTGGTCGGCCAATCCGTCAATCTGGCGAGTCACCTCGAGCGGCGGGGATACGGAAGGCGAACTGTCATGGCGCTTGCTCATCGCTTACGGGCTCGTCTTCCTCCCACTCCTGCCGGATCCGATTGAGCTTGCGGATGACGCTCCGCTTGGAGCAAGAGGCTTCCTGGGCGATTTCTTCGTTGGTGAACCCTTCGAGCTTGCGCTGAGCGATGAGCCGGAGCACGGGCTCGTCGAACTTCAACACCAGCCGCTCAAGCTCATCGGCGAACTCGGCCGCGAACTCCGGGCTCGGCTCGTCGCCCAGCGCCGCCCGGAGCTCGTCCAGCGAAACCGTGCGGCTGGCAGCGCGTCGGTCGGCTTGTTGCCGCCTCACCTGATCAATCGATTTCCGCGCCGTCAGGGTGACAAGCAGCGGCCACAGATTCTCGCGGTCCGATAGATGCGGAAACCGACCCTCGCCCAGGCCAACCATCACGCTCTTCAGGGCGCTCAGGGCGACGTCTTCGCCGTCGGCTTCTTGCGACATGCGGTGGAGTCGATCGTCGGCGATCTTGACCAGCCGGCTGAAGTAGCGATCCCAGAGCTCTTGGCAGGCGGCCGAGTCGCCCGCCCGCAGCCCCTCGATCCAGTGAGAAACGCTTCCGGTAGACTCGGAGTCCATGGGCGAGCATCAGCGGAGGTGCAAAGCCCCGAGTCTAAGGCCGACGCAAGCGGGTGTCACCTTCGGCGGCGTGCTAGCGATGGAGATCGTAGGCAACCAGCACCCTCGTCGCCGGAGGACAACATGACCATTCGGAACTCCCGACACCGCCGCTCGACGCGGTCGCCCCGCCGCGAGCCAACGCAGAGCTGGCCACCGACACCGGTCGGAGAGAACTCGCCAGCCGTTCGTCCGAGACAAGGCCCTGCCGAGAGCGCCAACGCGTCTTGCGCCTCGGACAGCGCAGTTGACCGCCGATACGCGTCACCGGCGACCACCGCCTACCCCGGCGACCAACGCTCGCTCGGCGCCACAGCGAGGCCAAGGCGTTCGCCCCTCCGTCGGCTCGTCGTTGGCGCCGTGCAGGCGGCCATCGCTGCGCCGCTCGCCCCGGTCATTCTATTGATGTGGCTATGCCGTTGGGCGACGCCGCCGCGCGCCCCCGATGAAGGTTGGGTGAAGAGCAACTCGCCGGGGGGCGCCGACGACGACCGCTACGATCCGCCACAGGTCGGAGTGCTGTAGCGGCGACCCACGCGATGTCGCCCTGCCTGCCGAAAGGGCCGGACTGTCTCCGGGCGCTTGATGGCGTGATCGCGGATTCGTGGACTCTTGATCGAGTACAATGGGCGCTCGTTCCGTGTGTCGGCGACAGTGTCGCCGATGGGCAATCTCGTCCGCTTGTCTGCTTGGTTGGCCGCCGGTAACGCGGCGACCGATGAGTACGAGCTACGACCATCTGAGAGAACCATGACGCCTTCGCGACATCTCATCAACGCCTCGGTCACTCTGGCGGCGACGCTCGTCGGTGTGTTCCAGGCGGCAATGGTCGACGCGCACGAAACCGACTACCCACGCCCAACAGAGGACCAGCTCAAGCAGATCGAGCCGCCGCTAGAAGGCGCCGCCGAGTTTGCGAGGGAGCTCTACGAGCAGGGCCGGACCGCCATCGGCGAGGAGCAGATGGCGCTCCTCCGACGCGCGATGGTGCACTTTGACTACGCCCGGGACATCGACCGAGGGCGGTACCCGAACGCCCGGCCGCGAGACGAAGACTACCACCGTTGGCGGGGCGAACGCGCGCTGCAGGAGTTGATCGACAGCGGCGCAGCCTCCTTGCAGCTCGATTTCTCTGCCGGCGCCCCGCCACAGCAGCAGCACTTCCCACTCCGCTTCGACGGGATTAATCACCGGCTGGTGTGGAAGGTTCGGCGGGGCGACGGCCCGATGCGTTTCGTGCGGCAAGACTTGAGCCTGAAGACGGAGCGTTACGGCAAGCACCTGACGCTGGAGGTCGCCGAGGGCACAACCTGCTTCCTGCTCAACCTCAAGGACGTCCCCACCGAGCCGGCCACGGTTGTGTTCCAGGTTGCCAGGCGAGGCGAGGCGGACGCCTTCTCCTGGCACTCGCTGCAGGTCGAAACGACCGGCAACGGCCAGCTAGCTGTCGAGATCGTTGAGGACGGCGAGCCGGTCCCGGCAATGGTCAGGCTGCGTTCGATGCCCTCAGGCGCGTTGTGGGCGCCGCAGGGCGCCGTGGACTTCCGCTCACAACTCCACGACGTGACCAAGCTGGAAAGCCCGCCCATGCTCGACATCTACGGGCCGATGGGATCGTTGGAGCTTCGGCTGCCGGGGGGATTTGCCGGGCACTACTGGGTGATGCCTAAGGGCTTCGAGATGTCCGTCCCGCCCGGTCAGTGGGAGCTGACCGTTTGGCGTGGCCTGGAGACCGAGCCGATCCGGCAGATGCTCACGGTGCAGGCGGGTGAGTGGACTCGGCAGCGTGTGGAGCTTGAGCGTTGGACCGATTGCGCCGCCAAAGGCTGGTATAGCGGCGATGACCACGTTCACGCCCAGATGCTCGGCGGCGCCGACGCCGATCGCCTGCTGGCGCTAACGCGCGCAATGGACGTCCGCGTGTCCAACATCTTGGCGATGGGCGACTCGCAGCGCACCTACTTCGCCCAGCGCGGGTTCGGGCCCGACTTCCGCGTCCATCAGGCGGGCTACTGGCTTGTGCCAGGGCAGGAGGACCCGCGGTCGATGCTCGGCCACAACATCGGCCTCAACCTTACGGCGATGGCGCGCGACCTGGACCGCTACCTGCTGCTCGACTGGCTCGCGGAAGAGGTCCACGCCCAGGGAGGGCTCTTTGGGCAGACGCACGTTGGGCAGAACGTGTGCGAGGCCCACCGCGGCATGGCGTTGATGCTGCCGTTTGAGGTCTACGATTTCTGCAGCATCATGCAAAGCCACCTGGGCACCGAGCTCTACTACGACGCGCTCGACCTTGGTTTCCAACTCACCGCGACCGCCGGCAGCGACATGCCCTACGCCGGCGTGCTGGGCGACGTGCGGACCTACGTCCACCTGGGCGAGAAACCGCTCACGCCCGACGCCTGGTTTGACGCTGTGAGGCGGGGTCGGACGTTTGTGACGAACGGGCCGATGCTCGACCTAACGGTCAACGGCAAACTGCCCGGCGAGGTAATCACGGTCGATGGCGATTCGCCGCTGCGGATCAAAGCGTCTGCCCAGGGAATCGCCGGTGAGTCGGCGCCCGTCGGCCTGGAGATCGTCAGCCTCAGCCAGGTGGTCGCGACCGCGCGGCCAAAGGCCGAAGGCCAAGACTCGCTCTCGGTGAAGCTCGACTTGGCCCCGGGCGACGGCCGCTGGGTCGCCGCTCGCGCTTGGGGCGCCAACGGCTCCGCCGCGCACACCACGCCGGTGTGGGTTCACCGCGAAGGCAAACGGTGCTGGAACCGCGAGCGGGTGCAGCCGCTGATCAAGAAGCAGTTGGGCGTTTTGGATGAGATCGAGTTCGTCGTCGCCATGCTCGAGGCCCGCCAGGCCCAAGGGAAGATCGGCCCCTTCGACTTCTGGGAGCGGCTCATCCTGGGGCAAGCCGAACCGCTGCGTGGCTTGCTGAACCAGTCGCGCGACCGCTACCGGAAGCTGCTCGCCCAGGCCGACGCCGAGTCGGCAGCCGACCCGGCTAGTACGCCGAATACCGAAGGTCCGTGAGCCGCTCGCCAGTCTCCGGGTCGGCGAGGCGGACGTAGCAGGCCGTCAGCCGCGGGGTTTGCGGGCTCATAGTCGCACCGGGGTAAATGATAACGAGCCAGTTCTCACCCGCGGCAAGGGTCGCCACGCCGGACTCGACCCTCTTGCCGTTAAGCAGCACCTCGGATTGCTCGGCATGGCTAACGATAAGCTTGACCGATCGGTCTTCCGGCGACGTCACCTTGGAACGCAACACGTAGGTATCCGAGTGCGCGTCCCACGTCCCCATGGTGCGGACGTACTCTGGGCTCATCCAATCGTGCCGAACGTAGCCGTCGCGGGCCGCCGGCCGCCACCGAAGCTCACCCCCGCGGCTCGACCACGTTGGAGGCGTGCGACCGGCTTCTACCTGCGCGACGAACTCGGCACGGTTGAACGTCGCGTTGTCCAGCGGCCCTAGCACGCTGAATTGATCCAGTGGCCAGGAGTTGTCCGGCTCGGCGCCGGTGCGTGTGCACGTGAAGAACATCCTGCCCTGCTCGCCACGATGAACAAAGTCAACCTCCGCAACTAACATCGCATCGCCGAGTGTCGCCGCGTCATTGGGGGGAGTTGGGATCGAAGCAGAGAGCCTTCGCTCCTGATTCGGGCCGATCGTCGCCACCGTCTCCCGCTGCTGCTCGGTACGCCAACCGAGCGGAGTCCTCCAGGTCACGCGGCAATCTTCGATCGGGTCCGCCGAGTCATTCCTAATCTGGAGGATCAGTCCGGAAGCGTCTGCCACCAGCCGCCCGCTGAGCCACGGGAAGTCACCCTCGGCGTCGACCTCCATGCCGGCGGAATCGTTCGTCGGGTTCGCGATCCACCCGATCGTCTGCGGCAGAGTCTGCTGCCGGTCTTGGTGAACGTGGAAGACTGATGCGGCCGCGTCGTCACGGTCCGATCGCGTCACGTCAGCGCTGGCGCAAGAAGCCCTCTGCACCTCATCCGACGTGGCCCCCTGCACCGAGATACTCAGCGGCACACGATCATTGACTGACAGCAGAGACGGGCGTGTGAGCTGAACCGCGACTCGCTTGCCGTTAACGCTCGGCGCCGACAGCTCGGCGTAGCGGTGCTGCCGGCGATAGGCGGCGTACTCGTTTTGGTTGCAGTGCCACACATCGTCCAGCGCAGCCATCGCCTTGAAGCGTCGGCGGAGCTCGTCGTAGCCGAATTCCACTCGGTTGGTGCCGTACCAGCCGTGCATGGAATTGCAAACCATTGGGCACTCTCGGCCGACACGAGGGTCGGTATTCGCCCAACCGAGTGCCTTTCGAAACACGTCGAACGGGCTGTTCTCGGGCGGCAGGATAGGGCTGAGTTCTAGCTTCAGATCGACGTCGTCGAAGAACGAGAGGTACTCGGAGATATGGTAGTAGCCGGCGCGGTCCAGCGTATCGAGCGTCCGCTCGAGCACCCGCCGTCCCTCCGGCTCCGGCCGCAGGTCAACAAACGAGTAGGCGTAGGAGACCACCGGGCGGTCCAAGGCGGCCTCCCAGTCGATACGGACTCCGGCCATCTCCGTGAACATGCGGTTGGAGTGGAAGTAAGTCAGGTACGGGTGCGTAAGTGAGTGGCCGCCGACCGAGTTGCCCCCCTCCAGCAGACGCTTGGCGACGGGCACGTAGTCTTCGTTGCCACCCACCGGGGTGAAACGCCGACCGTTCAGATACCACGTGCCGCGGATGCCGTGTTCTTCCATTACCTGACGCGTGCCCTCGTTGTCACTGGTCCAGTTGTCGTCCCATCGGCAGGAAACCGCCCGTCGGTGACCATTGAACAACGGCGTTACCTGGAACCGCGCGTTGCGTGCGGCGTCTTCATCCGCGAACTCAAAGACCAACTCTTGCCGGTAGAGGCCGTCATGACTGGCCGCCCCAGCGGCTTGAGACTCCCCGTACGCGGCGGGACCGTCGACGGCAAGAACTACGAAGCCCACAAAGGGAAACAGGAACGCGGCGAAAGAGAGTTGCCTCATCGTCAGCCCTTATCTTTCAAAGTCAGCGGGGCGGCCAAAGGCGTCGGTCCGCTGGAAGGCGGGGATCGTGTGCTCAGCGGTGAGAGCCTGGTAAGCCCCTGGCTTCCGCCAGGCGTTTCCCCAAAGCGTCTTGGTTCGGTAGTCGCGGAGGTTCGCCAAGTTGACGTCGGCGTACACCAAGCCTTCCTCTTCACCCGCCCGGACCAGGAGTTGCCCGGCGCCGTCGAAGGCGATCGATTGGCCGTTCAGAACCGTCGCCCCGCAGTAGTTGGCCATGGCCATCACCATGGCGTTCTCGTACGCGCGAACCTGGAACTGGGCGAGCCGAAGCTCATCCAGCAGGCAGGCGTTGGGCGTCACCACCACCTCGGCGCCTGCGAGCATCAGGCTGCGGGCGCTCTCGGGAAACTCGCGGTCGAAGCAGATCATGGCGCCGACGGAGACAGGCCCCTTGGCCGTATCAAGCTCCACCGCGCTCCACCCGTCGCCCGGCGTCAGCGCGGCCTCGAAGGCAAAGTCGCAGGTGTGAACCTTGCCATAGGTGAGCCGGACCTCGCCGTGGCGGTCGATCACGCTCACCGTGTTCCGCGGGCCGCCGGGCCACTGCTGGAGATACGTCGCCGCGATCGCGATGCCGAGCTCGCGGGCGAGCTCCCGGAATCGGCCCAACCACGGACCGTCGGCGTCAATCGCCTGCTCGCTCCACGCCTGGGCGGTCTCTGCGTCGAACTTGCTGAAGCCCTGGTAGCCGATGTTCCACATCTCGGGCATCACCAGCAGATCAGCTTGCTGGGCGGCGGCTTCGCGACACAACGCCTCGGCGATGGCGAGGTTCTTCGCCTGGTCAGCACCGTGGACGGGCGTCTGCATCAGAGCCAGCCGTAGCACGCCGGGCGAGCTCGGCGCGGGCGCCGCGGCCGGTTCCGCGGGGTGCGCCGCCGCGCGTCGCGCACCGGAAACCATGGCGCCGCCGGCGATGCCGCCGCAGCACGCGCCCAGCAACCCGAAGAAACGCCGTCGATCGGTCATCTCAATGACTCCTTGCAACGCAAACCCACGACTCCGCGGCCCGGCCAAACGGACCCGCTCTAGAACCCGCCGCCGATGGCGCCAAATGCCTCGTCTAGTTCGGCGTCGCCGAGTTGATCCTCTCGCGCCGCCGCCCCAGATTCAGCATCACCAAGACTCGGCGCCGACTCGGATTCGAAGACCACCTCGGTCGTCATTGGCGGCAGGGCGTAGACGAGCAGCATCGCTTCGTCCCGCGCCGCCGCCGCTGACTCGCCTGTGAGCAAAGGCGCCGCGAAGCCGCCACTCACCAATTCGCTGGCGTCGCCGCTGCGCTGCCGCACAAACAGCGGCGCAGCAAGTGTCGCGGGTTCCGCGGCTGTCGACGCCTCGATCGCCGAGCTAACCACTTGCCCAGCCCCGGCGCCATCGGGCAGGTAGTACTTCACGACCAGTTGCGGGCGGAACGACGGATTAAAGTGATTGCTCGTCGCGTAGCTCATGTAGTCGGCGGTGTTGTCGCCGTCGTCGTCGTTCTCATACCGAACCCGGAACTGCGTGGGGCCGGTCAGGTTCACCAGATCGTTGTGCTGGTCGTCCAAACGGCTGAAGAGCGTCTGCCCGTCAAGGTACGCCGGCCACGCGAACTTCGAGACCGCCTCCTGCGTCGCGGGGTTCTGCCAGTCGCTGATCGTCAGCGAGTTGGTGGCGCCGAAGCCCGGCGTCGCGATGTCGACCAAGATGTCACCGAAGAACGAGTTGGCGACGCCGATTGGGATCTGGCCCACCGGATTGCCGACCCGTGTGATGCCGATGGTGGCCTCGACCACGATCGCGTTGTCGGGGAGCGACGACGTGTCGAACGACAGCACCTTCCGGTAGGCGCGGTTCTGCGCGTCGTCGCCGAGACGGAAGGTCGACGAGTTCGCGCTGGTGAACCCACCCTGGCCGCTGTCCTTCGCTGACTCCAAGACGTGGCCGTCCTGCGAAGCGATGGAGGTGAACGGCATCTCCAGCGGCGGCGGCCCCGGCTGCGGAAGCGGCGGCTGGTTCGGGTCCGTGCTGCCGGTGAGCCTGAGGAAATCGACGGCGACCTCCGAGTCGGCGACGGTGGTCGGGTCGAGTCGCACCTGGGTGATCACGCCGCTCAGGTCGGTCTGGTTCAGGTCGACAAAGTAGTCTCGCAGCTCCCCGTCGGGCGTGACCTGGAAGAAAGCGCTCTTCTCCTGGTTCCAAACGGGGTCGGTCTCGGTGATGTAGAAGACCTGGGCCACGCTGCCCGCGGTGGAGCTCATGCGGACCCAGGCTTGATCGGCCTCGTTGGTGTTGACCCAGGTCTCGGCGGAATGCACGTAGGCGTCCACGCCGCTGCTCGTGCCGGTCAGCAGCCCGCCCTCGACACTCGCCGAGGCCCACTGGTTGAAGCCGCCCCAGCCCTGGAAGTCACCGTCGGTGTCGAACTCCCACCACGAGGGCCGCTCCCGGACACTGCCATACTCTTCCTGGCGGTTGCCGCTGATCACAAATCCGGACCAGTCGGAGTTGGGCGAGAGGAAGTTGATCGACGCATCGCCGCGGTAGATGCCGTTGTTGCGGATCACGCCGGTGTGATCGTCGGCGCTGCCCTGGATCTCGCTGTTGATCTCGCTGTTCCACGGGTCGAGGGCGTTGTTGTAGAAGGTGTTGTCCTCGATCACCAGGTTCTTATTCGGCCCGCCGGTGCTGAGGATCAGCAGGGCCGAGCCGGCGTTGTTGTGGATGGTGTTGTTGCGGAAGGTGACGTTCTCGGTGTTCCCTTCGAAGTCCATCCCGCTGCCGTCGGCCGATTGAGCGCGGTCGATGAAGGAGAACTCGTTGTCTTCGATGAGCACGTTCTTCGAGTCTTGGATGAAGCCAAGCGTGGTGCCGGACCACGTGTCCTGCCCGCCGCCGCCGGTCGCCTTCACGCGGCGGATGATGCCGCCGTCGACGCCGAAGAGCTGGAAGCTGCCCGCGAGGGCGTTGATGGCCACGCTGTCTTCGATGAGCAGGTTCGTCAGCCGGCTCATGTAGGGCGCGGGGAAGTACCATCCGGTGCCGAACAGGTGGGCGACGTTCTCCGCCGTCACGTTGCGGATGGTCAGCCCGTCGAGCCGGGTCGAGAACTCGGCCTGATTCCACGCCTGCCCGCCAACCCAAATGGCGTCGGACCAGGCGTACTCGAAGTTGTTGGCGGAGGCGTCCAGCGACGGGTCGGTCATGTCGCGGAAGTTGCTGTTCTCGATCGTCACGTTCTGGCTGCCGACGTCTTCCCACTCGTAGCGCAGGTAGATGCCCAGCTTCGAGTGCTCGACGTCGATGTTGCTGATCCGCGCGTGGCTGGCGTTGTTCCAGACTACGCCGACGTCGTGCTTGAGGTCGCTCCTGCGGATCACCGGGTTGTCGCCGGTGCCATAGCTGGTGAGCTCCACCAGGTTGTCGGCCGTTCCCTTGCCGCGGAGGTTGAGTTCCTCGGTGAACGTGTCGCCCGCCTTGAGCAGGATGCGTTCCCCGGGTTGCAGCGGCAGGTAGGGGGCAAGGGCGTCGAAGTCGTTCCACGCTGAAGCGGGCGAGAACCCGTCGCCCCGGTAGCTGCCCGTGGTGGAACTGAAGAAGAAGTCGTGCGTCGACGCGTCGACTGTCACGCGGACGTTGTCTACGGCCAGCCGTGAGCCTTCGATCACAATCGACAGCGCGTTGCCGACCGAGGTTGGCAGCTCGGCGCTGTTCCAGCCGATGGTGACGGTGGTCCACTGGCCGTCGGGCAGCTCAAAGTCTTGCCGGTCGGGCGCCCAGAACGGCTGGAAGACCTGCGAATCGAGCTGGGCGAACGCGCTGTCCTGCAGCGTCAGCCCGGCGCTGGTCGTGCCGGTGGAGAGCGGGAACAGGTCGACCGACAGCAGGTATCGAGTATTCGCCTCGATGGTCGGCCCCGCTTGGCGGATGATCCAACGGTCGGAATCACCAAAGAGGTACTGGTCGCCCTCGGGCGCCGGCGACGGCTCAGCGAACGGTACCTCGTACGTGACGCCCGGCGCACCGGCGTTGATGTCCCATCCCTGAACGGTGGGGCTCCACGAGTTCTCGAGGCTCAGCTCGGGAGACTCGAAGCCGGCGTTGACCAGCGGGTACGAGCTGAGCGCGAGCCGCGGCTCCAGGGCCTCGAACTCGAGGCTCTTGTTCGCAAGGCTCGGTCTGAACAAACGACCGTGCCAGCGTCTTGGGAATCGATTCATGCTTGGTCTTGTGTTCAAAGGGCCGCCGGCGAGTAACCATCCCGAGCGCGCCGCTGGCGCCACGGGTTGAGCGACTCGTCCCCAAAACTCATTTCCTCGGGTCGCCAAACGAGCGATTGCCCGAGCCGCATCGCGATATTCGCGGCGTGACAGGTGTTCAAGTGCCGCACATGCGAGACGACATCGGAGATCGGCTCGCTGCGGTCACGGCAAGCGCGATAAAAGTTCATGTAGTGCGTGTCGATGGGCTGACCCTTCCGCAGGGCGAACGTGGCGTCATCGGCGAGCGGCGACGACTTGAGCTTCTCGACGGGGCCACCGGTCAGCTTGCCACGGTTGACGAAGTAACGCCCCTCTTCGCCCTCGAAGAGCAAGCCATTGTCGAAGCCGAGGTCCGTCGCCGTGTCGCGGATATCGAGTTCGACACCATCCGCGAAGCGGCAACGGAGGTGAAACGTCGTAGCGGTGTTGTAGCTGTCGTCGCGAACCGGCATCCCGCCCTCCAGGGGCGACGCGTGCTCGGCGTGGATCACCTCGATCGCGATCGGCCGCTCGTCCTCGGGGGCGATGGCCCACTGGGCGATGTCCACGTGGTGGGCGCCCCAGTCGGTCATCTTTCCGCCGGAGTACTCGTACCACCAGCGGAAGTTGCCGTGGCACCGCTGCGGGCGGTACTCCGCGGCGGGCGCCTGGCCGAGCCAGCGGTCCCAGGCCAGCCGCTTGGGCGCCGGCTCGGCCGAGAACGGCCCGCCCGGCGGACCCGCGCCGATGGCGGCGGTAACCCGGCGGAGCTTGCCAACCCGGCCGCTGTGGGCCAGAGCGACGGCCGTCTGAAAGTTCGGGTCGCTGCGTTGCTGTGTGCCGACTTGGCACACCCGGCCGGTCCGCGCCACGACCTCGCTGAGGATCCGCCCTTCGTCGATTGTGAGCGTCAGTGGCTTCTCGCAGTAGACGTCCTTCCCGGCCTCCAAGGCGTCGCACGCGATGCGGCAGTGCCAGTGGTCTGGCGTGCAGACGAAGACGGCATCGATATCATCTCGACCGATCAGCTCCCGGTAGTCGTCGGTGGTGACGGCGTCTGGCGCGAAGTCGTTCTTCATCGACGCCAGGTGCTGCTGATCGAGATCGGCGATCGCGCGGATGGCGATCGCCGGCGGAAAATTCTGCGCGTGCCAGCGACCGATCCCGCCGCAGCCAACCAGCGCGATCGCCAAGCGGTCGCTGGGGGGAGTGCTTGCCGCGGCCCGGTTGCTGGCCAGCAACCCCGTGGCGACGGCCGCCCCGGCTTGCAGGAAGCAGCGACGTGATGTTTGGCGTTGCTTGTTCATTGGTTTCGTTGTCTCGGTCTCGGCGCGGGTCGGCCGTTGGTCGCGGTCGAGCTGCACGCAGAACTACTCCAACTGAATGCCCTCGTTGCCGGAGAGCACCGGCGTATCGCCGCCCGCGCTGCTGCGTACGGTTAGCGGCGGCGTCCCCTCGTAGCGGTTGCCTTCGATCACCACACCGCGGCCCGAGCGGATGTCGAACGACGGGGCGGATGTCACCGGCTCGTCGAGATAGCCGGTCGGCCTGATGGTGTTGTTGCGGAACACCAGGCCGTCGACGGCGGTCGCCTCGACCACCCGCCTGTGATCCGCCTCAATCAGGTTGTCCTCGAACACGATGCCGCCGTGGTACACCGCGCGCGGGAATCGCTCGGTGTCGATCTGCGGCGCAATGCGGAGGGCGGAGCCGATGTTGTCTCGGAAGACGTTCCGGCGGATCAGAACGCTGCGGGTCGGCCCCGACTCCCACCAGAACCCGTTGTCACCCTCGAACTGGATGCCCGCCATCGACGAGTACTCGAAGCGGTTGTCCTCGATCAGAACGTCGCCGGCGGTCGCCACGAGCATCGTCCGCGCCCGGTGATTCCGCACCAGACAGTTCCGCACGGTGAGGTTCGGCTGCCACGTGAGGTTGTAGACGCCGCACCGCTCGGGCAGTTCGCTCGGGACGCGATCGAAGGTAACCTCGAACAGGTCGGAGTTGAGCTCACGCGTCGCGACCACCGTCGCCTCGCCGGTGGGCTGCAGGTTGTCGCTGTTGACGAAGCCCACCCGGTCTCCCGTCTCCATGACGATCAGTCCGCGTTGCTGGCTGTGGACGCGGCGGCAAACGAAGGTGTTCGGGCCGCGTCTCGCGTCGACTCGCACGAAGCAGCCGTGCACGTTGGTGGCGTCGTCGAGCATGTTCTCGAATAGGCAGTCTTCGAGCAATATGTCGCCGCGGCAGCCGTTGAAGTGCGAACCGTCCGCGGTCGTCGTGACTATCCGCCCCGCGCGGGCCGGCAGCTCGACGCGGTACCGCCGGAGCGTAACGCCGTCGGTCCGCTGGGCGATGAGGCCCATGCCTCCGGCGTGGTGGATTGTGACGTCCTCAAGCACCACGTCCGAGCAGCGCGCGACGCGGATCGCGGGAGAGGTGCGGTTGGGGTCCACCATCCCCTTCACCGCCACAACCCAGCCGACTTCCGGCAACTGGCTCATGGCGTCGAACAGGCGAATGGTCCGCGGACCCACCTCCCCCACACGCGGGTCGGGTTCCAGCCCCCAGAGGTGCTCCGACGGGATCGGCCGACGCGTCTGGCCGTTGAACCACATGTTCCACTGCAGGTTGTGCTCCCAGGTGAGCTCCTCGGTCGGCGGCGGCGCCCACTCGCGCCAGGCGTTGGGCCTCCGGCTCGGTTTGCCGAGGAACATCAGCCGATCACGCCGCACCTCGTACGCCACATCATCGTGGACACGTAGATCGAAGGCGTTTTCCGAAGCGTGGACCGCCACGACCTCGCCCTGGAAGTTGAACGGCCGCCGCCAGTTGATGCTCAATCCCTTCAGCGTCAGCCCATCACAGCCCTCGGCGCTGATCGGGATCATCTGGCCGTGGCACACCAATCCCACGCCCTCAGCCTCAACGGTGAACTGCCGCAGGCCCTCCAAGAGAAGGACAATCCGCTTCACGCCCGGGTCGTTGTTCGCGACCGCCAGGGTTCGCTCGAATGCGAGGTCGGGCCAAAGGTGCCACTCGCCCGGCGGGATGACCAAAGTGCGGGCGCCGGCCTCCAGGCAAGCCTCGACCGCGCGGCGGAGCGCCGGGGTCGCGTCGGCGCCGGCCGGCAGTTCGCGGAGACCATAGTCGAGCGCATTGACCGTCGAGCCTGCCGCCGCAGACGCTGTTAGCGCCAATGCGGCAAGCACGCCGAGGGCGAGCGATCGATCAGTCGGCGCCGCGTGGCTCACTCGACGGGCTCCAGGGTGAAGGAGTAGGAGCCCGAACCAACCGACACGGCATAGGCGGCGTCGCCCTCGGAGACCGCGTGGACGCCCTCGACCTCGTCGATGGCGTTGCCGCCTTCCTGCAAGACCGTGTTCGCGGCTCGAGGGATCCTGAGCTCGGCGGTTGTGTTCGGCGGGATCGTCACCCGCCACTGGAGCCGATCACCGTCGCGCCGCCAGTCCGAAACGATGTCGCCCCGGATCGACTGGTAGCGGACCGATGCGTAGTCGAGCCCGCCCGCGAAAGAGGGCGCCAGCGTGATCTTTCGGTAGGCGGCGCCGCCGTTTTGGATGCCGCCGATGTTCTCAACCATCCAGCGGTAGACCGCCCCGAATGAATAGTGCGCGAACGAGTTCATCCCCGGGTCCTGGAACCCGCCGTCCGGGGTCCACCCGTCCCAACGCTCCCAAATGCTTGTGGCGCCGTGCCCGATTGAGAAACCCCATGACGGATAGGACTCCTGCAGCAGCAGGCGGTAGGCGATGTCGTTGCGACCGATCTTGGCGAGGGCCAGCATCAAGTCCTTGGTGCCGACGAAGCCGGTCGACAGGTGGTCGCCGCGCGCCTCGATGTCGTTGACCAGCCGCTCTCCCGCCTTGACTCGCATGGATTCGTCGAGCAGTTCGTACGAGATCGCCATCGCGTACACGCACTGCGTGTCGCCCTTGATGGTCCCATCCGGCGACACGTAGTCCCGATTGAAGGCCTGCTGAATCTCTTTCCGAAGCGCCCGGTACCGCTCGGCGTCTGCCGTCTTGCCCAGCACGGCCGCGGCCCGCGAGAGCAGGTCGGTGGAGTGCGCAAAGTACGCCATGTAAATGACGTCTTTAGGCGTATCAGCTTTGACGCTGAGCCAGTCACCGAAGCAATGGAAGCTGGTGGGCGCCTTCATGTCTTCCGAGCAGCGGCTCCGGCAGAAGTCGACGAAGCGTTTCATCGACGGGTAGCAGTTCGCTAGCAACCGCTCGTCGGCGTAGGTCTCGTAGATCGCCCAGGGGCAGATCACACCGGCATCGGCCCACGCGGGGCCGCCATCGCCGCTGGCGACCACCAGCGGAGCCACCGTGGGGAACTGTCCGTCTTCGCGCTGGCCGTCCGTGAGATCCACCAGCCACTTCGTAAAGAACGCCTGCGCGTCCGTGAGCAAGCAAGCCGCTGTGATGTAGACCTGCGCATCGCCGGTCCACCCGAGCCGCTCGTCGCGCTGCGGGCAGTCGGTGGGCACATCGATGAAGTTCGCCCGTTGCGTCGAGTAGATGTTCTTCACCAGCCGGTTGAGCATGTCGCTTGAGCACGCGAACTCGCCGACGGCGGGCGTGTCGCTGCTGAACGCGAGGCCGGTGATCGTGTCCGTGGTCGGCGGCGCCTCCAGCCCCGTCACCTCCACGTACTGAAACCCGTGGAACGTGAATCGCGGCTCCCACTCCTCGCGCCCCTCGCCACGGCAGGTGTAGGTGTCCACGCACCGGGCGCCGCGGAGGTTGGTGGTGTAGAGCGTGCCGTCCGGGTTCAGCCGTTCGGCGAAGCGGAGTCGGATCAGCTGCCCGGGCCGACCCTCGACGCGGAGTCGGGCGACGCCCGCGAGGTACTGCCCTAGGTCGAAGACATAAACGCCCTTCAGCGGCTCGGTGATGGCGACCGGCGCCACCTCGGCGATGGTCACCACGGGCGGCCCCGGGTGAGCTTCCACAACCGGCGGCGCGTCGGCGCCAACCACCACGCCGTCCCAGTTGGTGTCGTCGTAGCCTGGCGCATCCCAGCCTTCCTTGGTCGCCTGGGCGTCGTATGCTTCGCCCATCAAGAAGTCGGCCTCGGAGGTCGGTCCCGCTGCGGCCTTCCAGTCGCTGCCGGTGCCGATGACTTCTGTCTGGCCGTCTTCGTAGACCAGGTTGAGCTGCATCCGCATCCGCGGCTTCGTGCCGTAATGGTCCCGGGCCCGGCCCCAACCGACGTAGCCGCTGTACCAACCGTCAGACAGCACGCCCCCCACCGCATTCATCCCGGTGTGGACGCTTTCGGTCACGTCGTACGCGCGGTAGTAGACACGCTTGCGGTAGTCGCTCCACCCGGGTGTGAACCGCTCGTCGGAGACGCGCTGCCCGTTCAGGTGGGCGTCGGCGATGCCGAGGGAGGAAAGGTAGAGCGTGGCTTGCTTGACGGGCTTCTTGACGCTGAACTCGTGCCGGATCAGCGGCGGCAGCGGAAGGTGCAGGTCGCGGAGCACCGACTCGCCCCACGGGGCGCAGCCGTAGTCGCCAACCACAGCACAAGGGCTCAGTTCCTTCGGATCAATCGGCCGACTCGGCCAGTGCTTACCGAGGCTGGCGGCGGACTGCCACGTGCCATCGGTCACCACCTCAACGACGTCGCCGTCCATCAGCTCAACGCGGATCTTCACCAGCAGGCCACTCGGGCCGGGCGACTCATTGAACACCCGCAGGCGGAGCTCATTGTCTCCGGGGCGAAGGTACCCCTCGATACTGACTGGCTTCACACCCTGCCAGCCCACGCCGTCGTGGATCGCCATGTCTCCGTTGACCGCGAGCCAGAACTTGTTGTCGCCGGCAACCAACGCCTCGGCCGAAGCGATGAGCGCATCGTCCGGCAACTCCAGCTTGCCAACGTACAGCCGATTACCCTTCGGGAGGGCTTCGAGGCTGTCTCCCCCGTGCAGAACCCACTGCGCGCCCTCAAGCGGCGCCGCGTGATTCGCCTCACCCCGCAGCGCGTCGTAGCCGATCCACTGCGCCTGCCAGTCGCCCTGACTCAGGAGCCCGATCGACCACCGAGAAGGGGGACTCCATTCCGACTCTGCTCCGTCTTGATCCCAGACCCGCACCGTCCAGTAGCAGCGCTGACCCGAGTCGAGCGGTTTACCAGCGTAGGCGACGCCGAACGTGGCGTCGCTGTCGGTCTTTCCGCTGTCCCAGAGGTCGGCTTTGCCGGGCGACAGTCGCTCGGGCGTCGACGCGACGAGCACTTGATAAGCGGTCTGCTTGGCGCCACGCGACTCCGAGGCCAGCAGCCAACTGAGCTCCGGGCGGGTCTCATCGACCCCTAGAGGGTTTACGCGGTGCTCGCATTGCAGCCCGCCGACTGAAAGCACGGAGTCCGCCGACGACGCCCTCGCGATGACAAGGCAGACGAAGAGGAACGCGAACACCGGCGGGCGCCGATCTTGAGAGGTGGTGAAGCTCATGGTCCGTGGCACGAAGAGGCGTATTGGAACTGATTAGGAGTGGCGAATGAGAAGCGGGATCAGGACGTGGGCTCGCTAACGATCATGGACCGAGGCGTAACAGGCCGACGCGCGATCGCAAACCCGAGGCCGACGAAAAGCAGCGCGGCGGATCCGGGACTGGGCGCCGCCGTGGCGGCCGAGGCAGCTGCTGCGCCGAAGTTGGCGCGCCAGAGCTGGTAGTCCCCCGCGTCGACGACGCCGTTCAGGTCGTGGTCCGCGTCGAGCAGTCCGCCCGTTTCGCCGACCGAATCCCTCCACACCGTAAAGTCCGCCGCGTCGACGGCGCCATCGCGATTGAAGTCGCCCGGCACGAACGTGCTGACGGTCCACTCCCCAAGGTCATCTGAGACCCAAGCGAGCGGTGTGTTGGCCGCGGACGTGAAGTCGCACGCCGGGCCGAGGTCGGAGAAGACGCAATCGTAGCTCTCGGTGAAGATGCCTTGGCTCGCGTCGACGGTGTCGATCGCCACCTTCCAATCGGTTGGCACTCCGTCGGCGCCGGTGGACAGCAAGACGGTCGGGAACGCTTGGGCGTTGCCGCCGGGGACGCTCTCCACGCGCACGCCGTCGGACATCAGGAGACGGCCATCACGCAGATCGGGGAAGTAGCTTCCAAGCGGCAAGTTCACGACAGACGGAAGGTCGAGCACGAAGCGTGCCGTGATTCCGTCGGACACGTCGTAGGGCGCGGAGAAGTCTGCGAACGTCTTGCCGATGTACGCAAACTCCACATAGGCGGCGTCTGACGCAGTCGAGCCAACAGCGGCGGCGACCAAGCATCCTGCGAGGAGCGACTTGTAACGATTCAGGATGATCAATTCGGTTCCTCTCGGGTCGTCATCGACGTTGCCGCTCCGGCGTCACTTGCCTCGCCGGCGATGATTGCAAAGCACCAGACCTGATCCGTCGCCGCCAACTCCAAGCGCTGGCTCACTGTCGTCGCGGAGATCGATGGCCCCATCTGCCCAGCCTCGTCGACCGAGCGGACTTCGACCGATCGCGATTCCGGCCAGCCGGTGATCTCGGCGAGATCGAACGCGTACTCGCGGCCGGGTTCACCGACCACGCGCCACTCGCTGGGGGAGACCTCGAAGAGCGTCACGCGACCGGAGGCTTCAATCCCGTCGCGTGAGATCGGCTGCTTAGACTCCAGCATAATCCACCCGTCCGTTTTGGCCCGTGAAACGGTCTGGCCATCGACCGTGAGTCGCTCTTGAACAAAACCGGGCGCGGTCGCCAGGTACCCTAGCGGCGCCAGCTCGACCCCCGACTTGTCGGAAAGTTGGCGCGGCTCGTCGCTGAAGTTCACGGTGACCTCCGCGCCGCCGGAGAAGCTGCTCCGCTGCAACGCGCGATCGTCACTCAAGAACTGGTGGTCGGTGAGCTCGGCGAAGGCGACCTCCTCGAAGAACTTGCAGGTGTCGTGGTGTGTCTTCAGCCAACGCCGCTGGTTCTTCGGCCAGCCGTAGCCGCGATCGGGAGAGTCGATCCAGAGGAGCGGCGTGCCCCCGTACAGCAGTGTGAACAGGTCTTTCCGATCGGCTAGCTCCGGCGCCGCGTGGTAGAGCATGCCGGCGTTCTCGCCCCAGTACCAGGAGCTGACCAGGCAGTCGTGGTACACCAGCTGCCAGAGCGGCACGCGGTGGGCGTAACCCATGCCGAACTTCAAGTAGTTGTCCGAGAGCTGCTCACGCGTCGGCGCCTTGAGATGGCCCGCTGGCCACGACGACCACCAGAACGGCCCACTCAGCGACCCCTCATGCCAATCCACGAGATCGGCCGCCCAGTCGTTGCCGTGCTCGGTCCCAAGGGGCAGCCCTAGCTCGTTGAGGTAGGTAAAGACCTCCCGCCGCTGCGCGAGGTCCTGGCGGCGATCGAAGGTGTGTTCGGGGGCCCAGTCCTCGGTTGGCGTCGCGGCCACGGCGACGTCGACAAACCGGGAGTTGTGGCCGCTCTTCGCAAGGTGGCGTGGCACGTACGAGCGGGCCGCCTGCATCCAGAACGCCGACGACCGCCACGCCATTTGCCGCCCATCCTCAAACTGCCAGCCGTTCATCGGACCGAGGCCCGGTCGCAGTCGCACGGCGGTCTTGTCGATGTCGTCCCGTTGGAAGTCGACGGGGCCCTCGAAGATGTCCGTGTAGCTGTCGTAGCGGCCGACCAGGTAACCGCGTTCCGTGAGCCACTCGACCTTGTGCCGCTTCGTACAGTTGTTGACAACGCCCCGGCGGACGCCGAGCGCCGCGGCTACCTCCATCTGCTCCTTCGCGTCACGCCCCGCCCAGAGGAGTGGAGCCCCCTTAATCCGCGCCAACTCGGGCTTGTCCCTGGCCTTCTCTTCAAGGGTCTTCAAGAGACCGGCCTTCCGAGCGACTTCGCGGTACCGCTTCGCCAGAGCGACGTAGCCTCCGCCATCGAAGAAGTGCATCGTGCAAGAGCGCTCGTAGCCAAACCGATCCATCGACGCCATCCACCTCGGCTGCGGCCAGTGCCGGCCCTCGGCGTCAGCGATCAGGCTCACCTCGGCATCGGCGGGTGTGTCGATCACCGTCATCACGCCGTCGCCGCGCCCTTGGTCAAACACGCCGATCCACGGCATGTCGAGGCAGTGGGTGCTGCCATACACGCGAAGTGGCCAGTGGGAGTACGTCGTGTCCCGCTGATCGAGCAGCACGCCGCATGAGCGGTCACAGAAGACCAGCGCTCCGTCGCGGAAGTCGGTGGCAAAGCGCGGCGGCAGCTGCTGCAGGCCGGCGATCGCGTCGCCCTCGGCCGAAGCCTTCACGCGGAAGGTCACGGTCGCGTCGTCGCCCAGCGACGCGTGCAGCGTCGCTCGGCGGCCGTTGAAGCGGTTCAGCAGATAGAGCGCAATGGTCTCGCCGGCCGCTTCAGCCCCCTCGACGGCGAGCAAGCCGGGGAGCGGCTCCGATCGCCAAACCCGCCCGGTTCGGCTGTCTGCAAGTCGGTAGCTGCGGCTCGCGGAGTCGTAGGTCAAGCGTAGTGCTGCCCGTTGGACCCGTTGGTCGGCGACCGCGGGCAAAGCCCCCCGAAGATCGACCTGGCGGAGCGTCGCGTTGCGGATGGCGATCTCGCCGCCGGGCCCCCCGAACGAGAGGCGCAGCCCAACCAGGGCGTCGCCAGCGGTTATCGGCAACGCGTATCGCTGCCACTCGCCGGAGTACACGATCGGGATACGGACGAAGGAGCGCCAATCGCGAGTCCCTTCGGTGGCCCACGAAACGTAGGGCTCTTCACCGCCCGCGGTTGCCTTGATCTCCATCTCGAGAATCGCCGGTCCCTTGAGGGCGGGGAGACTCCGCTCGACGTAGAAGTGCCCCCCCTGCGGCCGCAGCATCAGCTCGGTACCGCGCTCCTCAAGGCCTCCGCCATGCGGGCGCCATGCGTCGGCCCCGCCAAGCTGAAGCGTCACGGGCGAGGCCGCCGCCGGCGGCCTCAAGTCGCCGGCGAAGGCGCTCAAAGCGAGCATCACCACGCACACCGCAGCGGCGGTCGCTCGCGCCGCTCGTAAGACGCTCTTGCGATCACGGAGCATGGGCCACCCTCTCTTCACGATCCTTCTGGGCATGAACACGCGTCGCGATGGCTTCATAGAACCCCAACGCTCGCCGGAACTCGGCGAGCGACGCTTGGTCCAGCACCGAGGCGTTGTTCCTGACTTCCTGCCGGACTCGGGCGACGAGGTAATCGATCTGCTCCTTCGATGGCATCAGCGGCCGTCCCGGCACGGCGACGTGCGCAGGATTAGTGTGGGCGAATCGGACCCGGCCATCGACTCGATCCTCGAAGCACCGCACCGCCACCCAGCTTGTGGAATCGACGGAAACGTCAACCTCGAACCGCGAGCGGTAGCCACCCGCGGCAAGCTTCACGTTGGCGGGAACGATCGAGTGAACAAGCTCGCCGTTGCGGAGGACCTCGATCCGCCGCAGCGGCGACCGCGAGAGCGCCTCGCCTTCAACGAGCACGGCTTGCGCACGCTCGCCGCCGGCCACAAGTCGCGCCCCCGGCTGCGCGCCGTTGAAGCGCGCGTAGAGGAGCGGTCCGGTGGTCACAAAACTGCGGCCCGCGGACAGGCCTTCCATCCAGGCTTCGAAGTCGAATCCGCTGGACAAGTGGACGTAGACCCGGCCAAAACCCAAAGGAACCGGGTGGACGCCGGACGCCGTGCCGGCCGAGACGCGTAGGTCGAGCCCGCAGTTCAGCAGCGCGTAGTAGGTCTCCAGACCGTAGTGAAGCCAGCCGCGTTCCGTCAGGCCCCGGCTGTTCCGCTCCAGGTTCATGTACTCGCCAACGGTATCAACCGTGAAGTCATGAAAACCGAAGTCGGTTTCCCAAAGGTGGTTGTTCGCCAACTCGAAGAGATCAACCCCCATCACGGGAGCGATCACAAGCGACCAAGGCCACGAGTGCTTGTCGAGGTCCAGCAGCGCACCCTGCCGCTGGACGTCGCCCGCAACGCCGGCCACGGGGGGGGTTCCGAGCGTTAGCGGCGTTCGCTGGTTGAGCACCAGCAGCGAACCCAGCGTGTGGCGCCGGCCGTTGACCGTGATAATCTCGTACTCGGTGTTTCGCGTCTGGATGACGTGCGACGGATCGACGCGAATCAGCCCGCGGCCCCAATCCCTGCTCCTGGCCTCGCTGGGGATCGACCGCGAATCGGTGACCCATTGCGTGATGGGAAACGAAACGTTCAGGTCCTCGGCCAGCATCGCCGTCGGCAGCTCTTCCAACGGGCGGTGCACGTGCAGGTCGCCCGAGTACCAGCCGCGCTCTGCGGCGTTGGCCCAGCGCTGGAGGCGAACCTCCACATCGGCCCCCGCATCACCCACGCGAATCGTCTGCAGAGCCGGCAGGTACTCCTTGCCGCGCTCGACGCGGAGCGAATAGACGCCCGGCTCAAGATCAACATGAAACGGGTCGGCAGAGACCGACGTGTGGACCTCCGGGCTGTCCGGCAGGTGGGAAAGCTCGCGGCGGTAGCCGACGGCCTGCCCGGCGGTTGAGTTCACGGTATAGCGGCGGCCACGGGAGTCCTGCAGGCGAACCCTCGCGGCGACGGGCTTACCCGTTTCCGCATCGACGATGTTCCCCCTGAGCGCAACCTTTCGCGTTGCGAGCGCGCCTTCTCTCCAGCCAGTCTGCTCCAAACGTTGTAACTCAGACTGGATATCGGTCCCGGTGAAGAACGAAAGCATGCCTCGCGCGGAGACCGTGTCGCCTGGAGGGCAGTCCGCGAACTTTGGGTCGGCGTGGAGGCAGGGACACTCGGCGTTGCCCCAAGCTCCGTGGATTGGCGACCAAGCCATGATGATCCAACGTTTCCCGCTGTCGTCCCGGCACGCGGCGTACGACTTCCAGAACACCTTGTTGTCGTTAGTCTGGGCGGAAAACCCGTTGGCGCCCGCCAGCAGGGCGCAGTTCTGAACCCGCAAACCGGTCAGCTCCGACTCGGTCCCGTTGTGGATCCACATCGCCATCTGCACCGAGTCGTCGCGGGGGACCAGATCGACGCCAAAGCGGATGCCGTTCGGCAGCTCTCGCTCGCACTGGAGGCGGCCGTCGGCGCCGCGGCGCCACTCCAGCGGCTTCAACCCGATCTCCTTCTGCTCCCAAAGCGTGGGGACGTCAACGTGCGCCAGATAGGTCAGCCCAAGGTTCGACCAGATCGCCTCCGGCACATCGAGCACGACGTAGCTCTTGGGGTCCCATGGTGTAAAGACGCTCGCCTTGGTCTCGCGTTGCGGCCGGATGGCGGCCTCGCGGAAACCTATGCGCGGGTGCCGGCCACCGGGGTAGGGGAGTAGTCGCAGCCGAGGACCGCCCGCCACCGATGGCGCCTGTTGGCCGCGCTCGATGCCAAAGCGATCCAAGGCATCTCGAATTGACGAGGCGTCGAGCCCCGTCGCCTCCTGCGTCTCGGGCACGGAGAAGCCGTGATCCCCCACCATGTTTTGCAGCCAGTACCGGAGGTCGTCGTCTGATTGCGGCGGCCGGCTGTTGCTCAGATCAATGGGAGGCTTATTGGAGCAAACGAAGGTG
>JBCDJN010000063.1:0-27854 GCA_039414355.1 Planctomycetota bacterium | reverse complement strand
GGTTCATCTAACAGTAACAAAGCACAACGACGAGCAATAGCTCCTGCAATCGCTACCCGTTGCTTTTGTCCTCCACCCGCTGTCGCTGCCGATGACCGGCACGCCGCACGCAAAGGCTTCAACGAGCATCCGGCCGAACTGCTCTTTCCAGTGCTTAGCGGTAAGGCTGGGCGCCACCAGGAGGTCCATCGCGTTGAGGTAGTTGGCAACCTCACGGTGCTTCACCGAGTCCATCAACGCAACCCGACCGGGCCACTTCTCGGCCCAGCTGCGAACCTCGCTGTTGAGGGGGCCGTCGCCGACGAGCATCAGCCTCCAGGCGGGCTCGACTCGCTCAAGCGCCTGAAGCATGACGCGGATCCCCTTCTCCTCGACCAGACGGCCAAGATAGCCAACAACCGGCACGCTGTTGTCCCAGCCCAGCTGCTCGCGGACCGCGGCGCCCGCTTCGGAGTCGGGCTTCATGGTAATGGTGTCGAAGCCCAGCGGCAGCTCGTGCCGAGGCCGGTCGGCGTAACCGGGTCGGCGGAGCAGGTTTTGCTCGACCAGGGTTCCGCAGTACATCCAGCCGGCCATCTGCTTCACGCAGTAGCGCTCGACGAAGGAGAAGGGGGGCGGGTACCGTTTGAACAGACTCTGCGCCGTCGAGTAAACCAAGGGCGCCACGCCGCGTGCGGCCCGTGCGATTTGCCAGCCCGAAAGGACGTAGGGCTCTTCCCACGCGTGAATCAGATCGAATCCCCCTTCCCGGACGAGCCGGCGCAGCCCGCCGCCGTACCAGAAGAAGTGCACCCGACTCGTCATCCGTGCCGGAAGCGGGACGACCTTGGTCGGCTCATCGGGGTTCGGTTCAAACTCGTACGAACGGATGTCGTTCTTGCCGATGAAACACTCCGGCGTAACGACCGTTACCTCCCATCGACCGTCCGACTGCTGCTGCAACTCTGTCGGCAGTCGACGATTAACGTCAACGACATAGGCGTGACCGATCGAGAGCAGTCTTCGTGGCATATCAGATCGCCTCTGGCGAAGGTGGGTCGGCTTCGCCCAGGATCCTGTCAACGGTGTTGCTGATCGCGAAGCGCGACGCGTACAGCTCCAACTCCTGCCCCGACAACCGCTCACACCTTTCGTGTTCGCAAAGCAACCCCGCGGCGAGTTCACCCAGCCGGCGGGTTTCAGAGGCGTCGGCGACGACGCCGATCCCGCGGCGTTGCCAGAACGATTCGCTCAGCGTCCCCACCGTGGTGACCAAAGGTCGACCATTAGCAAGACACGCCATCGCTGTTCCGCGGCGTGTGGATACACCATCGGGGTAGGGCTGGAGCATGACGGTGCTGGCCTGAAGCGCGGCGGCCGCACGCTCAGGCGGGGCGGCGCCGATCGCGATGGCGGCACGCGCCCACGCCTTGCCACGTCGTTCCGCAAGCCAGTCTTTGCTTCCGCGGCCGAACAACAGCACTCTTGCGTCGTCCGCAACGGCGATCGCGCTCGTCAGCGCCGTGTCGAGCATCGCACTGATGGCCCCGCCGTACGTGCCGAAGTGGCCGATCACCGGCTCCGCCTGGCTGATGCCGAGCTCTGCTCTCAGTCGACTGCCCTCTTTGGAATCAACCGACGGGATGTTCGATGGTACGGGCGACCAAGCGATCGGCATCGATCGCGGCACCATCCGCCGCACGAGCGGCGCCCACGCGGGGATCGAGACCTGGGCGGAACGGGCGTGCCGGCAGAGCTGCCTCGCCATCAGCCGATTCGCCGCCGCCACCAAATTGGTTCGCAGCGGCTTGCGGACCCAGGGGAACGCGACCTCGTGGAACATTAGCTCCACCGATCGCTGGAGCGCTACAGCGGCGATCGTTCGGCTGAAGCCCAAGTTCATCGCGCGACGGCCGTACATCTGAGGAACGTATTGAACCAGCACACGCTCCGACTTGCCCGCATCAAGGAGACCTTCGCGCAGCTTCCGCAACGCGCCCCCGTCCCAGCGTTGCCCAAGCCGGGTTACGACGACGTCCCCGGGTTCTTCGTCGGTGGATGCACCGCGCGTCCAGACGCGGCACGTCTGCCCACGCCGAATCAGCTCGTGCGCAACGAGCGAAGTGTAGTCCGCAACCCCTCCAGAATCAGGTGGGTACTCGCCGGTGACCAGGTGAATCGTCAACTCACTCCTAACGCTGCGGTGCTTTCGAGGGGCGGTCCAGGCTAGTTCCGACGGAGTCGCGACTTCCAGCGATGACGCTCGTCGCCGGAGAGCACGAAGAACCAATTCCAAACCATTGACGCTGAAGCAACGACGACAAACTCAAACGCCAACCGCAGCCAGCCATCGCCACCGGGAAAGTGTCTCAAGGAGAAGGCCGCGGCCAGGATCGGTGGGGATGCCATGACAAGCGGCGCAACCACGCTCATCACCACGCTGCGCACCGGCAGGCCGAATTCGCGCCGCATGAGCCGCGGCGTGCACAACAGGTAAACTCCGAACATGCCTGCGAACGAGCCAACGAGCGGCCCGATAGCGCCCAGGCCAAAGGTAGCGGCGACGCTCACGACCAGGTTGACCGCAGCCGCAGAAACCGAGATCGGAACCAGCGCCTGCGGCCGGCCCGTCCCGGTGAACAATGCGATCCAAAGCGTCAGCACCGAAAGCAGCCCACCATTCACCACCGCCAGCACTGTGAATGCGGCGCCCGCGTACCTTTCGCCACCAACCCAGAGCGTGACGAAGCTGTCGTTGATCAGCAAAACGGCGCCGAGCACCGTCATGCTCCCGGCAACGATAATCCTCGTCAGCTCGAGCGTCCGCTCACGGAAGAGGTCGGCATCGCCGTTATGGTGGATCTCGGCAAGCCCCGCCCACGACGCGGCCCCGAGGCCCTTCACTTGGTCAGACGCTAAGTGTGGCAATCGTTGAGTCAGGAAGAACGGCACAACCGCCGCCGGTCCAAGGATCCAGGCGACGATGATGTTGTCGCTCAGCGTCGCGATGGTGCCGCACAGCCTCAGCAGGAAGGTGGGTCGGCGAAGGCGTTGCAGCTCGCCTTGAAGCGGCGTGCTGCTGCCGCCGCGGAGCATCGCCAGGGGAAGCTCCGAGCTGCGCGCCGCGAGGGCGACAAGCAAGACTAAAGCGAACACCGCGGCGCCGATCGCCGTCGCCAACGCCATCCCCGGCAAACCGCCGCCATTGGCGGCGAGCAACAGCCCCATCGCAGTGATGACGAGCGACTGGACGGCAAGTGCGCCGCTGACAAAGTACCCTTGTTGCAACGCCTCAAGGGCGGGCCTGGCCGCTGCGACCAGGAAGCCCAGCACCGTGGTCGCCCCGATTGCGGCCGCCAAGCGGAGCTCGAACACGAGCGACGCTTCGACCGGGATGATCCAAGGCGCGGCGATCGCAAGCGCGACGCCGGCCAACACGCCCCAAACAGCGACTCGACGGTATGCCCTACCGCCCGCCGCAACGGCATCCCGGAGAGCCTCCGGCCCAGCGATCGCCGCCCGGCTGACCACCGCCCCAAGCGCGCCGCTGAGGCCGAGCTCTAGCAGTTGGATGTACGCCCCCCAGTCGGTCAGTGCCCGGAAGGCGCCGTACCGTTCTTCGCCCAGCCACAACAAGAAATAGGGCGTCGCGACGAACCCCACGAGCATGGTCGTCAGCGTGAAGGCGGTCGTCGAAGACGCCGTGGCGGCGGCTCGCGCGGTGCGGTTGCCGGTCGCGGTCAAGGTCGTCGCCCCCGCGGGTCAACGCCGATCGAACGGATACGCGCTAGACGGTGACTCACTGTGCTCGGCTCGTTTCGGCGGTCGGCTTGGCCAGAAAACGCGACACGCAAGCTTCGGGCGATAGATGCTCGAACAGGTCGCGACGCAGCGCGGCGGCGTCGTAGGGGTGGTCGCCGCGGATGATCTGCGTCACACGATCGACGGCCGCGCGATCGCTCGGCACGGTGACGGCGCGTGCGACGCTCTCGGGCAAGCCTTCCGCCCCTTCGCGGTTGGTGATTACGGGCGTTCCGAGAGCCAGGGCTTCCATGACCTTTACCTTCATCCCGCTGCCCACCGTCGGCAAGTAGACCAACGCGTTCAGTCGGCGGAAGTACGGGAGCACTTCGGCTACGTCGCTGTGCACCTCAACGCCGGCGCCGAGCTGCCGGCCCTGCAACGCCTCGCCTGCCCCGCGGCCGACAAGCAGCAGCTTGGTCCCCGGCGTTCGCCGCTCCACTTTGGGCCACACATCATCCAGCAGCTTACGCGCGGCCGAAAGGGTTGGGCCCCACCGAAAGGTGCCCACTAAGCCGATGGTAGGCACGGCGAGGGGCGCTGATGGCGCCTCGAACGGGTAGAGCGACGGGTCGATTGTCATCGGCGTCACTCTCACCTTCGCGGCCGGGTGGATCCGCCTGACTTCGTCAGCGAGGCGATGCGTGAGCGTCGAAACCTGATCAAACCGCCGCAGCAACGCTCGCTCACAGTGGAGCAAGCGGCGGTGCAGCAGGCGATCGGCGAACGACTGCGGTCGGTCTTCGCGCATGTCGATCGCGTGCAGCTGATGGACGCTGAGTTCCACGTTGGTCGGCGGGCGATCGCTGACCCAACCGCTGAAGTGTGTCTCGAAGCGGACGAAGTCCCACGACTCATCGAGCAAGCGGCGAACGGCAGTCGCCATGTCACGCGAGTAAGCGTAGCTGTGCGGTCGACGGAGCGTGTTGATTTTGGCGAGCAACGAGGCGGGAGTGGGCGGGAAAAAGTGCAGCGTCGCCGATCCGCTGTGCAGGGCCGCCGCTTGTGCGTCGTCCTCGGCGCCACCGGAACAGCAAACGGCCACAACCTCGGCGCCCCGGTCCGCCAGGCCTCGGAGGAGAACATGAAACCACCGGGCGGCGGCGCCGCCGAAGGGCAGGGGGGGCGAGGGCAGCACGAGCAGCACGCGTGTCATGCTTCACCGCCGACGGGCCGCTGCACGGCGGCGAAGAAGTCGCTCGCCATGTCGTCCCATGTGTACCGTCGGAGGCGATCCGCAACCGGCCGCACGCGCTCCGGCCATGTCTCCAGCTCGGCACGCCACTGGCGGATTGCCTCGCCGAGACGCTTTGAGTCGCCGGCTTGTGGCAGGATGATGTCGTCAATCGACGCGACCCCCTTCTGGCGGAGCCGTTCGGTCACACCGCAGTTGGCCGTCACGATCGCAGGGAGCCCGGTGCAAACGGCTTCGTGCACGCCTAGCCCGTATGCCTCGTACCGGGCGGGGTGAACAATCCCCTCGGCTGCCGCCAAGACCCTCGGCACGTCGTTGCGGAACCCGAGGAAGCGGATGCTGCCCGCCAAACCCTCCGCTTCGGCACGCTTCTTCCACAGCGGCGCCTCGGCGCCGTGGCCAACCACCACGAGCACCGCATCCCACGCGGGGTCCTTCGCGAGAACTCGCCACGCGTCGTAGAGCGTGTCAAAGCCCTTCCGCCGGTCCCCAAGCGCACCGACGAAGACGAGCCAGGGGCGGCTATCGGCCTGCAGCTCCGCGCGAGCCGCCGCCCGCCGCTTGCCGTCCGTCGGCGCGAAACGTTGCGGATCACTTCCATAGTAGACCGTCTTGATCCGCTCCCGCGGCACGCCGAGGCGCTGTTCAATGTGATCCGCGGTCACTTCGCTGTTGGCGACGACATACCGCGCCAACGAGATTGCATCCCGCTCGCGTTGAAGCGAGCGGCGGTGGTTCAGGACGCTCTTCGCCCGCATAAGCGTCGACGCGACTTGCTGCGGCTTGTAGGCCGCGTGCACATAGTGAACCCAGTTGATGTCGTGCGCGTTGCAGTTGCCGCCGTTGGCAACGAAGCGGCCACCCAACTGCAGGATGCGAGCCGACGCGCGCTCGCCGGCCGCCCTGAGTCTGCCCGCGCCGAACAGCACCCGGCCGAACGGTCGGGGGATGGTGTTGCAGCGAACGGACTCCTGCGCGGCGAGGGAGTCCTCGAGGCGATGGGTGATGAGTTCCACCGGCGCGAGGCCAGCCAAGTGCCGCGCAAGGTGAAAGTTGGCGCAGTCCATCCCGCCCGTCTGCACAAAGTCTCCGCTGACAATTCCCCATACCGAGGGACCCGATGGCTCTTCCTGACTCGGTTGACTACGGTCGCTGGCGTTAAGACTGGTCAAGCTGGCGGCCACTCGGCTGGCTGGCGTCTTGCGGCTAGGTCGTCTCGGCACACAACCGTCATCAAGCACGAGTTCACAAGCCAGAAGTCGAGGCCGGCCTGGCCGATGAACGGGGCGTAGCTGAAGGTGTTGGCGAGGATCGCGAGGTCGTACGCGGCCACCGCGATCGCCAGATCGCCCACCGCGTCACGCCGGGTGATGGCCACACGATACGCAAAGCCAAGGGCCACAAGAATCGCCACATAGTAGACCGCGACTAACGGCAGCCCCCCGTCCAGCAGCCAGCCGGTGGCTTGAATCTCCACCCAGATGGGCCGCGGCGCGGCGGCCGACTTATCGCCGAAGTAGCCGTAGACCATCCCCCAGCGCGCTAAGCCCGCCCCCAAGGGATGCTTGGGCGCCAGGTCCGTGGCGGTCTGCTCAAGGAAGTGGCCCCGGTGCCGGTAGTAGACCTCGCTCGCCGAGCCGTCGCTCAGGCTGGAGATCCGATCAGAAACCGAGGACCCGCCAACCGAGAATGCCCAGACTGTCGCGGCGGTGCCAAGCACGGCGAAAGCGCCCACCAATGAAGCGACACGCTTCTTCTCGCCCCGCCGAGCCATCAACACCGCCATGGCGATGACGCACAAGACCGTGAGGATGAGAATCGAGCGAACTTGGCAAATGTAAATACAGAACAGACCGCAAACGATCCCAATCCGATAAGCCCAACGCCAAAACGATTGACCCGGGCGAAGCGACAATGCCGATCCATACAAGACCGCCAACATCCCGCTGGCAGCGGCCCCGCCGGGTGTATCGGTAAGCCCCATCGGCCGATACACGCGGGTGCCGTCAGCCAGGGTCACCATCAGCCCTTCAGCCGAAGCGCCAGCCAGCCGCTCGGCGATTGATGAGGTGCGGGCGAAGGTACCCGGCAACACCGTCTCAAGAATCCCGAGCGCCGCGCTAACCGCGTGAAACGCCCAGAACAGGAAGAACAGCTTCTCCAAATCCCGGGCCGTAAGCCGCAGTCGGCTGACCCAAAACACAGGCGACAGGATAGCCAGGTTAAGCATGATCGCCGCGAGGCCACCGAGCGTGGAGTTGGTTTCCGGGTGGAGCATCCCCACCGTCAGCAGCGCCACGATCCCGTAGGCGTAGCCGGTGGTTGGCAGGCGGATGCCACGGCCCAGTGGCATGCACAGCATCACTAACCCGGAGCCGTAGAGCAGCACGCGCAGCGGCGTGCGCACCGTGAAGAGAAAGCTCGGCACCAACGCGGCCTGAAGCACCGCAACCACGACGACGAACGCAACAAGCGGCGCGGCGCCGATTCGATCGGGCCTAGCGAAGCCGCCGCTTTGCGGCGCCATCGTGGCTGGGTAGCTCGAGGTCAGCATCGGCGCAGGCACCTGAAGGCGTGCTCTTGGAACAGCTGCCCGACGCGATCAGGATCGCGTGTCGCGAGATAGTTTGGCGCCTCGAACGGCGAGAAACGCGTCGGCCGGTCGATGGGCGTCAGCCTGGGCCCCTGTGGTTCCCAGGCGAGTTCGAAGACCGTGTAGCGTGCGCCAGTGATCTCACATGCGCTGATCTGCGAGACACCGCCGGAAGCCACTTCGCCGCTTCCCGCGTCTGGGGCCTTACGAGCGCACTGGGGGATACACTTGGCGGTGGGTCTGGATCGTCGAGGACACCACAGTTGTGAGAGAGAGGCGGTCATCGGCTTTGCCGTTTCCTCCCGACAAGGCCAACGTTGTCGGAGAACGCTCGCGGAAGAACCGCCGAGAGCCAAGACGGCCAGTGCCACTTCGTTCCCGGCACTCTGCCCTGACCGGTGAACAACACTTCAACCTCCTCCAGCCCGCACTCGGCCGCGATGCGTCGCAGGTCGCACTCCAGCAGCGCTGTCAGGTGCGCGGGGTAGCTGGACTCGGTGAAGGCGTTGAACTGGTTCTTGATGACGAGCGTCAGTTTGCTCAGAAGGCTGAGCTGGTTCGGTGTCGTGACGATGACCAATCCGCCGGGCTTGGCGAGCCGCATCAGTTCTCGCGCCAAGGCACGCGGGTTCTCGACGTGCTCAATCGTCTCAACACAAGCCACCACATCGGCGGCGCCGTCGGGCAGGGGCGCTCCGCCGGTGTCGAGGTCCAACAGAACGAACTCGCCGTCGTCGGGAAACCCATCGTAACGCACCGCGTCGATCCCGGCGTAGCGATCGAAGTGCTCAGTCACAGACTGCCACAAGTGACCGTGCCCGCACCCCACGTCCGCCAACAGCCCGCCACCGGCGTGCCGGGAAACGATGACGCCGCGCACCATCTGATAGATCGCGTCGGCGCTCGCCCCTTGGCTGGCGGCGGCCCGGCGAGCGGTCTCGGGCGCGAATTCGGCGGCTGGGTTGACGGCTGAACTCACGCGGCCGCCTCGGCAATCGCGCTATGCAGTGCCCGAATCTGCTGAGATGGATCGCAAAGCGCCGCTGCGCGAGCCGGCCCAGCGGAAGCCAAACGGACGCGAAGCTCAGCGTCACTCGCCAAGCGGCGTAACGCGCTTGCGAGCTGCTCAACGTCCCCAGGCGGGACGAGCACGCCGCAATCAGGCGTCACGATCTCAGAAGCGCCACCAAAGCCGCTCGACACCACCGGAAGCCCGGCGTAGAGCGCCTCGACGAAAATCACGCCAAAGGGCTCCGGGCCCGAGTTCGGTTGGCAGAAGACGTCTGCCGACGCCAACAATGCGGGCACGTCCGTCCGCTGGCCTAGGAACCGAACGCGGTCGGCAAGGCCGAGCTCCTCAACGCGTCGCTTGAGATTCGCCAGGTACTGCTGCTCGGCGACGCGCTGAGCGCCGCCGGCGATCCATGCCACCCAGTCTAGCGCTCGCGGCAGCCTTTCGAGCGCTTCAATAAGTTGCTGATGACCCTTCCACGGCTCGAGGCGTGACGCCGAGATAAAGACGACGGTGTTGTCGTCGGCGCCGAGACTCGAGCGCAGCGTGGCGTCGCGAGACGCGTTGGGGAGCGGCACGGGGCAGTGCACAACCCGGATCGGCCGGCCAGGGAAGACCTTGGGCACAAACTCGGCGGTGAATTTGCTGTTGGCGACGATGAGGTCCGGCGGGGTCAACGCGGCGTGGCGGTTGATCCAGCCTGTCGGTTGAATCACGTCGTGCACCCAGTTCACCAGCCGAGCCGTACCGACCCGTTTCACCACGCGGGCGAATACGGCGTGCGGCCAGTTGGCGTGCGTGACAACCGCGTCGTAGGCCCGATTACGCAGCAAGGCGGACAGGCGACGACGGGCACGCATTAGGGTCCAAGGCTTGCTGAAGCGGACGGCGCCCATCTTATGAACAACGGCGCCCGCGCCCTTGAGTTCGTCCGCCAGCCTTCCCTCGAAGCAAAGCCCGAACTCGTTAAGGCAGCTCGGCGTGGCGTCCGCGGCGCGAGCGATGGAAACGAGCACCGCTTCTATCCCGCCGTACAGATTGCCGGCGTAGACATGCAGGACCTTCACCGCCCACGACCTCGGGCCGGGGACAGAACCTCACGGTAGCTCTCCAGGCAGCGGTGGGCCATGACCTCGGCCGCAAACCTCTCCCGAGCCAGCTGGGCGCCGCGACGCGCTAGGCGATCGCGTAGGCCGGCCTCGCAAACGAGGCGTTGCGCGGCGTCGGCGAGCGCTCTCGCGTCATCGACGGGCACGGTGAGCCCCGCTTCTTCGTTCGGGCACACCCAGGGCACGCCCGAGCCAGCGATCTGCGTGTTGATCACCGGGCACCCACTGGCCATAGCCTCAACCTGAACGAGGCCGAAAGCTTCAGCCCGCCCGGAGCTGGGGAGCCACAATGCGGTTGCGGCGAGGTAGGCACCCACGAGCTCGTCTTCGGAGACACGGCCCATCCAGGTGATACGATCGTTGACGCCCTCGGCCACGGCGGCCGCCCTCAGCCCTTCAAGCTGCGGCCCTTCGCCAATACACATCAGGCTGCCGGGCGCCTGCTTAAGGGCCCCAACCGCCATCTTGAAGTTCTTGTAGTAGACCATCCGGCCCACTGTCAGCCACCTCGGCCCGGGCTGGTCGGCAATGAGCTTCGCGGCGAAGCGTTTAGCGGCCTCGTTGGGCTCCACAAACGGCGCCAGGTCCACACCAAGCGGCAAGATCTGGCACTTCTGGCGATGCCTTTGCAGCATCTGCGAGCCCTCCAGATACGGGGGGCTCGTCGCGTAGATGGCTGCGCTCTTCTTGTAGACGCCCTCGAGCACAGGCATCACCAGCTTCGCCAATCGCTTCTGTCGAACGATGTCGCTGTGGTGCGTGATCACCAACGGCCGGAGCGAGTCGAGCCGGAGCGCGGCGAGCGACATGGTGATGTTGGGGGCATGCAGGTGCCAGACGCACGGCGACCCCCCGCCGGCGATCCTTCGCAGCCTGGGCACGAGGCGGGCGACCCCGTCGAATCGCGCCATGGTGAACTGCCGACCGAGGCGGTGCACCCGCACGCCGGCGTCGCGGTCGACCCGCGATCGGGTACGCCGGAAGTGATCGAAGGTCACCTCATCACCGTTGGTCGCACGATGATTGACCGCAACAACGTCAACTTGGCAGCCAAGACGCGCCTGACTCAGCGCCAGCGTGCGAACGTGAGACTCAATGCCGCCCGAAGCGGGTGGGTAGTACTTCGCCAAGTGCACCACGCGCATCCCGGCGCCGGGCATCTCGCCGGTGGCGACGTGATGGGACTCCGCCTGGCTTACCCGATCGGCTTGCAGAGTTGGCATCGCCACGATCAACGCTCTCCCTCCGAGAGCGTCGCTCCCACTGCCCGACGGCTCTCTTCAAGCGTCACAGGCGAGGCCGGACCGGGGCCGGGTCTAGCGATTACGGCAGTCTTGAGCATGAACTTAGGCGTTCGTTTCAGGCCCCGTGAGTAGTGTTCGCACCGACGCGGGCTGAGGCGTAAGTCAACGGCTGCTGGCCAATCGCCTTTCGGAACCAGAGCGGGTGACGCCATGGATGGTTGCGAATGTCCTGGAACGCACTCGCGGACGGACGAACCGGGTCGCAAATCGGGCAGGGCGGCTGGCCTGTAAGGTGGGTGTCCGTAGTGGCGAAGGTGGGTCGCCGGGCGGGATTTAAGCGGACTTCGTCCGCCTGGGCGCACGCCAAACGTTGCGCCCTCAATCGCTTTCCTCCCCTGCGATAGGCGTTAGACTAGCTGGCTTCTGGGGGATTGGCAATCAATTAATCGGCCCGGCGAAAGGCTGATTTTTTGACGCCGCGATCCGCCGGAGAACCAGATTTTGCCGGTTACTGCGACGCTTACCGAGCGGTCACAGCGTCGGTGATGGAAGCCACTCGCCCCGCCGGTTTGCAACGATCGCGCGGCATGGGTCAGCAAAGAGGGCGGCTTGGCGCGTGACTCGCCGAAATGACGGCCGTCGGAAACGACCTGCTCTGGATAGAATGATCGGCTGGTGCCCGCCGCACCGAACCCTGATCCCCGGCGCCGAGCCTGCCGGCGCCACCTAGCCACGACGCCGTGAACGACCTGGAGCTGAATTGCAATCGCTGCTGATCGGGCTAACGATCGCGGCCGCCGCTTTCGCCTACGGCCCACTTCTGTGGGAGTTTGGCTACAACCTCTGGCAACGGCCGCACTACCAGCACTTTCCGTTTGTCATCCTGGCTAGCGGCTTGCTCGCCGCACGCGCCTGGGCATTGACCGCGGAGTGGTCCGAGGAAACGACGCGCCGCGTCGCAAATGGCGTTATCGGGGCAGCGTGGGTGGTGCTGCTGGTTGCGCAACTGGTTTATTCGCCCATGCTGGCGGCGTCGTCCGCCGTTCTGCTTGTGGGCGGACTCTACGCCCGCGCCGCAAGCGTTGCCAGGCGGAGGTTCGCCGTTGGCTCTTGGATGCTTCTGTGGCTCATCGTCCCGCTGCCGCTCGGGTTGGACCAGACGCTCATCGGCCGCCTCCAGCTTGTGAGCAGCTCCCTGGCCAGCCAGACCCTGGACCTACTCGGGGTCTACCACCTGATGGACGGCAACACGCTCGTTGTCACCTCGAAGCAATTGTTCGTCGACGAGGCCTGCAGCGGCATCGTCTCCGTGGTTTCGACCGTTGCCTGTGCGGCGATCTACGGTGTCTACCGGCGGCGGTCGGCGATGCACACCATCTCACTTATGGCGGCGGGCGCTGGATGGGCCACGCTGAACAACGTGGTGCGGATCGTGGCCATCGCCTTGGCGGAAGAGTGGCATGGAATCGATTGGACAGAGGGCACGCCGCACACGCTGATCGCCCTGGTCGCGTTCTCCATAAGCTTGCTGGGACTGGTTCTCTCCGATTGGTTGCTCGACGCGTTGCTGGCGCCAGTAGGGCCGCGCTGGGCGGAAATGACGGGCGAGCCGCTGCGGTATGGCGCCCCGTTGGTGCGTGCTTGGGATCGGACGAACCAGGTGGACGGCGACGGCGGTAGGGCTTCTCGCGCCGGCGGCCGCAGGTTCATCGAAACCTCGCAGGTGATCGGTTCGGCAAGGCTCGGCGTCGTTGGCCTCGTCGCTTTTGCGACGTTGGGGGCGGCCCCGATTGTGCTGTCGGGCGCCCCAACTGACGCCGTGCCCCTCAAGCCGTTCCCGGATCTTGATCAGCTCGTCGCCGAGCTGGGCGAAGACGCGCTTCCGCCCGATCTAGCGGGCCTCGAACTGCTTTCGGTGGAGCACGACCACCGCTCCAAGCGTGATCGATTCGGGGAGCACTCGATCATTTACACCTACGAGAAACCCGACGGCGAGGCGTTCCGCGTGTCGATCGACTTCCCCTACAGGGGCGGCTGGCACGAGCTCGAGGTCTGCTACGTCGGGATCGGCTGGCAGAGCCTTGGGCGGGCGACCGTCGGCGCCAAGTCCGACGACTACCGGATCTGCCAGCTCACGCTTTCCAAACCCAACGGCACCGAAGCCCTGGTGACCTTCGCCGCGTGCTTCCCAAATGGCGATCCGATTGAGCCGGTTGAGCAGGACCTGCTGGCGAGATTGACGCAGAGCTTCCTCCGCCGGAATCAACCCAATGCGGGCCGACAGTCCTACCAGATCCAGGTGGTCGCCATCCGCGCCGACACGATTACCGAAGCCGACCGGCGAGTCTCCGTCGAACTGCTCGACGAAGCCCGCCGGGCGGTGCTCCCGCTCATCGCAGATCTCCAGCCAACCGACGCTGGGTCGTCGGGAGGCTAACGCCGTTGGTAGCTCCCCCTAAACGCGGGGCTATACTCAAAGCCAGCTCCGCTGACCCGCAGCCTCGACTCCTCCCCGGCTTCCATGCCACGCCCCCCACTGCACGTAAGAATCGCTTACGGTTTCGCGTCGGCGATGCGACGCATCGGAGACGCATGGAATCGGCTCGTCGCCCCGATCGAAGACGCCATCGGGTGGGTGACCGGGACGCTGTTCGGAGTCTTCGACAACTTCAACACGCTGGAGTCGTTTGTCGTCCGCGTGTTCCGCGTGATTCTTTGGCCGGTCACCGCGTTGTTTGGTGCGTTGGCGTGGCTCATCCGGCGTGTCGTTCCGTCGGCGGGCCCAGACGGGGGTATCGCCACGCTGCCCGGGCGGCTGTTCGGCTCGGCGCTTAACGGCGTCATGAAGGTCTCCGAGAAGCTCAACCTAGACGGCGCCCTGTTGTTTCTTGTCTGGCTGACCACGCCAGTCTGGTGGCCGGTCCTTGCCCTGCTCTCATTCGTCAACGCTTGGATCGCCACTCGGCAGTTCCGCGAGCTCGCGCTCGGCACGCCGGCTCTGTTGCTCGCGGCGCCGTTTGCGTACGTGGCCATCGAAGGCTCCAGCCAGAGCCAAAATCAAATCGCCTCGAGCTACAAGGCCGAAGTCCGCCGCGCGCTCGACGAGGGCGACTCCGACCGGGTGCGGCTCATGGAGCTCAAGCTGGCTCAGCTCGGCGTCGATACGCGGCAGGCCGACTACAAGAACGCGCTGCAGCTGGCGGACGACGACCGCTTTGACGAAGCGTACGCGGTGATGAGCCGTCTCGCCCCAAACGATCAGCCCGGCTACCTGCCGGCGCACGCGTGGATCGCCCGCTCGCTGCTGTTGGGCCAGGTGACCGAGGCGATGGAGCCAACGGCAACGGACCCAATCAAGGCCGGTGAGCTCGCCGAGCGGCACGTCGATCTCGCCGTTGAGCTGGGCGCCGGCGGGCCCGCGGTCGACCAGCTCCGGGGCCACGCTCTGGCCATGCAGACACGATTCACCGAGGCGGCGGCCACGCTTGCCGACCTCTCGGAGAGCTCGCGAGAGGCCGCCGCCGCCCGATTGACCTGGCTGCTCGCCGATGGCCGGGCAAACCTGGGCGAGGCGCGCAAGCAGGCGGCGAACCTGCTCCCGATGTTCCAGGCGGCCACCAACGCGGAGCTATCGGCCGATCAATGCCAGGCGTGGTTCACGGCGGCGGGGATCCTCGGCGACAACCAGGCTGTGGAGGCGGCCCTGCTGGCCTGGCAGAAGGCAGACGCTTCGGACCCAAGGCCAGCCGAACAACTCCTGCGGCTCCGTCGCCGTCGGGCCGAGCAGCTCGTCGCCACTCAAACCGCCAACCCTGCGGCCGTCGCAAAACGCCTGGTCGAGGCCGCCGTTGGCGACCCGCCGGGTGAATGGCTATTGCGGCAGGCGGCCACCTTACTAGCGGCCGACGTCGATGACCGCCGGACCGAGGTCATTGCGGAGGCCATCATGGCGTCCCCGGAGGCGAGTAGCGCTCTGCTTGAAGCCCTCGGGACGGCGGCCGCAACCCGCGGAAAGATCCCGATGAGCCGCCGAGCGCTGGCGAGAGCGGTCGAGCAGGGTGGCGGCCCCGCGGCCCTGAACAACTACGCCTGGGCGTTAAACCAAGAACCGGACCCCAATCCGGAGCTGGCCCTAAAAACCGTCAATCGTGCCCTGGAAACCCTGCCGGCCGACCACCGCTTCCGTGAGACACGCGGCCAGATCCTGATTAGCCTGAAGCAGTGGCAGGAGGCCGCCGAGGACTTGGAGTTCGCGCTCAATCGCATGCCCAACTCCGGCGCTATTCACCGCTCGCTCGCCGAAGCGTATCAAGCGCTGTCACAACCGAGCCTGGCCGAGGCGCACCGCCGCCTAGCCGCCCCGTGACCGAGCCGCCCTTCCAACGTTTGCCGCTAGCCAAGGAGCAACCTTGTTCAGCGCCCGCACCGCGACTGTGGCGAGAGCCCTCCTGTTGATTTCGGCGGCCGCGTTGGCGTCGCCTGCGATGGCCAAGCTGTTGCCCGAAGAGGTGGCCGTGATCGCGGCCCGCGGCAATCGGGAGTCGCTCGCTCTTGCCAAGTACTACTGCCAGCAACGCAGCGTGCCGCTTGAGCACATCTGCGAGGTCGATCTCGTCCCGGGCGAGTTCCTCGACCGCGAGAAGTGGCGTTGGGCGGTCAGGCCGGAGATCCAAAAGTGGATCAAGGAGAAGGACCCGGAAGCAAAGCTTCGGTGCCTGGTCACAACCTGGGGCGTTCCCCTGAAAATCGGCAAGTCCAAAGCCGACGCAAAATCCAAGGCGTACCGCGACTACGTTACCGGCGAACGCACCCTGCGGGTCAAGCAGCTCAACCAGATTGCCGACCTGCTGGATCAACTGGGCCGGTCGGCGACCAACCCCGGCGGATCGCGACCGAAGCCAAGCGGCGACGAGGACTTCGCCGCGTTGAGGCAGCGTCTGGAAACGTCCTTGCAGGACGCACAAAGCCGCATCGCCAATCTGTCGCCTGGACGAATCGGCCCGGCCAGCCAGCGGCTGCAGCAGCTCGCCACCGCCGCTGGTGGCGGCCAGGTCTTACTGCAGGGACTCAACCGGCGGATGACGGCCGGCGGCGAAGTGCCAACCGCCGCCAAGGAGCAGTTCGACGTCTTGCGAGGACGCTCGTCCGCGTTCACGGAGATGAAACTATCCCTCGAACGCCGCCCGCCGAACTCCGGACGTGACTCGCTGATCCTGCGGACGCTACAGCAGACCGGCGGCCTGATCGCCGCCATTGAGTGGCTCGACACGCAGGTGTCTACCGTCAAGAAGCACGAGACTGCCGCCTCGTTCGATAGCGAGCTATCGCTCGTCATGTGGGAAGACGGGTACGAGTTGCTGCGTTGGCAGCCAAACTACCTCCGACCCGAATTCACCGGCTCTCAATTGCGCGAGTCGTACCGGACGCTGATCGTCGCGCGGATCGATGGGCCGAAACTCTCGATCGCCAAGCGGCTGATCGACGACGCGATCGCGGTCGAGAAACAAGGCGGCTTGAAGGGGAAGGTCTACCTCGACGCCCGCGGCTTGGCCGAGCTCAACGGCCCCCCGTTGTCGCCGGGCAGCTACCCGGACTACGACCGCTCGCTGCTTCAGACCTCCGAGGGCTTGAGCGCGCTGACCAACGACGAGGGCGAGCCCCGCTTTGACGTCACGCTCGACACCGAGCCGAAGCTCTTCCGCCCGGGTCAGTGCCCCGATGCGGGGATGTACTGCGGCTGGTACAGCCTCGCCAAGTACGTCGACGCCTTCGACTGGAACCGAGGCGCCATCGCCTACCACATGGCGAGTTCGGAGGCCGTGACCCTCAAAGAACTCGACAGCCAGGCGTGGTGCAAGAGCCTGCTGGCAGACGGCGTGTGCGTTACGATCGGGCCGGCCTTTGAGCCCTACCTGGTCGCCTTTCCCCGCCCGAACGAGTTCTTCGCGCAGTTGCTCGGCGGCGCCACGGTTGGTGAGGTCTACGCGCAGACCAAGCCTTACAACAGTTGGGCGATGGTTCTCGTGGGCGACCCGCTCTACACGCCGTTCCCGCCCGCGGTGGAGTGAGCAGCGGATCGGCGATCCCCGTGGGTCACCAGCGGCCCGCTGGCGGGCCGCGAACCGCCAGGGAGTGACCTCCCTCGGTCGGCTTTCGAGCTCGCGGTTAGCGACCTTGTTGCCAGGGTTCTTGGCAAGCCTCTGCCGCGGGCTGGGTCCGCAGGACTGGCGGAGAACCGCTCAAGCGGGACCGCCGACGCGGGATTCTTGCCCGCTTTTTTCTGTGATTTTGTTGACCGCCGGAATCCCCGAAAATAGATTGCAGCCCTGAAGGGCCGTGTCTGCCCGACCAAGCCAAGATCGACCGCCTTGAATCGCGACGAGCAAGGAGAACGCTAGTGCACCTGACAACCGCAACCTTCACCCGCCTGATGGCGGTGTGCGCCGCAGCTCTAGCTGTGGCGAGCGGCTCAATGGTGGCCGCATCGACCTTCACGCTTATCGATGGGGAAGGCTTCGAGGCCCCTGACTACAGCACGTCATTCGCGGGCACCGGACAGCTCGAAGGCCAATTCGCTTCGACATTCGAAGGTTTTGGCTCGGCTCAGTGGGTGCAGAGCCCGCTCGGCGGCACAAGCACCGCCGTTGTCCAGAGCGCGGTTGTCGCCAGTGGTTCACAAGCGGTGCGGGTGGACCGCGACGCCGGTTCCGACGACCGTTGGGCCGTGCCAATCACCGGCGCCCCTGCCGAGCCCATCGTCTGCATCGAATGGGATATGCTGGTTGAAGAGGCGACCGCGACCCCGCTTGGCTCTTTCGGACCATTCTTCGGCATCGAAGCCTACGACGACGACGCCACCTCTATCTTGCGGATGGGCAGCCTGGGCGTCGACGCGGCTACCGGTGAGGTTTTGCTGACCGACGCCGCCACCGGCCTGGTCCCCACGCCCGGTGGTGAGACGGTCGGTTTTGGTCAGTGGAACAGCTTTCGAATGGTTCTGGACTTCTCGACCGACCGCTACGCTGGGTACTTGAACGGCGATTTGCTGTTCATTGAAGACTTCGAGTTCCCGGGCGCCGACCAGTTTACGGATGCTGACATCGCCGCTTTGGGTGCGAGCTTCGATCCGGGTTCTCAAAATGCGACCGGCACCGCGTACTTCGACAACTACTTGGTTTTCGAGACGGACGACTTGTCCAAGCTGCCCGAGCCGGCCTCGGCGGCAATGCTCCTGGCGGCCATGGTTGGCCTCGGCAGCCGGCGACGCCGCTGAAATTCTGTTGACCGCAGGTGACCTGCGGCTAGACTAATCGGAACAGGCGAGACGCACCCCCACGCTGCTTCACACCGAATGATCCGCAGAATCGTAGCCACAGCCGCAGTTGCGGCCGCCGCTGGATTGGCGTCTCAAGCATCGGCTCAGACTGACGCTGGCGTTCAAACGCCTGTGATCGTCAACCCGTTCCAGGCGTCATGGATGTCGCGTTTCACCCGCGGCCGATTCGGCTTCCCGAGCGAGCGTGCCGCCACAGCACGTAACATATTTGCGGCGACAGAGAGCGACGCGGGCGGTGGCTCAGCCACGGAAGCGACATCGGCGACTCCGACCAGCCCCTCCATCACGTTCTCGGCAGGCTCCGGCTCGTCGGGCCGGCCGACGTTCCGCCCTTCGGTACGCAGCCCGTTTAGGCCGCCTCCACGCCCGCCGTTCTAGCGGTAAGTGTGACCTCTTAAATGCGCCGGGGCTGCTGGATACTCGGCAGCCCTTTTTTGTCGAACGACCGCAAGCGTTGGGCGTGTCGGCCGCAAAATGCCGACGGTCCGACCGCCAGTGGCGCTAGGGCAGAACGATCGAGCCCGTGCCTGTCGCGTCGCCCCGGTCAAGCCATCGGAAGAACAGGTTGCCTTGAAACACGCTCGAGTTCAGGTAACGGCTGATCGCTTCGTCTCGGTTCTCCTGAAGGATCAAGATATCGCCAGCTTGTACCAGGATATCCAGCCGCGGATCGCGTAGAGCCTCGTTGAGTTCAACGAGAATGTTCACCTGCTGACCGTTTGGCAGTTTCCGCAGGACCGACACCTGGCTTGGCGACGGGTTGCCGATGCCCACCCCGGTGATGTTGCCCTGAAGGTTGTTGCCGTTGATGCCACCGCTGACCATCGGCCCCTGTGCCCGCAGAACGGCCTCAATCACACTCAGGTCGTACTCCAACGGCAACGCCAACTCGGCCGGTGGTAGAAGGCCGCCGGTGTAGTAGAGCTCCGGCTCGCGCGCCTCAACGGTGATGATGTCCCCGTCCTGCAGAACGACGTCATCCTGTGGCACCGACACACGCGTGCCGCAACGCTGCCGCAGGGGAACTCGGATCACCCGTCGCCCGGCCTCTCCGCCGGGCCCGACGCCGCCGGCCGAGCCAGCGGGACCGCAAACGTAGCAGCCCGCTACGGCGTCGCCGCTCGCATAGCCGCGATAGATCACAACCTCTTGTTTCGCTCCGGGCCCCGGCAAGCCGCCCGTGCTTGTCAGCGCGGTCAGCAAGTCGTTCTGACCGATGGGCAACTCAAGCTGGTTGCCGCTGCTCTCGGATCCGCCGCCAACGGTCGTACTACCGGCGCCGAACCCGCGGAGCGATGCGCTGCGGACGGTGATCGACGGCGTCGAGCCATCCTCCCGGACGACGAGCACACGGATCGTCCTCGATCGGAGCAGCGTCACGATGATCCGTGGGTTGGTCTCATCGCTGCGAAGAATCTGGCGTTCCAGGTAGGCGTCTTTGACGGCGCGTTCCGCCTCTTCGATGGTGAGACCCGCTACCTTCACCGGCTCCACGAGCGGCAGCGAGATCGAGCCTTCGGCGCGGACGGGGAAGGGGAACCCGATCGCTGGCGGCTCCTCCGGCGTGCTCGGCAGGTTCACCGGCGGCGGCGTCGAGGCGTCGCCGATGATCCCCTCGACGTAGATGCCGAGCGTGTCGCCCGCTTCCAGCACGTACTTCTCGAGCGGCGGTCGCCGGAGCAATGCCAGATCGACCGGCTCGTAGACCTCCCGCGACTCGGCCAGCAACTCTTCGGGAACAAGCCGAACCGGGATGCCGTTGGCGACCGGGTTGGTGAACGCCGCGCAGCCGGAGAGCGAAGCCGCCGCTGCAGCCAGCAAGAGTCCCGCCGCAAAGCGCTCCGCCAACGCCGGTCGCCGCCGCGCGGCCACGCGGGGCCGATCAGGGTCATTCGCGTTTGGCAGGGGCATCACGGCTTGCTTGGGCTACAAGGGTACGGTCAGCTCGCTAGCGGGCGAACATCGGCGCCATGGGGTGCTCGCTGGGCGGCGGAGTTTCGGCGCCGGGCGGCAACGCAACTCCGCCCACCGGAACGATCGCCTCCGCGGGGTCGGGCAAGACTGCCCGCTCCGTTAACGCCGGGCTGGCGGCGAACGCAGGTGCGGGAGTCTCAACAAGGCGCGGACGTGGCAGCGGATGCCGGCTCGGGTAGTCCCCGCCGGCTGTATCGAACAGTGTTTCGGTCGCTTCCTGAGGAGCGGCCGGCAGATCGCCCGGCGGCGCAGGCATCTCGAGCTCCGGCAGCGGGACCTCGATTAAACTGTCGGAAGGGGGTGGCGCCAGCGGCTCAGCCTCTTCGGCGTCGGGCTCCTCATTCTCCCCGCCATCAACAGCGGGTTCGCTCGGCGCCGCGCCCGCCGGTGGCAAACCGGGGATCACCTCATGGACCGGCGGCGAGACGGCAGGGCCGGGCGTCGAGCAGCCTTCCTGATCGGGGCAGCCGCACGGCGTGCAATCGCGCACCGACGCCGACACGGTGACCGTCGCAACGTCGCGATACTTGCCAAGCCGGGCGATCTCGGCGCCGTGCCGGTAGCCCGCGAACCAGCTCTGCACGCGAGCGGCCCCTTCCGGTGTCCGCTCGGTAACACACCAGTAGCGTCGCGGCGGAACGGGCGGCGGCGAGCCGTCGCCGCCTGCGAAGATGTAATCGGCGAACCCGGTCACAAAGCCATCGCGGTAGTCGTCGTCGGTGTAGCTTTCGGGGCAGGCTAGTCCGGAGGTCTCCCAAACCTCTTTGGCGATCTTCCGGTACTTAGTGATGCTGGCGATCCGGTCCGCCTTGCGGCTGAAGTGGCTCGGCTCCGCCATCGCCGTGATCCGGTAGAACTTGTAGACGCTGCACCCCGGCAGGCAGCACGCGGCGAGCCCGATCACCAGGGCAGAGCTGGCTGTGCGCAGTGGCATGGCTGCGGGCGGCTGGAGCGAAGGCGGATGCGGGAAAGGTGTGGTCTTCCATCTTGGGTATCGGTTGTGCTGCTTGTAGGGATTAAGCAAACGGCGCCGGCGACTTTCTTGCGGGTCTGTCAGGCCGCGGTTAGTCTCGGGGGTGGCGGCTCGTCAAGCTGAGTGATAGGGCCCCGTGCGCCTAAACCCTTCGCTCCCGACCACTTCCGCCCGGTGAAGCTCCCGCATGAGCAGTCTCCATCCCTACTCGCGGACGGCGCTGCCGGCAGTGCTGCTACTGGCGGCGATCGCAACGCCGTCCGCGGCGACGATCGTCGTCGATTCCGAGGGATTTGAATCCCCTCGATTCGTAGCGGGGTCGATCGAAGGGCAAGACGGCTGGGTCTCCAGCGGGACCCAGACCGGCAGTCCGAGCACCGCCGTGGTTCAGTCCACCGACGTGTTCGCCGGGTCGAACGCCCTGCTTGTTGACCGCCCAGGAGGATCCGAGCGATTCTGGGCGAAGCCCATTCCGGATGGCCCCACCGGCCGATTCACCTACATCGACTGGCGGATGAAGGTGGAGCAGGTCGCCATGCCAACCGGGTTCGGTCCGTTCATGGGGGTTGTGGCGTTCGATGCCAGCAGCAGCATTGCGTTTGTCGCCTCGCTCTTCGTCGACGGTTCGACCGGCGACATCGTGTACCAGCAAGCGGGCACAGGCTTCTACCTTGAAACTGGCGCCATCGCCCAGTTCGACGCCTGGATCCACTACACCATCGAACTCGATTACCAGCTTGACGAGTACACCGTCTTCGCCGATGCGATACCGTTGGTCACCTCTCGCTTTATTGATGACCCGCTGATCGAGGTGGACCGCATCACTGACGCCGATATCGCAACCCGTCCAGCGGGCCTCGACCCGGTGTCGTCGGCCGCGACGACCTCAGCCGTGTTCGATAACTTCGTCGTCCGCGACGGCCTGCGTGGCGACTACAACGACGACGGCCAAGTCGACGCCGCCGACTACACCGTGTGGCGTGACGAGCTGGGGCAGGTTGGCTTCGGCCTAGCGGCCGATGGCGACGCGAGCGGAACCGTCGGCCCGGAAGACTACCAGGTCTGGCTGCGGGACTTCGGCCGCTCGAACGCGCTTGCGGCGGCTGCCGCTGTCCCCGAGCCTGCCGCCGTGATTGTGGCGTTAATGGCTCTCGCGGCCTACCGGCCACTGCGTTGCGTGCCCGTCAAGAAAGCGTAACACGCGGCGGCGCGATACGTTCCGAAGCCGGCGGCGTGATCCGGCGACCGATTCACTCTGGAGATCCGCCCCTCACTCGAGCGTGGAGACAGGCTCTTCCAGCACATCTTGTCGCCGTCGGCGCCGGCCATCGCCGTTCGCAGAATCGTGATCTTCTTCGTCGCCGTATCCGTAGGTGGTCTGCCCATAAGCGCCGTACCCGTAGCCGTAACCGCCGCCGTAGCCGTAACCGTTGCGCTTCGATGGGGCGGCATTGACGACAATCCCGAGCCGCTGCGTTCCCACGTTTAGCAGCTCGTCCCGCGCCGCCACGCTGAGCCGCCGCGTCGAGCGCTCGGCACGGAGGACCAGAAGCGTGCAGTCAACCCGAGGAGAGATCAGGCGCGAATCCGTCACCGCCATCACCGGCGGCGAATCGATGACAATACGATCGTAGTGCTCAAGCAACGCCTGCAGCGTCTCATCGAGCATACCGTTGGCGAGCAGCTCGGCGGGGTTCGACGGGCGGCGGCCGCAGGGCAGCAGGTCGAGCGAGGCGACGCCGGTCGGCACGATCGCCTCGAGAGCCGAGAGGCTCCCAGTGAGCACGGACGAAAGGCCGGCGCCCGCCTCGACCTCGAAGATCTGATGCTGCGTTGGCTTACGCATGTCGCCGTCGATCAGCAGGACCTTCTGATCGGCCTGAGACATCGCGATAGCAAGGTTGCTGGCGACGGTTGACTTGCCGTCGCCCGGCGCCGGCGAGGTGACCACGTAGATGCGGGAATCGGGCCCCGCCACGCCGAAGTGAAGCGACGTTCGGAGCGTCCGCACCGACTCCGCGGCGACCGACCGCGGCATCTTCGCCACAACCCGCCCCCCCTCACTCCGGTCAACGCCAGTGAGAAGCGGGATCGCCCCGGTGATCGGGAGTTGAAGGGCGGCCGCGATCTCGTCGGTCGACTTGAGCCGATGATCAAGCAGATCGCGGAGCCACCCTAGCCCAAAACCAACCAGTGCACCGAGCATCAGGCCGATCGACAAGGTCTTTGGACGGTCCGGGTAGGTCTGCTGCCCAAGGCTGGCGGACTCGATCACGTCAACGTTCATCGCGCCGGCTTTCTCGGAGAGATTCACCTCCTTGATCCGGTCGTCGAGGATGTCGCACATCTTGGCCGTGCGGTCGTAGGCCTCTTCGTAAGAAGCGAGCTTAGCTGCCTGGCCGCTCACTTCCGTGGCGAGCTCAAACTGCGCGTCGTAGGCCCGCTGAAGTTCGTCGCGACGCTGCGCGGTGAGCTGATAGTTTTGCCTGAGCGTGTCGACGTAGGCCGTGAGCGTCTCCGCCTGCTCCTTCGTTTGGCGCTCGCGCAAACGCTGGAGCGACTCCGTCAGCAGCTTGACCGCGGGGTAGCCCTCACCCCACTTCGACCGCTCCGCGATGAGCTGCTGCTCAACGCCCTGGATCTGAGCCTCGAGGCGATCGCCGCCGCGGGCCTCTTTCTCCGCCTTCGCGAGCTGCGCGAGGAACGGCCGCTGAGAGGGTTGTTCGAGCATGGCGCGGGCCCGCTCGTAGCGAGTCTTCGCCTCAAGCAATTCGATCTGCGTGCGGTTCAGCTCCGACGCAAATGCGCCGAAGAGCTCCGTCACCACGTTGTTGTCGCCCGACATCTGGACCGCCAACGCCACGTGCTCGGCCCGAAACTGCTCAAGCTTCTTTCGGCGTTCGTCGAGCTCGGCGTCACGGCGCTTCTTCTCGTCGCGGAGGATCTCCAGCACGTCGGCGATCGTCGTCGATCGCCGCTCGGCGTACTTCTCGATGTACGCGTTAACGACCGCGTTGGCGATCCTCGACGCGTCTTCCGGGTCGGGCAGCTCGACCGACACGTTGATGATGTCGTCAAACTCGCCAACCCCGGCGAACAGGCACTCCCGGACAAAACCCACACGGTTCTCAACGCCCTTGAACGAGGCGATCGAAGCCAGGTCCGGCGACTCGACCGCGGCACGCAGCACCTTAGTCGAGCGGATCAGCTCTACCTGCGTGTTGAGCTTGGAGGAAATCCCGCCCAGCCCAACCTCTCCGGTCAGCAACTGCGGCAGCTTCGTCTCAACGTAGACGCGTGCCGTGCTGGTGTAGCGCGGAACAACCCGTTGCAAGTAAGCCCACGACGCGGCCCCGCCGACGACGGTGCACAGGAGGATGAGCCAACGGCTCTGCCACGCGATTGCCAGCACGTTGTTGCCATCCGCCTCGCTCTCGGGCTGGCGTGCGGCTACGACGGGCGCCTGCGTGGCGAGCGGGTAGTTTTCACGCCGCTGGGCGACGGGAAGATAATCGGCCATAGAAGGGGCCAAAGTTGGCGGGGTAGGGCGGCGGGAGGTGGCTTCAACGGCGCTTCTTCCGCAAGCCGTTAGCCTTGATCGTAGCAAGCAAATCGCCCTCCCGCCAAGGATTTAGCGGCGTCCAGCGGGACGAATCGTCGAGCCCAATCCACCCAATCGCACTGCGGCCGAGCCGCGCCCGAGACTCCGGTTAAGAAGCGCCGGATTTACGGGTCGTTACGACGACACCCGGACGCACCAAGCCGTAGAAGCCGCAACCGGCGCGGTCCCAGATTGCCCCACGAGGCGTCAGCCGCAGGGCTCGAGCAAGTCCGCGTCGATCTCCATGAGGACCGACGTGCCGAGGGCGGAAACCTTCAAGCTGACTTTGGTTACGTCGTCGCGAGCTACGACCGTGCCTTCGATGTCCCGCAAGGCGCCAGCACGGACCCGGACCGACGCACCGGGCGTCACTCGGGGGGCAAGCTCTATCTTGTCGGGGCAAGCGAGCACCGCCTTCTCTATCGACTGCAACTCCCGGCGGAAGCGCCGCTGATCGACTCGGCTCGGGCTGACAACGTCTACCACGCGAGCCGTCTTGTAGAGTGACAGGCGTCCCTGATCACTGCTTTCGAAGAAGAGGTAGGAAGGGAACAAGGCGCACAGGCTGCGACGGCGGCGGCCGCCAGAGAGGGTCGTCCTCTGCACCATCGGCAAGAAGAAGTTGACGCCGCGCTGAATCAGGTCGCGCGCCAAGGCCTTCTCCTGACGCGGGCGAGTGTAAGCAACCGCCCACGGCGATTGGTCGGCAAGGTCGAAGACGGACCGGTCTTCGCCGGCGACCGGCGTGATCGGCGGGTTGTTGCTCGGCTTCGGCACAGGCGCCCGATCGCAATGGAGACTATCGTGGGGCATGTCGCGGCTGCCTGTCGGCTCGCCCCCTGTACGCCAAGCTAGCCACCGCGATCACAGGAACAAGAAGCGTTGCCCGAAGTACGGCGACGCCAACCCGCGACCGGGCTCGCGGTCGGATCGAACCTGCTGACCGTTGCAATCCTCACAGCCCTACTCCGTGCACGACCTCGAGACCACCGCCCGTCGTCGACGACGCCAACGCGTGGCGCCGGAACGCCTCGATACCGCAAGCGCTGGCTTGGTGGTACTAATGATTACCTGGGCGGCCGCCACCTACGGGGCGGTCGAGCCCTGGAGCGAGATGCCGCTGGTGATCGCCGCCACGGCGCTGGGCGTTCTTTCTTGCATCCGCTTTTGTCGAGAGGGCGGGCAGTGGCCCTGCCTGGCGCCGCTGGCGTTGGTCGCGGGCTTCGCCGCCTATGCCGCGTTGCAGGCAGCGCCAATCTTCAAGCACGCCGTTCTGGGCCCCGGCGCCGCGAAAGACGACACGCTGGTTCGCTCCGCAATCAGCTACTACCCGGCGGCCACGGCGCACGGCGTTCGGATGGTGCTCGTTGGCATGGCGGTCTTCTTCGCCGCCGGGTGCCGAGCGTCCGGCCGATCGAATCTCAAACGACTGCTGCTCGCCCTGTTTCTTGTGGGCTTCGTTCAGGCCGGGATTGCGCTGGCTCAAGCGGCCGGGCTGGTTGGCTTCCCGGGCTGGGACAGCGGCGGTGTTGGGAACGCCGCGGCGGGGACCTTTATCAACCGCAGCAACTTCTGCCAGTTCGTCAACCTCGGCATCGCCGCGGGGCTTGGGCTGCTGCTCATCCGGCTGAGCGAAGACCGCCAAGTCCGTCGTCCTTATCGAAGTGGTGCCGAGGCGACCGTTCTCCTGGAACGCCACGGCTGGCTCCTGGCCGGGATCGCGCTGCAAGCGCTTTCCGTCGCGTGTTCGCTGAGCCGAAATGGCTTGTTCGCGATGCTCGTCGCGTCGGTGATCGTCGCCGCGTTGGTGGGGCGAGAGCGCACACTCGGCTGGCGGGCGTGGCTGCTCGGCGCGGCGCCGATCGCGTGCCTTGTGGGGGTCCTGTTGTTCGGGTTCGAGCGCATCTACCAGCGCGTCGGTCAACTCGACGATCAGGCGTACCTGGGCGAACGCTGGGAGATGGCGACGGCGACACTCCGCCTGGCAAGCGACCATCTCCCAACCGGGGTTGGACTGGACGCCTTCGGCATGGTCTTCTCGGCCTACGACACCACCAATGTCGCCGCGAAGGCGGAGCAGGCCGACTGCGACTACGCCCAGTTGCTCGCCGAGACGGGCGTGCCGGGCGTGCTGCTGATCGTCGCGTTTCTCGCCGCGGTCATTTGGCGGATCCGCCACGTCCTGACCACCAGCACCAGCCCCTCACGCCACGCCCTGTACGGCGTTGTGTTCGGTCTTGTCGCGGTGGGCGTGCAGAGCACTACCGACTACGGCCAGCGCCTGCCGGCCGTCTTCATGATGACTGCTACCCTGTGTGGTTTGTGTTGGGCGATCCCGGCCGGCAAGCAGCACGGAAGAGCAAAGTCGGATCGAACACGCAAGACGCTTCCGGCGGCGGTGGGCATCGCGATTTGCTTCGTTGCCGCATCGACTTGGTCCGTTGTCCAAACGGCTCGCGACTACCAGGCGTATCACTGGTGGGCGATCGCCAGCGAACTGCAACAGCAAGCGATCGATTCCGGCGAGCCGCTCAAGCCCGAAGAGAGGGCCGACCAGGTCGCCGCGGCCGAGGCGGCCGCAGCAATCCGGCCGGGCAACGCCGAATACCGGTACTGGACAAGCGGCTTCCGCTGGGAGCTGGTTCTGGCCAGCGGCCTGGACGAAGCCACCGTGGTGGCCGATCCCAACGGCCGCGCCATCGCGTTGCAGATCGCCGACGAGCTGGCGGAGACTCGCCGCAGCTTCCCGACCTACGGCCCTGCGTGGGTCCTTGAGGCTCGCCTGCGTCTGCTTGCCGGTGATCCGGACGGGGTCCGACTCGCCCGACGGGGGGCGGAGCTCGCACGCGATAACGCGGACGCGCTGCTGCAAGCGGCCTGGGTGGAAGCGACCTCCGAAGACGGCAATCCCGAGGCGGCCGCAGAGCTCCTCCGCCGCGTGATCGCGTTGGGCGGGGTCGACTTCACGGCGATCGCCGAGCTGTGCGTCGCCGGACTCAACCGCCCTTCGCTTGCCGCACAGTTGGCCGACCAGGAG
>JBCDJN010000062.1:0-28603 GCA_039414355.1 Planctomycetota bacterium | reverse complement strand
TGCACGCTGTCGAGCTGCTCTTCTAGCCGGGAGACGATCGACTCGTCGACCTCCTCAGGCGTGGCGCCCGGCAGGAGCACCGACACCTTCACTTCGACCGGCAGCGCGTCCGGGAAGGTCTCGCGCTGGAGCCCGCCCAGCGAGAGCAGGCCTGCCGCGAGCATCAGGATCATCAGCAGGTTGGCCGCGGTTGGGTGCCGGGCGAAGAAGTTGATCACGGTTTGGCGACCCCCGGGGCGGCGACGCGGCGGTCCGCGACGGTGGGCGTGGCTCGCGGCTCGGCGGTTGCCTCGATCGGTCGGACGAGTTGGCCGTCCATCGTTGTCGTCATGGGATTCAGGACGACGCGTTCGCCTTCGACCAGTCCGCCCGCAACCGCGATTAGATCGCCCGCAACGTAGCCGACATCGATCGCACGCCGACGCACACGATCATCGTCATCAATAACCATCGCCGAACCGTTGCTCACCGCCGAACGCGGCAGCAGGATGACCGGCCGCGGCGACGCGGCGGCGAGGATCACCTCGCAGAAAGTTCCGGCACGCACGTGGGGGCGGTGCACCCAAGACGAAGCGGCGCCGTCGCCGCGGTTCTGCACGCCGACCACCACGCCAATGGTGCGGGTCCGCTCATCGAGGGTGGAAGACAGCCGCAGCGGACGCGCGGGGTACTCGCGGGGCGAACCGGAAGTCTGCGTAGCCACCCTCGCCCCCAACTGACGCAACGCCGACGCGGCAGCGCGGCTGTCGCCGGCGGGCGCCATCGCCGGGATCATCGGCAGCGGCGGGGCGCGGGGGGCGCCGTCGTCGGAATAGGTCGCCATCGGGCTGCCGATCTCCGCCGACCACAGCACGCGGCTGATCTCGTCCATCGAGAACTGCGCCTCGACCTCCACCGACGACGTATCGATCACTTCGAACAGCGACTGCCCCGCGGCAACGTACTGCCCCGGCTCCAGGTCCGCCGAAGCCAGCAGGCCATCGAACGGGGCGACGATCAGGGTGCGATCGACATCCCGCTGCGCTTCGGAAGCCCGCGCCTCGGCCAGCGCGATAGTCGCCTCGGCCGAAGCGATCCGGGCGTCGTAGCCGCGGAGCGAGTTGATCAGCGTCTGCACACTTTGCTTCTGCTGCAGGTAGACCGCCTTCGCGGTCTCGTACTCGTACTCGGTGACCGTGGCGTCCCGCCGGAGCGGGGTGAGGCGTTCGACGTCCGATCGCCGGACCCGCTCCAGCTCACGCTGGATCGCGAGCGACGCCTCATCGGCGGCTTGGCTGACGCGGAGTTCCTGAAGCTGAGCCTTCGCCTGATCGAGCTCCGCCTGACGCTGCTTCAGCCGGAGCGCGTAGTCCGATTGGTCGATGACCAGGAGCGTTTCCCCGGCCGACACCGCGGCGCCCGACCGGAGCTGCGGCCGAGTCTCGACGATCCGCCCGCCGACCTCGGAGACTGCGGACCATCGCCGCGTGGGCCCCGCAACGCCGTAGCCGGACGCCTCGGCCCGATGATCGACGAGCCGCGCGGTCACAACGCGGCAGGCAGGCGGACCCTCGGGCGCCTCGACGCGGTCGAGTTCCTTCTTCGACTGGGCCAGCATGCCAACGACCACCACGCCAATCACCAGCGGCGGCAACGCGAGCCAGCGGCGGGATAGCAGAAAACGACCGAGCCGGTTCATGGTTACTCCGCGGAAAACGCCGCCAGGAAGGTGTCGACCGCCGCGTCAACAATGCGGCGGCGCTTCTGCGGGCTGGGCGCCGGCTGCCCGGTGAGTGCGCGAATGGGGCCCACGCCCAGCAACAGGCCGAGAAACTGCTCCGCGGCGAGGCCGGGATTTGGACACGCGAGCCGGCCCTCGCTGGTCTCCGCCGCGAGGAAGTCGGTCAGCGCCTTGATCACCTTGGCCGGGCCGGAGGCGAAGATTGCCGCGCCGATCTCGGGGTGCGAAACCGCCTCGGACGCACAGAGCCGGTGCCAGCGGACCGACTCCGCGCCCTGGGCCCGTTCGAGGAAAACCTTGCCGAACGCGGTCAGGTCCGTGCGAGTGTCCCCGCTTGCCGACAGAGCGGATGACATCATGGCGGCGTTCTTCGAGACCCGGGCTTGAGTGACCGACGTCAGCAGGCCCTCCTTCGATCCAAAGTGGCTGTAGACGGTCGGCTTGGTGACGCCCGCCGCGGCGGCGACGTCCTCGATGCTGCAGTTGCGGTAGCCCAGCTCGAGGAACACCTGGCTCGCGGCGGCGATGATCCGCTGCTGCGTTTCTTGCGCGCGAGTCGGCGCCGGGTCGTCCTTCGAGATCGAAGTCGGTTCGCCCATGTTCTCACTATCGTAGTTTACTTTACGGTAAAGTCAATATCGGTCCGGCGGCCCATGCAGGGTTAACGCCTCTTTGTCTTTCGCTGCGGCCTGCCGCGGCGTGACCTATGCCAGCACCGCGGCGGCGGCGTTGGCAGTCGCCTCGGCGTCTTCGGCAGAAGGCGCTTCGCAGAAGAGCCGCACGATCGGCTCGGTGTTGCTAGCCCGGACAAGGAGCCACTTCCGCTCCTCGTGCCAATCAAGACGCAAGCCGTCGAGGCGGCTGGCGGTGGCCTTGGGGAAGCGCGACTGCAGCGCGTCGAGAGCCGCCGCAATCTTGCCGCGGTCGACCGGCACCTTCGCCTTGTGGATCGCGTAGCGCGGCAGCTCATCGACCAGGCTCGAGAGCGGCAGCTCGCGGGCGGCCATCGCGTCGAGCACCAGCGCCATGCCAACCAGGCTGTCCCGCACCAGGCCGACGCGGGGGTCGATCACGCCGCCGTTGCCCTCGGCGCCGACCACGGCGCCCACGTCCAGCATCTTGTCCACCACGTTCGCCTCGCCGACCGCCGCGTGGTAGAAGGGCACGCCGTGACGCTCCGCGAGGTCTTGGGTCATGCGGCTGGTGGAGCAGTTCGTGACCACCGGGCCGGATTCGCCACGGGCGGCGAGCGTTCGCAGCACGTGGTCGACGCAAACGGCCGGCGTGTACTCCTCGCCAACGTAGCGGCCGGTCTCGTCGATCAACGCCAGGCGGTCGGCGTCGGGGTCTTGGCAGAAGCCGACCACGGCGCCAGCGTCGGTGACTCGCTTGCCGACGTCCACTAGGTTCTCCGCGGTTGGCTCCGGCGTGTGGTCGAAGAGGCCGTCGGGCGTGGCGCCGAGCACGGTCACTTCGCAGCCGAGCCGCTCAAGCAGCGGGCCGCCCGCCACGGCGCCGGCGCCGTGATTGGCGTCGAGCAGCACGCGGAACTGCTTTGAGCGGACTCGCTCGACGTCAACGATGGACTCGACTAGCCGGAGGTGCGCCGAGGTTGCGTCTTCCAGCGCTTCGGCCCTGCCGAGCTTATGGTGAGCAACCCACGTCGGCGAGGCTTCGCCTCGGCTGATTGCCTCGTACCGGTCGCGGACCCCCGCGCCCGCCTCACCAGGGATCACGCGACCGTCGCCGCCGAAGAGCTTCAGCCCGTTGTACTCGGCCGGGTTGTGGCTGGCGGAAATCTGCACGCCGCCCGCGGCCTTCAAGTCGCGAACCAGCACGCCGGTGGTCGGCGTGGCGGCGGGGCCCGCGTCGAGCACGCGTCGCCCGAGCGCCGCCAGTGAAGAACGCGCAGCGTCCACAATCATGGGGCCGGTCGCTCGGCCATCGCGCGTTAGCACGATGGGGCCATCGGGCAGGGTTTCGGCGAAGGCCGCCAAGTAGCGGACCACGACGTCGGGCGTGAGGGTCTCGCCAACAACGCCTCGCAGGCCCGAAACGGAAATGATGAGCGACATGGCAGCGGGTTGTTGTGTACGGGTTGACGGTTTGCGGGCGATGCGACGCTGGGGGTTATACTGCAACCATGCCCGAGCGAGACACCACCCGCCGCGACTTCCTGCACGGCAAGTCGGCCGCCGCTGCCTTGAGGGCGGCCGGTGATCACTGGCTAGATGATCAACCTGCCGACCGGCACAGCGGCGCCGCGACCCTGACCGTCACGCGTCGGGCGATGGCGTGCGACTTCCAGGTTCGCTTGCCGGCCTCGCGCGAGTCGAACGACGTCGAGCCCGCCATGGCCGCGCTCGACTTGGTGGAAGCGATCGAAGACCGGCTCACCGTGTACCGCGAATTCAGCGAGCTTCAGGAACTCAATGGCGCGGCGGCCTACGGGCCGGCGGAGGCGGAGCCCGATGTCTTCGCGCTGTTGCAACTGGCGGACCGGTTGCATGCCGAGTCGAACGGCGCCTTCGATGTGACGGCGGGCCCGCTCTCCGACGTGTGGGGCTTCTCACGACGCGACGGGCGGCTGCCGAGCGAAGACGAGATCGCCGAAGCGATGGCCGCCGTTGGTTGGGGCGGCGTAAGGCTGGACGCCGATGAGCTCACCGTTGCGTTCGATCGGGACAACCTTCGCATCAACTTCAACAGCGTTGGCAAGGGCCACGCGTTGGATGAGGCCGCTTCCCTGCTTCGCGGCCGCGGCGTCGAGAGCTTCTTGCTGCACGGCGGGCGGAGCTCGCTGCTGGCGTGCGGCGAGGCGCCGGATGGCGGGCCCGGCTGGGGGGTCGGCATCCGGCACCCGCTGCGGCCTTCTGTGCGGCTTGCCGAGTGCCGGCTGAGTGGGAAGGCGTTTAGCACTTCGGGTTCGAAGACGCAGTGCTTTATCCACAACGGCAAGCGATACGGGCACCTGATTGATCCCCGCACCGGCTGGCCCGCCGAGGGCGTGCACAGCGTTTCGGTGCTGGCCGCGACCGGCGCCGAGGCCGACGCACTTTCGACCATGCTGTACGTGATGGGCTACGATTCAGCGGCGGCCTACTGCGAGGATCGACCCGACGTGCAAGCGTTGTTTGTGCTGCCGGGCGAGGGCTCGGGCGCCGTCCGGGTTGAAGCCCTGAACGCCGATCCCGAGTGCTGGCGCCTGGCGTAGCACGCGCCAGACTACGTTGCCGCCCGCATTTTGCGGGTTCGGCCACGCTACTGCTTCGGGCGCCCAATGGTTACAATCGCCCAATCGGCAAACGCCGCCTGCCCGCCTTACCGCTCGTCCCCCCGCCTTGTCTCCCGGCCGCAACCGGATTGCTGTGCTTGAACTGCTGGTTCAGAAGGCGAACTACCTCGGCTTCATCGTCTTCCTGGCGTTGTGTGGGCTGGGGCTGCCTATCCCGGAAGAGGCGCCGCTTGTGTTGGCGGGCGTGCTTTCGAGCAATGGCGGGCTTGATCATCCCACCTGGGCATTCGGCGCCTGCCTGCTCGGCGCCTTGCTGGGCGATTCCATCATGTACTTCATCGGCCGCAGGCTCGGCCACGGCTACCTGATGAAGCACCCCAGCTTCGCCCGCTTCATTGATCCGGAGCGGGAAGAGAAGTTTGAGCACATCGTCACCCGCCACGGCTTCAAGCTGCTGCTGGTGACGCGTTTTCTGGTGGGGGTCCGCGGGCCGGTGTACTTCGCCGCCGGCGCCGCCCGTGTGCCGTACTGGCGGTTCCTGCTGTGGGACGGTGTGGCGGCCACGATGGTGGTGAGCGTGGTGTTCGGCCTCGGTTACTACTACGGCGAACAGATTGAGAAGTGGGTCCGCGTCGCGGAGCTCGGCGCCACGCTCCTGGTGCTCGCCGTGGTGGCGATTGTTGGCGTGGTGATCTACCGCAACGTTCAGGGCCGCATGCGGGCCGCGCTTGACCACCTGGCCGACGAAGTCGAAGCCGAAGAAGCCGCGGAGGAACAGGCCGCTGCCACGGTGTCGACGAAGGTGGACACGACACCGCAGCTCTCGGCGACGCCGCCAACGAACGGTTCCGCGAACGGCGCGGTCAACCATGAAGCCGACGAGCCGAGCGCTGAGTCAACAGCGTCGCGCTGAAGCCAAATCAGGCGTTCACTCTGCGTCCCACCACCAGCGGCCGAGGTCGCTTGGCGCCGCCGGGCGATTGCCAAAGGCGTCATAGGCTGAGCGTGCCTTGATCTGTCGACGGCTCGCCAGCACGCTCCGCGGGTCACTCCACACGCCGCCGCTCACGCCGGTGACAAAGGTTCGCCGATTGAGCTCGCGATGGTTGACCACGGTCTCGACCACCCGTGCCGGCGTGTAGGTTGGCAGCGGCAGCGATTGCTCGTTCAGCAAGAAGTCCGGTCGCCAAGCGTTGGTCGTTTTCTCGCGGGCGTCGCGGGCAATCTCGCAGGCGATCGCCAGGTCGAACACGTTCCGCAGCTCGCTGTAGATCGGGTACTTGCGGCACAGGTCCGCGAAGTGACGCGAGAAGCTGCCGGCAAACGCCTCGGCCACCTCGTCGTTCTGAGCCGCGGCGGCTCGGCCGCCCTGGGTATCGAGCAACTCCTTCTCGCTCATCACCCGCGCCCCCGGGCCGGCGAGTTCGTACGCGTCGCCCTCCGGCGTGGCGTTGATGGCGGTGTAGTGCATGGAGAACCACCACCGCAGCACGCCGGTCGACGCCGGCGCCCGGCGCCGCTCCTTGACGAGCGTCTCCAGGTAGCCGTCAACGCCCGGCACGCCTTCTTCAAGGCCCATGCCGATGAGCTTCATATGGTGGTCCGCCTCAACCAGCACGCCGGCCGCCCGGCTTGTAGGATCGATGCCGAAGATCCGGATATCCTGCAGCCCCAACTTCTCGCGGAGCCGCTCAGACCAAGCAGCCCGGCGGCTTGGCGGAACAGCTTTGTCCTTCGACGAACTTAAGAACGCCTGCGCGGCGGCGAGCGCTTCGGGCCGCGGGTCGATCGAGCAGCCCATCGGGCCTTTCGAGCCGCGCTCGGCGCGGCGGAGCAGGGTGAGCAGGTCGTCGAGGCGAACGACCGACTCGCCGGTGTCTGCCGAGACGATTCGGCCGTCGCCCACCGCGCGCCAGTCGCCCGCCGGCCCGGCAAGCAGCAGGTCGCCGGGTTCATCGTTCGTCGGAGGCAGCAGCAGCACGTACCGCACGCGGCGCAAACCGGCGAGCGTGAGCACCTCCGACCGGATCGGCGCCCGCTCGGCTTGGCTCGTGGCCAGCTTCGCTTCGAGCCTGCGGAGTGAAACGTACCTCAGCGGCGATGCCCGACGCGGATCGTCGGCTGCGTCGTCTGCCGAGGCGGCGGTCGCTCCGCGGCGGACGTCCGCCAAGTCGACTGCCGCAGCGAGGTCGCTTGAAAGCGATCCGGTCTGTCGCACTTGATATCGCCGCAGCACGCCGGCGGCGTCGGCGTAAACGCCGCTGACGTAGGGGCGGATCTCCGCCTCGCCGCCGCCGTTCTCCGCCCAGCTCTCGGTGGCGATTGTGGAGATAATCAGGTCGATGAGCGAATCGAAGTCAGCGTTCACCCCGCCGCCGCCCAAGCCGGAGGGGAACGCCGTTGTCGTCCGAGGTGTTGCGACGCCGGGCGCCGGGCCGGTTTGGCCGGACGTGGGCGAAGCGATCATGAACAGGAAGGCGGCTGTGCAGAAGAGCGAAACGAGACTTCGCATGACGGTGGCATCCGGGGGAGGGAATCGGAAACGGCGTCGCCCGTGGCTCGCCTTGCCGCCGTCAATTATTCCCCGGAGCCGACCTCACCCGCAATCACTCGGCCAATAACGACCCCATAAAAGACGCAACCGCCGCCCCGGAAATGCCAGGGCGGCGGCTGATGCCTTCACGCTGCGGTCTTGCAACCGCGGCGGTATCGACTCAACAACACGCATCGCCGCTCAGTGACCGCAACCGCAGCTCGGGGCAACGCCACAGCTGGGCTCAGCGGCACAGCTCGGCTCGCAGCCGCACGAGGGCTCACAACCGCAGGCCGGCTCGCAGCACGACGGGGCGCACTTGCGGGCGAACAGACCCTTCAGGCCATCAAGCAGCTTGCAGCGGCGCGGGGGGCAGCCGCAGCACGGGTCGCAGCACACGGGCTCGGCAGCACAGCACGAGGGCTCCGGCGCGCAGCAGCTGGGCTCGGGAGCACAACAGGTCGGCTCGGGAGCGCAGCAGCTCGGCTCACAACCGCAGGAGGGCTCGCAACCGCAGGTCGGCTCGCAGCACGAATCCGCACAGCACGAACGACGCTTGAACATGCCCTTCAGGCCGTCAAGCAAGCAGCGACGCTTCGGCGCACAGCACGGGTCGCAGCACACGGGCTCGGCCACGCAGCAGCTGGGCTCGGGGGCGCAGCAGGTGGGCTCGCAGCCGCAGGAGGGCTCACAACCGCAGGCGGGCTCGCAGCAGGCCGGGGCGCAGCCGCCACAACCACCGAGCAGGCCGAAGAAAGCGTTGGCGTTGGACGCGGAGCCCAGCACCATGGCGGCGCCCAAACAGAGCGTCGCCCCCAGGAAACGGTGATTCATCACTAACTCCAAGGAAACGGAAAGGGAGGGGAAACGGTTGGGGCGTCGGGGATGTCGCCGCGGTGGTGGATGGGCCCGCGCCTCTCGTCGAGAGTGCCGGCGCCGGTCGCCCGATCCATCGCTGTGCAGCCACAGGGACGCACGGACCGGACGGCCCAATCAGCAACCAACGCCCAACAGGCGCCGAGTGCCTAAGGCCCCCAGTCCACCACGAGGTATCGACGCACTAGCCCTGCTAGCACACGCATTCGGGCAGAACCGCCCAGATTGCCCAGCAATCAGCGTCAGGCTGTGCGGGCTCTAACGATCGCAGCGAAAGGAGAAGTGGCCGACGGCCGACGTGTCGTCGAAGCGCGAGCGTGGGTGCCATGCCCCCGCAACCGTGGGCATGAAGTCGCAACGCACAACTCCGTGGAGAAACGTGGCCCCATCTCGACTCGCCATGGGTAGTTTTGACCTCGATTCAAGCTCCGACAGAGGGGGCCGCCCCACCACCGCCGCTCTCGACTCGACCGCAGCAAAGGGTGACGGCCGAGACGAGAGCGACGGCGGAGGGGCTCGCGGGAGGTTGAGCAGGGGTTTCCGTGGAGTCCGGCCAAGCCCCGTCGTCGGCGACTTCGCGTCGGCCGTCACCGACTGTTGCGGTCGATGCGAAGGCGTCGGCGTCGGGGTCGGGGCGGCCCCCGCTCGTTGGTGTCGAGCAGAGGTTGGGCCCGCGGCTGGCGGTGATGGAGCGAATCATGGCTGGGCGAGCATGGCCATTGCGCCCTTAACCGAAGGCGCGCGAGATTCCGACGACGCGTTGGTCGTCGGCTACTACTCGTCCGCGTGGCCCTCGTCCGCGGGGCCGATCCGGTCTTTGCCCACGAAGGGGCGGAGCACCTCGGGGATCACGATCGACCCGTCCGCCTGCTGATAGTTCTCGAGAATCGCGATCAACGCCCGGCTCACCGCCACGGCGGTGCCGTTGAGCGTGTGGACGAAGTGCGTCCCCTTCTCGCCCCGCCGCTTGTAGCGGATGTTCAGCCGGCGGGCTTGGTAGTCGGTGCAGTTGGAGGTGCTGGTGACCTCGCCAAACTCGCCGTGGTCGCCGCGGCCGGGCATCCAGGCTTCGAGGTCGAACTTCCGGTACGCCGGCCCGCCGAGGTCGCCCGTGGCGATGTCGATCACGCGGTAAGGGATGCCCAGCCCGTCGAAGATGCGGCACTCCAAGTCGCACAACTCTTGGTGCATCGCCTCGCTTTGGTCGGCGGTGGTGAAGGCAAACATCTCGACCTTCGTAAACTGATGCACGCGGTAGAGCCCCCGCGACGCCCGACCGGCGGCGCCCGCCTCGGTGCGGAAGCAGTGACTAACGCCGCACAGCTTCATGGGCAGTTGATCTTCGTCGAGCACCTCGCCCGAGAGCATGCCGCCCAGCGTGATTTCAGCGGTCGCTACTAGGTTGAGGTCGTGGTTCTCGACGCTGTAGATCTGCGTCTCCGGCCCCCGCGGGATGAACCCCACGCCCTGCAGTACGTCGCCGCGGGCGAGGTCGGGCGTGATCGTCGGCGTAAAGCCCTCGCTCGCCAGCAGGCTCATGGTGTACTGCTGCAGGGCGAGTTCGAGCAGCGCGCCTTCGTTCCGCAGGAAGTAGAACCCATGCCCGGCGATGCGGGCGCCGCCCTCGAAATCCACCAGGTCGTGCTGGGCCGCCAGCTCCACGTGGTCTTGCACGGGGAAGCCGAACTTGCGGACCTGCGTGGCGCCTCGCTTCAGCTCCTTGCTCGCCGCCTCGCCGCCGACGGGTGAGTCGGGGTGCGTTAGGTTCGGCAGGTTGCGGTGCAGGATGTCCGCCTCGACGGCGACGCGGTCGATCTCCGCCTGCTTCGCGTCCTTCGCTTCCCGCAGCCGCCGGCCCTCGGTCTTGCGTGCTTCGCGCTCCGCCTCGTCTTTGGCCTTGCCGATCGACTTGCTGACTTCGTTCGCTTGCCGCGAAAGGTCTTCGACTTCTTGCTGCAGCGACTTCCGCTTGCCGTCAAGCTCGACGAAGCGGGCGACGTTGGTCTTCACGCCACGCCGCTCGCAATTGGTCTGAACGGCTTCGGGGTCTTGCAGGATGATTCTCTTATCGAGCATCGCGGGCTTCCTTCTCGGCGACTTCTTCTTACGTGGTTCACCGCGGAGTTTGCGGAGTTTGCAGAGGGGCGATCGGCCGCGCATGCTCTCCGCGTGCTCTGCGTTCCCTGCGGTTAATCAATCATCCTTGGCCTAGCGACGCCAGCTCCCGCCACAAGAGCGCGCTTGCCGCGGCGCCGCGGTGGAAGTCGGCTAGGCAAAACTTCTCGTTGGGGCTGTGGGTGTTGTCATCGTCCAGGCCCCAACCCAGCAGCAGCACCTCGGCGCCGAGCTGGTCGGCGAAGGTGTTGACGATGGGGATCGACCCCCCCTCGCGGATCTTCACCGGCTTCGCGTCGAACGCTTCTTCAATCGCCCTGCTGGCCGCGCTGATAAAGGGGCCGTCCGGCGGGAACGCCACGCCCGGGGCGCCGTGGTGGTCGATCAGTTGCATCTCGATGCCGCGTGGCTTGAGCGACTCCAGGAATGACTCAAGCGAAGCGGTCACCGCCTCGGGGTCTTGGTCGGGCACCAGGCGAAAGCTGAACTTGGCGCCCGCCTCGGCCGGCAGCACCGTCTTGGCGCCCTCGCCCTGGTAGCCGCTCCAGAGTCCGCAGACGTCAAACGACGGCCGAGCCCACCGTCGCTCAAGCGTGGTGTAGCCCGCCTCGCCGGTCAGGCCGTCGACGCCAAGGGATTCTGCGAATACCGCGTCTTCGAAGGGTAGCGACGCGAACTCGGCGCGTTCGCCGTCGGTCAGCGGCTTCACGTCGTTGTAGAACCCGGGCAACTGCACGCGGCCGTCGTCGCCCATGATGGCGGCCAGCATCTTGGCGAGCGTCACGGCTGGGTTGGTCACGGCGCCGCCGAACGAACCGGAGTGCAAGTCTCGCTGCGGGCCGCGGATCCGGAGCTCATAGTAAGTGATGCCGCGGAGCCCGTAAGTGATTGCGGGCATGCCGGGCGAGAACTGCGAGCTGTCGCTGATCACCACCACGTCACACGCGAGGCGGTCTTTGTTCTCTTGGACGAAGGGCTCAAGGTTCGCGCTGCCAACTTCTTCTTCGCCCTCGATGAGGAACTTCACCTGCAGCGGCAGCCCGTCGCCCGCACCATTGCCCCCCGCCAGCCAAGCCGCGGCGCCCTCCAAGTGGGTGAGCATCTGGCCTTTGTCGTCCGTGGCGCCGCGGGCGTAGACGTTGCCGTCGCGAAGGGTCGGCTCGAACGGTGGCGTCGTCCAGAGCTCAAGCGGCTCGGGCGGCTGCACGTCGTAGTGACCGTAGACCAGCGCGACCGGCGCGCCCGGCACCGGCGGCGACTCGGCGTAGACGATCGGGTTGCCGGCCGTCGGGACGACCTCGGGCACAAGGCCCATCGACCGAAACCGCTCCGCCACCCACTCGGCCGCCAGCTTTACGTCGCCGGCGTGGCGGGAATCCGCGCTCACGCTAGCGATGCGAAGCAGCTCCATCAGCCGCTCCTGGCGAGCGGACTTGTCGGCGTTGAGATGGGCGATCGGGTCGTGCATACAAGCCGCGACGGGAGTGGGGCGATCGATCGGGCGGAACGAATAGCGTTTACGCTCGGCGGCCCGCCAATATACTGCTGAGTCAGCCGCTCATACACCCGGCGCCACACCGAGAATCGCATGCCAGATTTCCGCCAGGGGCCTTTCGCCGAGGGCCCCGATTTCGACGACGATAGCCCCGTACTCGCGCCCGAGAAGCAAGCCGTTCTGGAGCGGCCGCCGCAGGGCATCCCCCGCTACAACGTCCTGCTGTGGGACAGCGACGACCACACCTTCGACTACGTCGAAAAGATGCTCCGCGAGCTGTTCGGCCACACCAAGGAACAGTGCCACGAGATCGCCAAGACCGTAGACGAAGACGGCAAAGCGGTCGTCCTGACCACCACCAAGGAGCACGCCGAGCTCAAACGCGACCAAGTCCACGCCTATGGCAAAGACCACCTGGAAGGGAGCAAGGGGAGCATGTGGGCGACCATTGAGGCGGTGGATTGAGGTGCGAAAGGGGAAAGACGAAATGGGAAAGGGGAGACTCCGTGCGGAAAGATGCAGAGCTTCGTGAACGCACGAAACAGTTCGCACTGCGAGTTATCCGGGTATTCCAAGCTCTCCCGAAGACTGGTGAAGCCCAGGTGATCGGCAAACAGTTGCTCCGTTCGGGTACATCGGTCGCAGCAAACTACAGAGAGGCGACGCGCGGCCGCAGCCCTGCTGAGGTTCGTTCGAAGCTCGGCATCGTTGAGCAGGAACTCGACGAGTCGCTTCTTTGGCTAGAGCTGCTGGTAGAGTCGGGCGTGTTAGCCGCCGAGAAACTGGAACCTCTTATGCAAGAGACCGACGAGCTAATCCGAATCATCGTGACCTCAATCACAAGGCTCAAGAACCGAAAGTAGCCGCCTGAGACATTCCCCTTTCCCTTTTCGCCTTTGACATGCTACTTCGCCATCACACTCTCGGTTGCAAAGTCAACCAATACGAAACCCAATACGTCCGCGAGGGGCTTGCGTCGATTGGCTACGAGGACGCCGGTCCCGACGACGAAGCCGATCTTTGCGTGGTCAACACGTGCACCGTTACCGCTGAGGGCGACGCCAAGAGTCGGCAGGTGATTCGGCGGATGGCTCGCGAGAACCCGGCCGCCAAGATTGTGGTGATGGGCTGCTACGCCACGCGGGCGCCGGACGAAGTCGCTAAGCTGCCCGGCGTTACCGAGGTGCTGACCGACAAACGCGAGCTGCCTGACCTCCTGGGCCGGTTCGGCGTGACCGATGTGCCAACGGGGCTCTCCGGCTTCGGCGCCCGCCACCGGGCGTACGTGAAGGTGCAGGACGGCTGCCTGCTGCGGTGCAGCTTCTGCATTATCCCGAAGGTCCGCCCCCAGCTCGCCAGCCGGCCGCAGCAGGAGATCGTCGATGAAGTGCGGCGGCTAGTCGACAATGGCTACCGCGAGGTCGTCCTCACCGGCATCCACCTCGGCCACTACGGCGTGGAGCTGAACCGCGGCAAGTCCAAGGACGAGTGGACCCGGTTAGCGGGACTCGCCAGAGCCCTCGCCACCCAGCCGGCGCAGCGGGACTTCCGAATCCGCCTCTCGAGCATCGAAGCCACCGAGGTGACCCGCGAACTGATCGACGCCATGGCCGATCACCCTGACCGCATCGCGCCGCACTTGCATATCTCGATGCAGAGCGGGTCCGACGGCGTCCTCCGGCGGATGCGGCGGCGGTGGGGCGCGCGACGCTTCGTCGATCGATGCTCCCTGCTGAAGCAGCGACTCGACCGGCCCGCCATTACCACCGACGTGATCGTCGGCTTCCCGGGCGAGACCGAGGCGGAGTTTCAAGAGACCATCGACGTCTGCCGCGAAGTGGGTTTCTCGAAGATCCACGTCTTCCCGTTCAGCGCCCGCCGCGGAACGCCGGCCGCCGACATGCCGGGCCAGCTTTCGAAGAAGGAGAAGCAGGCCCGCGTCGCGGAGCTGACCCGCGTGGAGCACGAGCTGCGCGACCGCTATTTCGAGTCGCTGCTCGACAGCCGGCTGCGAGTGCTGGTGGAGACGCCTGTCGACGAAGGCCGCTACGTCGGCACGTCGTGCCGGTACGCGCCGGTGGAGCTGCCGGCGGGCGAAGATCGAGTCGGTGAGTTCGTCGAAGTGGTGGCGGGTCATGTTGCTAACGGCCGAATCACTCCCGCATGACCGCCGGCGAACACCCGCCGAGCGAGACCGACCGCAGCGCCGAGGCGTACGATCGGATCGGCTGGTTCACACTTCACTTCAAGTCGGTCTACCAACGCAGTTGGCTCGCTGTCTGGGGCATCGCCGCGCCCGCCGCCTTCTTATTGGCGGCCACCACGTACACACTTGATCGGCCGGAGTGGTGGCAGAGTGGCTCGCCCGCGGTTCTTGCGATTCTGATGCACCACTGGCCGAACGCAGTGCTGATTCATGCGTTGCTCCTGCCCGCCAGCTACGCGATGTACCGCGTGGCCCGCTTTCCCGATCGCCCCAAGCCTGCCTGGATCGGCTTCGCGCTGGCGTCCGGCGCCGTGCTTTGGCTTGAGCTCTTCATCGCATGGATCCCTGCGACGCAAGGCAGTGGGTTGCCAGCCTTGGCGTTCTCGCCGATCGTCGGCTCGCTCGTACCGCTCGGCGTGACCTTGGCCTACTTCTTATGCAAGCGGATTTGGATCAACCAACGCAGGTCGAAGGATGCAGAGCGAAACGACGTTGACCACGTACTCACCGTTGTCGCCGTGTTCGCGATCGGCATCTTCGTCGTCCTCGCAATCGCGACCGGTGGTGAAGCCTTTCAGGGTCCGGCTATCTTCGTGTTCTTCGGCGGCTTGCTGTCTATGTTCTTCGCGACACCGCTGGCACTGGCCACCTACGGATGGCAAACGTACCGCTTCGTACGCTCGAACCCCGGCGGCTGGCGGGTGAGTCTGAGTTCGCTCATGCTTATCTTCACCTGGCTTTCAGCGAACGTCGCGGCGTGGACGTTCGCTTATCGCCGCGCGGTGCAGGACTACGCCACGCTGCCAACTGAGCAGCCCGACGGCTGCTTCATCGCCTCGGCCGCCGCCCGCGGGCACCGTCGCGTCGTGGGCGCGGACGCCTCGGGCGTCAATCGGCAACTGCGTACTCTGAAGGCCGGCGAAGTCGTGCTCCGCCAGGCGTCGCCGCCGCTCCACCGCCGCTGCCGATGGGTCTACAACCGGTTTGCGCCGCCCGTTGCGCGGCGACTCGCCAACCCTTGGCTTGCCACCGCGGCCTACCTTGCGTTGAAGCCCGCCGAGTGGATCATCGGCGGCATTCTCGCGTGCCTCGGGGTAACGAGAGGCGAAGTTGACCGGCTCTACCGAGGCGACCGCCGCTAAGGCGTGGCACTTCAACCGCTGGGGAACTGTCGACAGTACTCATACAACGCCATCGCCGTGGCGGTCGCCACGTTGTAGCTGTGCGGCATGCCCCACACCGGGATCTCGACCGCGGCGTCGAGTTCGGCGAGCAGATCGTCCGTTAGCCCTTCGCGTTCGCTTCCAATCACCAGGGCCGTGCGACGGGCGAAAGCGAAGCAGTGAAGGCTCTGCGAGTCGTCCGTCTGCTCTAAGCCAACGATCTGGTACCCCTCGCTGCGGAGCCTCTTGAGCACCGGCGCCAGTGACCGGCGTGTCTCCAGCGTGACCGTTTCCGCGGCGTCGCGCGCGATCTTCGGGTCGAGCTTGGCGCCCGCGGTTGCAATGATCCGCGACACACCGCAACACCCGGCGGCCCGCGCAATGCGCGAAAGATTGACCGCGCTGCGCATGGGCGCGCAAACCAGCATGAGCTCACGGGGCCGGTCGAGGGAAGTCGGCGGTCGGTGTCGAGTTTGTTGGATACGAGTTGGCCGCGGGAGGTGGGCGGTCGGCAGTGCCTGAAGGTTACCGACCCCAGCTGCCCATCGCCTACTGCCCACCGCCCGCTCGCCTCCGCCATTTGTTCGTCGCCGGCTGGGCGGCTAAGGTGTGGGCTCGCCGACTGGTTCGCCGACGCCCTGCCCGCCCTGCCCGCCACGCCGATGCAATCGCGCCTGCTGCCGCTGCTCTTCTTGCTCTCCGCGGGGCTCGCCGGCGTGGCGTGGATTGTGAACCAGGGGCGTCTGGAGCCGGCGGACTTCGCCTTTGCTAACGAGACGGAGGTGCAGTCGCTCGACCCTGCGGTCGTTTCAGGGCAGCCCGAAGGGCGGATCATCTGGTCGATCTACGAGGCGCTCGTTCAGCTCGATCCTGAAGACCGCTCCGCGAAGCCGGGGGTCGCCGAGTCTTGGGAGGTTTCCGAAGACGGCCGCACCTACACGTGGGCGATCCGCAAGGACGCCAAGTGGTCCAACGGCGAACCACTCACGGCCGAAGACTTTGAGTACACCTTCCGCCGATTCCTCGACCCAACAACCGGCGCCAAGTACGCCCAGGCGATGTGGTACGTCACCGGCGCCCGCAAGTACTCCCAGGGCGCCAGCGGCTTGAAGGTGGGCGACGCGGTTGAGATCGAATTGCACCAGCGTCCCGAAGGCGCCCTGACGCACGCTCGCGGCCAGATGTTGCGTGGCGAGCTGCTCTCAATCGATCGCGACACCGGTTACGAAGACGCCGAGGTTGAGGCGAAAGACTACACCCGCCGCCACTCGTTCTTGGTGGCGGTTGACGGCGAGGAGCGGCGTTTCCACGTCACTGTTGAGCCGTCGCCAAGCGAGGAGTGGCAGGACTGCAAGGCGATCCTGCTCGACTTCAGCGAGGTCGGCATCCGGGCGCCCAACCCGTACACGCTGATCACCGAGCTCGAGAGCCCTACGCCGTTCTGGCCCGAGCTGATCGGCTTCTACGCCATGTCTCCGGTCAACAAGACCTGCATCGAAACGCACGGCTCGCCGGACTGGACCTACCCGGAGAACATCGTCACCAATGGTCCGTACGAGGTGCAGTTCCGCCGCATCCGCGACCGCATCCGTTTGGTAAAGAGCCCGACCTACTGGAACCGCGACAAGGTGTCGTTCAACGTGATCGACGCCATGGTTATTGAGCAGACCGTGACGCAGTTCAACATGTACGAGACCGGGCAGATCGATTGGGTGCCCAAGGTTTCGCCGCTCATCTCCCGCGAACTCATGGCCGCCGACCCGCCTCGGCCGGACTACAACCCGGGTGTGCAGCTCGCGACGTACTTCTACGCCTTCAACGTAACGCGGCCGCCGTACAACGATGTGCGGGTGCGGCGTGCCTTGGCGATGGCGCTTGACCGCGACGAGATCATCGCGACCGCCGGCGCCGGTGAAATGCCGGCGCGGACGATGGTCCCCCCCGGCATCCCCGGCTACACGCCGCAGCCCTGCCCGCCGGAGGACATCGAGGAAGCCCAGCGGCTGATGGCCGAAGCCGGCTACCCGGGTGGCGAGGGCTTCGCTCGAGTGCAGATCCTCTACAACAGCGGCTTCGAGCAGCACGAGACCATCGCCGAGTTGGTCCGCAAGCAGTGGGAGAAGAACCTCGGCATCACCGTCAGCACTCGCAAGGAAGAATGGGGCACGTTCCTCAACAGCACCTCGCGGTTGAACTTCGAGGTCGCCCGCAGGGCGTGGATCGGCGACTACACCGACGCCAACACGTTCCTGGATCTCTTCGAGGGCGATAACGGCAACAACCAAACCGGCTTCGATAACCCGGAATACAACGACCTGATCAAAGCGGCGGGCCGCGAGACCGACGCCGCGAAGCGGCAAGAGATTCTGATGGAGGCCGAGCGGCTGTTGATGAGCGAGGTGCCGGTGGTGCCCATCTACACCTACGTGTCGCGTTCGCTGGTCCGGCCCAGCATCCAGGGCTTCTGGAACAACCTGCAAGACAGCCACCCGCTGCACACGCTCTACCGGGACGATGAACTGACCGGCCCCAACAACTTCATGGAGGACGCCGTGCCGCGCAAGGAGGGCAGCCGATGATCGCGTTTATCTTCCGCCGGCTCGTGGGCATGGCGGTGGTGCTGCTGGTGGTGTTCGGCATTTCGTTCGCGTTGGTGAACGCCGTGCCGGGCGGTCCGTTCCAGGGCGAGCGCGCTCTGTCCGCCGAGACGATCGCGGCGCTCGAGAAGCAGCACGGGCTCGATCGGCCCCTGCTCGAGCAGGCGTGGAACCGGATCACCGGCTACCTGACGGGGGACTTCGGCGAGAGCATTAAGCTGGGCGTGGATGTTAAGGACGTGATCCTTCAGGGCTTGCCGGTCTCGGCGGCGCTGGGGGCGATGGCGTTGGTGTTCGCGTTCACGCTTGGACTGACCGCCGGCATCCTCTCGGCGGTCCGGCGGGGGACGGGGACCGACTTCTGGCTCATGAGCACCGCGGCGGTGGGCATCGCGCTGCCCAACTTCGTCGTCGCCGGCTTCGCGATCCTGATCTTCGTCTTCGCCATCCCGCTGTTCCCCGCCGGTGGTTGGGGGACGCTCCGCCAGCTGGTGCTGCCGGCCATGTGCCTCGGCGCGCCGTACGCCGCGTACGTGGCCCGCATCGCGCGGACCGGCATGCTCGACGTGCTCTCTCAAGACCACGTCCGCACCGCCAGGGCCAAGGGGCTTTCGTACCGTAGCGTGGTGCTCAAGCACGCCATGCCCACCGCCATGCTGCCGGTGGTTTCGTTCCTCGGACCGGCCGTCGCCGGAGTGCTAACCGGGTCACCGGTCGTTGAGTCCATCTTCGCTATCCCGGGGCTCGGCTGGCACTTCGTGCAGTCGGCGTTCAACCGCGACTACTTCATGGCGATGGGCCTGGTGATGGTCTACACCACGCTGCTGTACTCGATGAACCTGCTGGTCGACCTGTCGTACGCCGTGCTCGACCCGCGTGTGGACCTCCGAGAGACCTAACCCGCCGATGACCCAGCAACCGCAATCGAACCCGGAAGCCCGCGCCGGCGTCTCGCTGACGCAGGACGCGTTGCGCAAGCTCCGGCGGAACCGGGCGGCGATGGCGTCTATCTATGTCCTGGTTGGTGTCTGCGTGCTGGCGTTCTTCGCCCCGGTGCTGCCGCTGCAGCCACCGGACGCCATTCAGACGCCGCTCGCCTTCGCCGAGCCAACGGTCAGCCCGTTGTTCGTGAAGACTTTCGACCTGGACGTTGAAGCGATTGGTTCGCAGTCCGAAGAACTCCGCGAGCTGCGCGCGGAGGTCCGCTCACGCCGCGCCGCCGGCGCGGAGATCGAGGAAGTGCTACGCCTCGAACGCCAGATTGAGGACATCACGCAGCGGCCTTACCGCAACGCGGGGTTCCCGGTCCTCGGCCCGCTCTCCCGCGGCTTGGTGCAGGCTCGGCACGCGGTGTTCGGTTCGCGGTCGCTCAACTCAGTGTGCGGGCGCGACAAGCTGGGGCGAGACATCCTCAGCCGCATCTTCTGGGGCTCACGGGTGTCGCTCATCGTCGGCTTGGTCGCCACGCTCGTCTCAGTAGTGATCGGCGTGACGTACGGCGCCGTGTCTGGGTACAGCGGCGGGTGGGTAGACAACCTGATGATGCGCACCGTGGACGTGCTGTACTCCGTGCCGTTCATCTTCCTGGTGATCTTCGTGATCGCCGTGCTTGACGCGCCGGAGATCAAGGCGTGGCGGGAAGAGCACGGCGTGAACCGCATCCTGATCTTCTACTTCGTGGTGGGCGCCATTTACTGGCTCACCATGGCCCGTGTGGTGCGGGGTCAGGTGCTCTCGCTTAAGAACGAGCCGTTTGTCGAGGCCGCCCGGTCGCTCGGCGTGTCGCACGCCGGTGTCGTCTTTCGGCACATCGTGCCGAACCTGCTCAGCGTGGTGATCGTCTACCTCACGCTGACGATCCCCCGGGTGATCCTTTTTGAGGCGTTCTTGTCGTTCCTCGGCCTGGGCGTGGAGCCGCCCGACGTGTCGTGGGGGCTGTTGGCCAACGAGGGCATCAAGGTGATCACGCCGGTGAAGGTCTACTGGTGGCTGATCCTCTTCCCCAGCCTGGCGATCGGCGCCACGCTGTTTGCGCTGAACTTCCTCGGCGATGGTCTGCGGGACGCCTTCGACCCAAGGCTGCGGTCTCAGGGCTGACCGGAATCGTCAACGCTAGACGCGGTTGCGCGAAGCACGAGATGGCCAGACAAAGCCCAGCGAAGAGCGCGGTCGTCGGTTGAAGCAAGAGAGAGAGCGTCACCAAGTCGGCCTAGCTGCCTTGGAACTCGTTCGGCGGTGCGTTGTTGTGGCCGCCGTTCACAAAAAAAGGCCCCGCCGCGGAGTTGCGGCGGGACCTTCGTGATTCAGTCTTGATCGAGCGGCTCAGGCAGCGAGCTTGCTGCGCTTCCGACGGACTGCGACGGTCACAAGTCCCGTTGTCAGGAGGGCGCCAAACGTCGCGGCCGTGGGCTCGGGAACGGCGGAGACCGCAATGGAGACCGTGTCGATTAGCGTGCCGGACGCGACGTCGCTAACGGCGATCTGGAACGAGTAAGCACCGAAATCGTTTGGGTCGAAGGTCACTGTCGGAGTCGGCGCCACCACCGAGCCGGGAACGCCAGTCGTGAGGAAAGTGAAGCCAAGGTTCTGGCTCGACTCAACGGTGTCGGTCCCAGCGAGCGCGGCAGGGCCAGAACCGGGCGACGCCAACTCGGCGGCGCCAAAGACACTGGCGTTCAGGTCGATGCTGCCGAGCGTGCCAAGCGAGTTGCCCGCCGCGGCGTCGAGGTCGTACCGCAGGTCAAACTGGTAGTTGGCCAGAGAGCCGCCGCCGGCGATGTTGGTGTAGAACGAGAAGTTCCACAGGCTGAGGCCGGGGTCGCCCTCGCCAGCGCCAACGGTGTAGCTACCCATCCCGTCATTCGTGACGGTGGTCCCGCTGAATCGCGGCGTGGCCGCGATGCCGAGCGTGATCGTGTTGGCCCCGTCCACCGAGGTCGAGATCGCCATCGCCGTGTTCGGGATGCCGCTGCCGCCAAAAGTGGCCGCCGGAATCGCACCAAACGTGTCTGGCACCGGGTCGGCGGGGGCGCCGGGGATTGCGACCGTGGCTGACGCAGGTAATGCGGTTGCGACGATCGCGGCGAACGCGAGCAGTTGCTTCTTCATGTTTGACCAAAGGTGGAAGATCATCGGGGCGAGCCCCGAGCGACCGCGAAAGCGCGGCCGCGGGGAGTGTGTTTCACAATAGGCTAGAAGTAGCGGTTATCAGCGTCAACGCGCGGCCGCGATAATTTTGCCACGTTTTGCGACTTGTCTGGCTCTCACACAACTGCCACCGATCGATCCGCCCCGTGCTGCGCGTTGCCGCAATGCGTCAGTAGGTGCTGAGTCCTGCGTCAGATCGGCTCGGAACTCAGTTCCCCTTGGCTGCTAAACCCTTTACGCGGGCGGAGGCTGGAGAATCGATCCCATAGCGATTCCCACCGTTATCAGGTTCGCGACGAACAGCGTTCCGATCAGCTCCCGCCGCCAAGCAATCCCGAACGACCGACTGAGCACGCCCGCTTCAACCAGCGAGTTCAGAGCCGCGGCGAGCAAGCAGCTAACCGCCCAACTCACGGGGGTGAAGGTTCCCGAGCCAAAGAGCGGGTAAACGGTGAAAGCGGCCACCAACTCCCAGAGGATTCCCGCGAGCGGAACGCCAATGACCCCGAGGACGGTTGAGGCGAAGTTCATGACAAGGGTCATCCACGCCGCCTTCGCCATGTCAGCCCGCGTCAGGCTGAGCAAGAAACAGAACTCGATGAGCAGCCCCAGGCCGATGATCCACCAAGCCAACGCCCGCATCTCAAGAAACAGCGCCGGCCAGACGACATTGGCGATGACGGTGCCCATTGCGGTCTAGGCTCGGTTGTATTGATCAGCGGCGACTAGTGTTTCGCCGCGTCGCCTTCGATATCGTCCCGCGTGTCGGTTGACTCGCGCTTCCGCAGGTAGAGCTTGATGGGCACCTCGGCGAAGTCGAGTTCTTCGCGGAGCTTGCCCAGCAGGTAGCGGCGGTACGGCTTGGCGAAGGCGGACGGTTGGTTGCAGAAGAGGACGATCGTCGGCGGCTGCGTCGCTACCTGCGTGGCGTAGTAGACCCTCGGGCGGCGGTTGTTGTGTAGCGGCGGTGGGCTGGTCTTGAGCGCGTCTCGGATCAGCCGGTTGAGCCGGCCGGTGGTGACGCGGCTGCGCGACTGCTTGAAGAGCATCTGCGCGTGGTTCAGCAGCGCCTTGACGTTCTTGCCGGTCTGGCCCGTGATGAACGCGATGGGGGTGTACCGCAGCGCGGGGAACATGTCCTGCAGGTAGTGCACCCACTTCTCGGTGGGCATCTGGCCGGCGAGCTTGTCCCACTTGTTCACGACCAGGATGCACGGCTTGTACTGTCCGGCGATGTACTCGCCGAGCTGCTTGTCCACCTTGCTGATCCGCTCGCTGCAGTCGAGGAACAGCAGCACCACGTCCGCGCGCCGCACACTCCGCTCCGCGCGGTGGGTTCCGTAGAAGTCGATGTCGTCCTTGCGCCCCTGCCGGCGGCGGATGCCGGGCGTGTCGATGGCGACGAAGCCCTTGCTGTCCAGCTCGAACCGCACGTCCACGCTGTCCCGCGTAGTGCCGGGAACTTCGGAGACGATCATCCGGTCGGCGCTCACCAGCGTGTTGACGAAGGTGCTCTTCCCCACGTTGCGGCGGCCGACAATGGCCACCTTCATCTCCGGTTCCGCGTCCGGGTCTTCGGCGTCGGCGGGGGGGAGCGCCTCGACGATCTTGTTCAGCAGCACCGGCCGGTTGCGGTTCTGCAGCGTGCTCACCTTCAGCGGCCGGCCGTGGCCCAGCTTGTAGAATTCCTCGGCGGCGGTGTCGAAGGTGGCGTCGTCCGTCTTGTTCGCCAGGAGCACGCGGGGCGTTTGCAGCGTGCGCAGCCGCTTAGCCACCTCTTCGTCCAGCGGCAGGATGCCGGCGCGGGTGTCGACGACGAACAAGATCAGGTCGGCCGAGTCGATGGCCAGGCTGATCTGGTTCTCGATGTCGTCGGTCAGCTTGTCGGAATCGATATGCCCCATGCCGCCGGTATCGACCAGCTCAAAGAACCGCTCGTCGTGCTCCATCAGGTGGGTGAGCCGATCCCGCGTGATGCCCGGCCGATCGTCCACCACGGCGATGCGGGTCCCGGCCAGCCAGTTGAGCAGGCTGCTCTTGCCGACGTTCGGCCGGCCGACGATGGCGACTTGCGGGACGGGCATTCAAGGTCAGACGTCAGAGTGCAGGAGTTAAACGTTCGAGCACCCCATCTTAGCAGGAGGCGACCCCGGTTCAGCCCCCGGCGGGTTGCGAACTGGTGCTGGCACGGTGTCAACTATCTCGACTTGGCTCTTGCAGAAGGACGCACGGTGGACCCCCGAAGCCGGCAACTCGCTCAGCAGCTCGAAGCGCTCGCCGCCGCGGGCGTGACGCACTTGCCGAAGGCGAAGCCCGTGGAAACGGGTGGGGTGGTTCGCCACGAAGCCCCTTCGGAGCAAACACAGGCTCCAGCGGAGCCTCGGTCGGCGACTACCACCCCCACAGCCGCAGAATCGGTGTCACCTCCGGGGGCTTCGCTCGAGATCCTTCGGCAGGAAGTGGTTGGGTGCACGGCGTGCGACGAGCTTTCGCGAACCCGAACGCAGACGGTCTTCGGCGTGGGCGACCCGGCCGCTCGGCTCTGCTTTATGGGTGAGGCGCCGGGCGCCGATGAGGACCGGCTCGGCGAGCCCTTCGTTGGCCGCGCCGGGCAGCTGCTGAACAAGATCATTTCCGCCTGTGGCATGGCACGCGAGCAGGTCTACATCCTCAACACGCTCAAGTGCCGCCCGCCCGGCAACCGCAACCCGGCGCCGGAGGAGTCTTCGAATTGCCGCGGTTTCTTGCTCCGGCAGCTCGATCTGATCTCGCCCGAGTACATCTGCTGCCTGGGCGCCGTCGCCGCCCAGAACCTCCTTGAGACGACGCAGTCCATCGGCCGGATGCGGGGCAAGGTGCACCAGTGGCGGGGCATCAACGTCGTCTGCACCTACCACCCCGCCTACCTGCTGCGAAACCCGTCGGCCAAGCGCGACACGTGGGACGACATGAAGATGCTGATGCGGGAAATGGGCACGCCGGTGGAGTGACGAGAGGGTGGAAGGCGGAGGGCGGAAGGCGGACAGGTAGCTTCCATCGGCGATCACAGGATGCAAGCCGCCTGCGCTTCCTTCCCCCTTCCGCCCTCCCCCTTCCCCCTTCGAGTAAAGCTCTACCGGTCGTGACGGTCGCGCGATTGCTGGCGCCCTAAGTTGTTTGCCGAGTTGGGGCGAAATGCTTTCGACGGGGGCAAGCCGTTGGTAGAGTCGAGACTGCCGCTGGCCGACCGGGCCGGCAGACGGATCGCCACTTGCTACGGACGCCCCTCACGCGACGCGACGCCCGATGTTCATCCCCGAGCCCACCAAGAGCGAACAGGTCGAGCAGTTGCTCCGCAACGCCCGGCTGCGAGACGAGCTTGAGCCGCTGTACGACGAGTCGCTGGGCTGCCTGCATTCAGCCCGGATGACCACGGACAGCGAGAACGACTTCTTGGAGTCGATGCTCGAGTGGGAACGGGCGCCCATGGTGCCCATCTGCGAGTGGTTTGAGCCGCGGCTCACCATCCCACCGCCCAGCCAACTGGCGGATGACCAGCTCGAAGAGGCGCTCGCGCACATCTCGCACCGGCTCTTCGAGAAGGACATCGTGCTCGACTTCACCGAGCACCTGACCGACCGCGAGCTCTACACGATCGTCTACCGCGACATCCTGCCGAGCTACGAGAAGAAGATCGATCGCCGTGGTGGCTTCCTGCACTGGGACTGCGCCAACACGGGCGACGCCACCGACACGTGGCTCCGCTACTACGCCACGGACGACGAGCGGGAGATGTGGGCCGAGGAGACCGGCGCCGATCCGCCACCGCGGCAATCGCCGCCCTTCAAGCGTGAGCTGCCCAAGGCGCCGATGTAGCGCGGGCTAAGACGCCGCCGCAGCGCGGGCTAAGACGCCGCTGCGTCGGGCTGGCCGACGTCGATGTGCTCTTCCTCAATCGGCTCCGCGATCCGCAGCGCCTTGCGTCCCTTGAAGGCGCCGGCCGAGGCGTAGAACTTTCGCTTGCCTTCGACCTCGAGCACCAGCGGCTGCTCGATGTCTTTTTCCGTGGCGATGATGTCGCCGATGCGGAGGTTGATCAGGTCACGCGTCGCCAGCTTCGTCTGGGCGAGCTCGGCGACGACCTCAACGACCGAGTCGCCTAGCTGATCGCCCAACTGCTGCACGGAGTCGGGGGTGCTCGGCCGCTTGCTGTAGCTCACCCAGCTGTTGGCCGAGAGCTTGCCGCCAATGCGTTCAATCGCGTTGAACGGGATGCATAGGTTGATCATGCCCCGCGTCTCGCCGAGCGTAAGCTCAAAGCTGATGAGCACCACCACCTCGTTTGGCGGGACGATCTGCACGAGCTGGGCGTTGCTCTCTACCGAGTCGACCTCCAGCTCCAGCGGAAGCACGTTCTCCCAGGCCGAAGTCATCTCCGAGAGGAACAGGTCGGTAATCCGCGAGACGAGCCGCAGTTCGATCTCGGTGAGCGGTCGGCGGGCCGAGGAGGAGCTCGACCCCGCGGCGCCGCCGAGCAGGCGGTCGATGATCGGGAAGAGCAGCGACGGGTTGATGTCCAAGATCAACTGCCCTTCAAGCGGCTTCGCGTTGATCAGGTTGAAGCAGGTGGGGTTCTCCAGGCTGAAGACGAACTCGCTGTAAGTGAGCTGGTCGACGCTGGTGAGCTTCACTTCGACGATGGTCCGAAGCAGCGCCGAGAGCGCCGCCCCCAGGTTGCGGCCAAAGCCCTCGTGCATGGTCTGCAGGGCCCGCATCTGCTCCTTGCCCACACGCTCGGGCCGCTTGAAGTCGTAGGGCGTGACCTTCTCGCGAGGCGGTGGCGGGCCGGCGGGCCCCACCGGCGCCGCAGCCGCACCAGCGGAGGCGGCCGGCGCCATTGCCTCGGCCACTCCGCTCTTGGCGGTGTCCATCGCGCTGAGCAACCGCTCAACTTCGGCTTGGCTTAGGACGTCGGACATGGAAGCAAGGGGCTAGGGGCTAGGGGCTAGGGCACATGTCGCAAGTAGCCGACGAGCAACGCGTCGTCGAGTCCCACGTCGCGCATCTCTGCCTAGCTCCTGACTTGTCCACTACCGTTAACCACATACTTGTAGCTTGTCAGTTCTTCCACACCGCAGGGGCCGCGGGCGTGGAACTTGTCGGTGCTGATACCGATCTCGGCGCCGAGGCCGAATTCGCCGCCGTCGTTGAAGCGGGTGCTGGCGTTGATCATCACGGCCGAGCTGTCGACGCCGCCGGCGAAACGCTCGGCCGCCGCTAGGTCGCGAGTCACGATCGCGTCGGTGTGCCCCGAGCCGTACTGATTGATGTGGGCGATCGCCTCGTCAACGCTATCCACCACGGCGGCGGAGATGATCGGCGCCAGGTACTCGGCGCCGAAGTCGTCGTCGCCGACGGGCTTCGCCTCGGGAACGAGGTCACACACGCGGGCGTCGCCGCGGATCTCCACGCCCTGCTCGGCAAGTCCGGCCGCCACCTTGGGCAGCAGCGACTCGGCGGCCGCCGCGTGCACCAGCAAAGACTCCGCCGCGTTGCAGACTCCCAGCCGATGGCACTTGCTGTTGACGGTGATGGCGACCGCCAGCTCCGGGTCCGCGTGCTCATCGACATAGACGTGGCAGTTGCCGTCGAAGTGCTTGATGACCGGCATGCGGGCCTCGGCCGCTACGCGACGGATGAGGCCTTCGCCGCCGCGGGGGATGGTGACATCAATGCGGTCATCCATCGCCAAGAAGTGACCCACCGCCTCGCGGTCGGTGGTTGCGACGAGTTGGACGGCGTGCTCCGGCATGCCTTCGGCGGCGGCCGCTTCGGCCATGATGTCGACGATGGCTCGGCTCGAATGGATCGCCTCCTTGCCGCCGCGGAGGATCACGGCGTTGCCCGCCTTGGCGCAGATGGCCGCCGCGTCGGCCGTGACGTTAGGTCGCGACTCGTAGATGAAGAACACCACGCCGAGCGGCACGCAGACCTTGTCGATTCGCAGGCCGTTGGGCCGGACGGTCGACCCTATAACGGATCCAATCGGGTCGGGCAGCGCCGCCACTTCTTCGAGGCCGACGGCGATCGTTTCGATCCGCTCTGGCGTGAGCCTCAACCGGTCAATCTGGGCGTCGGTCAGCCCGTAGCCGGGCGCAGCGGCCAGGTCCTGGGCGTTGGCGGATTCGAGCCTGCTGCCCGCCCCCCGCAACGCCGCCGCGCTGCGTCGCAACCACGCGATCTTGACGCCTCCCGAGAGCGTCGCCAGTTCACGCGAAGCGGCTTTCGCTCGGTCGGCAACTTCCTGGCAGTAGGTGAGGAGGTCTTGTTCGGCGGCGGTCTCGGCAGTCGACATCGGTGTTTGGGGGATTGGCGGAAGCTGGGCAGGGGGCGCAAACGGGCACCCTCGGGAGTATCGCAGGCGCCGCGAAACGGCACAACGCGGATTGGACGTGAGCAGTCGGCAGAGAAGAGTAGACCAGCCTGGGATTCGTCTCTTCTGACTTCTACCCTCTCACCCCGGACTTGCCTGCCGGCACGCTAGGAAACCGGTGAGCGTCTCCTTGGCCGTCTTCACATCGTGGACGCGGATGACTTGGACACCTTGCGCGGCGAGCGACGCGGCCGCGCCGGCGGTGATGGCGGCGCGGTCCACTTCTTTGCTGCCGAGGAGCTTGGCGAGGAAACCCTTTCGCGAGTGCCCCACCAGCAGCGGCCGGCCAAGGTCGTGGTAGCGCCAGCAGTTGGCCATCAGCGCCAGGTTGTGATCGTGCGTCTTGCCGAAGCCAATGCCCGGGTCCAGGCAGACCCGCTCGGCGGCGATGCCGGCGGCTTGCAGGCGGTCGCGCCGATGCTGCAGGTACCGGCCGATATCCGCCACCACGTCGTTGTACCGCGGGTCGTCCTGCATGGTCTGCGGCGTGCCCTGCATATGCATCGCACAGACGCCCACTCCGGTGTCGGCCGCCAGAGCCTCCATCGCCGGGTCGCCTTCCAGGCCGGTCACGTCGTTGAGGATCTCGGCGCCGGCGTCGATCGCTTGCCGAGCGACTTCGGCTTTGCTGGTGTCGATTGAGATCGGCACGGTCGCCAGCTCCGCCAGGCGCTCCACCACGGGCAAGACGCGGCGAAGCTCCTCGTCCTCGGCCACCGGGTCTGAGTAGGGCCGCGTGCTCTCGCCGCCGACGTCCAGGATCGCCGCGCCGTCGGCTTCGAGTTGCAGTGCCTGATCCACGGCACGTGAGGCGTCGAAGAAACGCCCGCCATCAGAGAAGCTATCCGGCGTTACGTTCACAATGCCCATCAGCGCCGGCGGGCCCGATAGATCGAGCGTGCGGGTGCGGAGCCGCCACGCCGTGGCGCGTTGTGGGAAGTCGGCGGCGTAGCGGCGGGCGACGTGGGATGGGAGTTGGAAGTCCATTCAGCGAGCCTAATCGGACGTGGCGTCGACCTGCTAGGTGGTCGTCCGAGGCTAAGTTCGGGGGTTGCGGTCCTGCGGGCTGGGGCGGCCCCGTAGACCGGGCGGCAGGCCCGCCGG
>JBCDJN010000061.1:0-29058 GCA_039414355.1 Planctomycetota bacterium | reverse complement strand
TCGGCTCGATCCGGGGTGAGTGCCTCAACCGGTTCATCGTCTTCGGGCTGGGGCACCTCGATTATATCACCTCTTCTTGTCTCGAATACTAGCACTCCTGCCGCCTGCACCAACGTCTGGACAACAAGCCGCCGCTGGGCATCTGGCCCGAGTTCGATGACCCGCCAAAGAGCGGCGAGGAGGTCGTCTGTCGAGAGTGGCTCGGCGGCGTGCTCAAGCACTACAAACGAATGGCGGCCTGACGAAGCGAAGGGCTACCGGCGGCTGCGAAGCGCGTGCATGTCGCTCGCTCGTTCGCCGGTGACCGACCTGAAGCGACATGTGACAATCGATGCGGCGATGGGGGCCATCTGCAGGCCAAGCATGAACGGCAAGCACCGGTCTTCTTATTGCTACAGTCTTGTTGAATAGGACGCATTTTGGCGTTGCAGATCGGGGCACGCATCCTCAACTCGCGCGGGGCCTTTGCCTGGCGAGCGCCGCCCAGCGAGCGACGCGCCGCTCAGCCATGCTGTCTGACAGACAGACCGGTTGCCGACTTCATGGCTTGCTCGAACGAGTCGCCAAGGTTGGTAGCGGATGCGGAAGTCGGAACAGAAGCGGCATCGCCAAGCAACCCCTCGTCGGGCAACGCGAGCGATGGGTTCTCGCTTGGTGCTTGGAGCGGCGATCCGGGCCAACTGGCGTTGCGGTCAAGCAAGGTCAACTCATCGCCCATCGCGGCAGCAAGTGTATGCTCCACTTGATGGCAACGCTCGGCGGCCTCGGCGGTCCGCTCTTGGGTGGCAGCGATCTCGTCGGCGTCGACGCCGCTCAAGATGCTATCCGTCAGCAGGTCCATGCTCTGCAGAAACTCTTTGACGGTCCGCGCTTCGTCCCGCCGTGTCTGCATCGCGCTAAGCCTGACTAGGTACTGCTCCCATCGGATTGCTGAGTCTCGGCAACCCGCGTAGCACTTGGCGAGCATCTGGAACTGGGTGGCATCGCCCAAACCATGGGCGCGCCGGGCTAACGCCAAGTAATGCGTGCTGCGTAGTTCCGTTTGCCGAAGAAAGCGATCGATTCTCAACATGCCACGTCGCAGCCGAGCCTGAAGCTCCGTTTCGCGAGCCTGCCTAGACTTAAGGAAGTCGAATAGTCCCATGGTACGTTGCCTCGGTAGTGGTGAGATCGGCTGCCTATCGATCGGCAAGTGATGCTCCACCAGACCAGTAAGGCTGAATTCTCAGCGATGCAAACTTCGGGTGCGCGACGCGAATCAACACGCGGGTGGCGTTCGCGGGGCAAACGCCAAGTTGCGTCGCTGGCGCGGCTAAGTGGGACAGGCCGGCGTGGTGAGGCATGCCGAGTTGAGCCCGCTGCGGGGAAGAGCGACTGCTGAGGAAGAAGCGGTGCCTCGTCCTCAGTCGCCGGACGCGCCGTGCTGACTCTCGGCACGTTGCTTCTCCGACAGAAGCTCCGCCAAGCGAGCCGCTAGGCGCTGGGTTTCGATCGCGGAAACCGAGCCACCAGACGTGGCGACGCCCACGTCACGCAACGCTTGCTGGCCAGCAAGGCCTGATTTTTCGATGCGCGAGACAAGGTCGCCAACCTGCGATTTGTTGTCCGCCGAGGCCCGCTTGAGTTCGTCGATCAATCGTTCGAGCAGCTCGCGCTCGCGATCGAAGGCCTGGTGCTTGGCTTCGGCCTCGGCCGCCGCCTGCTTTGCCAGGGCCGATGCCGCGGTCTCGGGCGCCCCGGTGGCGATAAGCTGCTCGGCGGTCATACCTGCCTGCTGCTGGATTCTGAGCGCCTCGACCAAGTGCGGCGCCAGCGAAGGATCGGCTTCGAGCACCAGGCCGAGATCCCCCTTGGCGGCGATGGTGTCAAGCTCATGCTTGTTGGATTGACCACGAGACTCTAGCTCCCGTTGATGCGCCGCGTCCTTCTCTTGCTCCAGCCTCTTGGATTCCTTCGCCTTGAGGTCCAATTGCGCATCAAGGTGTGCCCGCTGCAGCTCCGACAGCCCGGCGAGGTTCTTTCGTTCCCGTTCCTGCTGTTGCTCGCTGGCCAGTCCCTCGAGCCGCTGGACTTCAGCCCAGGCCTGCTTGTCAAGCAGCGATTGCTGGCGTTCGAAGGTCCGCTCTCGTTCGGCCCGCGCGAGTTGGCCGCTTTGCTCGGTCTCAGCGAGCGTTTGCTCCGCCTCGCCGGCTAGCTTTCGCTGGCGGATCTGGAAAGCTCTTTCGCGCTCATCCAAATCTTGTCTCTGCAGCAGACTATGCAGCTGCAGTTGGTTCTCCAGCTGCGACATGGCGAGCGAGCGCTCGGCCTCTACCTTGTCGAGTTCGTGCTGGCGTTGCGATTGGCGATCTGCTTCTGCTTCTCTGAGTTTGCTGAGCCGGGTCTTACAATCGCTCAAGATCGTTTGCTTTGATTCGCGCAAACGCAGATCATTCTTGAAGGTGCAATGATCCAACTCTCGTTGGTGCTGCTCGGCTTCGGCCTCGATCGCGGCGATCTCGGATTCGTACTGCGTCTTGGCCAAGCGGCTTTCTCGCGAGACTTCCCATGCCTTGACCTGCTGGTGGTGCCGCTGGCTGCGGTACTCGATCTCTACGCCGCCGGTGCGGAGCGCTTGGGTAAGTTCTGCCTGTCGCTGGACGATCGCGTCGGCGTCCTCGGAACTAAACGTGGGCGGCGCCACAAACGCCAACGCCATACCGTACTGGCTCAAACGCTCCTGGGCAGCGTCCCCCACGGTGTCGATCAACCGCGTGCGGAGTTCGGTGGGCATTGATTGAAGGTCGGCATCGTCGCATCCGGAAACGACCCGCGTAACCGCTTCGCGAATGGAGGGGCCACACAAACGAAACGCATCGGCGACCAAGACCACGTTGCGAAGACGGACAAGTTGCAGATAAAACTGCTCTTCGTTAACAACCTTCAGACCTAGCTCGCAAGTGAACTGAAAAAGCGTCAGCTCACGCGACCGGGCCTCGCCCAGCAATGAGCCCGAGAAAACGCCCCGCCGCATGAGCACCGCCGCCGCATTCTTGCCGGTCACGACGCTGCGGATGCGATCGGTAAGCGTTTGAAGCGTCGAGCGACCCGACGGCAAATGGCCGACGAGCTTGCCGCTGTCGAAGATCAGACCGATCTGACTGTCATCGACCTGAACGCCTTTGCGAAACCAAGCCTGGACGTCGACCTGTTCGATGCGCGCGGCGATCTCGTCTTCTGATGGTCGCCACTCGCCGCGGGAAAGGCTGGCGTCGGGTCCGCTGGCGCCAATTCTCAGGCAACAGGCGGGGCAGAATGCGGCGTCTTGGACAACGCTGCGCGTGCACCACGGACAGGCTAAACTTGGCATGCTTTCGGCTCCAATACAGTATCGCCAGATTGTAAGCAAACGTTGAGCGGTAGGGTAGCTTCGTCAATTCCCGGGCCAGGGCAGGTCGGCGTTTGTGCGGGGACCAACAATCGGCGCCAACACCAGCCCGTGCTCCAGTGTCTTGTACAGCGTAAGGCCTTTAGTTTCACGCGCCAGCAAACGCATGGCGCACTCTACCCCCTCGACCGCCCATCCGTGCTCCGCCGCGAGGCGTTGACTGGCGACGCTGGCCACCAGCGGGAGCTGCCCGCGGAGCCACACAGCGGCGGCGCAAAAATCCTGGTCGGTATCCTGGCCAGCGTGGCGCCAGGCGTCGGCAAAGCCGTGTGCCATTCGGTCCTCCGGCCGGAACAACAGATCGTCGCGCACGACGTCCGCAACCAGCAGGGAAACGCCACGCTCCCACCGCTTAAATGCCGAGGCGAAGACTGCCGACCGCGTCGCGTTATCGACCCCACTTTGGCTCGCCACCACCACGCACCCAGCGGATGAATCCCGCCTGACGCGGCTCGTTCGCACGATTTCTGAAAGCTGCTCGGTGCCTAGCGGCTGGCCGACCCAGCACTCGAGCGTCACCGATGCGAGCGGCACTTCTGTTTCTCGCATCAACACGACGCAGCGGCTCACGCGGTAGGCATCGATCAACGGTGAAGAACTGCCGTCGATCGCTGGCCGGCATGCCACGCGCCATGGTCCGCGGCAAACTCCACGGCATGCTGTCCACGAATCCTCGTCCAGGAACATGAGCCGCGTGATCTTCAGCAGACGTGCGAGCGTGGATCGGCAGAAGTCCAGGGCCGGTGCGTCGTGTGTTCCTAGTGCGTCAGCTAAACCTGACTCCGGCCGATCCAACGCCGTGGCAGCTCTAGGCGGATCGGCTCGATTGAGTGAACGGTAGCAGTCTCGGCAGAAGACCGAATTCGCTGAAGCGGCGGTCGCCAACGTGTAGACACCGTGCCGTGTTTCAATCGTGGCGCCGCACGCATCACACGCAGCCCCCAGGGGAATGTCATCCGCGCGAGGGGACCGATTCGATCGGCGGGCGTTCTGGTCGCGTGTCGTGGGATGATGTTGCGAGTCCACGGGACGAAGTCCGCCGCTGCGCACCGCTAGCGGCGTCGCGTGGACCGCTGCGTTCGGAGTGTTCGCCGCCTGATGATCAAGCCCCCACGGCGACGTGGTCGGGTCGCCGAACAGCACCAAGCTAAGCGCAGCGAACCGGGTCACCGCGTCAGTGTCAGCAGCCCAAACGCGCACGCGGCGGAGCGCTTCGGCGGGCGTTGCGCCGGCGAGTGCGGTGTCATAGAATCGCAACGCCAACATGCAAAGCGCTTGGTCGTGCCAAGGCGCCATGGGGCCAACGAGGTGCTGCACCCCATTGGCAAGAAAGCGAGGCACCAAGCTCTGCGCAGCATCGACGTCGCAATGGCTGGCCGGTACCGCACACGCCGCACAGGCGTTGAGGAAGACGAATTGCGATAAACACCCAACACGTGGGATACCGGATGGATCGAACAGCAGCGGTTCGGGACCGGAGCCAATCTCAATCCGACGCACGCCATTGACCACACGCGCGTGTCCGGCAAAGTGCAGCCAATCGCACGACGTGAGCAGCCGCGAAAAGCCTTCGTTGGTGATTCGGGGCTCGATCCCTGCGAGAGCGGTCCGCGAGGCACGGTAACGGTTCCCTAATTCGAGTAGTCGGCGTTTGACCCCCGCTTCCTCTCCTCCCAGGCGATCGAGGCCCGCCACGATCGGCGCGACGACAGCGGCCTGGGGCGGCATTGCTTGTTGGTCGCGGGGGAGCTGTGGCGCTGTGTCGGTCGCAACCAGCGGGTTGCCGGCGAGCTGTCGCCCGATAGCAAGATGCGCGCCGAGAGGGCGCCCGTTTCGCCCGAGCAGCTCCCATGGGATCGCGTGCAGGGCAAGCGGCGCCCGTATGCAAAGGGGCGACCCGACGGGCAGCCCTTCCAGGGCATCTAGCAGTTCGCTCGATAGGCAGTGCTTGGTCAGTTGCTCGGCCGCCGCGGATAAGTTTCGCACCGAGGTCTTCGGGATTTGCTGGTGGGCCTTGCTGAGGAAGAAGTCGACGCGTTCAAACAGCTGACGCGTAGCGTGCGACGACATATCCACCGGCACACGCCACTGCGAATCGCCAGCTAGGAGCAGCGCTTCGGCACCTGGATGGCGGTCAGAACGGAGCATTGAATCGTGCACGTTTTGGCACCGCGGGCGTTGTCGGCAAAGGGGATAACCACGCATCTCACGGTAAGGCAGAATTCGTTCCGTGCAAAACGATGGAGCAGGCGGTGCGTCGATGTCGCCGCGCGGCACCTCGGTCCCCGCCCGGTTTCCGCATGCCCGCCGCCAAGCCGAACGTTGACGCTCGGATAGGCCGCGGCCCATACTACTGCCCAGAGTTTAACGTGCTGCCGTTGCGGTGGCGCGCTGCCGCGAATCCTTTTTCGCGCAACAAGGCCCCGGATGACAACGATGCGAGACGCTCTGCTGGAATCTGAACGCATCCACCGACTTGCCAGCAGCGATTGTCGAGAGCATGTCGAGTTGGGCTGCGAGTTGTTCTTCAGCAACGCAGCGCACGGAGTTAAATTTTTTGAGACGCTCGAGAAGAATATTTGCGATCAACTCAAGCGAAGCCGCGTCGTGCCCGCAGCCGCAGGACCGCGTGGAGAGGAAGCCTTAGCCGGCTCGGCCGCCTTTCAGCAGGTGTGGGATACGGTCTATCGCGAGGTCCTTTACTACCCAAGCCCGAGGGTGAGTGACCCCGATTCGGATACCCCCGACCGCGACCGTTGCGATCAGTGGCCGATCGCCAAGGTGCTCCGCAAGTACCAGCCCCACAATCCCAACGGCGTGTCGATATGGGCGTACACAACGAAGCGCTGCCGGTACGCAATTCAAAAGTGGGCAACGCGACAACGGGATAAGACCCGCCTAAACGTTGATCTTGAAGGCGAGCCCCAAGACGACTTTCAAGCAAACGAGAGTGGTTCGCGTTGGTTGCGTCACTTCCTCGACACGTGCGACGTTACGCTATCGCCGATCGAGCGGATCGTCCTTGTCGTGCGCTTGTCCACCGCCGACGGCGACATCGGGCAGTGGTCGCACGACTACGCGCAATGGGTTGTCGATGCGCTTGGCGAAGAACAACGACCCGCCGTGTTGGAGCGATGGCACACGGCCCACCAGCGCATCGGCGAAGGCGTCGTCGCCAAGTTGTGCGCTGTCCAGGTGCAGGCCGCCAGCTACCAGCTGTCACAGGGCGCTAAGAAACGCTACTCGCAAGCGCTCGAGTGTCTCGGCGCGACCCGCGAAGCCTTGCGGATTGCGTGCTTGCGCTCGGTAGATTCAACCGCAAGCGGTATCGATGCCGACCACAAACAAGCAGTGGCAGAGGGCGGCGACGAGGCGTGGTTGTGGCGCGAGTTCTGCCGCAATTGCCAGAAGGCAGGCTACCACTACCAAGCTTGGCTCAACCATCTACGCGGGCTCGAACGGATCGAGCAAGAGTCGCTCCTTATGCCGCTCGACGATGTCGTGACGGTTCTCGGGATCAGTCGGGCAACGGCGGTTGTCGCCTGGGAGTGCGCGATGCAACAAGTAACGCTCGGCGAACCGTCAGAGGTTGCCGGCACCAACCGGAGGGGCAAATCCAACGCCGATAAGGAGTCCGTCGTTTGCTTAGAATACGCTTAGAACCCGCGATCAAGATGCGGTAAATCGCGCGGATGGGCGGAGCGTCTACCCGCTCTTGCGATGTTCTGACCGCGCGCTCTTAGCCGGGGTTGGTCTGCTAGGCGTTGAGTGGCGTTTGCACAGCAAGGCGACCTGCAAGCCTCTGTTCCCCGCTGTGGGCGACAATGACTGCGGCTCCTAGTAAATTACTGCCTTACCTTTTTTTTCGGGGCCCCGACACGCCTCGCTACCAATCCTGGGAACGGGCATACGCATGGCCAACCATTCGCCCGACGAACCGATCGCTTTATGGCGAGTCCTCTTCGCAGCGGCGTCGCCTCGTGGCGATTCGCCGCCAGATGAACTGGTTGAGAAGGCAATGCTGGCAGCCCAGGGCGTGCTCGACGACTCGCAGCAGGAACGGCTATTGGCCCTCCTTTCCGACAGTCCTGGCCGGGTCGCCACGTATCTTGACCTAGTACGACAAGGTTCGCCGCAAACAGGCTTCGACGCAAATTCCCTGGCGACGGAGCTACAACGCCGAGTCCTCGGATCTCCCCCCTTGGCCGAGTTTGGCTTGGAAGTCTCAAGCGGTCCCCAGGGTTTAACTGCCACCGCCCGTACAGCGAGAGTCGCCCCCGACTACGCCCAAACGCGAGCTGCGGGGGAACCAGTAACCTCGATCGAAACCACGCACAATCTGCGTGGCTGCGAGCTGGTTGTCACGGTCGAACAGCGGCCCGGCGGCGAGTTCGCGGTCTTAGTTCGGTTGGCGTTTAGCGAGCCTGAGCCCGGTGGTCAGGGGCTGTTCGTCGTCCTGGGATCGTGTCGCAGCGATCACGACGGCGCCAGCTACTACGACAAGCAACCGATCGACACGGCTACGGCAGCAGAGTTCGACTCCATCCCTTCCGGGGAGTATCTGGTAGAAGTCTTGGCGGGAACGAAGCTTCGAGACGCGTTCCGAATGCGAATCAGCGACCAAACGATCGCGGGTTGAGCCGTGCGCTACGAGTGCTCCCAATGCGGCCACGTTATCGAGTCCGAGGCGGCGGTGCGATGCTGCCCCGCGTGTGGTGGACCCGTGAATCCCCTGACGGCAAGCACCGCAGAGGGCAGCACGCCACCCCCCACCGCCAACGACGTTGCCTTGTCGGCCTCGCCTCCTCAAGTTGGCGAGTCGCAAACCCCTGAGCGTCGGGAAGCGAAAGGCCGTCCAGCAAGGGCTGGTGGGAGTGTGACTGGGCTGATCAAACAGAGCGGCATTCGCGATGCAGGGGCGGCAGTTGCCGTTTCGCTCAAGCTTGACGGCATGGCGACAAACGGCTTGGAGGCTTGGCTCGAAAGCGCCGATGGCCAAGTCGGCGTCAGCAGCGAGTTTGCTGGCGATACCGTCACTATCCAAGCCCCCTCAAGCTACGGTGGCAAGCTCGACTTGGTGGTTCTGCTGCCCTCGTCGCCCGGCTGGGTGCTTCGTACATCAGTGCTGCTTGACGAGGCGACGCCGACAGCCATTAACGTAGAATACAACCAACATGTTGCCGGCAGCATTATTGGCGGCCTGCAGGGCGACACGATCGACCTGGGCGGCCTGGCATCGCCGGGCTGGGTGCCCGTTACTCTCGCGACGCGGCCACGAAAGCGGTTGCTAAACCTGCCACCGCACCAACGGCTGGAGGACCCCAATGCGGCGCATGCAGGGCGGCGCCTGACGCTATCGGTGCCCGCTGGCGATGCCCGCCGGTCGCAACACTACAACCTGATCGGCGGCGATCGACTCCACTTTGGCAGGGCCAACACAACAAAACCGGACGACCCGGAGATCGTGCCGAACGACGTGGTGCTGAGGGCCGTCGGGCCAAGCAGTTTGAGTAAGGACATCGGCAGATGGCACGGCCGATTGGCGTTCCACGACGAGGGATTCTACCTGCAACACGTCGGCGCGCGATTTGGCAGTGTCGTTGATCAGCTTGGTGTCGATGGCGACTTTCGCAAACCCCTGCTACGCAATCGACGGGTGGTCTACCATCCGGGGACAACAAGCGTGAACAGCGAGCTGGCTCGACGCCTGCCGCTGCCCGTGGTTCCCTGCGCGGCAGAAGCCGCAGACGCGGCGTTATCCGCGGCGGCCGAAGGCTACGGGTTGCCTCAGCCTGCGAGGCAAGTAGGGCCGTTTTCGTCGCTGCGGATGGAGCGTGGCGATGCCCTTGCCGACTGGGAGTCGTACACGTTGATCCAATCCGTCGCAAAGGTTGGCGCCGACGATGCGTGCGCGATCCGTATTGAGGGTCGCGGTGCGGCAGACGTGGAAGCCCGCATCTACTGGTTCGCCGGTGCATTCTGGATCGAAGCAGCCGCCAATCGACAGGTAATTGTGAATGGCCAGCAGCACGGCCATGACCGGTTGCACCGGCTTGTCGCGGATGACGCGTTTGAGATTGGCGGCACGGCCTTCAGCGTAAAGCCTTGGCAACAGCACCTCCTTACCTGACGATGCCGCCCGCGCGACGAGGCGACTTTCCCTCGCCAAGCAAACTAACCTCGATGCCTGGTTCGGGTGTTTTTGCGTCTGAACGGGCGAACGAAGATGGCCAACCGCCGACTCCGGGCGGCGTTGCGCCGCTACGAGCCGCGGTTGCGCCACTGTCGGAAGCGGTCAATTGCCGCCGCATCGCATGCGGGGCGGATTTCCCCGCGGGCTTGCCGGAGGTGTTGCTCGGTGACCGCGCCGACTTGGACACGGTAGGCCTCGATCGAGCGACGCCCGCGCCCAAGCAGGCCGATCAAGTCCGGGTTCTGCTGTTCGACCATCAGCTCGATCGCTCGCGAAACGCAGTCTCTCACGCCACGGCCCGAAAGTCCTGCGGTTCGCTTGACGAACTCGCTGGCCGGAAAGGCGGCGGTGTAACCGAGCCGCGTTAAATGGCGGCGAAGCAACTCGCCCCGCGCAGCGGGATCTGGGAGCGGGACGTAGATCGCTTTTTGGAATCGACTGAGAATCGCGGTATCCAATCGCCAAGGGGCGTTCGTCGCCGCGATTGTCAACACGCCGGCTGCTCGTTGGTTTGCGTCGGCAGCCGTTTTGTCGGCGATGCCGTCAATCTCGGTGAGCAGGCTGACCACTACCCGGCGATCGGCGGTCGAGTCGGACTCGTCGCGAGAGCCAGCCATTGCGTCGATCTCGTCGAGAAAGACAACGCTCGGGCCCGTTGAGCGTGCCTCGCGATACAGCGCGGCGATCGATTGGCTCGACTCGCCGTAGTACTTAGAAAGCAGATCGCTCGCCTTGGCGGTGTAGAATGGGATGTCCAGCGAATGGCTTATGGCCGCGGCCAGCAAGGTCTTGCCGCATCCCGGAGGGCCGTACAGGAGCAGGCTGCGTGGTCGCGGCAGCACCACTCCCTGGGGGGGTTGGGCTATCCACATCGCAAAGCCCGCCAACAGTTCTCGGCGGGTCGCCTCTAGGCCAGCGATCTCATCGAAGTTCACCGCCGAGCGAAAACGAAAACGCTCGGCGCCCGATGCTTCGCTCTCGTTATTCCCTTGTTGGTTTGCTGGGGCCTGCCGGGACCGCTCGCGGTAGCCGGTGGCCACCCTCCCCCACCGTCGGCGGTCGGCCGGCGCCGTAGCGCAGCGCGCCAGGTGGTCCGCTTGGCCCGACGCCATGGCCCAGGCTCGCGACGCCTCCGCCAATGCGCCTTCTCGCTGCAGCTCCATGGCCTGAGTAACCGATTGTTGCATAAGTTCTCGTTGGATGCGGCTGATGTCGGCCACGGTGACGCCTCGCTAGTTGGGAGAGCGGATCTCAGCGGCCGCCGACCAATGCGGTGGCCGGCGGCCCCTCTCATGACTTGTCCGCTTTACGATTGAGCGGCGCCAACTTTCAAATCGCACGGCTCAGTAGCCTTTGACTCGGTGTCCACGTCGTAACGTGTAAGCGACACCTCGGCGGCTCGATTCATAGCTTCGACAATGGCGAGTGTTTCTTCGTCTTTGCTATCAGACTCGAGGGAGTTTTCCATCTGCTCCATTGAGGCAGAAATCTCTGCAAGTTTGTCGATCTGAAACTGGCCGTCGACAGCTGACTGCTCGACCATTCGCTGCAGTTCGGTCAGGTCGGTCTTATTCACAAGGTCCAGCATGCCCAGCTTTCGCAGCAAGGCTTGATTCTCTTTCATCTGCGTAAAGCCCGTAATCACCCGCATGTTCTTGCCGATGACCTGCAACTGCTTGTCTCGTGATCGAACAAGGCCGTCTAACTCTTTGATCTTGCGAGCGAGCTGGATCTTCTGCCGATCGGACGACACCTGGGCGCCTTTTTGGAAGAGTTCACTTTTTTGTTCTTCTATGTCGTCGATGTCTCGCATAATTCTCGCTTCGGCCTGCTCCAGAGCGATCCGCTCTTTGCGGATTTGCTCGACGGAAAAGCTGTCGAGCGAGCGCTTCTTGCTAGGCGAGGCGAAGTGGAACGGAGAGAGCAACGTTGAGAAGAGTCGTGACCGCATGGGTTCCCCCTTTCGGCTGGTGAAGTGTGGCGTCGGAGCGACGCCTGGTGGATTCACCCATTCCATAAGGCAGAAGTCTCTCCGCTTGGCGGTCATCTCGAAGAATTCCGCGACCTCCGCAACTCGCAATGCTCCAGCAAGTTGCCCACTGGATTAGACGCTTGCGTGGGTGCGGCGCCGCGCCCCGCGATTCGCGAGGCGGCTCGTCAGCGGCCGGCATACGACAGCCGATAGCTGAACAGACGGAGGCCCGTGCAAAGCAGCAATAACACCGCACCAGGCCAAAATGCGAACGCAAAGGCCGGCGCCAACCGCCCGGCGATCCAAGGGGGGATAAGTCCCGCTGCAGAGTCGGCAAGGCCAAGCACCAAGGAGACCAACACTATGAACAAGGCCCATGCGGCCCGTAACAGCCGTGCGGTCCACGAGGTTGGCAACTCGTCGGCGGCAACTCCCTCAACGTTCTCTTCCGCCTCGGCAACTTCTAATGGTGCTTCCTCTCCCTCAGCTAAGTACGCCGCGCGCGGCGCCTCGGAATCTGCCGACGGTTCTGCTTGATTGAGCAGGTACGGGTCGACCGCGTCGTAGGTTTGAAACCAAAGCGCGGTCGAGCCGTCGATCAGGGCGTCGTCGCCATCGGGGTTGTTGCCCGCCGCACGCAGGCCACAAACACCCATCATCGTCAGCAGTAGGAGCGCTAGCGGAAGGCTGTTTTTTCCCAGCACGCCCAACAGCACGGCCATGCAGACGGACAGGGCGCACGCCGCCATCAACAGCCCTCGTTGGCACTCATCCATCGCCCGCTGCCCTCTGGGGGAAAGCAAGGCGTCGCTGGCATACTCCCCCAAGACCGCGATCAAGGCCGCGACCGCCGCTACCGCTAAAAAGTGCGGGACGAGCGGCGCATGTGGCCCGGAGTGGTTGGGCCCTGTTGTTAGTTCGAAACGCCGTTTAACGAGCCGCAGGCCCGCCGTGCGTAACGCGGCGAACCAAATGACGCCAAAAACCAGGAAAAAGCCGAGCGTCGCAAACCCTTCTAACGAAGGGGGCATAAGCAGACCGGAATAGCACGCCCACGAGAAATAGCCGGCTAGCAGGCCCGCTTGTGCAATTCTCGCCGCTGCCCCCAAGGTCCGCAAGACGAGCCACCCCCCCGCTAGCAACATGACGGGCATATACAAGAAGTAATATTCGTCAGACCAAGAATAGTCAGGCTCTCCGTAAAGGTAGAGTGAGGTTTGTGCTGCTAAGCTGCGTACCGCGAGCGGCAAACCCAGCAGTACCGCGGCGATCGCGCAGGCGCCGCCGCCGCCGGTTAATAACTGGCGAAGTTCGGGGGGTTGTCGCTTCTTCGGCGTGGCTGCTGTCGGTTTTGACGACGCTGTCTCATAGCGGGCCACCTGCGCGAGGGGCCGCCGTTTGCGGACATGAATCGGCGCCGACATCCGGCCTCGGCTGTACGTAAGGGGCGAGTACCCGCAGTTGGGGCAAACCTCGTCGCAACAACTGCCGTGAAAAACCGCCCGGCATGCGGTGCACTGCGCAGTCGAGTCGGCCGTGGCGACGCGTTCAGGCGCGTTGATCGTTTCTAAACAGCAGTCACAACCCGGTCTGCCAACTCGATGCATGGGCGTGCTCATGGAATTCGTCACCCAATCCGGCTGTGGAATTCCAGCAGCCACAAGAACGGATCGATGGCTCGCATGGGCGACATGGCGCTGGTCATGATGTCGCCATCAGGCGGGGTGCCGGTGCTCGATACCAGGCTGAACCGCAGCGTAATGTTCTCTCGCTGAGCGAGTGCGATGAACTGATTACCGCCGGGAATCGTCCGCACCCACTCTTGGATTGCCGCGTTCGCGCGGCCAAGGACCTCCATGTACGCCTCCATCCCCTTAGAGGTCGAAAGGTCTTGCGACACTTCGTTGCGATCTAGGGCCAACCGGCAAGGGTCGCTCTCCAAGTAAGCCTGCAGTCTCGCGGGTAACATCTCACCCAGGTGGTCCGCCTTGGTGATGATGACCGAGATCTTCCGGTTTTCGTCTTTCACTTTGCAGCCCTGCTTCATCAGCGTTTGCACATAGCTCTCGAGTAGCACAGGCATGCTGTAGGCCTTGTTCTTGTTCTCGAAGAGATCGCGAATGTCGATGGTCATTAGCGCGCAGAGAGAACGCTTGCAAAACCCCGCCTGTGAATCGGAAAAGGTCAATTCCTTGAAGTGCTCGCCCGCGACGTCACGAATAACGAGCGTCCGGTCTCCCCAAAGCGGCATGCCCTGAAGGATCATCAAATAGACTTCCTCGAAGTCTCTCCCGTCTTCCTTTCCGCCTTTGGTCTTTTCTTCGGTTGGCATTGGTAACCGTCGCTCACGGATCGCGCGACGGATTTCTTCAAGCTGCTTGTTGGTGTCTCCGTTCGCCGGTCGGAGTAAGAGTTGGTTCCATAGAGTTTGCCGATGCGTCATAGTCTCGAGCGTATGCGTCAGCCCTCGGACGTAGACCGACTTGCCCGTGTTCGTCCAACCAATGAGCGGGACCGACATGGGATGTGCTTCGCGGTAGTTCTCCCGGTACAAGACGGGGATCTCGGCGCCGCAAGCGCATCGCTCGCTCTTTGCTGAGATCCGTGCGCTACACATCGGGCAGTTCATCTGTTGCGAGTTACCAAACAGCCAGTTCAGCATGGCGAGCACTTGCGGGGTTCTGAGAGCGTGTGATCCAGAGAGCGGAAAGCGGCAAGATCTTCCTTTGTCCGCACGCTGTGCCGGGTCTCTGAGCACTGGTTCCAAGTAAGCGGTGCGGTGGCGGGGAGCAAAGCAGGGCAAGCCGGGGATCACCGGACTCGCAACTCTTTGATAAGGCGTAATTCCGGGGGGGCGTCGCTCGGGACCTGTTTGCTGATCCGCTTTTTTAACGTTGGCGTCATCCGCGCGACCCGCGGCCAGAGCAGGTCGATCGCCGCCGGTAGCCTGATGCGCATCGCGAAGACAGCACGCAACAAGTCCGCGAGTTGCTCGTCGGTTAGTTTCCAAAACGGGGCATGCGTCAGCAACAACGTCGCGCGGCTCTCGCACACCATGTCGAGCGGCAATATTCCCACCACTTGTTGCAAGCAGGCGATAAACTGTCGTTCCGATAGCGCACGCAGCGTGGCGGCCTGGGTCTTGCGATTGCGCAGGCCAAGCTTGGAGGCGACAAACCCAAGCCCAGCGTGGCCGTGGTCGCCGGCGAGGGCGGCTAGCGTCCGCCAGTCGGCTTTTTGAACAAATGAGCGATGGGCTTCACCGCGGCTCAAGAACCACTGAAACAACAGCTCGCACAACGTCGGTCCTTGAAATCCGGACGCTGCCTCGCCAGCAATCGCCAAAAAGTGCCGCGGCTCTGACGTTGCGTGCAGAAAGTCGGTTACGGATCGAGCCAATCCATCGGTTAGTCGGGACTGCAGCGCATGATCGACCGCAGCCAACAATCGATCACCGCCGGCAGAAAAGAGCCATTGGTAGAGATCGTCGTCAAAGTCAACCTCGTGTGCGGCCGCGTCGATCGCCGCCGCCGATGGGGTCGCGTGGCTGGGCGGCGCGATTGCCTGGTCCATCATCAGGACGGTTGGTAGTTGGCGTGGCACCTGGGCGGCGTCGATACCAGGCGTTTCGCGCCGCCACAGGTTAAAAAAAAAGGAGCCCCCCGATTCGTCACCCCCTTCGTCTTCGTGTTCCTCTGGCTGCCATGCGTCGACCCGCTCGACATCAATCATCGCTCGACCGCCGCCCGACTCGCCCAGTTGGCCCCAATAGCCGGTCTTGTCCTCCGGCGAAGGGATGGTCGTGAACGTGGCTCGGCGACGCTCTTGGGGTCCGGCGGTACCAATCAGTTCTCGCATGAACGACATCACCGTCTCGCCGCCGCCCACCAGTCGTATTGGCGTCGAGTCATGGGACACGGCGTGCAGCCGCTTGAGGATCATCCGCAATTCATCACCCGAGCGACTCAAGGGGCCAATTTCTCGCGCGGTGAAACGCTCAAGCGGTATGGATAAGAAGTTGTTAGAATCCGCCGCCTGTTTCAGGTTGACGAGGTCGTTAGCGGTGCGAAAGAAAACGGGCGACTCCACGCCTGACTGGTCGAGGTCGATGAGGTAGAACGGATCCCAACGGAGGCGCCGAAAGGCTCGCTCATCGATCACCACGCACTGCGTTATCGGCGCCGTGCGACCGTTGGCGTCTAGCAGTTCTCGGTCGCGTAGGCATGCGGTCTTGGCCACCCCGAAACAGGCGCCCGACTCCGCCGAGAAATAGCTCCACATCACGGGGATTTCGCCGTCGTCAGTGCGGCGGAGCCAGTAGCTTGCCGTGTTGTTAGAGTTCATCGAGATACGCTCTTGAATCTCGTTGGCCAACTCCGGGGTCATGCCAGGCGACTGGGCAACGGTTTGATAGCCAGAGAACCTGTCTGTGGAAAGCGGTCTTTCGACACGTCCATAAATCAGTTGTTGGTACGGGATCGAGGTCATGGTCACTCGCGGATAAGCAGGCGGAAACCGTAATAGGGCTGATTCTCGTCGCTCGTCGGCTGGCGGGGGCTGCCGTTGTGGGGGGCGATGCCGCCGCCGCCGATACTCGCCGGTGGCTGGCCGCGTCCGCCCCATCCGTCCGCTAGTCGCACCCATTCAAAGACGCCCCGACGCATTAGCATTTGATCGGCCAGCGAATCCGCTTCTTTGGTCGCCGCCGTTGGCGGCGCCAAACTGCTGGCGGCAGTCAGGGGCTGTTGAGAACGCAGCGTCGTCAGACGCGTCACTAGTTGCCTTGCTCGCGGGTTCACATCGGGCAGGCCCGTGATCGCCGCGGGGTCGATCGTCGGCTTACTCGCCAGGTGCTCGTAAGCGGCCCGCCACTCATTATCGGTTGGCAGGTCACACAGCTGCGACTCGTCGTCCGCGTACCACTCCGCAAACTGTCGGCACTCGGCGGGCGTCACGCTCGTCATGAACGCGTTCCAGTAGTCTTCGATCGTCAGCGCGGCGGCGGGGCGGCGGCGATTGGTGCGGGTCGCACTAGCGTACCACTGCTCGCCAAAGTTACGTCCGGCCGAAGGGTCGCAAATATAGTACTCGAACTGATACTTGGTAATGGGAAGGAAACTCAAGTAGCCGCCAAGCGGCTCAACCTGGATCAACGGAAAACCAACGCGATCAAGCACGATCATGACTTCGTCTCTCGTTATCTACAGGGCAGGGGATTGCTGGGCTTGGGCGCAGACCTCGGCGATTTCTTCCGGGCAACGCAATTCGAAGGTGTTGCGCCACCGGCAACCATCGACCACTTCCTCGTCAACGCCGACGACGAACAACCGATCTTTGAACGCCGCGTTCTTGGCGTAGTCGTACAAATCGCCGACCGCTCCGGAAGTCAGCAGCAAGATCTTCTCGTCGTCCGGCAGCCGCTCAATGATCGGGCCAATGAGCGGCGGGTTTTTCCTTGCTGGCGGCTTCGCGGGGAACTCTTGCCCCGGAAGCGCCGCCACTCGCGACCGACCGGCGAAGTACCCGTTCGCGCGGACCACGCGGCTCAGTTCCGCCCAGATCCGACGGGGCCAGTCTTGCTCAAATAGCTGCACCGCATTCGACGATGCATCGACGATAAAGGTCCACTTCTTGTCCGACGGCGTGTCGGGCGCATCGCCCGTCAGTACCCAGAAGAACGGGTCGAGCACGCGCTTTGGCACGCCTCGTTCCGACATGGCTTTCTCGCCCGGCAAATGGCCCGTGGCGGACGTTGCACAGAATCGCAACTGCACCCCTTCGTTCTCGGCCAAAGACAGCAGGTTGGGGCCGCCGGAAACGTACCGGCGAGTAAACTCGCGCAGCTCGGCCGACACTTCTTCCGCCTTTTGCATGTACCTGGCGAAGTCGAATCGCTCGTGCGTGGGACGACCCAAAGCCTCTATTCCAAAGAGCGCGTCGTGCTCGAAATACTCCTTCAAAGCGTCCGAGAAGTACTCGTGGTAAATCAAGTCTGACATGGTGTAGTTGATCACCACGCTCCGATTGCGGAGCGGCACGGCGTTTTGTTTCATCACCGCCAGATAGGTTTCGAATAGCCGATCGACCGTCTCGCTGGAGTTGGGCGTCGCGAGATTGAACGCCAAGATCGGCGTCCGGCACTCAAGCAGCGGCTGCGTGACGCCTGCTCCGTGGTCGTCGCCATTAACCGCTGCGATCTTGCCGGGCAGAAAATGCTCACCCGCGGGATCGTACACCACGGCGAGCCGTCGCGAGACAAGCCCGTTTGGCAACGGCAGCCCCTGTATGTCGAGCAGCAGCGGGGTAGGCAGCCCCGGGTTGGTGCCGGGTTCTAGCGTGCCCTGGTTGTAGTTATCCACAATGCGTGTGAGTTGTTGCTGCGAGTAGTCGTCCAGCGCGGCGACCGAAAACCCCTGTAACCGGCCGGGCAGCAGCTTTAGCACCGCAAGCAACGCCGCAAGGTACTCCGACTTGCCATGGTTGGTGTAGCCGCACTGAATCGTCCATATCGGCGCGCTCCGTCGCGCCATCTCGGATAGTCCGGCGGGCAATTCACAACAGGGGTTGTTGCTGTCAATGCGGGGCTCGAAACACTTGGGGCATCGCATGGTAGGGGTCCTGTCTATTCGGCTGACTCGACGGCGTTCGTGTCGGCGCCAGCTTGCCGATTTGGTTGAGGATTGGTCGCATGCCGATTGTCGTCGGTCTCGTACGGGTCATCTAAGACAAACGATTTGATTTGACCAACGATCGCCTCGGCTACTCTGTCTACGTCGTGATGGTGGCCCTCCAGAGAGCGCCAACTCGCCACCCAGCTTTGGTCCGGAGCGTCGGTGTAAACCATGCCAAACGCCGGATAAAGATCCTCGACGTCTTGCCAGTCCGTCGGCTCGCTGCTGGTAATCAAGACTGGCGCCAAGACCTGCCCCCGTGAGAACTCGTCGAGGATCGGCATGACGCAGTTCGGCAGACGGGTTACGTCGAGCGGCATTAAGCGACGCTTGCCGCACGGCTTGATAAACGCAGGCTTGCTCTGACCGACGCGGTACAATACGGGGACAATGCCTTGGCCAGTACAAGCCTCGTAGCACTGGGCGAACACGAGACTACCGATCGATCGCAATCGCTCGCGGGCCCGACGCTGTGAGTTAGGACGCGCCGGTTCGCCGCCGTCCACGATGATGACCAAGTACTGCTCGCCTTCGCTCAGAGCGGGGAGCCCGACCGCCGGCCCCAACGCCAAATGAAGTGCTAAAGCGAGGCCGAGATGGTGAATCTCGTCGGCCGCCGTCATCTCATCGCTTGCCTGCTCCGCGGCGCCGGTCTCTTGGCCTGGGCTGCCGCTTGGCTCGATCGCCAGGTCGGGCTTCTCTGGCGATTGGGTACGCGGGCGCAGCGACGGCATGCGCGGACTCGTCGGTTCGACCGGTTGAGTCGGCACATCGAGTGGTGCCAGTGCGGGGGTTGCCCCGAGAATTGGTGACGACGCGCACTTCTTAGACGAAGCCTCGCGCCCTTGTGGGGCGTTGTTCCGCCACTTCCAAAGCTCCTCCTGCATTGCGTCTTGCCAGGTAATCGGCGCCTGCTCCATCAAACGGTAGAGCAGGCTCATATTCGCGGGCTCTGTCAAGCACCGCCGCCAAGCCGCGTACCGGCACAGTCGGCCAACGGTCCTAAGGTAGACGATCGTTTCGTACTTAAGCCCCAGGCTTGCTAGCTCAACGCCCATCGGCAGTAGCTTCAATGCTCGCTCAATCGCCTGCGGGGCGTACTCCGGGGATTCGTAGTCGAAGCAAGTAACCGCACGGGTGAGCATCATGTAGAAGGCTTTGCTAAGCGACCGTCGCAAGGCGCCTTCCTCTTCCCGAAGCCATGCCAGAGTGTGGTCCGCAGCCTCTGCAGGGTCGGCAGCAATGAGCCATTGGTACAGGCACGCGATCAGCTTCACCGGGTCGGACGCACTCGCCACGCTGTCCATCTCGCTCGCAAGCGACTCGATCAACCGCCGGACGACAGGGGGAGTTGGCGCGCCATCAGTGTCGGGAAACGATGACGTCGTGACATGCGGCGCCAAAACCGCCCACCACTGATCGGCAGTGCGACAGGCAAGCGCGCGGGCCAACCGGTCAGAGACCAGCCGAGTCAGTCGCACGAGCGTCCGGCGAGACCCCAGGTTGTAGTCAAACCATTGCAGGCGATGGCTTTCGTCGAGCGGGGCATCCGTGGCAGACTCCTGGCGGGGGTCGCTCAGATGGCCCATGTCTCGAATGCAAAGAAATCGGTCTAGCGGATCACCTGCGAACTTTGGGTGATCGCGGACGTCCGACAAGTCGTGGACGGGGCTGTCCCAATCGGCTGCCTCGTCGCTGGCTTTCTTGTTGCCGGGCGTCGTGTCGCCGGCTATCGGGCGCACCGCGCGAGCCACCCAACTGACGATCATAACGAAGTGAACGTGGTCATCCGCCGTGATGCGCTCCAGCAAAGGCATCGCCAGCAGGGCCTTGGATTCGAGCGCCCGAAAGCCGTCGCCGCGGTCCTGGCGCCACGACTGACAGAACCAACGCGACTCGCCAAGTGCCCCCACCTGGATGCCAACGAGGAAGCCAAGCTGCTTGTAGAGCTCGTAACTGAACTTCAGACTCGCATACCGGTTGTCCGTTGGCGTCTCTAGAAGCAGGACACCGTGGTGCGCTGGCGACAGATCGAAGGGCGCGCCGTCGAGAATATGCGCACGTTGAAGCACCGCGTCGGCCATGGACTCCACTTCCGGGACGCGCGACATCGACCAGTCTCGGTGCAGCACCCACTCGAGCTTGCGCCGCTGATCCACACGGGCGTTGCTGACGGCCGCCAGTAGCGTGCGTTGGATTTCGTCGCGTCGGTTGGGCGCTTCGGTGACCCACGCTTGTAACTTGCCTAACACGCTCGAGTTGGCGTCGTCCTGCGAATTGTCATCGACGTAGCGTTCGATGTCGAAACTAATTTCACCGCCGGCATGGCTTAAGGCCAAACCAGCCAACGCAAGCAACGCGTCAAACTCATCAGCAGGCAACGCCGATACGCTTTCCCGCTTCTTGAGCAGTATTCCGCACAGAGCGTGTCCGAATCGGCGCCGGGTCTCTGCAAGCTCGTTCGCCCCGTCCCGATCGTCGGGGTCCTCCTCCAGCGCTACGTCCTTCGAGTGGTTGGGAGCGGGCTGGGGCACCGCGTCGGCTTCCCCTCGCTCGAGCCACTGCGAGAGCATGGCGACGACACGCTCGGGCGTGTTGGCAAACATCTCTTCAACCGCGAACACGACCGCCAGCCAGACCTCCTGCGTTAGCAGCTGGTGTGCCGTACGGGGCCGGACGCGCGGGTAACCCTCGCGGCGCCGCGCGTCGTTCACGCGCGTCAACTCGCTTGCGAACCAGTTCGCGTCGATCGCGTTAAACGACTCGGCGATCTTCGCGAGGCAGTTTTCCAATTCGACCAGCGAGGCCTGCCTATCCTCACGAGAAAGGGGCGGACCGTCGGCAATGAGGACCGGATCCCCTGCTTTGGCCAACCGGCGATGGACCACGGCGATAGCTCTCGCCGCGGAACGCCGCTGTCGCGGGCTTGGGGCGTCAGCCCACTGACGCAGCAGTTTGAGCGCTTTGGGCCTTTGCGACCGCCCGATGGAGACCTCAACCGCCCACGAGGGAATCAACGCTACGGACAACAGATCGTGATCGGAGAGATGCGACAGCAAGCCCTCAAGATGCGACCAGTGATGCGCCCCGAGCCTGCCAATGGCCTTGCCAAGCGAGGAAAGGAGCGTCTCGGTGTCGCGGTGCGGCACGCCAACGATCCAATCGTGCACGCTCGACATCGCCGTCCAGAGCAAGTCGCGGTAGTTGGCTACTTGCCGCTCCACCTCTTGCTCGTGCCAAAGCGTCTCAAAGCGCAGCGTGCCACGTCCGTCTTCTTCAACGACGTGGATGCTGCGCAGCAAATCGTGCAACCCCGACTCGCGATAATCGACAACGGTTAACCCCTCCTTCTTCAGGGCGCTGGTCACCGCCGAATACAGCTCGTGGATCGACTCCAAGGGAAGTTCACCGAAGAGCGACACCAATAGTGCGTACAGACGCTCGTTGGCCGACAGCGAGGAAAACCAGGCGCGATCCTGGTGTTCGATGGGCGATGCAATCCGTTCAACAGTGTCGGCAAGCCAAGGCGGCACCTCGGCGCTTTCGGCGTCAGGCTCGGCGCCAGATGTGCCGGTCGTAGTATCCAGATCGACTTGTGACACGCGACTTAGCAATTCGTTCACTTGCACGCACGAGCTCAAGCGGCCCAGAATGAACTCGTCCGCCTGCTCGACAGAGGACCGCATGCGGTTGGAGATCGTAAAGCCGGCCGACGGATTTCGATGGAAGTAGTCCAGGTGCGATTGGAGCGTGGTCGCCAGGGCCGTTCGCACTTCCGCCGGTGGTAGCTCTGACGAGAGCGTGACGCAATTAAGGCTGGGAAACTGGCCGCCTGCCGACGGGAGATCAGCTATCAGGATCAGCCTAAGATCGAGATCGAAAAGCTCCTCGCGAACGTAATCTAACTCGTCGCGCGAAAGCTGATTGTCACCCAATTGAGAGCAAAAGGCTTTGGGGACAATGCACACTGATCCGCGTAGCAGCTCGCCTTCCTTCTGGTAACTCGCCAAGTCTTGAAGCAGCACTTCGAACCGGGGGCGTCCCAGATCGGCGCTGTAGACTTCGCCAGTCGATATCGCCGTGAGCCGCTGTGCGAGCCCAACCGCGGTAAAGAACCGCCCGGTGTGCCGATCGCCGTAGATCGTAAACACTCTCTGCCCGTCTTTGAAATCGGCGATGACGCGCTCGACCGCGGCGCTAGGGTAAAAGACTTGCTGCACTTTGTGCTTGAATTGCCACGCCAAGGGGCGCACCGTGCACCGCCGTACCGACGCGGAATCGTCCGATGCGTTGATGTACGATTCCACGCTCGGCGGATTCGATGGGTCGTAGTCCGCGTCGCCATTGTCGTACTCTGCCGCGTGATCCGGCGGCCTAGACGTCGGGTCGGGTGCAAAGTCGATCGCCGCTCCGTCTTCAAGCGGCGACTCTGCGTTGGGTTCGTCAGTCTCGGGGTTGCTGGGGTCCGCTGGTTCCCAATCGCTGGCTCGACCGGCGCTCCCGCCGCCTTCCGGTTGCGCCGGTGCTGCCGCGGCGGAGGGCGGTCCGTGTTGCTCATCGCCTGGCGGCGGTGACTCAAAGCCACCGGTGGATTCCGCCCCAGAGGTCATGGGCGGCTGGTTATCGGGGCCGTCGGCGTTGTCGTCGGTGGCGGGGTCAAAGGCCACGGGGACTCTCTTTCGCCCAAGTTGCTTGGATTGGTCGGCGTTAATGGAGGTTCAATCCGGGGTCCGCGATCGGGTATGCCGTTCGGCAGGCATGCCATTCGGCGAACGCGATGACCCGCGGCAAGCCGTCGCGCCGGAGCATTTGCACCAAGGCCCCTCCGGCTGGCAACACTCACTTTCGTAGGAACGTTAAGGCGGCATTGATTCGCCCGGGAATTAATCGCAGGAAGTGGAAGGGCTGAAAACGATAAAGCGCGAACCACGTCCGCAACCCTTGCAGCGACAGGACAAACGCCGCCGCAACCATCAGCAGTTGAATAAGGCTGTTCTCGGGCGAACCCATCGCGTGGGCAAGCACGATCACCAACCAGGACGAAGACAAACAGATCGGGAAAAACACCACCACGGGCAGCGGCCGTTGCAGCCCGAACGCCTGTCGGCTTTCCAGAAAGAGAAATAACTCGTTCAAATCGCGCCAAACGCCCCATTGCCGACGCATGGCGCCACTGAGCGCAGCGACAACATGCCGTGGAACGGCGGGGCCGCACACGAGCAGGATCGCTAGGATAGCGGTCTGCAGGGCGGCGAGCCAAAGCACGTGAGGCCAAACCATGCCCGCCAAGGTTTGCCAAAACAGCCCCAGGGCCAGGAGCACAAGCACGACCAACACCGGGGTGAGCGCCCGCAGCAAGGCACCGTTGCTAACCGAGTGAACGTGCACCGCGACATCTTGCTCGCTTGCCGACGATGACGTGCCGTCACCGCTTGGTTCCGGCTGGCGCCGCAGCATTACACCGCGCTGGTAGCCGCTCACGGGCCTCAGCACATGGGGCTGCAGCGTCAATTCCGCCGTAGAAGCCGGCGGCAGCACAAAGTCTGCCGCCGGTGATCGCGTCGGCGTTTGCCGGCGCGGGTCGGTGCGCGAGGGACTCAAAACCACGACAAGCGTCGCACTTAGCCAACCAATGCCGAGCGTATCCTCAAGCTGGATCGGGGCCGATGAATTGTTCCGCAACAGCACCACTTGGGGCTCGGTCGATGAAAACACCACCGTTCCCGTACTCACCCCGAGCGGCTGATCGGCGAGCGTAAGTAAAGGACCACTGCCATTCTCAGCCGCGGTTCGCTCACGCACGGCAAGCGGACTCGGTGGCGGAACCTGAATCGCCCGGAACACCGCTCCCGAGCACACCGGGCACGGGCGACCGGCAAGCCGATGCTTGATGAATGGCTCGCAGCACTCAGCGCACGCTACAAACTGGCGCATCGCGGAATCGGCATGATTGGGATCTAGGGTTTCAAAACTCCACCCGCATCCGACTCGGCCGCCATCTTGCATCACCGCACCAAGGACTATGGTTTCTCAATTCGAAATCACAGTAGCCGCGCTGCCGCTCGGCAAACTGTGCCGCGTGCCGCACCGGAAAACGGTTGTCTCTTCTGCCAGCTTTGAGCGTGTGATCAAAACGTCGGAAATCAGAGGCGATTCTTCGCTCATCCGCAAGCTTTGCCCAGCCTTGATCGCTGGTACTTAGTTTTTCTCGCTGCTGAGCAGCACAATATGATTGAGCCGCATTGGTTCAGCCGAACGATTGGCTGGTTGATCGCCGTCGGCTTGCCGTTGTGCAATTGCCGCTTGCCACGACGCGGGTTCCACCAGATCTTGACGAACGTCTTGAAGGGAATCTCCGCCGGTCGCGTTCAAATGGTTGAGCAGCACCTTCACGCTGCTGGTCGAAGCGAGCACCGCGTTGAGCTCGCTTGCCGAAACACCAATGCAATCCTGTAAGTCGAGCACTTCGAGGTCCGGAAACCTTCGCCACATCGAATTGGGGAAATTAGCAACCTGCAGGCACCCGTTGAGATAAAGCTGCGACAATCCGGCAGCCGCAATGCCCCGAGGCGCTTCGCTTGGTGCTGTGTCTCTGGTTGGTGTTTCGTTCGATTGGCGAGCCGCAAGAATCGAAACCACGCCGCCGGTTACCGCGGTTCCAGACAGGATCGCGGTACGGATCTGCCCGACCCGCTCGCCCAGCGACCGTAGGTACGCGGCGACCACGCCGTCGGTAATTCCGGCGGCGGGCCCCCTGTTGACTCGCAGCGTATGGTGATCGAGGACGAGCGTCCCGGACTGCCGCCGTCGGCCTGGCGTGACGCGCCGAGTTGGGCCGCTGCCTCCAACGGACGGGCGTCTTCCGCCGGTAGAGCGTGTCGGGTTCGCGCACATGCGAAGACTCTCGATGAAGCCGCCGCATGAGGCGAACCGGTGGGCGAGGTCCTTCGCCAACGCCCGATTGAATGCACGCTGCAAGCAGCTCAGGCCCGCCGGCAATTGGGGCACCGGTTTTCTGATTGCCGCGTTGGCTATCTCGTCGCGCGATCCGCAGAACACGGGGCTACCAGTCAACAGTTCCCACGCCGTTACCGCCAACGCGTACTGATCGGTTCGCTCATTCTGCACCTGGCGGTTCCACTGCTCGGGCGCCATGTACGGGGCGGTGCCGTATATCGGCAACCGCGCGGCAAGGTCCGCATCGGTGGCAACGGTCTTTTCGACAGCAATCCCGAAATCGAGCAGGTAAACCTCGTCGGCGCCCCTTACGTTCGACTCAGCGGGGCTGATCAAGATGTTCGCCGGTTTGACATCGCGATGCACAAGCTTGTCTTTGAAGTGATCCAGGGCGTCGGCAACCGGCCTAAGCCAGCGGAGCACCTCTTTGATCGGCGCCCCCGTCCCATCCCCAGCCTTCGCAACCCGCCACTCGTGCAGCGACTCGCCGGTCAGAAACCGCATGACCTGGAACGGTCCCAGCCGCTCGTCTTCGCCCAGATCGTAAAGGGGACAGAGGTTTCGGTGGTGCAACTCCTGGGCCGTGCAGTACGTGTCTTTGAAGAGCTGCACCGCCGCGGGCGACGTCCGGAGTTCGTCGTGCAAGAACTTGATCACAACCTCGCCCCGATTGTCGCGATTGCGCCGCCGCGGGTCGATTGCTAACCACACCCTCCCCATGGCCCCCGCGCCCAACTGCCGCACCAATTCGAACCGGCCCCCAACGGTTTGCACATCCGCAACTGGCGGCGGGTCGTGCTGGCCCGTCGGCAGGCCACCAGTGGTCGGGGGGGGATTGTGCATGTTTACTCTCGCCACGGGCGTCGTGTCGGCCGGGAGTATACCGACCCCGCATGCACGGCACAAAGCCGCCGACGCGGCGCCCAAAGTCGCCACGCCGGCGGTCGCCTCGCAGCGCCACTCAATCCACCGACACCGTGACGATGCGGCCCAGAGACTCTTCAACGGAAACCGACCGCTCGCCACCCGAAAGGTTCTGCACGATGATGCTGCCCGAGAGCTTCGCTTCGTGCTCGGGAAAGGTTGTCCATTCGCTAACATCGGCGAACAGAAGGTAGTCGGCGCCGCTGTCACCATCGCGTGCCGATCCGCTGCCGAGCGACGCAACGCCGTTCCACGCCTTGCGTGCGTTGACCCAAGCCAGATCAACCAGCACCACGTTCCGGCGGGCCAGCCAGTACTCCAGCTCGTCGCGAACAAGCGAATCCACATCGCCGGTTACGCTGGCCAAGCAAACACGGGGCCGGCCATCGAAATCGCCCAGCGCCTCCACGGCGCGTTGCGCCCAGCGTTCGGTCAAGTCTTTGCGTAGCCGCAGGTCCTGGGTCTCTCGCAAGCTGGATGGCTCGCCGATCAAATAAGCGTTGTGGTACGAGAGCAGGCCGAAGAGCACTGCGAGAACGAAAATTACTTGAGCAAGCGTTTTCATCGTGGCGCCTCCTGACTGGCGGATTGGCCCCCCGCGACGGGCGGCTTCACCCCTTCGTTAAGCCACAATATTTCGGCCGCGAGACAAAATTCCTTGACCGACGACCTCGACGTTATGGGAGTCTCTTCCCAAGCCCGCTAAACCCCCAGGGCAATCGCATCTAATAACGCGGCCTTTCCATAGAGAATCGCCTGAAGGGGGCACGCCGAAACGATCGGCCTCCGTGCGGACGGACTTCCAAGCTTGGAAGCACGCCGCAGCGCGACGGCGCGAGCTGCCAGCTCCGCCGCACGGCCGTAGGCGACGACCTCGAGATTAACCCGTGGCAATCTGCTCCGCCTCGTCGATCGACACAAACGGCTCCGCTGGCTCCTCTTCTTCGATGAGGTTACGTCCGATACTGAAGGAGGAGGGCATCTACCCAAGTCCAAAGCCGGGCAAAGGGAGCTGGGACGACTTTGTGAAGATCCGCGCGAAGACCCTCTGGCAGTGCGACTTCTTCTCAAAGATGGTCATGACGACCAGCGGGATGCGGCAGACCTACGTCCTTGCGTTCTTGCACGTCAGCTCGCGTCGCGTTACCTGCTCGCCGGCGATGCTCAAGCCGGACGACAAGTGTGCAACCGCTCTGGCCCAGTCGATGCTGGAACAAACCCGTGCGTCGGAGTTGCCAGTCCGCTAACTGGTGCGAGACCAGGACTTCAAATACTCAAAGCGATTCGACCGGGCGTTCGCCGAGGCGGTTGACCGACAAGCACATCGACCGGATGTGCGAGTTGCTCGCGGCGGAATCGGACCTGACAGCCGAAGAGGTCCACCGCCGATTGCGGCTGCCGCTGAGCACCTCGCGTGTCAGCGCGATCTTGAAGGAGCAGGGGAGCCCACAAAAAAAGTCCTTCGTGCCGACCGAGCAGCGGCGGGACGACGTGAAGCAAAGACGCGTCCGCTTCGCCCGCCGGCTGAGACGGACCGCGGCCAGACGGTTCGTCTCCCTGGACGTCGCTTCGCCGAGAAACGGGGGGGCCGTGTCGGCATGAAGCGGACCCACGGCCGCAGCGCCCCCGGCTTTCGGACCATCGACCACGCGTCGGCCGGGCGATGGGAAACACACACCGTCACCGCCCCCATCCGCATCGGCGGTGTCTCCGCCGCGAAGGTCACCAAGAAGGCGTCGGGCCGGGTCATCTTCCTAGGCCTCATCGAACAGTTCCTCTGCCCGACGCTCTCGCCGGGCGACGTTGTGGTGATGCCAGTCTTTGGGAGAGCGGGCCTGGTGGTCCACAAGGTCAAGGGCGTCGAGGAGGCGATCCGGTCGGTCGGGGCCAAGGCGCTCTACCTGCCGCCCTACTACCCGGACCTCAATCCCATCGAGATGGCCTGGTCGAAGACGAAGCCACTCCTCCGGTCGACCTCACCGCCCACCTTCCCGCGACTCGTGGCCGCCGTCCCAGAAGCACCCCTGGCCATCACACCAACCGACTGCCAAGGCTACTTCAGGGCCTCAAGAAGAGCGGCCACGGAATCTCACGATCCGCTGTAGCGGGTTGGAGTCCGACGCTGCTAAGGCGACTTCGTGCCCAGGACGAGTCTCGACCGTTCGCTCGTGAGTAGCCAACGCTGATCGGTGACAGTTCGGATCGCTCATCGAGCCGCCTGAGATCAAGTTCGTCCGGCGACCACCGAGCGTTCTTGAGTGACAACCTGGTTGAATAGCACGTGTTGAGACAACTTGAGTTCTCTCGAGCCTGCGTAAACCGAGGGGCGGCGGCGCCCGTAGCACGGAGACCGCGGAGCAGTTCCCTCAGTTCCTCAACTCTCTCGGGGTGCTGTTCGGCGACGTTCTCTCGCCGCCCGATGTCTTCGCTGATGTGGAAGAGGAACTTGCCGCTCTTCGCCTCCGGCTCCACGCCATTGCGTTATTACCACGTCTGGGCCCCAAGGCTCCGATAGCCCGTCTTGCCCTCAATTAGCGTCCAGCCTCCGCTGCGAATTGCAAAGGCGCCTTTCCGTGTATTGTGAATGTGATGCTTGCGGGGGCTTTGATCGGTCGCACCGATCCAGAGCGGCAACGGATTATGGGAGTCTTCCGCAGCGTTATCCGGAAGTTTGAAATCCACCACCTCGGCCAGCGTTGCCATTATGTCGATCTGGGACACCAGTTCGTCGGACACTCTTCCGGCAGGGACCTTGCCAGGCCAGCGGGCTACCGCGGTTCCGATGATCACGTAGCCGGGACTCCAGCGGCTTGGAAGTAGTTGCGGCGCTCGGTTGTTGAGATCCGTTTGAGGGCGGCGCCGATGGCGGAGACGAGTCTGCGGAAGGTGGGTGGGGCGCCCGATCGGATGATGG
>JBCDJN010000060.1:0-29081 GCA_039414355.1 Planctomycetota bacterium | reverse complement strand
CGAGTGAACCCCAGCTTCCGCAGCACCAGGCTCAGCGTCGAGATGCTGACCGGCAGCCGCAGCCGGCGGCGGGTCTCTCCGAGCGTCCGGTCGGGCTTCTCGGCCACAAGCCAGCACAGCCGATCGAGTTGCTTCTCGGCCGGCTTCGGCTTGCGGCCACGCCGCCGCGGCAGAGCCGCGATCGAGCCGTGCTGTCGGCGGAGCATCAGCAGCTTCCGCACGAAAGCGCCGCTCACCCCGAACCGGGCCGCAATCGCTCGGCTGCCGCCCTCGCCGGCGTCGTACGCCGCCATCACCCGCTCACGCAGACCCATCGAGAACGCTTCCACGCCTCGGTCTCCTTCCCAAGAGACCTCTACAGGCATACGCCGATTGCGGCTACGTCATAATCGGAACCGCTGTAATCTGCCGCCCATGGACAGGAAGCCTTACCCGACTGACCTTACCGCGTCGCAGTGGCGACGTATCGCGCCTTGGATCCCCAAGGACGCCGCGACCGGTCGTCCGCCGAAGCACGCGAAGCGTGAGATCATCAACGCGATCTTGTACGTCACCCGCAACGGCTGCACCTGGCGTGCGTTGCCGCACGATTTCCCGCCGTTCAACATCGTGTTCCACTGGTTCCGGAAGTGGCAGGCCGACGGGACGTGGGAGCGGCTGCACGAGAAGCTCCGCGGTCGGGTCCGCAAGAAGGCGGGCAAGACAGCCAAACCCTCCGCGGCGGCGCTCGACAGCCAGACGATCAAGACGACCGAACAAGGCGGGCCCCGCGGCTACGACGCCGGCAAAAAAGTGCTCGGCCGCAAGCGGCATGTGGTCGTTGATACGCTCGGTCTGGTGTGGGCATTGTGTGTCACGCCCGCCGACGTGCAGGACCGCGACGGGGCGAAGCTCGCCCTGGAAGCGTTCCGCGAGTCGGTGAAGTTCCCCAAGGTCATCTGGGCCGACACGGCGTACCGATCGGTCGTCGGCTGGGCGTGGATCAAGTGGCTCTGGCCGATCGAGATTGTCACGCGGCCTCGCGGCGAGTTCGTGCTGCAGCAGAAACGCTGGATTGTCGAACGCACCTTCGGGTTGCTCAACCGATCACGACGGCTCGCCAAGAGCTTCGAGCGAACCCTCGAAAGCGACAACGCGTTCATCCAGGTCGCCATGATCCACCTCATGGTCAAACGGATCGCGTAAACGGGTTATTGAACAGCCTCTAAGGGAGCGACGGGCAGATCGTACTTCTCGCGCAGCCAGTTGCTCAAACGAATCGAGTCATCGAGCGACAATGCCTCGTCATGGATCATGACCTCAGCAATGTAGCCAGGAAATCCATGCAAACGACGATAAGGGTGCTGACCGATGAAGCGAGGGGTGAAGGTCGGCTTCAGCTCGCCGTCGATCGCTACCTCGTCGACCAACTGGCCATCGACTGTGAGGCGAGCCGTCTTGTTGACCGAATCGAAAGCGTATACGGCGACATGAGGTTGGTCGTCGACAAGCGGGATCGAGTCGATCACTCCACTGTCGTTGTCGTAGATCTTGTTGGGGTTGAACCCAAGATGCATGCGAGCACGGAGCTCGCCACCTCGGTTGATCTGCAGAACAGGGTGGGGCGGGCCGAACAGGTTCACCAGCTGCAACCCTAAATCGGGGCGCGACTGCTCAGGCGGCCCATTCACGCGCAGCATCTTCTTGAAGTCGGGCCCGATGAACTCGCTCTGCATCCGAAACAGTACCGTCGCGGTGACGTTGACGCCGAGTTCGATTGGCTCGGTGATAAGCTTGCGGTTGCCTCCGAAGAGGATCGCCGGATGCCCGTTGATGCCGTCGCTGACCCAAGTAGGACGCCCTCTTGGGTGCACCTGCCACGCATCCTCTGGGTCTTGGTTGGGACCGGCCAGATTGTCGCCCCACGCCATCACTCCAGACGATTCGTCGTACTGCAGCCGCCCGTCCGCGGCCAGCCACAGGACCAGACCTTGATCAACTGGCGGTAGCTCGGCCATGACCGCGTCGCGGCCGGCGCGAAACCTCAGGAAACGAGACTCTTGGGCTTGCAAAGACTGCGTGACCCCGGCGGCAGAGACCCGCTGGGCCTGCCCGGCGGTGATCGCGGATTCGCCCGGGGGCTTCCCCTCGCCGGCTTTGCCGAGCTGGGTAACCACTTTCCCCTCAAAGACGTGGGTCTCAACCGACCCATCGCTTCCGGCCAGCACGCCAAACTCCGTGCCGAGGTCGATGATCTTGCCAGACGTTGTATGGACCGTGAATCCACGCGCTGAGTCGGGCACGCTCGCAGACAGCCCACCGCTCACTAAGTTGAGGGCGTTGCCGGACAGGGGCGCCGCATCGACGGGCCCCTGCAACGTTACCGTTGCGCCGCGGCTAAACTCCAGCACGAGCAGTCCGCTCGAAAGGCTGATCCACTCGCCCTCCCGGAATCCAATTGGGGGCGAGATCATCCATCGATCGTTGCCCCAAACGCAATCGATCTTGCGCACGATCCGCGCAGCGTAGTCGACTGTGGTAACGTTAGCGTCGGGCTCCGCGGTGCTCGGCGTGCCCGCTTCATTGGCGTCGGCGATAGCACGCCCCGGCGGGACAGCTGACTCGGAGTCTGATCCGGGGTCGCTCACCCACCAGAGCGGCGCCATGATCAACAGCGACGCGGCGAGCCCGCCGAGGAAGGTGACCAACCGTCGCCCTCGCGAATCGCCACCTCGCACCGGCGAGGGCTGTTCGACGCGGGCGGCCAGGCTTGCCGCCGGTTCGGTCTCGGCGGCGAAGCAGGCCTCGACATCGCTGATCGCCTGCAACTCCTCAGGCGAGAACGGCCTTACTGGGGCGGTCAACTCGCCCAGGGCGACGTGCTGCTTCATGAGCGCAAAGAAGTCTTCTTCACGCTCCCCTTCGCGCAGCAGCGTCTCGAGCCGCTCGACGTCGGCGCCCTCGAGCTGACCGTCGATTGCTAGGCTCATCAGCCGTAGGAATTCTGAGTCCATTGATGGCTGGGGGTTGATTCCGACTACTCGCCCGTCCCACGATTCGAGACTGTATACAGCAACTAGCTAGCGGCCGCCCCTCGCAGCTTATTCGACACGCATTCCAGCAAGACCCGCCTGATGCGTGCCAACGACTGGGAAACGCTGTTGGCGCTCCGCTCAAGCCGATCGGCCATCCGCGAGACCGAAGCTCCGGGGTGGTACCGTTCGAGGATCAGATCCCGATCCGAAGCCGACAGTCGCTTCAAGCAAACGTCTAGGGCGTCCCGCTCGTCGTTGTCTTCCCTCGCCAGCTTGTCGAGAAATCGATTGGCGAGTGATTCCAGGAGCATCGGATCGAGCGGAGCGATCCGGCGGGCCGATCGCTGCCGGAATCGCAGAACGCACAAGCGGGCGACCTCCCGCGCCCAGGCGAAGAAGTTCGTTCCCTCTTCGAACTGATCGAACTTCTGCCACAAGACGATATTAGTCTCTTGCAGGATGTCTGCCGCGGCATCAGGATCGAGAACCAAGGCGACGATGTACGCATGGAGGCCGCGCTGGCTCTCGGCAAAGTGCGCTAGAAACGCCTCTTGGCGGCCCTTTGGGCGGTCGGCGTTTGTGATTTCTCCAGGCGCCGGCATCTGGTCATGCCCGTTTGCAAGGCTGAAATTGAACCGTCGTGGCAACGGAATCGGGCCACGGACCTGTACAGGGTAGTAACACCGCTAGCCACTGCGATCTGAGTCGCAAACGAGAAGGCTCTGCGAGAATCCCGAAACATCTCGACGTTATTCGGGATTCGTGACTCAGATTTCTCCTTCTGCCCGTGATTAATGGGCATCAGCGGCGTGCAAACAGGCCGTAACTCCGGCCGTTTGCTCGCTGATACCTAATCGATTTGCGGGTGCGCCGGCAATGATGGCGGGCCTTTCCCTGTTCTGCCGCCTCATCGCCTGCCACGGCCGCGGAGAAACCCGCGGCGCCTAGTCTGCTCGTTGAGTTGGCCCATGGTCGTAGCACCTGCCGGCGGCGGCTCCCAACACCTTGAAGCCTTGATGAACTCCCTGTCCAAGAGGGCGACCGCACTCGCTGCGGCCGCCTGTTGCGCAGTCTCGATCTCGGTTGCGGAGAGTCAGGCGCAAGATCGCCCGAACATCATCTTGTTGTTGGCGGACGACCTCGGATTCTCAAGCATTAAAACCTACGGCGGCGACGTTGAAACGCCAAGCTTGACCGCCCTGGCGGATAGCGGAGCTAAGTTCAACAACTACTACGTCCAGCCGCGTTGCTCGCCGACACGTGCCGCGTTGATGACCGGCCACCAGAACCACAAAGTCGGCTTCGAGGTGCTGATCGGCAACACGCGTCGGCTCACCCAGAACCACGTTTTCCTTCCGGAACTACTGCAGGACGAGGGCTACAGCACCTACCTCTCCGGAAAGTGGCACCTCGGAGCGACCGACAGCTTTGGTTCGCTGGGATCGATTCCCGCCCCTGCTCAGGTTGACCCGCGAGTCCGCGGCTTCGACCACGCGTTCACGTTCGATGGGTCGACCAACAACGAGCGTAACTGGCAGATCAACCAGTACCGATTGCTGTCGGACGACCAAGGCGCCGGCGGGTTCTTCACTGCGCCCGACAGCCGCTACACCACGGAGAACGACGGCGACTACAACCGTTACAACGCCGCGGGGCAGTACACGCCGCTGGCGCCCGGGCAAACTCCGGAGTTCTACCAAACCGACGCGATCATCGATTATTCGCTCGACTTCCTGTCGCATCATCGGGCGCGGAACGCCGCCAATGGCACCAATGACCCGTTCTTCCAGTACGTTGCGTTCGGCGCCCCTCACTTCTGGATCGAAGCCCCCGCCGAGGTCACCAACAAGTACGCGACGGTGCACCCCGACGGATCGGTCACCGGCACCTACGCGGGCGGCTGGGACGCCGTGCGGGCCGATCGCCTGCAGCAAATGATCGAGAAAGGGGTGATCCCCGACGACCTAGTCATCTCGCCGCGAGGCGACTTCTACGCCGGGCCGAATGGCGACGCGGGCCCGTTTGTCGATGGCGCCAAGCCCCAAGTGATCCCATGGGACGACGTCCCGGAGTCTCGGAAGCCGACGCTCATTCGAGCCATGGCCGTCTACGCCGCGATGGTTGACGTCGTCGATCAGCAGATTGGGCGACTCGTCGACGACCTGAAGGCGAACGGCGAGTTCGACAACACGCTGATCATGTTCATGACCGACAACGGCGGCAACCCCGAGGGCGACGTCTACGGCCTCGGCGGCAACCCGATCGAAAACGACCCGCCAACAGGCGTCCCAACGCTCGCCGAACTCGAGTTGATGGGCACCGCGGTTGACCCGGACACGCGTGACCAGCGGGCCGGCACCGGATGGGCGACGGTGCAGAACACGCCGTTCCGAAACTACAAGCACTACACGCACGAAGGGGGGATCAAGTCTCCTCTGGTTGTCAGTTGGCCCGATGGCTTGCACCCCTCGCTCACTAACTCCAGCACCGACTACGCCGACGGCAACAACGACGCGATGCACGTCAACGACGTGATGCCAACGATTCTCGATCTGCTCAATATCGAGTTGCCCGATCAGTACACCGCGCTCAATGGCACGACGTACGACGTGGTGGACTTCCACGCAACGACCGAGAGCTGGGCCGATCTGCTCACACAAGGCGTGTCGCTGGGAGAGCGGGAGTTCGCGATCGAGCACGAGGGCAACCGCATGTACCGCAAGGGTGACATGAAGCTCGTATCGAGCAACTACGTCGGCAACGACGGCGACGACTCCACGCCCAACAACACGATCGCCAGTGGAGAATCCCCAACGCTGATCGGCGCCAACGAGTGGGAACTGTACGACCTAAGCGTCGACCCGGCCGAGACGAACAACCTGGCCGGTGACCCCGCTTACCAGGCCATCCTTGATGAGTTGAAGACGAAGTACGCGCTGTGGGCATTCCAAACCAACGTCAACGCAACGTTCGATGGCCTGAATTCCGACTTCGACTTTGACGGCAACCAGGACGCCGACGACCTGCAGATCTTCGTGAACAACTGGCTGACCACCCACGGATCGGTCGGCATCGACAGCTACATGCTCGGCGACCGGAACGGCGACGGTGTCAACGACCTCGTTGACTGGGTGCTGATCCGCCAAGACTTCCTCGCGATCGGGGCGGGGGCGATCCTCGAGAGCGTCTCGTTCGGCACCCAGACGCCCGAGCCCGGCTCGCTGTCGATGTGGCTCCTGCCTGCTCTCATCGGTACCCCGCGTCGTCATCGGTGATGCAACACAAACGCGAATCTCATCAATGAACTGCCTTCGAACCATCGCTCGTCTCCCGCTGTCCGCGAGAAAGGAATTGCCGCAAATGATAAGGCTAGCCCCTCGTCTGCCGCTGCTGACTCTTCAATCCGCCATCGCACTTGCGTTCTGCCTGTCCACGGCAACTCACGCCGATTTCACGCTCGACCGCCGCTACGAGATGGGCGACGGCTCGGTCACGATCTCCGCCGGGACGTTCTTCGAAAACGCGGCCGACGGCCAGACAGTCGGATCGGGATTCAGCGGCCCTGGTGGTCCAATCGGCGGTTTCACCGGCACGATTGACAGCGTTGTTGGCAACGGCCCCGCGGGCGACACCACGGGAGATGGCGAGCCACTAATCGCCGCGACCGTCGGCGGCAGCTTGCCGACATACGTCGAATACGGCGTCGGCTTGAACCCTGCACGACCGTTCGCGGCAGACGCTTCCAACAACTTCGGCATTGAACTGGATGGCGACGACTGGTTATCCGCTTTCAACCTAAACGATCCGTCGATTGAGCCTGCCGGCGCCTTTGGGACCGGATACGCCAGCTACCCGGGCACGCAGGACCGCGGCTTCCAGCTCTGGGTCTATCCCACTGCGGTGACGGGTATCGGCCAGGTGGTCGTCGACGATGGCGATGAGCACGGCTTGAACGTGACCGGCGCAGGGGCATGGCAGCCGGAGGTGCGGGAGAACACGCAAAACGCCGGTCCGGTTGCCATCAACGAGTGGACCCACATTCAGCAGGTGCACGACTCGGTCGGTCTTGGCGGCGCAATCACCTATGTCAACGGTGTCGCGGCCGCCACACAGACGCTCGACTACGACAGCGATGAGCCGGCCAGCCTGATTGTTGGAGCAAACTCCGAGAGCAGCGTGGGCGCCGCCGTAACGCCGCCCGACCTGGCAGCGATCCTCGACCCGGAAACAAACCTGCCGATCGACACCCCCGATTTCTTTACAGGGATCGTTGACGAGCTTGAGATGTTCGTCATCGACGACGGAACGACTTACGGTCGGTTCGACTACGCGACCGACAACGGCTACTTCCGCAACGTCGAGCTCCCGTCGCGCAACGCCGCCTACGCCTTTGTGGATGGCAACGGCGACGGGGCCAACGACAATACCTGGGTGCCCGGCGACATTAACTTCGACGGCGCCTTCACCCCAGCAGACATCGCCGCCTTCGCCGCTGGCTGGCTCTCCGACCGCGCCGACATCGCCGGCAGCGGCCCGCAGGTGGGCGACTACACGACGCTAGCGCTCGGCGATCTCGATCTAGACGGTGACACCGACCTGGGCGACTGGATCCAGCTAAGGATCATCAACCAAGCCGCCGGCGCCGGATTCGCAGTCCCGTCGATCGCCGAGCTCCAAGGCGTTCCCGAACCAACGTCGCTCGCGTTGGCGTCATTGGCGGGCGGCGTGGCCATCGCGCGTGGCGATCGGCGTCGTTCAAAGCTGCGGTAGCAACCTCCTTCGGCTCTCTTCAAACATCATTCGTTCATACAGCCTGTGAGATCTCAATGACCTTCACATCTCTGCTCAAACAGTCGGCGGTGGCCGCGGCGGTGACGCTCCTGGTTTTGACCGGACCCGCATCGGCACAGGTCTTGTTCCAGGACACCTTCGACCGCGCCAACAACGACGACATCGATGCGGATACAACCGGCATGCTCGGGACGCTAGCGCCGCTGACGTACCTTGAAGGCCCGGCCGGCGACAGCGTGGCCGACGGATCGCTGTCCAACATCGAGAACAACGCGCTGCAACTGGCCGACGGCCCCAACATGTCGATGGTGTCGCTCGACCAGAACTTCATCGGCGGCATGAACAGCATGTCGATCAGCCTCGACCTGGTCGCCAACAACGGCACCAACAATGCCCCCGATTTCTTCGTTGGTCTCGGCGTTGGCGGCACGCAGGCCGAGGCGGCCGCGGTGGGCTTTGACCACAACGCGACGGTTGAGTCGCCCGGCTGGAAGGGCAACCAAAACGGCACGACCGCCGGCTCAGGCTTCGCCGACTTCTACGTCGCCTGGGAACGAACCGGCGCCAACCCCAATTCCGATGGCCGGATCGCCTTCTGGAAGAACGGCGTGCGCGGCGCGATCTTCGACAACGACGGCAGCTTCTACAACATCGGCGACACCCTCGATGTCGACCTCGTCTTTGACGACTTCAACGCCGGCGCCATGGTGACCGCCAACGTGAGCTACGGCGAAACCTTCGTTGGGTCCGACACCTTCACATGGGACAACACCGACTCCAATTACATCGGCGTTACCGGCCGGATGAACAATCAAGGCTGGACCGTAGACAACCTAACAATCGACACGTCTGCCGCGGTGGTCCCGTCACTGACGATCGACCGCGACACCGGCAATATCACCTTCACAAACACGACCACGGCGCCGCTCGAGATTGTCGCCTACTCGATTCAATCGGACCAACCTGTGTTCGACACAACTCAGTGGGTGACGCTCGACACGCAAGACACCTCGAACACGTGGGAGCGGCTCACCGCGCCCGGCGACTCGGCGAGCGACTTATCGGAGGGAACGCTCGGGGTGACCGGCTTCGTGGTCGACGCCGCCGGCGGGCCGAACGACTCGATCAACTTCGGCAACGTTTGGGTGCCGAGCCCCTTCGAAAACTTCACTGCCGTTGACTTCCGCGACGCCGCCGGCGCCACAATCCCGGTCGGCATCCAGGTGGTCGGCAATGGCGGGGAGCCTCTTCAACTTGGCGACTTCGACGGATCGGGGGTGATCGACGCCGCTGACTGGGCGATCCTTCGTGGCAACCTCATCTCCGACCCGCCCGGCGATGGCCTCATCAACTACGCCATCGGCGACGTGAACATTGACGGCGTGATCGACAGGCGCGACTTCAACGAGTTCAAGAACCTTTTCGACGCCGCAAATGGCGAAGGGGCTTTCCAGGCAATGCTTGCTGGCGTGCCCGAACCAACAAGCGCAGCCCTGGCAGTGTTCGCGGGCGCCGCACTCGCCGCCCTTCGCCGGGCGCGACGCCTCACCGCCTGCCTGGCACTCGGCGCCTTGTTGAGCGTAGCCGGCCCGGTGGAAGCGGCGGACCTGCTGATCGACACCTTCGACCGAGCGGACTCCGACGACATCGACGCGTCGCAAGACGGCGTCCTCGCCGGATCGCCAGTCACCTATGTCGAGAACGGCGACGATTCCCTCGGCAACAACGCCGCGCTAACGAACATCTCCGGCAACCAACTACAGATGGCAGACGGCACGAACGCCACCACGTTCTACATCGACCGCAACTTCATCGACTCGGCGATTACGACTGACGGCGTACTCTCAATCAAGCTGGACATTGCCGCGAACAACGGGGGCACGACCGACCAGCAGCGGTTCGTCGGCATCGGCGTTGGCTCCTCGCTTACCGAGTTGCAGGGACAGGCGTCGTTCGACCAAAACGCGACTGCCGCAAGCCCGGCTGTACGCGGCAACATCAACGCAGCGAACTCCGGCTTCGCCGACTTCTGGGTCGGTTGGACGCCGAACAGCGGGGGCGCCCTCCAGGTCGTTAAGAACGGAAACCTGAATCGGCAACTCTCCGACCTCGTCGACAACGCCACCAGCACCGAAGGGTGGACCCAGCCTTCCGAGGCCGATGGCGTCGCCGCGGAGCTTGAGGTCCAGCTGAAGATCGCTGACTTCGGTGCTGGCACCCCTGTGGCCGCGACGTTCTTCTACAACGGCACGCGGATCGGCGGCGACGCCTTCCGATGGGACAACTCGGGCCAGAACTACATCGCGATATCAGCCCGGCAGGAGCTTGAAGGCATCACGGTTGACGACCTCGAGATCACGACCACGACTGCCGACGCCTTCGAGACTCAAACACTGAGCCTGGAGGTCTACACAGCCACAGGCGAGGTGCTTCTGGTCGGCGGTTTGGGCACGCCCACAATCGACCAGTATGAGGTAACGAGCGTCGACGGGGGCTTGATGGCCGGCGCCTTTGACGGGATCCGAGGCGATTCCGGTATTCCGGCCGGCGACGGCAGCGGCAACGGGTGGGAACTGGGCGGTTCCCAATCCGACACGCTTCTCAGCGAGTTCTTCTTGGGCGATTTCGGCCAGGGAACGACTCAGCTTGCGCAAGACTTTAGTGCGTCGCTGGGCGACATCTACGACACCGGCGCCGACACCCGCGACCTGATGCTGGAATACCAGATCACCAACGGCGACGTACAAGGCCAGCCGATCACCATCAGCGGGATCGCGGCCTACATCGACGGCACTGGCGACTTTAACGGCGACGGAACGGTTGACGCGGCAGACTACACGGTCTGGCGAGACAACCTTAACGGCGCGGAGGCTTCACTGGCCGCCGGCAGCGGCACCGGTGATGGAATCGTTGACGTCGACGATTTCAACCTCTGGAAGGTGATGTTCGGCCGGACGTTCGCACCCGCGGCGACAGCGGCTCCGGAGCCGAGCACGGTGACGACGCTGCTCGGAGCGTTCGCCTTCGCTGTGCGGCGAGGACGGAGATTTTCCAAGGAAGAAAGCTAAATCACGGCCGCCGGGCCGTGGGGCAGCGGCCCGGCAGCCCCGATAGGTCTTAAGTCTTTACTCTTTAGGGATGGTGCCATGAAGACTAGGTTCGAAGCGCGACGCACAAGACGCGCGTTTACGCTGGTTGAGCTGTTGGTGGTCATCGCGATCATCGGCATCCTAATCGCGCTCTTGCTGCCGGCCGTCCAAGCGGCTCGTGAGGCGGCGCGACGCTCGTCGTGCACAAACAACCTCAAGCAGCTAATGCTCGCGTCGCTCAACTTCGAGTCGTCACGCGGATCGCTGCCGGCCGGCGTCAACGTCTTTCAGAACCCGGGTAATGGTCAGCCGATCCGGGTACCGCAAGACACGGCTTTCACGGCCGTCTGGGCGACTTGGTGCGTTGAAATCTTGCCCCAGATGGAGCAGCAAAACCTACAAGACCTGTTCGACGAGAGCCTCCGTCTCGACGAGTCGCCGCACAACACGATCATCCGGCAAGAGTTGGATGCGTATCTGTGCCCCTCAGACGACACCCCCGACGGATACGACGGCTCACTGTTCGGGCGTTCGTCATACCGTGCCAACTCGGGAGTCGCACAAAACGAACACATATGGGGGCGTGTCCGCAGCGTTGTCAATGACAGCGGCAACCCCATCAACCTGGCAACAAATGCTCAGGGCAAATTAAAACGCGGCCCCTTCGTAACCGTTTACGAGCCCGCCGGGATGCGCCGAATCAAGCTCCGGAAGGTCGCCGATGGCACCAGCAGCACACTCGCGATCGGCGAATACCATACGATCAACGCAGTAAACCCCAACAACACCGACAACTGGAACTACTCGGCGTGGGGAAGTTGGCGTGCCTACCCCAGCATGGCCGCAATCTTCAGCCCCAATCATTCCGCAAGTGTGCACCTGGGCGCCTTCGGCATTGCCGACTTCGCCGATTGCATCAATCGCGGCATCAGCGCACGGGGCTGCACCCACACATTCGCGTCAAAGCACACCGGCGGGCAGATACTGTTCGCCTACGTCGACGGTCATGTTGATTCGAGTTCGCCCGACACCGACGTTCTGGTGCTCGAAGCCTTGGCGACCATCGGCGGCGGCGAGGTCGGCGCCGCGCAAGCCGGCAACCAGCCCGGCGGAAACAACAACAATCCGTTCTGACGGCCGCACCGGTCAAACGCGCGATCGAACGCACCATCGCGATGGCACTGTCGCCGTGGAAGGTGCGTGCAGGCGATCGGCTTGACCAACTGGGATCCTCCGAACTGCCGTGAGACCCTTTATCCGCTGCGTACTGAGGCAGCCAACGAGTGCCGGACCGCAAGATGTACGCTAGACGGCGTCGACTCTCTCGAACTTCAAACGACTTTTTTCACTATGAGATGCTTCTTGACGGCGGTCGCTCTCGCCACGTGCTTGGCGCCGGGCTCCGTGAACGCCGCACGCCCTAACCTAGTGATCGTTCTTGCGGACGACCTGGGTTACTCAGACCTGGGTTGCTACGGTGGCGAGATCAAAACACCCAATATCGATCGATTGGCCGACGGCGGTGTCAAGCTCACACAGATGTATAACTCCGCCCGTTGCTGCCCGAGCCGGGCTTCCTTGATGACGGGGCTTTACCCGGCGCAGGCGGGGATCGGAGACTTCACGACCAACCGACCCAATCGCGAACGCGGGCCCGGCTACCTCGGGAGGCTGAACGACCGCTGCGTTACGTTGGCCGAGGCCCTGAAGCCGGCTGGATACGGATGCTACTACGTCGGAAAGTGGCACATGCACACCGAGACCGGCCCGATCAAACGCGGGTTCGACGAGTTCTACGGCTACACCCGCGGCCATTCTCACGACCAATACGACGCTGACTACTACATCCGCCTTCCTGAAGGGCGGGCGAAGGAAATCGCTCCGCCGAGCGGCGAGTTCTACGCGACCGACGTCTTCAACCAGTACGCTTTGGAGTTTCTTGACCAGGCCCAGAAGCGGGGCGGGCCTTGGCTGTTGTTCGTGGGGCACTCTTCGCCGCACTTCCCCGTGCAAGCCCCCGCCGACCGGGCCGACAAGTACTACCAACTGTACCAGCGGGGGTGGGACGAGCTCCGCAGCGAGCGGTTTGCGCGGATGCGGGAGCTTGGACTCGTTGACGGCAAGCGGTGGGAGCTCACACCACGTTCGCTCGTACCGGTCGACCGCCGGGAGGTCGCCAACGGTTTCCCCGGCGACACCAACCCCGCCTGGAAAGACGTGGATGCCGAGCGGCAAGCCGACTTAGCCCGGCGGATGGCGGTCTTCGCCGCGATGGTCGAAGGCGTGGATCAAGGTGTCGGTCAGATCGTTGACCGGCTCGCCGAGACCGATCAGTTAGACAACACACTCATCCTTTTCTTGAGCGACAACGGCGCCTGCTACGAGTGGGGGCCGTTCGGCTTCGACGGCGTATCGCGACGCGGGACCACAACGCTGCACTCCGGCGCAAGCCTGCGAGAGATCGGCGGCCCGGGCACCCATCATTCTTACGGGAGTGGTTGGGCGAACCTCGGGAACACACCGTTCCGCCTCTACAAGCACTTCACCCATGAGGGCGGGATCAGCACACCGATGATCGCACACTGGCCCGCTGGCTTCGGCGCTCGCAAAGAGTGGGCGAGAGACCCGGCCCACGTGATGGACATCATGCCAACGTTGCTCGACGCCGCCGGCGTGAAGTACCCGGCGACCAGCCGCGACGGCGCCCCATCGCCCAACCTGGAAGGCTTGAGCTTGCTCCCGGTGATGCGTGGCGAGCAACTCGACGAGCGAGTGATTGGCTTTGACCATCAGCACGCCCATGCCCTCCGACAGGGAGACTGGAAGCTGGTTCGCGGCAAGCGATTCCCTTCGCAGCCGAAATGGGAGTTGTACAACCTTGCCGAGGATCGGTGCGAGACCCGCGACTTGGCGTCAACCCATCCTGAACGCACGCGTGGGATGGTCGCGGCATGGACGCGCTGGGCCAAACGTGTCGGTGTCATCTGGGAAGGTGACGAGAGCACCGTCGCGGCAGACCGTGACCAGTCGCCGTGCGTGGCGAATCGAGGCCTCGTAATTGAGGCGGAGGTAGAGGCTAACCGCCCCCGCGGAGTCGTGTTGGCGCACGGTGGCAATCGCTTCGGCTACGCGCTGCACTTCGTGGAAGGTCGGCTGGCATTCGATGTACGTGTGAGCGGCGAAGTGACCCGCGTGATGACCAAGGAAGCGCTGCGTGGACGGATCGCCGTGCGTGCGACCCTTAGTGCCGACGTGATGACGGTCAGCGTAAACGGTGGCCAACCGATCCGTCGCCAGTCTCCGGGGTTGATCACTGCAGAGCCACTCGACGGGCTGTGCATCGGTTTAGACGATCAGACTTCTGCCGGCGACTACGAAGCCCCCAATCGCCTCCGTGGGAAGGTCCTATCACACAAGGTCTCGACCGTCCCAACAGCGCTCACCGCCCGCCGCACCAGTCGCTAGCGACGGGCCCGATGCTCTCGCAGTGCGCAGAGGTCCTTTCCAGCCCAGGGCCTCCGCCTGTCCGCCCACTCAACCTCAACGACTCGATACTCTGATGGCCAATGCTCACCGGCTTGGACGGATCTTCCTCGCGATCACGGCGGCTTGGGTTATAGGGCCGTCGACCGCAGCCGCAATCAGCCCCGTCGATCAGTGCCGATACACCACAGACGATCCGGGCGAAGGATGGCACGCCCCATCGTTCGATGACTCGTCCTGGCTGCAGGCGCGCGGCGGGCTCGGGACCGCTCGGACCCCCAACGCCCGCATCGGCGCGGTCTGGGACACCCCACGAGTGTGGCTCCGCAAGACTTACAAGTTTGACGCGGTCCCGGCGAACGTGGCGTTGCGTCTGCATCACGACGAGGACGCCAAGGTCTACCTGAATGGGGTGCTCGCCGCCGAGGTCACAGGGTTCACCAGGAACTACAAGACGGTCCCAATCTCACAGGCCGCGGCCGACGCGATCGTTAAAGGAACCAATGTGCTGGCAGTCGAATGCCGGCACAAGCAAGGCAGTCAGTACATTGACGTCCATCTGATGCGGAGGGGCGTACCACCTTCGCTGCCAAGCCTTGAGAGAGAGCTTGTCGCCTCGCCGCTCATGACCCGCTGGGGCGAGAAGCTCACCGCCAAGAACGCATGGACCGAGTATCCGCGGCCACAATTGCAGCGGGACGTTTGGACGAATCTAAACGGATACTGGGACTACACAGTAACGCCGGGCGCCCGACGAAAGTCGCCTCGCAAGTGGAAAGGCAAGATCCTCACGCCCTTCTGCCTGGAATCGAAACTGAGCGGCGTACAAGAGTTACTCGCTGCTAACGAAGCGCTTTGGTACCGGCGAACCATTAGCGGCAAGCCTCGTGCCGGGCTCCGCAGGATTCTCCACTTCGAGGCAGTCGATTATCGCTGCGAGGTGTTCGTCAACGGCGAGAGCGTCGGGCGTCACCGTGGCGGGAACACGCCGTTTTCGTTCGACGTAACTGATACGCTTCGCGATGGCGACAATGAACTCGTGGTCCGTGTCGTCGACGAGACACAGGGGTACCAACTCAAGGGCAAGCAGTCGCGGAATCCTCGCGGGATCCGCTACACGCAGGTGTCTGGGATCTGGCAAACGGTGTGGTCCGAGGACGTTCCCGCCTCGCACCTGCGGGACCTCAAGATCGCTACGGACCCCAAGCAAGGATCGATCACGGTTCGACCGGTGACGACAGGAAAGGGCAGCTTCTCTGTCGTCGTGAAGGACGGCGACTCAGTCGTCGCTCGCGGCGAGGGGCTGGCAGGCGACGACGCGGCGCCCGTTTCGCTCCGCATCCGCGACGCGAAGCTGTGGTCACCGGAGTCGCCTCACCTCTACAGCATCGAGGCGGTCTTCACGGGCGATCTGGGAGTTGAAGACCGCGTCACCTCCTACGCCGGTATCCGGTCGGTTGGCCGCGAGCGTGACGCCGACGGCCACTGGCGGTTCACCCTCAACGGCAAGCCGATCTTCCACTGGGGCACACTCGATCAAGGGTGGTGGCCCGACGGGCTGCTGACGCCCCCATCTGACGAGGCGATGGCGTTTGAGATTGAGTGGCTGAAGGCGGCGGGCTTCAACATGATCCGCAAGCACATCAAGGTCGAACCGAGGCGTTACTACTACCACTGCGACCGGCTGGGCATGATGGTCTGGCAGGACCACGTCAGCGGCGGACCAAGGCCGCAGTGGACACGCCTCGAGCCTGGGCCCATCGACGCCCGGTGGCCCGACCAGCGGCACGCCCAGTTCATGCGTGAGCTCGATCGGATGATCGACACGCTCGAAGACTCGCCATCGATCGTTGTCTGGGTCCCGTTCAACGAGCGCTGGGGGCAGCACCGCACCATGAAGGTGGGCCGCTGGACCGTTGAGCGAGATCCCAGCCGGCTGGTCAATATCGCCAGCGGCGGTAACTTCTGGCCAGTCGGACACATCGTCGACGCGCACAAGTACCCGCACCCGGACTTCCCGTTCGACAACGACATCGCCGGCCGGTTCGATGACTACGTCAAGGTCGTCGGCGAGTTTGGCGGGCACGGCCTCGCGGTCAAGGGACATCTCTGGGACCCGTCGAAGCGCAACTGGGGCTACGGCGGGCTGCCCGAGAACCCGCGAGAGTTCAAGGACCGTTACCGCACGTCGATCGCCAAGCTCCACGAGCTACGCGCCCGCGGCATCGCCGGCGGTGTCTACACGCAGACGACCGATGTCGAGGGCGAGATCAACGGCCTAATGACCTATGACCGGAAGGTGGAGAAGATCTCCCCAGCAGAGCTGGCGGAGGTGCACGCCGTACTCTTCCAAGCCCCCCCGGCGGCGACAGCCGAGGCGGCAGCGACCGGCGTCGCCGCCACCAAGCCCTCGGTCGACGCCCAGCCGACCGATCGCAAGCCCGGCCCGGTGATGCCCGCAGACGAGATCCGCGCAGGGCTCAAGAGTCACGACCGCGCCCTATACATAAAGTCGGGCTGGATCCGTGATCCGTACATCACGCTGGGGCCCGACGGCGTCTACTACCTGACGGGCACTCAGCCCAACGAGAACGACCCCCGCGAGCAGGAGCAGCCGTACAACACCGGGTTGGGACCGCAAAGCATCGTCGGCCAGCAGGTCCGGCTTTGGAAGAGCGCCGACCTGATTGACTGGGAGTACGTGGGGCCGATCTTCACCCTCGGCGACGCTGTCCGGCCCGAAGCACGCGGGCGTGGCGGCGTCCTTTGGGCGCCGGAGGTCCACTGGCTTGGCGATCGGTGGGCCCTCGTTCACTGCCCCAAGCGGGTGGCGAGCCTCGCGTTCTCCGCCGGTTCTGAACTCACAGGACCCTGGACCCACCCCATGGGCGTCGATCTAGGTGACCGGCACGATCCATCGCTCTTCAAGGACGACGATGGCGTGTGGAACCTGCTTTGGCAGAACACGCTCGTGGCGCCGCTCAGCAGCGACTTCACACGCTACACAGCGGACCCCGTCCGCATTGATCCGTCTGGCGATCGACCCGGCCGCAACGGCAAGCCGATCACGCGGATCGGCCACGAGGGCGCCACGATGATCAAGGTCGGCGGCAAGTACGTGCACCTTGGGACGGCGTGGTCGACCGACCGCGGCCGACAAGGCTCGTACAACCTCTACTACTGCGTCGCCGACAAGATCACCGGGCCGTACGGGCCGCGTAAGTTCGCTGGCCGCTTCTTGGGCCACGGCACGCCGTTCCAGGATAAGCAGGGTCGCTGGTGGTGCACTGCGTTCTTCAATGGCAACGTGCCGCCGCTCCCCAGGGAAGGGATCCAAGAACGCGACCTCAGCGAGACCGCGCAGACCATCAACGAGCAGGGCGTGACGATCGTGCCGCTCGACGTCCGGCTGCTCGACGATGGGGATGTGCACATCCGCGCGAAGGACCCAGCCTACGCGACGCCCGGCCCCGATGAAGCGCAGAAGTTTGATTGAGCGCCCGATCAGCCACGCACCTCGACCTACGCAACGACTCGACTCCTCAATGCCACCTCGCGTCCTTCGAACGTTGGCTGTCGCCGCGCTGGCGTTCGCGCAGAGCGCGATCGGGCAACCGTCGCCGAACATCATCCTGATCCTCTCCGATGACCAGGGGTGGACCGGGCTGTCGGCGGAGATGGATCCGGATGGCCTTGGGCCGCTGTCGGCGAGCGACTTCTACGAGACCCCTAATCTCGAAGCGCTTGCCGCCCAGGGTATGCGGTTCCGCCAAGCCTACTCGGCCGCTCCAAACTGCTCGCCCACGCGGGCGGCCATCCAGACCGGCATAAGCCCCGCGTCGCTCAACCTTACCGACATCGTCGGCCGGGGCGACCTGTTCACCGGCGGAGTCTCGGGCAGCCTTTACGCCGGCAACGATCTCGTATCGCCGTTCGGTGCGCCTCGCCTTCCGGAAAGCGTGACCTCGCTCGCCGAGCGTATCAAGACCGCCGACCCGGACTACGTAACGGCTCACTTCGGAAAGTGGCACCTCACAACGCCGTCGGTCCAGCCGTCCACACCGGGCGGACCGGTGCCAAGCGTCGCCGGCGACCCGGGCGACTACGGCTACGACGTCCACGACGGCGCCCGATCCAACAACCCGATCAGCACCGCCACCGACCCTAAGGAGATGTTCTCGCTGACCAACCGCGCATTGGGGTTCGTCGATTCCCGCGCAGGGGCGAACGGCGCCACCGGAGACGACCGACCGTTCTTCCTGCAGATCGCCCACTACGCAACCCACGGGCCGGACCGGACGCTCGCCGCGACGCAGCAGAAGTACGACGACAAGTTGCAAACCAACCCGGGCGTGCGTCACCCGGATGGCGCCGGCAACACGCGGTTCGCCGGCATGACAGAGGACCTCGATACGACCGTTGGTCAGATCATGGACTACCTGGCCAACACGCCCGATCCGCGGAACAGCAATCAACCGCTAGCCGCCAACACCTACGTGATCTACACCGCCGACAACGGCGCCACGGAAGCGTCGAGCAGCAACCTGCCGCTGTTTGACGAAAAGGCGTCCACGTGGGAAGGCGGAATTCGCGTTCCGCTGATCGTCCGCGGTCCCGGCGTGGCGCCCGGCTCGGTCAGCAGCGTTCCGGTCATCGCCACGGACCTGCACGCCACGATCAGCTCGCTCGCCGGCGCCACCGCGCCGCTGCCCGCGAGGGCCGAGAGCGCCGACCTGACGGGCGTTCTCCTTAACGGCGGCGAGCTGCCATCGGGCGTTGAGTCTCTTGAGCGCGGCGTCGGAACGGCCGGCGAGTTGTTCTTCCACTTCCCGCACTATCAGCACGCTAAGGGCACCACGCCCATGTCGGCGATGGTCGACGGCGACTTCAAGCTCGTGCGGATCTACAACGCCGCCGGTGAGCCGCCCAAGGACTACCTGTTCGACCTCGCAACGCCCATAACAAGCCCCACCCAGACCTGGGAGACCGACGACTTCAACGACCCGCGCAACCTGGCGAAATCGCCGGCTCACGCGGCCCGGCTCGCGTCGATGCAACAGCGGTTTGACGCCTGGATCGAGGCGGTGGACGCCTCGCTCCCGTACGAGGTCGCCGAGCCCGTTGCCGTGGAATGGGACGCGGCCGACAACAGCCGTGCCCGGAACCTCGAAGGCCCGTCGTGGCGGTCCGCGACCGATGTAGACCACCGCCCGCGCGAGCAGCTGTTGATCGACACCACCGAAGGCACGGTCGAAGCCGTGGGCGTTTCGCCGAGCCAGCCGGAGCTCGGCGAGATCGCCTTCCGGATCGACGCCGATGGGGGATTCAAGCGGACCTTCTTCCACGTCTCGGAGCTGGCGCCAACTTCGCCGCGACTCACCCAACTGCCCGACAGCGACGACTCGGCGACGTTCGAGTTCTGGCTGCGGGCGGCGAGCCTCGACCGCGGTCAGGTGCTGCTCGAGACGGGCGGCGGCGACAGCGGGCTCTCGATCACGCTCGGCCAGGCCGACGGCGACGGTGTGTTTGACGACATCCGGCTGCGTGCCTCCGAAGGCTCGGCCAACCGGGCGATCGAAGCCACGGCTAGCCTGGCCGGCTTCGAACCGACGACAGAGTTCGTGCACGTGGTGGCCGTCATCCGCGACGACCCCGCCGCGGGAGGGCAGTCGGCCGAGATCTACCTGAACGGTCAGCTCGCAGCGGAGTCGATCGCCGTCAGCGGCGGCGGGTCGGTCGACTGGGATGGAAACGACGCCGCGGGCATTGGCATGGTCCAAGGCGTGCTCGGGTCGAGCGGCGGCCCAGGACTCGGCCCGCTCGGGAGCGAAGGGTTCGCCGGCGACCTGTCGCGGTTCGGCTTCTTCAACTACGCACTCACGCCGGCGACGATTGCGCGGCGGTTCAACTTCGACTTCGCGTTCATCGAAGGCGACCTGAACGGCGACGGACGCCTCGATGCCACCGACGTCGCCGTCTTCCGGGCCAACTGGCTGGCGGACACATCCGCGCTGTCGCCGGTCACCGCGGAGTCGCGAGGCGACCTCGACGCCAGTGGCCGCGTCGACCTCGCCGATTGGCTCGCGTTGCGAGAGCTGTTCATCGCCCAAGGCGCCGGGGCGGCACTTACCGGCGCCCCTGCCCACACGCCTGAGCCGTCATCCGCGACCATCGCGCCCGTCGCCGCTGCCGGCGCCTGCGTCTTCCGTCGGCGCCAAGTTGCCGCCGCTCGATAGCCGACGCACCCGATTCCAGATCTCACCGGAGCTGCCTATGAAGTCGACGGCAAGTCACGCCGGTTTTGCTGCGTTGTCCATTTTGGCTCTCACTCTCTCAGCCGTTGGAGACGCGCCTCGTCAAGGCGAAGTCGACCTTACGAAGTCGGTCGTCCCGGGCCGTTGGTCGGTTGAGAGAGCCAACGCGTGGTACGACGAGCAGCCCTGGCTTGTGGGTTGCAACTACTACCCGGCGACCGCGATCAATCAGATTGAGATGTGGCAGGCTTCGACCTTCGACCCGGAGCGGATCGACCTCGAGCTGGGTTGGGCGAAGTCGATGGGCATGAACACGATGCGCGTTTACCTGCACGACCTGGTGTGGGCGCCAGACGAGCAAGGCTTCTACGACCGGATCGACGCCTTCCTAGCGATCTGCGATTCGCACGGCATCCGCCCGTTCTTCGTTTTCTTCGACGATTGCCACTTCCCAGAGCCCAAACTGGGCGAGCAGCCGCTTCCGGTCCGTGAGTACCACAACTCCGGCTGGCGAAACTGCCCCGCTCGCGACGTCGCCCTACGTTTTTCTCAGGGCAAGGCGACCGACGAGGAGGTCGAGCGACTGAAAGGGTACGTTCGAGGTACCATGCGTCGGTTCGCCAATGACCCGCGGGTGTTGTTCTGGGAGCTGTACAACGAACCGGGCCGTGGCCGGGGGGAGAGCGGCAACATGGCCCGCAAGAAGGGGTCGCGGTCGAGCATGGGAGACCGTTCCAACCGGCTGGTCCATCAGTCTTGGGTGTGGGCGCGTGAGGTGAATCCGACCCAGCCGATCGCGTCGAACTCCGAGGGCAGCGTTGGCAAAGGGAACATCGCGATTAACCGCGTTAACTCAGACATCCACTCAATCCATAGCTACAGCCCTCCTGCGGGGCTCGAAGAACTCATCTTGGAGTACAAGAAGGACGGCCGCCCCATCCTCGTCACGGAATGGCTCGCTCGCACCCGCGGCAGCACGGTCCAGGATTGCTTGCCGGTCTTAAAGAAGCACAACGTCGGCGCCGTGAACTGGGGTTTTGTCTCGGGCAAGTCCGGAACCATCTGGCCTTGGACCAGCCGAAAGGGCCGAGACCTCGGCAAAGAAAGAGAGACCGGTAACACGGTCAAGCCCGGGGAGGACTTCCCGGAACCGGAGCTGTGGTTCCATGATCTGCTGCGTATCGACGGCTCACCATTCGACGAAGAGGAAGTGCGCGTCTTCAAGGAATTGACGGGCGTCGAGTAGAAGGCTTCGGTTCGCAAAGATACTCTCACGCGACGGTATGCACGGCCACGTACAACCAAAGGGAAGGTCGATCCGAGATGAGACACGCTAGCCAACTGCATGCGTCTTGCCGACTCCGTCCAATGGTCTTGCTGGCCGCCTGTGGTTGCCTGACGGTGGCGTCGATGTTGGCCCGCGCGGCCGATCCGCCGAACATCGTTGTCTACCTCTCCGACGACCATTCCCAGTGCGACTCCAGCCTCTACGGCAACGATCACATCCCGACGCCGAACTTCGAGCGTTTGGCGGCGGATGGGATTGTGTTCACGCACGCGTTCGTCGCTTCGCCATCGTGTGCCCCAAGCAGGGCGGCGATGCTGACCGGGCTGATGCCCGCCCGCAACGGCGCCGAGGCGAACCACACCCGGCCCAACCCCGGCGTGCCGATCTTGACCAGGGACCTGCAGTCGGCGGGGTATGAGGTGGTCGCATTCGGTAAGGTGGCCCACAACAGGTACATCGAGGAGTACGGCCTGGACTATCTCGGCAAGGGGAAGACCTGCGACGAGCTGCGGGAATCGGTCGAAGCGTTCCTCGCCAGCCGCAACTCCGACAAGCCGCTCTGCCTGTTCGTGGGCACGACCAATCCGCACGTGCCTTGGACAGCGGAGTCAACCTTCGATCCGGCCGACGTTGAGCTCCCACCACACCACCTCGACACCCCGGCCACGCGGCGGCATCGTGCGGCGTACTACCAGGAGATTAAAGAACTCGACGCACTGCTGGGCGATTTGCGAGAACTGGCGGCCGAGCACCTTGGCCGCAACACGCTGCTGATGCACACCAGCGACCACGGCTCTCAGTGGCCGTTTGGCAAGTGGAACCTGTACGACTACGGCATCCGCGTGCCCCTGATCGCGATGTGGCCCGGCGAGATCGAAGCCGGCGCCAAGTCTGACGCCATGCTCAGTTGGGTCGACCTGCTGCCGACGCTGATCGAGATTGGCGGCGGCGCCGTGCCAACGGGCTTGGACGGACGGTCTTTTGCGGGCGTGCTCCTGGGGGAAGCGTCAACGCACCGCGACCGCATCTTCACCACCCACACCGGCGACGGGCGGAAGAACATCTACCCAATGCGCAGCGTCCGCTCACGAGAATGGAAGCTGATCCATAACCTGCACCCGGAGTACGCTCACACGAATCACTCCGACCTCGACCGCAAACCGCTGGCCGGCGGCTACTGGCACGAGTGGGCCGCGGCGACGGAACGGAGCGAGCGAGCACGCAGAGTTGTCGATCGCTACTTCGAGCGTCCTGAGTGGGAGCTGTTCCGCGTCGCGGATGACAAGTGGGAGAGGGACAATCTGGCCGACGATCCCGCCTACGCGTCAACGCTGGCAAGCTTGCAGCAGGAGCTTGATGCCTGGATGAAAGAGCAGGGTGATCAACGGACCGTCAACGCGCAACCTCGTTTGCTTTCGGAACCGGGCGAGTGGCGACCCGAGTTCTTTGGCCAGCGCGATTCGACCGGCAGAGAGAAACGCAAACGCCGGCAAATGACTCCAACTTCGGCTAGGGTCGAGTAACGCTACTCCCAGGCCGCTCCCCGCGCATCGATTGGATTGAGTGAGTCGGAACCACACACCGCGCACCGCTTCCGGGTCCGCCTACAACTTCAGGGCTGACCCCGACTTGATCCGCCGGGCGCCAACTACCAGGGTTCGCACGGGACGCAGCCGCGACCCCGTGGGCTCGCGGCGGAGCTCTCTCTATCGGACCGCGGATCGCCATCTCCGCTCCCGAGCCAACGCCGCCCTGAAGCGGTCTTTTGGCATTTTTGGGTGATTTCTCTGTCACGAACGCGGCCGGGCCAACGTCTACCGGCGAACGCGCGTACAGGTGCACCGCTCACGCTGTTGCGCATCGAGCCAGCTTTTCAGCAACCTGATCTGCGTCCTTCTTCGAGGAATGTCCTAATGACGACACATCTTTGTTGGTCCTGCGCCATCGCCTTGTCGGTGCTGAGCGTCACCTCGCCGAGCGCAAATGCAACGCTTGTCTCAGCCACCCGCTCTTCTGACAACGTGCTCCAGGGGAACTTTGAGTCCGGCGCCTCAAACGTCTTCTTGGCGAATAACCCCAACGCACGACGGACAGGCACGGGCGGTGCCGCCGCAGACACAAGGACGAATCAGCCGGTCCTTGGCTTCAACCTCCCCGCGATCACGCCCGGCGAGTTCGTTGTCGGCGCCGATTTCTCGATCACGCTCGACACGCCCGGGTTCAACGGCCCGCCTACGTTCGACGTCGTGATCAGCCTCATGGGCGGCACCTCGTTCACCGGTGCAGACTTCGTCGAAGTCCCGGGCCCTACAGGCCTTGGAGCCGGGAACGCGTTTGTTGGCGCCCTTTCCCCGGGAGACACGAGCAGCGGCCAAACAGAAACGTTCGCGCTCACCGGCGCCGCTCTCTCGCAGCTCGCCTCGCTCTACGATGCCTCGGGGACCCCATCTCAGTCGGAGGTCTTCTTCCGCCTGAGCAACAGCGAAACGATCGACATCAGCAACGATCAAAACAACAATTCGCGTTTCAACTTTGCCCGCGACGGCGCACCGCTGCGGGTGACCAGGAGCTTGACTCTCGAAACTTCTCCGATTCCCGAGCCGTCTTCGCTCCTGTTTCTCGCCGCCGCGGGCGGAGCGGCGTGGCTGGGGCAAAGCCGGAAGCGCATGGCTTGAGCCGACTTGTCTAATCGCCGTACGTAGGCCGCCGCCTCGCTAGGGCGACTTAAGGCGGCGTGAGCAACCGGCTAATTCGCGGCCTGCGCCCGGAAGCTCGCGCGGAAATCGCTCGGCGATCGCCCCATCTGCGCTCGAAACTGACGGCTGAAGTGACTCGCGTCGTAGTAGCCCGTTTGGCTAGCGATCGATTCGAGGCTGTCAGGCGTTTCGCGCAGCAAGATGCACGCTGCGTTCACTCGCACTTGGGCAAGGTACTGCTGCGGCGTTTGCCGGAACAGCTGCTTGAAGACACGCTTAAACTGGCTGAGCGATAGGTGCGACAGAGCGGCGAGCTGCGCCAGCGTGATCTTCTCGTCATAGTGGTCGGTAATGTGGCTGATCGCGGCCTTCAGCCGCTCGTAGGGAGCCAGCATCGCGCCGGCGCCGGCGAGGTCGTACATGACGCCGGCAACGCCAAGCGGCTGACCGTGCGCGTCGTGCAGCGGGACTTTCGTTTCGACGTACCACCGGAGCACTCCAGCTCGGTTGGGCACGGAGCAAACGTGGTTCAGCAACGGCTGTCCGGAGGCCATGACCCGCCGGTCTGTGTCGCGGTATCCCTCGGCGACAGTGGGCAGGAAGAAGTCGTGGTCGGTCTTTCCAAGAACGTGCTGTGCATCGGTCAAACCAATCGCAACCAAGAACGCTGAGTTGAAGTGCACGAACCGACCGTCGGTATCCTTGGCGAAGAAGTAGGTGGACGGGAGCTGGCTTAAGAGTTCAAGAAATGGAGCCGGGCTTGCGACTTGAGAGAAGAAACCGAGCCGCGATTCGGCCGGTCTTATGCCTTTTGCACGTTCCTTCGCCATGAGCCGATTATACCAGAAGTCGGTTTCATTTTACCTTGCGACTGATCGGTCGCAGGAATCATGCTGGATAGTCATGGTTAGACGCATCGGCGAGAGATTTGTTCATGGACTCCAACCATCTTGGGGCTGGGAACGGATCTCCGGTGGACGGTTGGCCTGCGTTGCCGCGACCGCGTGGGTGGCGGATCGTACATCCGCGGGATTGCCCAGGTACGCCAGCCGCAACCGGCATTCAACGCTGCCGCCCGGTGCCAACCGGTACGACCGACCTTGTTGCTTTTCAAATGAACTATTGTTCGGAAAGTTCGAACCCGGTTCGAGCCCAACAACGTAGCCGTCACTGACGCTGCGAAGGTTCTTCCAATACGTGAAGCACGGCAGCGACACGCTGTCGTAACTGAGTTTGACGCCACGCTCCTCACGTGGGTCAACTAGCACGGCGTGGGATTCATGTCGCTCATCGGGCCACAACTCGGCGTAGAACGCTTGCTCTTCAAGGCTAGCGCCCGGAGGCGGCATCTTGCTCCAAGTAGCGAATCCGCCTGCGGAGGTCTCATCCCGCGGCGCCAACTGTTTGATCGGCGCCAGCAGACGCGACCCCTCGCCCAGCAGCGGTGGCCCAACGTTGATGTGATACAGCATCTGCGCCTCGGCCGGCGCTTCGGAGAGGTTCTGAATCCGGTCGTGCAGCGAGAAGGCGTTCTCCCCAAGTACGATCGACAACCGCGTCGTCAGCCGCAGTTTAGCGAAGTGCAGGCGACACTCTTCGACGACGCCAGTTGCCGACAACGTGCGACTCGCGGGATCAAACTCTACTATGACCGACCGCGCGGGCAGGTTCGCGATGCGGCCATGAACGGGGTAGACCAATCGGCCGTCGGACGCAAATTCCGGGGCGCCGTTGCTCTGCAGGCCGCAGCGGACGAGCAGCTCGTCGAATCCATCGAGCCACCCCAACCCACTAGGCTCATCGAGGTTCACGAAGGCGGGGTGGACCGGGCCGGCAGTCGGCGACTGCCAGCCGACCCTCACGCCACCGCACCTCATATCCCAGACACCCATCCCGCGTGTAGGCAGCAACGTCACTTGCACATCGCCGGCAGTCAGCGTGAGCAGATGCACGCCATCGGACAAGCCGCCGGTCAACCTCGTCAATTGAAACGAGAGCCCCGGCGCGTCGGGCACGGTGACTTCGTCACCGAAAACCACATCGGCGTGGGCGGAACCATTAGCCTCGGGGTAGAGTCGCCAAGCTCTTGTGGTCATCGTTCTTGTCCACCGGGTTTGTCGCGGGCGCCGTACCTGCCTTTGGCATGTGTTCGTATCCGCGCCCAAGGTCTCTGCCAATCCCCAGCTCATCACACACGGATTGATTGATGAACGACCTAGTCAGTTCCGACAACGTGCAAGCAGTCCTCGATCGGGCTCTCGACGCGGGCGAGGGCCTGCTGCGGCTCACCCCGACTTGGGTGCCGCGCAGCTTCTTGCACCCCGGCAAGCGGATCCGGCTGCACCCGAGCGACTACTACGCCTACGGTGGCGAGCGTGGCGGCATTGACGAGCGTTGGTTCGCCAGCACCACCGACGCCGCGAACGAAGGCAGAGTGTGGCACGAAGGGCAGAGCTTCGTGCTCTTCGGCGGCGAGCGATTCCTGCTCAGGGACGCCGTCGCCGAGGCGGGTCCGCGTGTCATCGGCGACGCGCTCTGGAGCAAGTATCAGAGGTGGCCGGTCTATTCGAAGTTCTTCGACAACATGGGGCCCATCCCGCACCACATGCACCAGCGGTTCGACGACGCGAAGCTCGTTGGGCAGGAAGGTAAGCCCGAGAGCTACTACTTCCCTCCGCAGTACAACAACTGCGACAACAACTTCCCCTACACCTTCATGGGCCTCGAGCCGGGCACAACCAAAGACCAACTCCGCAAGTGCCTTGAGGACTGGCAGAAGGGCGACAACGGCATCCTCGACCTCTCGAAGGCGTACCGCCTGAAGCGCGGATCGGGCTGGCTGATCCCGCCGGGTGTGCTGCACGCCCCAGGCTCGCTCTGCACCTACGAGCCGCAGTGGGGCAGCGACGTGTTTGGCATGTTCCAGAGCCTGGTGGAGGGCAGGGTGGTGCCGTGGTCGCTGCTGGTCAAAGACATGCCGGCCGACAAGCACGACGACCTCGACTTCATCATCGGCCAACTCGACTGGGAGAAGAACGTCGACCCAAGCTTCAAAGAGAACAACTACCTGGAGCCCATCAACGCGGCGTCCGGTGACGGATGGCGGGACGATTGGATCGTGTACGGCACGGTGGACGGCGAGCAGCTCTTCAGCGCAAAACGCCTCACGCTTGAGACGGGAGCGAAGTGCACCATCAAGGACCCCGGCGCGAGCGGGTGGATTACGGTTCAAGGCAAGGGGCGGATCGGCAAACTCCCCTTGCAGACCCCAACGATGATCCGCTTTGGCGCCGACACCGAAGACGAGGTCTTCATCACCCATGAAGCAGCGGCAAGCGGCGTTCAGGTCGAGAACACCGGCAGCGAGCCACTCGAAGCGTTGCGGTACTTCGGCCCCGACACGTTTGAAAGCGTGCCCGCCGTTGGCGACGCCGCCGCGTAACGCGGACGCCACGGCGCACCACTTCCTCGCCTCCCACACTTCGATCCGATCATGGCAGACCAACTCCTCAAACTCCACAACGCGATGTGGCCCGGCGTGGTCGGCAAGGGCGAGGAGTCCGGCCTGGAGCCGCCGCTCGGGCTTGAAGAGATGCTCGACCTAACTGCCGCCGCGAAGGCAAGCGGCGTTGGTTTCGACGGTGTCGACCTGTTCTTGTTCCTGCCGCACGTTGACCCAACCGACGGCGACGACGGCTTACACTCGGTTGCGGTCGCGGCGCAGTCGCGTGGCTTGGAGATTGGCTCACTCGTCGCGCCGGTCTGGCCCGGCACTCTAGGCGACTCGGCGATGGGCGACGCCGCGGCGAGGGCGAAATTCCTCCACGCCGTCTCCTACGCATGCCGAGCGGCGCAGCTGTTCGACGATTGCGGCGTACGGCACAGCGGCGTGGTCCGTATCGACTCCGCGGAGTTCGGCGTCGAAGAGTGGCGTGCCGATCCAGCGGCGAACACCAAGCGCATCGCGGAGACCTTTCGCGAGGCGGCGAAGATCGCGGCCGACTACGGTCAGCGGTTGGCGGCCGAGGGCGAGATCTGCTGGGCGGGCATGCATAGCTGGCGGGACATGCTCAACCTGCTTGAAGAAGTCGCGATGCCCGAAACGTTAGGGTTCCAGGCGGACCTCGCGCACACCTACTTATACCTGCTAGGCTACAACGCGCCCGAGCACGCGCTGCTCCAAAGCGAATACAACGAAGACGAGTTCTACAAAGCGTACGAGCAGATGGTCGCCAAGTTGCGGCCGTGGACGATCGATCTTCATATCGCCCAGAACGACGGCGGAGTCTTCGGGGCCGGGTCGCACGACAAGACCGGCAAGCACTGCCCCGCCGACGACCCCGCGGGCAAGCTCGACATCGTCCGCTGCGCCACGTACTGGCTCGAAGGCCACGCCGACCGGGTCACGCAGCCGCTGGTTCGGGAACATGCAGCCGTCCCAGCAAAGATGCTGGATGCCGCGGTCG
>JBCDJN010000059.1:0-29477 GCA_039414355.1 Planctomycetota bacterium | reverse complement strand
GGGGGGGGGGGGGGGGGGGGGGGGGGCCCAGCAGCTCATCCACGGCTTGCCGACGCGTAACGTAACTTCCTGTCATCCTTAGGCGGCGCGTCACAGCGGGGCCGACCCCCTCTCCCAGCCTCTCCCCCTGCCGGGGAGAGGGGCTCGTCTCATCGCGCTCCGCGCGGCACCACTCTCGTCTAGTTCCGGGTGATGGTTTCGCTCAGGTTCAGCAGCGCTCGGCTGACCGAGGTCCACGCCGCCAGCTCCTCGGCCGCCACGCCCTCGGGCTGTGGCGACTGGCCGATGGCGATCAACGCCTCCGCCGCCGCGGGGTCGCCGCGGAACCGCTCACGCCGTGCGGCGAGCAGTTCTTCGAGAACCGCCACTTCTTCGGAGCGCGGCTCCCGGCTGGTCGCCTGTCGCCACGCCCAGCGGAGGCGGGGCTCGTCGGCGTCGAGCTTTGATTCCACCAGCACCCGGGTCGCCAGCCCGCGGGCGGATTCGACAAACGACGGGTCGTTCAACAGCACCAGCGCCGCCGATGGCGTATTGGAGAGCGGCCGGTTGGCGGTGCACTCTTCGCGCGTCGGCGCGTCGAACGCCACGAGCCACGGGTGCAGGAACTGCCGCTGCCAGTGCGTGTAGACACCGCGGCGGTGCTGGTCAGCGCCGCTGGCGGGCTTGTACTTCCGCTCGGGGTAGTTGAGCTGCGCGTAGTAACCGGCCGGCTGGTAGGGCTTGCCGATCACGCCGCCGAGCTGGCGCCGCAGCAAACCCGACGCCACCAGGGCGATGTCGCGGACCTGCTCGGCCGCCACGCGATAACGGCCCTGCCGGGCGATGAGCTTGTTCTCCGGGTCGCCGGCCAACTCCGGCCGCGTCGCCGAGCTCTGCCGGTACGCCCGCGACGTGACCATCACCTTGACCATGTGCTTCAGGTCCCAGCCGCTCTCGCGGAACTCCACAGCAAGCCAATCGAGCAGCTCCGGGTGGGTAGGCCACTCGCTCTGCGAGCCGACGTCGATCAGCTCCCGCGAGAAGCCGCGGCCGAAGTAGAGGTTCCACAGCCGATTCACGGCCACGCGGGCGGTGAGCGGATTCTCATCGGAGACGATCCACCGAGCCAGGTCGAGCCGCGTCAGCCTATCGCTAGCCGCATTGGCGCTCACCAAGAACTCCGGCGCAGCCGGCCCGACAATCTCGCCGCTGTCGTCCATCCAGTTGCCGCGATCGAGCACACGGATCGGCCTTGGCTTGACCGCCTCGGTCACCATCGTCGGCACAAACTTCGATTCCAGCTCAAGCCGCTCACGCTTCAGCTTGAGCACCTCTTCACGGTGCTTGGCGTGCCGGGCGTCGACCCGCCAGTCGCGTCGCTCCTCCCAGCTCTTGAGGTCCTTATCGATCTCCGCCAGCCGCTTGAGCATCGGCAGCGTGGGGGCGAAGACCTCCGGCGGGCGGGCCGTCGGTTCGGTGTTGGTGCTGATCGACTGGAATGAGCCGTGGCGGTCAACGTCGGCGAAGAACGCCGCCATCTGGTAGAAGTCTTTTTGCGTGACCGGATCGAACTTGTGGTCGTGGCACTCGGCGCAGCCCATCGACGTGCCGAGCCACACCTCCGAGACGTTCCGCACGCGGTCGGCCAGCATCTTGGCCCGGTACTCTTTGTCCTGGATGCCGCCCTCGTGCGAAGTCTGCAGCACGCGGTTGTAGCCCGTGGCGACCAGCCGCCAGAGGTCCGCCGACGCGTTGCCGGTGTCGGGCATCAGGTCGCCGGCGAGTTGCTCAGTGGTGAACTCGTCGAACGGCTTGTTGTTGTTCAGCGCGTCCAGCACCCAGTCGCGGTACGGCGTGATGCGGTGCGGCTGGTCGCCGTGGTAGCCCACCGTGTTGGCGAAGCGGGTCAGGTCGAACCACCACTGCGCCATCCGCTCGGCGTACTCGGGCGAGGCGAGCAGCTTGTCGACCAGCTTCTCGTACCGGTCGGCCGCGGTGTCCGCCAGGTAGGCGTCTACTTCTTCCGGCGACGGCGGCAGGCCGGTGACATCGAGGTAGAGCCGGCGGACAAGCGTCACGGGGTCCGCCTCGGGGGACGGCGTCACGCCCGCCTGCTTGATCCTGGCGAGCACGAAGCGATCGACCGCGGACTCTTTCCATGCTGCGTTCGTCGCGTCTTCAACCGCCGGCGGCGAAGGGCGCTCTAGCGGCCGGTACGACCAGTGGGCCTGGTACTCGGCGCCGCTGTCGATCCACTCGCGCAGCAGCGCGACTTCTTCATCGGTAAGCGGGTCCTTCTTCGCCTCGGGCGGCGGCATCACCACGTCGGGGTCGTCGCTGGTAATGCGCGCGATCACCTCGCTGGAATCGGCGTCGCCCGGCACGATGGCCCAATCCGTGGCGCCGTCGAGTGTGTCGAGCCGCACGCCCGCGGTCGCCTCGCCCGGTCCGTGGCAGGCAAAGCACTTATCCGCCAGGATCGGGCGGATATCGCGGCTGAAGTGCACGCCCGTCGAGCTTGAGTCTCCCCAAGCAACGCTTGTGGCGAACAGTGTCAGAATCGTCGGGACGACGAACGCGCCGCGCCGCACGTACGGCGCGGGAGAAGAGGCGAAGAGCATTGCGGCAGGTCTTGATAACGAGCCAGCATCACGACCCAAGCGAACTCCGGGCCGTCGGACCGGTGTGGGGCCCATGCCCCAACGGTCGGTGAGGCTGCAGTATACCTGTCCCGCGACCGGACGGCCAAGTCTTTCCCAGGCGGGCTGCCGTCAGCGGCTGCCGGCCGTCGCGGTTACTCGCCGCGGACGAAGTACCCGTAGCCGCGGTTGCTGCGGGTTACCTCGGGCGAACCTCGCCACAGGACGCCGGCTTGCGGGCCGTCGGGCTCGTCGACATCGTGCTGAATGACGGCCATCTGGAAGCTGTGCCAGTCGTCGCCTTGGCGTGTGGCGACCACTTCCTTCGGCAGCGAAACCTCCACCTGATAACCGCCGTCAGCGGGCGAAACCTTGATCTCGGCGCCGTCCACGGGCTCATCACCGCGGGTTCCCCAGCGGGCGTAGTCGTCTAGCTTGGCGCCGTCGCCGCCGGCGACGACTTGGTCGGCCGTGTCCCACGGTGCGCGGGCGACCACGCGCACCGAGCCCCAGCCTAGCCGCGGGCTTTGCGCGCGGCGTTCAACACGGCGGCCGTCGATGCGGAGCTCAAGCCGGTCGCCTTTCACCAACCGCTCGTCGGTGACGCGGAAGGCGAAGTAGAGCCGCTCGCCGTCGTGCGCGGTCGAGAACGCAAACGATCCATCGGCGGCGCCGGTCCACGCTTCCGCATCACCGATCAGCAGCGGCTCGCTGGGCGTGCTGTAAACGGCGTCGTCGATCATCTCCGCTTGGCCGTCGATCGTTGGCATCGCGGCGACCAGCGGGCAGTTGTACCGTCGGTCGATGACCACCGGCACGGTCACCTCGGCGCGGAGCGGATCGTCGCCCATGGTCGAGAGCTTCGCGGTCAGGCTTGTCGCGCTGAGCCGGCTGAAATCGATCGACTCGGCAAACGCCACACGCATGGCCTTCTCCGCCGTGCCGGTGGGGCCGACTTCCAGCGCCAGCTCTCCGCCTTCAACCGTCAGCCCGGTGAGCGGCAGGCCTTCGATCTCGCACTCCGCCCGGACCATCTCACCAAACTCGTTGGTGAGCCGCAGGTTGATGTCGCCACCGGTAAAGCCGGCGTCGTTGTCTAGCAGGATGGGCGCCACGTCCACGCGGGCGGTCTCCAGGAACTTGCGGAAGCGGGCGATGGACTGCTCCGTCACCACGCCGGGCGGCAGGATGCCGTCCAGCCGCAGCACGGCAAGCCGGGGGCCGTCTTCTTCCATGGTGAGCCAGGTGACGTGGTCAAACTCGCCGTAGTCTTCGCCCCGCAGCCGGCTGCCGCCGCCGGTGGTGGCGAAGGAGTAGTACTGCATGCCGCCGTTGCGCTCGTACTGCACGTAGTGGTGCACGTGGCCGGCGAAGACCGTGTGCGGCCGGCCGGCGAGCAACGCCTCGACCCGCTTCCAGTTGGTCTTGTCCTCGTTGCCCGCGGTGGCGGCGCGCTCGGCGTAGGTCCACAGCGGCTTGTGCAGGAAGACCAGCGTCCAGCGGGCGTCTTTGCTCTTCTCCAGGTCGTCGCGGAGCCAGCCGAGTTGGCCCTCGCCGATCCGGCTTACCGGGTCTTCGCTGCACAGGCAGACAAAGTGCACGCCGCGGTAGTCGAATGAGTACCACGCGTCGCCGAACTTCTCCCGCCACACCTTGTGCATCATCGGGTTGGTGAGGTCGTGGTTGCCGGCGACGAAGAAGAACCGCATGTCCAGCTGATCGACAAAGCCGAGGAACTCCTTCCACTCGCGCTCCACCTGGGCCTGGTCCCCAGTGTAGCCCTCGATCAGGTCGCCGACCGACATCACGAACTCGGGGCGGAGCAGGTTGATCTTCCGCATGGCGTCCATCCAGATGCCGGGGCGGTGGCCGCCGGTGCGGTCGGTGACGATGCCGATCTGGAAGCGGTTCTCGTCGTTCAGCACCGGCTTATCGGTCCAAGGCCGGGGGCCTTTGGCTTGGGGCAGCAGCATGCCCTCTGGCAGGGTTTGCTCGCCGAACGCCACGCCGGGTGTGGGCTGGTGGGCGTGGTCATCGCCGTGGTCGTGGCCCTCGTGCGCGGCGACGAGGGACGGCATCGCAACCGCAGCAAACGCCATAGGGAGGGAGAATCGAAGAGCCCGAATCGGCATGGTGGTCGGTCGTAGGGGCTGACGGTCGTGGAACGGGGGCAAAGGACGCGCGTAAGCGGGGATTGTCGGCCAGCTTCTCCGACCCGTCAAAGGTCGCGGCGCGGCGTTTTTCCCGCCGTCGGCTGGCGACATTCGGCAACCCGCGCATCGCAGGGGTCACAACCGCTGCCATCGCCCGGCGGATTTGCCATTTCCTGCATGCGACAGGCGCCAGTATCCCTCGGCCTCCCGCACGTGACCGACGTTATTCGCGGGCAGGCAACGTAACCGGAACCCCGCTGCGCCATGCCCGCCCAAGCTCCCGCTCCGCCGGCCGCCCGCCGCCTCTGCAAGAAGGCGCCGCTCACCTACCTCAAGCCCGGCTACCGGCTCGGCTCGCCGATCCAGGACGACGAGGGCCGCCTGCTCGTCGGCGCCGGCGTGACGATTGACGAGGACCTGCTCGGCCGACTCCGCGCCCGCGGCGTGGCGTGGGTCTCGATCGACAAGCGCGACTTCGAAGCGCTCGAAGCCCTTCAGGGTGGCTTGCCGACGGTCGACGAGCTGACCTTCGACGACGTGGCCGACGCCCGCACCGAGCACACGCCCGCCACGCGCCAGTTGGACGAGGCGATCGCCGCCGGCGAGCCGTTCAAGGTGGTCGCCTCGGACGACCCATTCTCTGGGAAGCTGACCGACCGCGGCGCCACCGCCTACGACCGGGGGCAGGTGGCCAAGAGCGCAAAGCAGTTGCAGACCACCGCCGACGAGGTTGAGAACCTGATCGCGCGGCTCGACCGCGCCGAGAACGTCTCGGGCGATCAGCTCCAGTCGCTCTCGCACGAGGCGGTGGTGCAGGCGGCCGAAGACATGGACCTGTTCGTCAGCCTGGGCATCTCCGCCACCGAGCGGGAGACCATCTTCCAGCACTCGAGCAGCGCGTCGCGGCTGGCGATCGCGCTGGGGGTGCGGCTGGGGCTCGACGAGCGCCGCCTCGCCGAGCTGGGCGCCGGGTGCCTGGTGCACGACGCAGGCATGCTGCGTGTCGACCCCACGCTCCGCAACGCGCCGCGCAAGCTCACCACGTCGGAGTTCGTCGAGATCGCCCGCCACCCGATCATCGGCGCCGACATGCTCTACAAGAACATGGAGCGCGTGCCGGTCTCGGTGCGGATGATCGTTTACCAAACGCACGAGCGGTGCGACGGGTCGGGCTACCCCCGCGGCTGCACGGGTGAGGGCATTCACGCGCTGGCGAAGATCGCCGCCGTGGCGGACGCCTACGTTGCCAAGGTGTCCGCCCGCCCGCACCGCCCGGCCATCAAGCCCTACGCCGCGATCAAGATGATCTTGGAAGAAACGAACCGCGGCCGTTTCGACCCCGACGTGGTGCGAGCGCTGCTCGAAGCGGTGTCGCTCTTCCCGATCGGTTCGCTGGTGCAGCTCGAAGACGGCCGCGTAGGACGGGTGCTTCGATCGGGCGGCTCGCGATTCGACCGCCCAGTCGTCGAGGCGTGGCGCCTGGCCGCCGGGCCGCAAACGCCCGAGGTGGTCGACCTGGCGGCGCAGAACCTGAAGGTATCGCGGGCGCTCGGCTCGCTCCGCGAAGCCACGGTTCCCAAGTAACGAGGCGAGCAGGCACTAGAAGGTGGCGAGCGGGCGAACCTCTCCCTGGGCGCGCGTCTCTTCGAGCCGCGATTTCAGTTCGGCGGCACGCTGCGGTTGCTCTTCTGATAGGCCCGTGCGCTGACCCAGGTCGGAATCGAGGTTGAACAGCAGGGGCTCACTCAGCTCGGTCTCGTAGCCCCGCATCTCGGCGAACCACGCCGGCATGCGCGAGTGGCTGCCCGACGGCGCGTTGATCAACAGCCACGGCCCGGCACGCAGGGCGTACTTGTCGGCGTACGTGTTGTGAACGAGCGAGCCCCGGGCGCTCGGACCGCCACGCCAGAGCCGCTGCTGGTCGTGGCTGTCCTCCGCGGCGCCGGCGGGCAGGTCGGCGCCGACGATGCCGGCCAGCGTCGCCATGATGTCAATCTGGCTCATCAGGCCGTCGCTCACCGCGCCGGCGGCGACTTCGCCCGGCCAGCGGACGATCATCGGCACGCGGTGGCCGCCCTCCCAGATGTCGCGCTTTAAACCCCGCAGCGGCCCGCTGCTGCTGTGATCGAAGCTGCGCAGCCGCTCAAACGCGTACCGCTCCGGCCCGTTGTCGGCGGTGAAGATGACCAGCGTGTTGTCCGCCAGGCCGTGCGCGTACAGGGCGTCCAGCAGCCGGCCGGCGTGGGCGTCGCTCTGCATCACGAAGTCGCCGAAGGGGCCCGCCTGCGATTTGCCGAGCCAGTCGGCCGTGGGAACGATCGGCGCGTGGGGAGACGTCCAGGGCCAGTACAAGAAGAACGGCTCGTCGCGGCCCCGCTGATCGGCGATCCACTCGACGACCTTCTCGGTCAGCCGGGGCATGACGGCGTCCTGCTGCCAGCCGGCGACCATCGGGCCCGCCCTGCCCTCCGGCGCCCCCTCCGACGGCATCGGCGACGGGCGGTACGGCACGGTGGGCGGCTCGAGCACGCGGTCGTTTTCGATCCACGCGTACGGCGGAAAGTTCGGCACGTCGTCGCCGAAGTAGTAATCGAAGCCGTGGGCGAGCGGGCCGTCGGGGATCGGCTGCTCCCAATTGAAGGCGTCGGCGGGCCACGTCTTGCGTTTGCCTTTGCCGATCATCTTGGCGTTGGGCTTGCGAATCGACGACCAGTCGAAACCGAGGTGCCACTTGCCGATGCACGCCGTACGGTAGCCGCGCGAGCGGAGCATCTCCGGCAGTGTCAGCCGTTCGGGGGCGATGACCGAGGCGCCCCACGAGCCAACGATGCCGTGCAGCTTCCGCCAGTGGTACCGCCCGGTGAGCAACGCGTACCGGCTCGGCGTGCAAATGCCGGAGGAGCTGTGGGCGTCGGTGAAGCGGGTCCCTTCGCTCGCCAGGCGATCGAGGTTGGGCGTTCTGATCTTCGATTCCGCGTTCTGGCACGAGAGGTCGCCGTAGCCCAAGTCGTCAGCGTAGATCACCACCACGTTGGGCAGCGCGGCGCCGGCGGGATCACCGAGCCCCGACGAAACCATCGCGGCAAGCAGCAAAGCGAAGCCAAACGGCAGCGGAGAAATAGTTGGCATCGACAGATTCACCATGCGAAGAACGAAGCGGATCGTCTCAGCGCGACGCGACCGGCTTGGGCTTGCTACTTGGTCTTGGGCTTGTACTTGGGGTTGGGCGTCGGCATGGCCACGTCGGCCTCGCTCCGCCACGCGTCGAGCTGCGCCTTCAACTCGGCCACCCGGGCCGGCTCAGCGGTGGCCAGATTGGTCTGCTCGCCGGGGTCGGCGTCCAGGTTGAACAGCTCCAGCAGGCCGTCCTCGTACCACTCGATGAGCTTCCACTTGCCGTGGCGAACGGCGCCGGCGGGGGCGCCGCCCTGGTTGCCGTAGTGCGGGTAGTGCCAGTAGGCCGGGCCACGTTCGTACGCCTCGCCGCGGAGCGCCGCGGCGAAGCTCCGGCCATCGACCGTCTGCTCCGGCGCCGCCGGCAGGCCGGCCGCCTCCAGGAGCGTGGGGTAGTAGTCCGCGCTGGTCACCACGGCGTCGATCGTGTCGCCCGCCTTGGTCACGCCGGGCCAGCGGACGAGCGTCGGCTCGCGGATGCCCCCTTCGTACATCCAGCCCTTCCCCGTGCGGAGCGGTAGGTTGGACGTTGGCGATCCTTCGGACGACGAGAGTCCGCCGTTGTCGGAGGTGAAGACCACGATCGTTTCGTCGGCAACGCCCGCTTCGTCCAGCGTCTTCAGCACCCGGCCAACCGCCACGTCAAGCTGCTCCACCATCGCCGCGTAGATGGCGTGGTTTTGGACCAGGCGGACCTGGCGGGTCTCGATCCGGTTGCCGGGGCGATCGGTCAGCCACTTCTCGGCCGCCTTGCCACCGCCCGCTTCGCGCTTCGCCTTGTATCGGGCGACCTTGTCGTCCTTCGCCATCAGCGGCGTGTGCACGGTGTAGAACGAAAGCATGGCGAAGAACGGCCGATTAGCGTTCTCACCACTCGTCGCGTCGCGCACGTAGGCACACGTTTCGTCCGCCAGCCGATCGGTCAGCAGCTCGCCCTCCGGGCCATCGGTCAGACGCGGGTTGCCATACGGGCTGAAGTACCGCTTGCCGCCGCCGGGCGCCCCCCACTGGCAGCCGCCGCGGTTGACGTCGTAGCCGTGGTCTTCGGGCCAACTCCCCTCGGGGCCTAGGTGCCATTTGCCGGCGAAGAACGTTTGGTAGCCCGCGTCGCGCAGGGCCTCGGCGATGGTGGTCTCCTCGGCCGGCAGCCGCTCAAGGTACAGCGCCGGGAGCAGCCGCGTGTTGCGGTTCCAGCGCTGGGGCTGGCGGGCGCCGAAGAAGTCGGTGGTCTTCAGCCGCGCCGGGTACTTGCCGGTCTGAATGCTCACCCGCGTGGGGCTGCAGACGGGGCACGCCGCGTAGGCGTTGGTGAGCTTGGCGCCGGTGGCGGCCAGCCGATCGATGGCGGGCGTCTCGTAGAACGTGCTGCCGAAGCAGCCCACGTCGGTCCAGCCGAGGTCATCGACCAGGAAGAACAAGATGTTCGGCCGCTCACCGGCGACGGCCGGCATCGCGGCGCCAAGGGCAAGCGCAAACGCGGCAACGGTGCGAAGCATAAGTCGACGTCTTGGGACAAGGTCGTTGGCCGCACGCGGATTCGAGCGGCGCGATCGAGTATAACAGCCGTGCGCACTGTGCATCGAACTCCACGGTGCACCGAACTCCACGGCGCACCAAAGTCACCTGAGCACCGATCTCACCTGAGGAGCCTCAAGAGATGCCCACCTTTCAACTGAGACTTGCGTTGTTCGTCGCTGCCACCTTCGCCCTGGTTCCCTCGATCGCCGCCGCGGCCGAGGAGCTGCACCCCATCGCCGCCGACACCGCCAGTCAACTAGATGACACGGAGAAGCCGTTCGTCCTGGTGGTTGACTTCACGGTGCCGGCCAACAACACCGACGCATTCATCAAGGCCGTGCTCAAGGCCCGCCGGGCGACGGTCAAGGAGCCGGGCAACGTTGCCTACCAGCTGAGTCGCGACGCCAAGGATGCCACGCACTTTTTGCTGTACGAGCGTTGGAAGTCGGTCGCCGCGCTAGACTTCCACCTGAAGCAGCCCTACCTGGTGGAACTGCTGGCCGAGTTCGAGGAGCTGCTGCCCGAGGGGCCGAAGGTGACCGTCATGAAGCCGGTTAAGGCGATGAAGAAGTAGCGGGGACGCGGTGCCCGCAAGGCGCGGCGTCGAATCCACCACCGCCGCCGGCGGGTAAATGGCTGGCGCCTCGGGCGAGCTGTCCGCTTTCTAGTGCCCCCGAATCCGGTCGTTTTCCGCGGTTTTCCACTAAATTCATTGACTCCCTCGCCGGTGGGGCTTAGCGTGCGGGATTAGTCGGTTGTGCTCGCCCGGCCTGCCCCACGGGGCGAGCTGCGCGAGCCTAACCGCAACACCGTGGCCTGCCGGGCGATTGTCGCGCTACGGCAGGCGAGACTCATTGTTGACATCTGGGAGGAGCCGCTAATGCACTCGTTTCGAATCCTGGCCCTGGGAGGTATCTCCTCCTTGCTTTGTGGGCTAACCATCTCCACCGCCGCGGCTCAGACCGCGACCGCGATCATCAGCGAAGGCGACACCATCGGCGCCACGACGGTTGACGTCATTCGCTTCTCGGGCGACTCCAACGCCACCAACGGCTTCGTCCTTCAGCTCGACACCGCCGACGACGTCGCCCACATCTGGGGCAGCGTTGACGGCATGACCCCCAACGACGTTGTGCGGACCGCCGGCACGATCGGCGGCTTCGTGCAGAACTCGTTCGACGGCGAGATCGGCCTCTCCGATGCCGGCGTGGTCACCTACGGCACGGACATTGACGAGGTATCCGGCGCCCCGGTCGGTAAGGCCGTCTACCAGGACGACACGCTCATCGTAAAGAACGGCGACGCCGCCGCCGGCACCGCAACCAACTTCATCGACGTCGTCTCCACGGCCGCCGGCACGCCCTCGTTCTTCGGCATCAGCCCGGACAACGGCCTGTTCGTCGGCGCCGGCCTCTCGAACTCGCCCCAGATCGGCGACCTGATCCTCGGCCTCGCCATCGACGGGTTCGACGAGTTCCAGCACGGCAACAGCGATGCCAACGGCCCCATCCAAGAGGTCAACATCGACACTGGATCGTCCGCCGACGACGGCATCGTGCTGATCAATGGCGCCCCGATCGCCACGGCGTCGGGCAACATCCGCGAGAACGACTTGATCCCGCCCGCGAACGGCGGCATCGGTGACGCGTGGGATAACTTCGACTTCCACCGGATCAACGAAGCCGGCGACTACCTCATCACCGGTGACACCAACCAGACCGGCGGCACGGCCGACGAATTCGTCTCCATCAACGGCGTCATCATCGCCCGCGAAGGCGACCTGATTGACGGCGGCATCATCGACGGCGGCATCGAGAACGCCGTCCTCAACGAGGACGGCCTCTGGGCCGCCATCTGGGACTTCGACTCCGACCTGACCGGTGGCAGCACCGACGAAGAGGCGATCTACGTCGGCGACGCGAGCGGCGTGCTCGACCTGCTGATCAAGGAAGGCGACACCGTCACGGTGAACGGCGCCACGCAGACGCTGACCGACATCACGACCGGCATCGAGATCGGCGACATCCAGCCCAACGGAAGCTACAACGTTTGGTTCCGCGGCGTCTCCGACGGAGTGCAGCGGCAGTTCGTGATCACCATCCCCGAGCCGACGACCCTCACGCTGCTGAGCCTGGGCGGCGTCCTCGGCCTGGCCCGCCGCCGGCGTGCCTAAGCTGGCTTCGCGGATCGGGCAATCTCACGTCCTACCAACCCGCGGTTCCGACGGCAGTCGGAGCCGCGGGTTTTTTGCGTTTTCAATTGCCGCCGAGCTCTGCCGAGAGTTCGCCGGGAAGATCTAGACAGCCGTCGGTACTTGCATTTTAATACAAGCCAGGGGCTAGCGGACTAACGACGGGGAGACCCCGCGATGATCGGTCCTCAGCACGCCCGATTCTGCCTCTCGGCACTCATTCTTGCGTCGATCTCGGCCCAAGCCACGGCGGCCGACCTCTTCTACACGGCCCGCCGGAACAGCGGCGTTGGCCGCTTCGCTGTGACGGCGGGCGAAGGCCGCGGGACCCTGGCGCCCACAACCGCGTACCGCGAGGGCTTTGACGACTTCGTGGGGCTGGCAGCCGGGCCGGATCGGCTGCTGTACGTCTCTTCGCGCTACTACGACGATTCGCGATTCGGTCGGTGGGGTGTGTTCCGCTTCGATCCGCGGACCGGCGATTTCTTGGACTCGTTCGTGGATGGCGGCCCCTACTACCACATCCAGTTCGGTCCCGACGGCGATCTGTACGGGGTCGCCGGGTTCTCGGATTCGCTTCACCGTCTTGACGGAGAGACGGGTGAGTTCAAGGGCGTTGTCCTCGACGGAAACGACTTTGGCTTTGGTGGGGTTGGCAGGTTCACGATCGCTCCAAACGGGACGCTCTTCGCCGCCACCGACGCCTCCAGCCTTGCCCCCTATGACGCGGAGACGGGGCAACGCATCGGGCCGATTACCAACCTCGCTAGGCTCGGCCTTGCGAACTACCGATACGACGCGATGGCCATCGGCCCCAACGGCAGCCTCTACGCGGCTTACAACTACAGCGGCCGCGATCAGGTTCTCGATGGTGGCGTCCTGCGGCTGGACGGCGCCACCGGCGAGTTACTGGAGGTTCTCATCGACGACATCCCGGCGTTCGGGGCGTCGAACGGCGGATCGCTCGGGTTGGCCTTCGGTCCGGACGGGGACCTCTACGTGGGGAGCCAGCACGCGTCGAGCATCTTTCGCTACGACCCGACGACCGGGAGCCTGAAGGAAACAATCCCAATTCCCGGCGGCGTCACGGGCGCCTCGCACGTTGTGTTTGCGGCGCCCGAGCCGGGCTCGGCGGGGCTGGCCTGGGCCGTGCTGCAGACCGTCTTCACGGTGCGGGGGCGACGCCTTGGCGATGCCCGTCTCGCCACCACCTGACCGCCAGCGGCCGCCGGCTAGCGGACTTCAAACCCGGTGTTGAGCTTGCCAATGCCGGCAGACTCGTGCAGCAGGAGCATCTCGTCTTCGGTGAGCGCCCGATCGAACACCGCCAAACCACCAAAGCGTCCGATCGTCGCTTCGCGGGTCATCGAGCCCACGGCGTAGCGGGCCCCTACCGTAAAGTCGGACCCGCCTCCCGGCTTTGTCTCGGCGTGCAGCTCCGGGTCGTAACCGAAAATGCCGCGGCCGTGGTAGTACGGGTTCATCCCACGGTCGCCCCCGTCTGGACCCTCACGCGTGAAGTACGGATCGTCTCGGTTGTCGGCCTTCGCGTCCAACTCGCGACGCCCGAGCACGCCATTGATGTAGCCCGCCAGGTAGGCGCCGTCGTACGTCATCCCCAGCGTGCACCACTGTTCTTCGGGGACTTCTTGCGGCGACGCGGCGTAGTCGACACACCACGGGAAGGGGCTGCCGTCGGCTCGGCGGGTGACGCCTCCCTCGCTTGAGATGTAGGGGGCGAGCTGCCGGTGCGCGCCGTACACCGGCATGTTCATCAACAGGGCGTATTGCCTCGTGCCCGTGTCGTCGTCGGGGCCTTTGCCCTCACTCCACATACCGGCGATGGTACGGCTCTGGTTGAGGTCGACGATCCTCACCACGGCAAACACGGTGACCTCCGCATCAGGCCCCGAGATGTTGAGCGGACCCGTCTCCTCGTAGTCGAGGGAGAAATACCTTCGGCCATCGAGCTCGGCGCAGTAGCCGGAATAGGGACCGCCGTCGATGCGTGAGACATCGCCGCCAATCTCCTTCAAAGGGAAGCTGCCGGGCGAGCCCGTGGACAGCCTCTTGGACCCGGCGGGTTCGCCGAAGGTCCAGAACGCGACCAGACCCTCCATCTCGGTAACGACCGACGGGTCGCCCGTGGCAATCGCCGGGAGTTCGATAGGTGGCGAAGGAGAATCGCTGCAGCCAGCCTGAAGGAAGATGCCTGACGACATCACCAACGCAAAGACGAGTTTCAACTCGCGACGCGGTAGACGGTCGATCGGGGATCGGCGGGACGGCAACGGAGACTCCCAGGTGGGGCTGCCTGGCGCCGAGGAGGCGTCCCGGCAAGGGGAGGCGGAAGGATGGACGACGCCTATCGGATTCCGCCTAAGCCTACCATGCGTGATTTGCGTGAGCCATTGCGACCCCGCCAACTTCACGCTTCGGCCATACCGACCTTATTGCCGCACGCTGGCAGGGTCGCGGAAGCGGTAGCCGATGCCGCGAACGGTCTCCACTAGCTCGGCGTAGCCGCCGAGTTTCTTGCGGAGGGCGCGGATGTGCACGTCGATCGTGCGTTCCAGCACCAGGCTGTCGCCACCCAGGGCGGCGTCGATCAGTTCGCTGCGGCTGAAGACGCGGCCGGGCTGGCGGATGAGGGCTTCGAGCAGGCCGAACTCGCTGGGCGTGAGGTCCAGCACCACCTCGCCGGCGGTGACGCGGTGCCGCTCGCGGTCAACCAGGATGCCCTGGCTGACCAGCACCGACCCGTTGTGCGACCCGCCCGAGCGACGCCGGGTGAGCGCCCGGATGCGCTCCAGCAGCACCTTCACGCTGAACGGCTTGGTCACATAGTCGTCGGCGCCCACGGAGAAGCCCGCCACCTGGTCGGTCTCCTCGCCCTTGGCGGTGAGCATGAGCACCAGCACCTCTTTGGTGATGGGGTCGGCCCGCAGCCGGCGGCAGATCTCCAAGCCGTCGATCACCGGCAGCATGAGGTCCAGCACCACCAGGTCGGGCACGCGGACCTTGGCCTGCGAGAGCCCCTCCTGCCCGTCGTGGGCGGTGCCGGTCTCGTAGCCGTCCTGCCGGAGGTTGTAGTTGAGGACCTCGGCCAACGATCGGTCGTCCTCGATGATCAGGATCTGCGGCTTGGCCATCGGGGAGGAGTTCGTCTTCGAGGCGGGCTGGAGGAACCGGCGTGGGTCGCGATCGGTCGGGTCAGCGGGCGGAGCGTTGATCGATGGACGCGCGGCGTTCTTCTTCGCTCTGGTGCCGGGTGATCTCGCCCTCGACCAGGTAGATCACGTCCTCAGCGATGTTGGTCGCGTGGTCGGCGATGCGCTCGATGTGCCGCGACGCGCTGAAGAAGTGCAAGGCGGCCTCAACAAGCTGGCCGTTGTGCTGCATCACCTCGTGCAGCTCGGCGATGATGGTCCGGTTGTACTCGTCCACCTCGTCGTCTTGGCGGCAGACTTTGCGGGCCAGGTCAGCGTCGAACTCCACCAGAGCGTCGAGCGCGTCGCGGACCATGCCGATGGTCATGGCGGCCATCTCGTCCAGCGAACCGGAAACCCTCAGGTCCGGCCGGCTGGCGATGGCGGGGATTCGCTCGCCTATGTTCACCGCCAGGTCGGCGATGCGTTCCAGGTCGGAGTTCACTTTGAGCACCGTCGCCACGCGCCGCAGGTCAACCGCCACCGGCTGGTGGAGCGCGAGCAGCTTCAGGCACTCTTCCTCGATGCGGACCTCGCGGCTGTTGACGCCGGGCTCTAGCTCACCCAGCTCCGCCGCTACGCCGGAGTCCCGCTGCCGCAGGCCGCGGCACGCGGCGCGGATCATCTGTTCCACCACCGACGACTGCGCCAGCAGGTCACGCTCAAGCGATTCGAGGTCGCGTTCGAGGTGTTTGGACATGCGAGTAGGCAGTGAGCAGTGGGCGGTGGGCAGCGGCTTGACGGTCAGCGGCACGAGACGAACTGCCGACCACCGACTGCTGCCCTTTCGCTCCGGCGTTAGCCGAAGCGTCCCGTGATGTACTCTTCGGTCTGCTTTTCTTTGGGGTTGGTGAACAGCTCGCGGGTGGCGCCGGCTTCGATCAGGCGGCCCTGGTAGAAGAACGCCGTCTGGTCGCTCACGCGGGCGGCCTGCTGCATGTTGTGCGTGACGATGACGATGGTGTATCGGTCTTTGAGCTCGCCGATGAGGTCTTCGATGCGGGTGGTCGAAGCCGGGTCGAGCGCCGACGCCGGCTCGTCCATCAGCAGCACCTGCGGGTCGGTCGCCAGGGCGCGGGCGATGCAGAGCCGCTGCTGCTGGCCGCCGGAGAGGGCGAGCGCCGAGTCGTTCAGCCGGTCCTTCACTTCGTCCCACAGGGCGGCGTAAGTCAGGCAGCGCTCGGCGATCTCGTAGAGCTTCGCCTTGTTCCGCTCACCGGCCACGCGGGGGCCGTAAGCCACGTTTTCCAAGATGCTCTTGGGGAACGGGTTGGACTTCTGGAAGACCATGCCCACGCGCTTCCGCAGCTCCACCACGTCAACCTTCGGGCCGTAGATGGAGTGGCCGTCGAGCAGCACCTCGCCGTTGAGGCGGGCGGTTTCGATCATGTCGTTCATGCGGTTCATGCACCGCAGGAAGGTGCTCTTGCCGCAGCCCGAGGGGCCGATGAACGCCGTGACGCAGTTCTCGGGCACATCGAGCGAGATGTTAAACAGCGCCTGGCTCTCGCCGTAGAAAAAGTCCAGGCCCTTGGCCGCTACCTTGGCGGGCGACTGGGCCATCTCGTCGGCGCTGCGGGCGCCGTCGTTGCCCACGACCGCGGGGGGGCGAATGGCGGGGGACGCGGATGGCTGGGCGTCGGTGCTCATAGGGCTCTCGGTTCTCTCCAGCAACGGCGGGGCGTCACCACTTGATGTTCTTGCCGTAGCGGTAACGCAGCAGCACGGCGCCGGAGTTCATCAGGATCAGCACCAGCAGCAGCACCACAATCGCGGCGCCGGCCAACTGGTGGAACTGCGGGTTGGCGTGGCCGGCCCAGTAGAAGATCAGCAGGGGCAGCCCGCTGTAGTCGTCTCCCAGGGACATGGGCAGGAAGGTCATGTCGATCGCGGCGCCAACGGCCACCAGCGGGGCGGCTTCGCCCAGAGCCCGCGAGATGGCCAGGATCACGCCCGTCATGATGCCCGGCGTAGCGGCCGGCAACACCTGCCGCCAGATGGTCTGCCAGCGCGTGGCGCCCAACGCGAACGACGCCTGCCGGATGGTCCCCGGCACAGCACGCAGGGCCTCCTGCGTGGCGAGGATCACAATCGGCAGCACCACCAGCGTGAGCGTCAACGCCCCGGCCAGCACCGACTTACCCAGCCCCATGGTCCGGACAAAGAGCCCCAGCCCGAGGATGCCGTAAACAATCGACGGCACGCCGGCCAGGTTGGAGATATTGAGCTGAATGACCTTCCGCCACCACGTTGAAGGGGCGTACTCCTCCAGGTAAACCGCGGCGCCAACGCCGATCGGCACCGCCATCAACCCGGTCAGGGCGATCAGCCACAGGCTGCCCACCAGCGCGGCCTTAATCCCCGCGTCCTCGGGCGACTCCGAAGCGTTGTTGGTCAGCAGCGTTGTGCTCAGCCAGGGCAAACCCTGGTAGAAGATGGCGCCCAGCAGCGTCACCAGCACCACCAAGCAGCTCGCCGTGGCGGCGAAGCAGAGCCACGCGAACAACGACGAGATCCGCTTGCGTCGACGCATGTACGCGTCTTCGGCAAGGGCGCCTCGCTCCAGCGGATTGTCGGCTTTGCCGGCCGCGGTGCTCATTCGTAGCTGTTCCGCATGCGATTCAAGATTGCCTGAGCGAGCAGGTTGAGCACCATGGTCAGGCCGAACAAGGCTAGGCCCACCGCGAAGATGGCGTACGCCTGGATGCTGCCAACCTCGTTGTCGCCCTGCCGGACGGCGACGATGTAGGCGGTCATCGTCTGGATCTCTTGCAGCGGGTTGAGCGTCAGCGTCGCCTTCTGCCCGGCGGCCAGCGTCACCGCCATGGTCTCGCCGATCGCCCGCGACACGGCAAGAAGGAACGAAGCGATCACGCCCGAGAGCGCCGCCGGCACCACCACCTTCGCGGTGACATCGTACTTGGTGGCGCCCAGCGCGAAGGCCGCTTCGCGGAGCGATCGCGGCACGCTCCGCAGCACGTCTTCGCTCAGCGAGACCACCATCGGCAGCACCATGAAGCCCACCACGATGCTCGCGTTGAGCGCGTTGAACGTATCGGTCTGTTCGCCGAACACGGCGCCCACCACCGGCGAGATGGCCACCACCGCAAAGAAGCCGTACACCACGGACGGGATACCGGCCAGGATCTCAAGCACCGGTTTGACGATCTCGCGAACCAACGGCGAGGCGTACTCGCTGAGGTAGATCGCCGTGCCCAGGCCGATGGGCGCCGCGACCAGCGCCGCGCCGAAGGTGACGAGCAGCGTGCCGCACAGCAGCGGCAAGATGCCGAACAGGTACTGCGACGGCGCCCAGCGCGTGCCGCCGAGGAACTCACCCGGGGTGATGGTCTCCGCCACGGCGTCGGCCGGCGCGGGGCGCTCGCCCAGCTCTTGCGCGGTCGCCACCACGTCGCCGGCGTCGTTGACGTAGTACACGTAGCCGAAGAAGTTCACCGCTTGCCAGAGCAGGACGCCGACAATGCCAACGGTCACCAGGACCGAGACCGTGGCGCACGCCAACAGCGCGTAACGGATCAGCGGCTCCAGCCAGTCCTGGCGGGTCGCCTCAAGACCTGGGGCGGCAGATCGAGTCGGGTTGGCGGACGTTGACAACGCGCGGCCTCACTCGGCGGGTTCGGCTTGGTTGCCGGCGGTGGCGGATTGGAACTCCGCCAGATTCTCGTCGGCCACCTCCGTTGGCGCCGCCACGTAGCCCACCTCGCCCGCCAGCCCGCCCACCTCGTTCAGGTAGAACTCCACGAAGCTGGCGACGGCGGGCTTCGCCAGCGAGTCGTGCCGGACGTAGATGAACAGCGGGCGGGAGAGCGGCTTGTAGGTGTCGTTCTTGATCGACTCGACTGATGGCCTCACGCAGCCCTCGCCCGCGTCCACGGCAACCAGGTTGAGCGTCTCCGCGTTCTCGATGTAGTAGGCGTAGCCGAAGTAGCCCATCGCGTACTTGTCGCCCTGCACGCCGCGGACAAGCTGGTTGTCTTCGGTGCTGGGCGAGTAGTCCGTCCGGCACCCCTTGCCCTTGCCCAAGATCTCTTCGACGAAGTACTGAAAGGTGCCGCTGTTCTCATCGGGGCCGTACAGCTTGATCGGCTCCTCGGGCCAACTGGAGTCCAGGTCGCTCCACTTCTGTACCTGGCTGTTCTTGTCCCACAGGCGGCTGAGCTGCTCCACCGTTAAGCACTCGCACCAGTCGTTCTCTTTGTTGACGACAAGCGAGATGCCGTCGTACGCCACGGTGAACTCGCTGAACTCTAGGCCGGCGCCCTCGGCGAGTTCGCGTTCCGACTCGCTCATCATGCGCGACGCGTCGCAGATGTCGATCTCGCCCCGCACGAACGAGGTGATTCCCCCGCTGGTTCCGGTCTTGGCAACCGTGATCCGGGCGCCCGGGTTGGCGGCGGCGAACTTGTCTTTCACCCGCGCGCTCACCGGGAAGACCGTGCTCGACCCGTCGATCCGGATGATGTCCGGCGGCTGAAAACAGCCGGACAACATCCCGACCATCAGGCCAAGGGAAAGCACAGCGGGGCGATGTGAAGGAACGACGGAGGAGAACTTGAGCAAGGCGTGGTCTCGATCAGCGTCGCCGCTGGTTGAATGGGGCTGGTTGGACGGGTCTGGTTGGCTGGGGCTGGTTGGCTGGGGCTGGGCCGCCTGAGGGGCCGGTAAAGCGATACTGCGGATGACCGCCGCGGGGGATCACAGCTAGCAGAATGGCTCCGCTGGCGTCAGAGGTTACGCGGCAATTGTGAAGCCTGTGTGAAGATTCGGTGAGTGGCGACAGGTGCGGCGGGCGCTGCCGGCATCGGCTGACGGTCAGGCAAAGTTGCGGGCTGGCAGGCGTCGCTTGCGGGTGTCCAAGAATCGCGCCGGCGGATTCGGCGCCTTGGCACAATTTGGACGGGCGAGATTTGGTGAATCGGCTGATAGAACGATAATTGGAGGCGTTCACAAGGTGGAGCGTCGCGAGCCAACGATTGCCGGTTTGGCCGCGTGAGCCCTCGGTTATCCGCTAATCGGAGGCCCTTGAGCCGGGAAAAAAGCGGGGGCGGAGCGCATGCAGCCGCGTGGGCGAGAATTCTTGGGCCAGCTCTCTTGGGCCCGCCAGCACGCCACCTCTCAGGCGGCCGGGAGCTCCACCGAGAAGACCGTCCCCTTGCCCACCTCCGACGTCACGTCCACGTGGCCGCCGAACGCCTGGGCCAGGTGCTTGACGATCGCCAACCCCAGGCCGGTGCCGCCCAGCTCGCGGCTGCGGGCCTTGTCGACGCGGAAGAACCGCTCGAAGACCCGCGGCAGCGACTCCGCCGGGATGCCGATGCCCGTGTCTTCGACCTCGATCTTCACCATACCCGCTTCGCCGGCGCCCCACCGCACCGCCACCCGCCCGGAAATCGACGTGTACTTTATGGCGTTGTCGACCAGGTTGTTGACGATCAGTCGCAGCCCCTCCGCGTCCGCCTTGGCGTGCAGCGGCTGCGGCGGGCCCTCGGCCACGAGCTCAATCTGCTTCCCCTCGGCCCGCGGCCGGTAGTCCGCCAGGCAAGAGCCAATGACGTCCGCCACGGCCACGGGGCGGATCTCAAACGGCTGCTGCTCCGATTCAATCCGCGCCAGCGCCAGCAGGTCTTGGATCAGGTAGTTCAGCCGATCGGCCTGTTCCTCAATCCGCCGCAGGAACGGCATGTTGTGCTCGGGGTCGTTCACGGCGCCGTCGATCAGCGTCTCCGTGTACGCCTTGATCGAGCTGAGCGGCGTCTTTAGCTCGTGCGACACATTGGCGACGAAGTCTGAACGAAGCGACTCCAGCCGCCGCAGCTCGGTCGTGTCGTGAAGCACCGTCACCACGCCGGGGCACGGGTCGCCGGGCAGCGGAGTGACCTGAACGAGCAACATGCGGCGCTCGGCGGCCTCTTCCCACTCGGTCTCCAGCCGCTGCGGCCGGGCCGACGCCAGGGCGCTCGCCACCGCCTCGTGAAGCGTGTGCAGCCGCACGACCTCCAGCAGCGGCCGGCCCTCGATCTGTGGCGGGATGAACCCAAACAGCCTGCCCGCCGCGGTGTTGGCGAAGAGCACCCGCTCGCGATCGTCCACGGCGATGACGCCCTCGATCATCCCGCCCAGCACGGTCGTCTGCCGCTGGCCGCCCTCCCGGAGTTCCGTGAGCTGGCTGCCGAGTTCTTCGCGCATCTTGTTGAACGACCGGGCGAGGTCCCCCAGCTCGTCGTCGCTCGAAACGTACGCCCGCTTCTTGTAATCCCCACTGGCGATGGCGTCGGCCGCGTCACGGAGCGACTGCACCGGACGCACCACCAGCTGGGCCAACCCCGCCGCCGCCGCCGCGAAGCCGAGAGTGACCATCGCCGCCACTGCGATCAGGCGATTCCGCTTGTCTGCTACCCGTTCCTCGAGCTGTGGGAGTTCGCGGATGACGCAGACGACCGAAACGGGCAAGGCTTCGTCGACCCGCTCCGCCGCGTGCAACACGGTCACGCCCGCGGCGGTCGTGCGTCGGCTTTCGAGCCCAAAGCCCGACACCCGGGCATCGGCCACGGCTCCTCGGGCGACCAGCGCGACCCGTTCGAGGGCTGGCCCGCCGCCGTCCGCGGCTTGCGTAATGACCGAGTCGGCAAGCACGCGCTCCGCGACGTCGAGGAAGACGACCCGGTCACCCGTCGCCTCGCTGGCGTCCGACGCAACGGCTGGGAGCGTCTCGCGAAAGGCGTCGCCGGGCCCAATGGCCGCTTGCTCCCGGATGAGCAGCGACTGGCACAGCCGCAGCACGCCGCGGAGTTCCGCCGCGGCGGCGTCGATCTCTTGCTGTCGTTGCTGGGCGATCACCCATGCGCCCAGCACGAGCAACCCCACGGCGTTGAGGGCGGCGGACGCTAGCAGGAGCTTCCAGAACAGGCGGGAACGCAGCATCCGCCCATTGTTTGGGGCGGTTGGGCGATCTGTCTAGCACGCGTGTAGCGATTGTGTGGCCGGTCAGCCGGAACAACCCTCAAGCTTTTCCGCCGCGGCTCCCGATAGAAACTCCGGCGAGCCCGCGCCGTGCGTGCGGGCGCCGCTTGCGCCGCCACGCTCTTGGCGACGCACCACACCAGGCATCGCAGGGAAGCGTCATGCGGGGTGGCTACACCAGTTTCGATACGCTGTCGCTCGAATGGGGCGACACAACCCCCGACGCATCGCCGGCGCCCCTGGCCCCGCTGCCGGTGCTGGCACGCGTGCCAGCGGTCGACGCCAAGCCCGATGGCCCTGCCCTTTCGGCCCCACGCGTCACCGCGATTCCGGCCGGCACGCAGGCATCGCCTTCGGTGATCGAGGTGCACGCCATCGAAGCGCTCTCGCCGCCTGCGCTCGGCGCCGCCGCTCCGCCGCCGCCCTCGGCGCCGCCGCGACCGCAAACGCCGCCGCCGCCCGTTCTTCCCGAGCCGGCCAGGCCCGGCGAAGATCGCCCGCTGCCCGAGTTGCCAGAGACCGACACCGAACACCAGCCGCTGGCGACCCATCGCGAGTTCCGCGTTGACCCGTCGCCCAGCCAGCCTGGCAAGACGAGCGCGGGTCGTCCGAATGACAACGACGGCTGGATCACGGCTCTGCTGAGGGCGGAGGCTGCCGTGGCGCCCTACTCGCAGATCATCGTGCTGCTCACGCTGCTCGCCGCGGCCGGGCTAACCGTGCTGCTGCTGCGTGGCGACGCTTCGCGGTTCGATACGGGCACGCCGGCGCCCGCCACGACTCGCCCCGTCGAGCCGTCGTACGCGCAACTGACACCCGCAACGACGCCACACCCGTCGCCGCGGAGCGAGCCGGTCGCCGCGGCGGACGGCCAACACATCGCCGTTCGTGGACCGGTAGGAGTTCGCCGGGCGCCGGCCGCGGCCCCGTCGCTTGAGCCGCAACCTCCTGCGTCGCCACGCATGGCTCGTCTATCTGGAATCCAACCCGCCGAGGGGCGAACCAAATGACTCGCACCGACCGAGCCTTTATCCAGGCGTTCGATCGGTCGCGGACGGAGTTCGAAGCCTCGACCGTCGCGACCACAACCGCCTCGACCGCTCCGGCGATCGAGCCCGCCACGGAGCCGCCGATAGTGCAAGCCGCGCCGGGGCCGCACATCCGCTTCGCCCACGCGCCGCACGCCGCGTGGCAACCAGCCGTTCCGGCGATGGCGGGTGGAAAGACACCGCTCTCACAAGCCCTCGCACGCAGACGCCAGCAGGCGGGCGCCCGCGCCCCCCCCCCCACCGCCCCCGGGCCCCCCCGCCGGCGGGTTGACAGGCCGGCGGGGGTGGGGGCGCGCGCCCCCCCCCCCCCGGCGGCGGACCCGAACCAGGCGCCCCCCGCGGGCCGCCGCAATACACCCCCCCCTGGGGGCCGCCGGCGACGCAACCGCCACGGCCGCGGGCACCCACGTCCGGCGGTTTCACTGGCCGGCGGTTGTGGAGACGCTCGCCGCCGCCCACCGTGAGGCGTACCTGAACCTGGCGCCCGAGTCGGCCGGCGAGCCGTTCGTGCTCGGCGTCGCGGGGCTCCACCGTGGGGCGGGATCGACCACCACCGCCCTGGCCGCCGCTCGCTGCTTGGCGGGCGGGTTGGGTTCGGTCGGCCTAATCGACACCGAGACCGGCGACCCCGGCGGCGCGGCGTCTGAGCACCTCGCCGAGGCGCTCGGCCTGCTGCACTCGCAAACCCTTGCCGAAGCGGCCCTCGCCGGCCGACCCGCGAGCGCCGCCATGGTTCACGCCGAACAGGACCAGACCTGCGTCGCCATCACCGGCGACCTGACGGGCGTGCCGATCGCCGCCGCCGAGGCGACGCTGGGCCAGTTCGCTAGCTCTCGCCCGCTGACGATCGTGGACCTCGGCCCCGTGCTCGACCGCAAGGCGTCGTGGGAATGTGGCTCGCTGTCGACCCTCGCGGCCGCGATCAAGCCGACCGGAGTCGTGCTGGTGCGGGCGACGGGCGACCTCAGCGGCGCCGTGTCGGCCGCGCAACGCTTGGTCGAATCGACCGGCGCCCCGGTCCTCGGTCTCGTTGAGAACCGCGCTGCCGCAAGCACCCTTTGAACCCGCTTCAGCCCGAGTCCATCGATGTACGAAGACTACTGGCAGCTCCGGGCGAAGCCCTTTGAGCCGGTGACGTCCGCCGAGGGGTTCTTCCCCAGCGAGGCCCACCAGGGCGCTCTGCTGAAGCTGCAGTACGCCATCGACGGACGCCGTGCCGCGGCTGTGCTTTCCGGCCCCTCGGGCGTGGGCAAGACGCTGCTCGCCCAGCGACTGATCGCCGGGTTTGCCGAGCAGGAAGACTCGCCGATTGGACCGATCGCCCACCTCGTGTTTCCGCAGATGGCTTACCAGGACCTGCTGGCTTACCTGGCGGCCAAGCTCGGCTCCGCGGACGCGGCGGGGGCGACGCTGTCGGTCGACGAATCGGTCCGCCGCATCGAGAACCGACTCCGCGAGAATCACGACGCCGGCCGCCACGCCGTGATCGTGCTGGATGAAGCGCAGCTGCTGGAAGATACCGGCCTGTTGGAAACCATCCGCCTGCTGCTCAACCTCGGCCCTTCGCCGGGCGCGTGGATGACGCTGCTGCTGGTGGGTCAGATGGGGCTGCTCTCAGCGCTAGCTCGCCGGCCCGCGCTCGAAGAGCGGCTCGCCGTTAAGTCGATGCTCCGCCCGCTAACGGCCGCCGAGACCGGCGACTACCTGCGGACGCGGCTCGAAGCCGTGGGCGCCACGCGTGAGGTCTTCGAGCCCTCCGCGGTGGAGATGATGCACTGCCTAACGGGCGGCGTCCCGAGACGCATCGACCGGCTGGGCGACCTCTCCTTGGTTGTCGGCTACGCCGACGGTGTGCCGGCGATCGACGCCGACCAAATTAAAGCTGTCAGCCAAGAGCTGCTGGCCGTCTCACCCGAGTAGTGGTCGCCGGCGGGCAGCGTGGCAAAGGGTCAGCAGCAAGAGCGCCGCCGCTGACGGCTCTGGCGTGGCGGCCGCCGCAGGCGGGTCTGCCGGCGCATCGACCGAGAGCAGTTGGTCTTTCCAAACCGTGTAGTCTTCGATGCTCACCACGCCCGTTAGGATCGGGCTGCGGTTGGCGAGAGCCGAAGCGTCTTCGCCCAGATTGTCTCGCCATACCGTGTAGTCGGCGGCGGTCACCACGCCGTCGTTGTTGTAGTCGCCCACGATCGCGGCGCCGGGGCTGCCGATGGCGCCGCCCGGGTGCACCACTTCGCTGTCAATCACGACCGCGGCTTGAACGGAGACGCCATCGCCGATCTCCGAGGCGAACCAATCGGCGCCGTCGTCGCCCGAAAGGTTGATCGCCGAGAGCTGGATCGACTCGCCGTCGCCCTCGGGAGGGAAACCAGAGCCGTACGCCACGGAGTCCGCTGCAAAGTCGAAAGTCTCATTCCCGCCGGTGTTGGGCTCGGCCTGGTAGTCGGCGAAGCTGCTCCAGAAGCCGATGACGTCGCTGCCGTTCGAGAGAGCCGTCCAGTTGTCGACGGGGATGAAGTTGATCGACGCTCCCCAGGCGTCCTGCATGTTGCTCAGCGTGGCGGCCTGGCCGCGGTAGAGGACGCCAAACTCGCCATCTCCGATGACGCCGGCGGTTAGGTTGGGCTCGGTCAGCCGTGCTTCGTCGTCGTCGTCCAAAACGCCTGGGGTCACGGAGAAGTCAATCGCCGAGCCGCTGCCGTTGTAGACCTCAACCCACTCCCACTCACCGTTGCCGGCGGACGCGGGGTTGTACATGACTTCGGTGATAACGAACTCACCGGCGGGGGCGCCGGCGGCGCCGCCCTGGATGGAACCGGGCGTTCCAACATCGTTGGTGTTGTTGATCTGGCCGCCGAGCAAGACCGCCTCACCGCTGGTCGTGGCGCCCAGGACGCCCGCCGCGGAGTCTCGCCAGTTCGAGAAGTCTTGGAAGCCGCTCGGGCCGCCGGCGCCCGTCCAATACGCCGACACCCCATCGTCTCCGGCGGAACCGTCGTAGGTCAGGCTCACCAACGCGTTAGCGGTCGACGCAACGGCGCCGGAGTTCATGCCATCGACGGCGATCGCCGGGATATCCATCTGGTAAGCAGCCGCATCCGCCCAGATGCCGATCTCCGCGCCGCCATTCACCAACACGTCGGCGTTCTCCAGTGCGATCAGCGGCACGCTAGGGTCGAGCCCCCACGCCGTCCGGAACAGGGCATCGTCAAACTCCCCTGGCCCACCATCGTAGAGCACGGCGGACCGGCCGGCGGGAACGACTGAGTTGGTCGCCATTACCGACACCGTCGAGGTGTCGCCCAGCGTGTAGTTCTGCCCCACCGCGGCGACAAACGCACCAAACAGGTCAACGTCCACCGCCGTGTTGTTCCGAACCTCGATCCACTCCCAGGCGTTCTCGTTGTCGTTGCCGATGGTGTTGTACATCAACTCCGTGATCTGCAACTGAGCACGAGCGGCCCCCGTCAGGCTCGCAGAGGCCAGGGCCGCGATCAACGCAATCAAGCTTCGGAATCCAATCAGACTTCTCTTCATCGGTGCGGTCCTGGAGCGATTGGCATCTTTGGCGAGTTGAAGGCACACAGCAAAACCGGCTCGACGAGCAAGCCCGTCGAGCCGGTGAGCAGGTATCGGCAGAATAATCGCGGCTCAGCCGGCAATGCGGCGACGGGTCGCCAAGCCGAGCAGCGGGAGCAGCAGCGCGGCAGCCGCCGGCTCGGGCACAAGGGTCGACGCTCCGCTACCGGCGCCGATGAAGGCGGCTTTCCACACGCCGTAGTCGGCCAAGTCGGCGACCCCAGGCACGGCCTTGCCAACGGTCAGCACATCGCCCGCGGCGAAGGCGTCACGCCAGACAGTGTAGTCGGCGGCGTCCACGGTGCCGTCGCCGTTGTAGTCGCCCTCGGGCGGGACCAGTTCCTCGAAGACACCGGCGCTGCCAAGGTCGCCACCGGCGTAGATGCTGCCGCCGCCGAAGATCGGCAGCGAGTCAAACGAGACGCCGTCACCGCCGGCAATCGGGGGCAACGGGTTAGAGAGCGCCCAGTTGGCGCCGTCCGTGTTGTCGGAGCCGATGGCGGTCAAGCCGATCGACGAGGCGCCGTCTTCGGTGGGGAAGAACTCCGGCTCCGGGTCTTCGCCGACGAGCACACCATCGTCGTACAGCAAGGTGTCGTCGGCGGTCGTTTCGTCCCGGGCGGTGTAGTTATCGAAATCGCTCCAGAACGAGACTCGGTCGGCGGTGTTGCTGAAGCCGGGCCAGTCGTTGACCGCGATCGGGTTGAAGCCGGTGCCCCAAGCGGCAGTAAACGTGACCTCATCCAGGTCCTCGGCGTTGTACAGGACGCCGAACTCGCCGTTCGGGATGGTCCCGCTAGTAATGTTGCCTTCGGTGGCGACGGCGCCGTCGTCGTCGTCAAGGATCGCCGGGTTCGCACCAAAGTCGAGCGTCGCTCCGGTGTTGTTGTAGATCTCGATCCACTCCCAGTCGTCCTCGGGCGAGGCGGGGTTGTACATGACTTCGGTGATGGTAACGGAGCCGGGCGCAGCGCCCGCGGTGCCGTTGAGGATGGCGCCGGGCGAACCGCCGTCGAGACCGTTGAGCTGGCCCTCGCCAACAGGGTTGCTCACCGTGCCGCCGCGAACACCGTCTTGCGAGAGTTCCCAATTGGCGCCGTCTTGGAAGCCGTTGGCGCCGCCGAGGCCGTTCCAGGTCACGGAGACGCCGTTGGTGCTGACGGGCCAGGGGGCAGAGTCCTCGACAACCACGCTCACCAGGGCGTTAGTGGTGCTGCCAACCGTGCCGCTGGTGCCGCCGGCGACGACATCGGGAATGTCCGCCTCGTAGTCGGCGGTGCTGGCCCAGATGCCGATCTCGGCCCCATCGTTGTCAACGCGGTTGTAGAACTGCACGCCAACCAGCGGGACGCTCGGATCGATGTTCCACGCGTCGCGGAAGATGGTGTCGTTAAAGTTGTTCTCGTTGCCGGTGCCGAAGAAGCCATCCCAGAGAACGGCGACGCTCCCGGCCGGGACCACGGTGTTCGTCGCAACGCTGCTGACGATATTCGGGTTGAACGGATCACCTCCCGGATCGCCCACGCCGCGGTAAAACCCGCCGACCGAATCAACCCAGGCGCCGTCGAGATCAATCGGTGTTACGCCCGTGTTGCGGACTTCAATCCACTCGAAGTCGAACTCGTCGAGCGGGTTGTACATGATCTCCGTGATCTGAAGCTGGGCGTTGGCGGAGCCAACGCTCAGCGCGACCATTCCCGCGACGAGCGTCGCGACAATCCGTGGGGGCGAACAAGGCATTTAGATGGGTTCCTTCGTGGTCGGTTGGTGCAGTCCGCGGAGCCGCAGTCAGCGACTCCGAGCTGCTTGGCGCTGACCCGAGCGCACCCTGGGCGATCGGCGTCAGTCGAGTCTCTTTACGGGAAGCTATAGCGGCGGCCATCCTCACCGAAGAGGTACGAGGTGGCCGTTGACCGGAAATCGCGGCGGGATCAGGAACAGTTTCCTGACAGGCGTGACTGAGCGAACGCGCGATGGAGACCGCCAACAGGCGTCTCAAACAAACGTTGCCCCAGCTTTCGGAGTTTGGTCGACAGCTGGAACGGCCGCAACCTAGTTTCGCAGAATATTCACTTTTTCTTCACCGGCGTGAGGCCCCGCACGCTCCCGCCGGTGCGTTCCGGCGAGCGTGCAAGCCGTCCTGCGAAGACCGTCTCGGCGCCTCGGTTTCCCGAATCGGCGTCTTGGTGAGCGCTGGATCGACCGACCGCGCCAAAGTTTGCGGCCTGCGGCGACCTTGCGTGCGTGGGTCGAAGCTCGCCAAACGCCACGCGGGCCTCCTCAGCTCAAAGTGATTCACAGTTTCGACTCTCGAAGCTACGATAGCAGCCACCGCGCCAGGCCCCGCCTCTCACGCCTCCCGAGAAACCATGCCGCAGACCGCAAGCCGCCCCCGCCCCGCTGCCCGCCTGCTGAGTCAATCTGCCTTCACGCTCGTCGAGCTGCTGGTGGTGATTGCGATCATCGGGATCTTGATCGCGTTGTTGCTGCCTGCCGTTCAGTCCGCCAGAGAATCGGCTCGGCGAATCCAATGCGCAGGGAACTTGAAGCAGACCGCGCTCGCCGCGCTGAACTTTCATGACACTAATGGCTCGTTCCCGCTGGGCATGGAGTTGAACGACTCCAACCTCGCGACGTCGACTTTTTGGGTCCGGCTGCTGCCCTATCTCGAAGCGCAAGCCGTTTACGATCGGTGGGAGTTCGACCCCGTTGTCATTAGCAGCCGGGAGACCTCCAACAGCCGGTACGATCCACAGATCTCCGTCGCCGCTTCGGTAATTCCGATCTTGATTTGCCCGAGCGACGAATTCGAGCAAACCACGTTTGTCCTAACGGGTCCACCGTCAGCCACGGCTAGCCTCAACGGCAACGGCGGTGGCGGCGGGTTCTATGGTGTCTGCAGCTACGGCGGCAATTACGGCACCGCGTCTTACTACTTCATTAACGGCCCTGAGCCGATCCTGGCAGACGGCATCTTCTTTATGACCGGCCCGGGATCGCTGTTGTCC
>JBCDJN010000058.1:0-32000 GCA_039414355.1 Planctomycetota bacterium | reverse complement strand
CGACCAAGCACCAGTACGACTCCGACGCGGCGGCGTGCCTGAACTTCCTCCGCCAGTTCGATCTGCTGCCGCACTTCAAGCTGAACCTGGAGACCAACCACGCCACGCTCGCCGGCCACACGATGCAGCACGAGCTGGAAGTGGCCGGCAGCTCCGACGCGCTGGGCAGCATCGACGCCAACACGGGCGACCTGCTGTTGGGCTGGGACACGGACCAGTTCTGCACGGACATCTACGTCACCACCCAGTGCATGCACTCGATCCTCAAGTACGGCGGCTTCAAGACCGGCGGCGTGAACTTTGACGCGAAGGTCCGCCGCGAGAGCTTTGAGCCGATCGATTTGTTCTACGCCCACGTTGGCGGCATGGACGCGTTTGCCCGCGGGCTGAAGATCGCCGCCGCGCTCCGGGCCGATGGCGTGCTGGACTCGATGGTCACCGACCGCTACGCGAGCTGGGACGCCGGTCTGGGCGCCGAGATCGAGGCGGGCAAGCACACGTTCGCGTCGCTCGAAACGCTGATGCTCGACAAGGGCGAAGCCGCCGCCAACGCCAGCGGCCGGCAGGAGCGGTTCGAGAATCTGATCAACGAGTACTTGTAAGCCAACGCCAACGGTGTCCTTCGTGCGTAAAGCCCGTCTTGCGGCCTTGCTGTTGCTCGTCCTGGTGGGCCGGGCGGCCGCCGAGGCCGACCCGCGGCCGAACATCGTCTTCGCCTTCGCCGACGACTGGGGCCGGTACGCCAGCGCGTACCGCGAGCCCGACCGGCCGACGGTGAACGACGCGTTCGAGACGCCGCACTTCGATCGCTTGGCGAAGAGCGGGCTGCTGTTCTGGGACGCCCACGTGAGCGCCCCCTCGTGCAGCCCGTCTCGCACGGCGGTGCTGACCGGCCGGCACTTCTTCCGCAACGGCGGCGGCAGCCAGCTTCACAACCCGTGGTCGGGCGATCCGGCCGCCGATCCGGTGAAGCAACTGGAGAGCTACCACACGCTGCTTGAGAAGGCCGGCTACCACACGGGCGTGACGTACAAGACGCATGTGTCAATGCACCTGTTCGTGGACGGCAAGCACGTGTTCAACGGCGCCGGGATGCGGCCGAACCGGTTCTCGCAGGTTTGTTCCGAGTTGCGCGACACGCGGAAGCAAGAGGACGCGAAACGCCAGATGCTCGACGAGGCCCGCGGCAACTTCCGCCGCTTTCTCGATGCCGCCGAACCGGGCCAGCCGTTCTGCTGGTACTACAGCCCAACCAACCCGCACCGGCCGTGGGTGGCGGACTCGGGCACGGCGTTGTGGGGCATCAACCCGGAAGACCTCCGCGGCAAGATGCCACGGTTCCTGCCGGACAACGAGGTGCTCCGCCAGGACTTCGCGGACTACCTGGGCGAGTGCAAGGCGTTCGACGAGCAGGTTGGGGTGATCGTCGAGGAACTCACCAGCCGCGGGCTGCTCGGCAACACAATCCTCGTCGTCTCGGGAGACCACGGCGCCCCGGGCTTCCCGCTCGGCAAGACCAACCTAACCGACTTCGGCACGCAGGTGCCGCTGCTGATCCACTGGCCCGACCGGCTCGCGGCGCCGGGGCGGGTGGTTGAGAACCCAACTTCGCTCATAGACCTCGCGCCAACGTTCCTCGAAGCCGCGGGCCTGCCCGTCCATGAGCAGATGGACGGTCGGTCGCTGCTGCCGATCGTCGAAGACGCATCGGCAAGCGGCTTGGTTCCGCGAGAAGTTCCGTACGTGATCACCGGACGCGAACGCCACAAGGTGGAAGCCCGAGAGGGGCATCTGCCTTACCCGTCACGGGCGATCCGCACCAAGGACTATCTCTACATCCGCAACTTCAAGCCCGAACGCTGGCCACAGTTCACGCCGCCGTTGACGGCTGGCCTGCGGACGCACGGCGACCTAGACGGCGGCCCGACCAAGCAGTGGTACGCCGAGGTCCAAGACGACCCCGCGTACGAAGACGCCGTGCGGCGCGCCTGGGGCAAGCGTGCGGCCGAAGAGCTTTACGACCTGAACGCCGACGTCGATCAGATGAACAACCTTGCCGCGAGCCCCCACCACCAAGCCACCCGGCAAGAGCTTGCCGATCAGTTGATGCAGGTGCTCATCGCCGGCCAAGACCCCCGCATCCACGGCGAGGGCGACGCCTTCGATAAGCCGCCGTACTGGAAGCGGGCGCGTTGACCGAGCAGGCGTAGGGCAGGCCCCGCCGGCCGCGGGCCAACGACCCGGTTCGCGGCAGGCGTGGACTGCCCTACGCGGTCGAATCCGATGCGTTACGCCGCCCAGTTCTGCTTTCGCACGCCTGGCTCGCGGCCTTCGAAGAGCTTCTTCAGCTTGGTGCGGAAGTAGGTGGCGCTCCAGCGTTCCCGCCACGAGCCCCACGCGTGGTGCACGCCGTGCGTGACGCCGGTGTTGAGCAGCAGCAGCTTCTCGTTCTTGCCGCGGATGCGGTACGGGCTGAAGACCGGCCGTGGCTCCACGCGCACGCCCTGGTACTTCTCGCGGTTCTCGAAGAAGACCCGCGTCAGCAGCCCCGGGCCGGTGGCGGAGACCACGTCGTGATAGCTGTCAGTGGTGGGCGGTTTGGTAATGAGCTCATCGAGAACGTCCCGCCAAAACGGGTGCCCCGGCGCCGACGCGAGCAGGAAGCCGGCCACCGCGTCGATGTTGTCGCCGTATGCGCGGTCAAACTCCATCGCGATCAGCAGGTCGGTCCCCGAGTAGTCGTACGGCCGCAGGAACTCGTAGTCCAGGTCGCAGTAGACACCGCCCTGGTCGTGCATCACCACGTACCGGATCACGTCCGCCCGCATGATGTCGCGCTCGTAGGCATTGAATGTGGGCGCGAGCTCCGGATGGTGCTCATTCACGTACTGCCGCGAACGCTCATTCGTCCACAGCTCGTACCGCCAACCGCGGTGCATATCCTTGCTGGCCTGGACGGTGTGCTTCCACCGCTTGGGGATCTCGGCGGTCTTGCTGGTCTGGTGCAGGACCTGCGGGATCGTTGCTTCGATGCTCATGTCGCCGCCTGTCATGTTACGGGCCTACGCGATGGAAGGTCTAAGCGGCATGCCGGGTGGCGAGTCGGGACTGGCACGCGCTGTAGACGTGATTGACCGTCAGGTCACGCATGCAGCGGTGGTGCTTTAGCGGGCAGACGGGTTTCTCGCACGGCTGGCAGTCGAGCGACAGCGACAAAGGCGTCTCCAGCGGCGAGTGCGTCCGCGTGGCGTGCGGGCCCATCGGGCCGAAGAGCGACACCACCGGCACCCCGAACGCCAGGCCAAAGAACCGCGGCCCGCTGTCGGTAGTCACCAGCAATCCCGCGCGGCGGATGACGGCCTTGGTCACGCCGATAGGCACGCTCCACCCGTCGGCGGTCGGCCAATCGGCGAGGCTCACCACGCCGGGGTGGTCCGCGTCCCCGGCGATCTGCCGGGCGACGTCGCGTTCGGCCGGCCCGCAGTTGACCAGTACGCGGCGACCGTCGCCCGCGAAGCGCTTCGCCAGCTCAGCGAAGTGCTCCGGCGGCCAGCTCTTGGCGGCGCCAAACGCGCCGCCTGAGTTGAGCACGACCAGCGAGCCGTCGCGCGGCAAATCGAACCGATGCCAGATTTCGTCGGCGGCCGCTTCGTCTTCGTCGGTGGTGGCCAGCTCCAGCGTTGGCGGCTGCCAGTCGCCGCCGGCGGCGTAGGCGGTGTTCAGGTACGAGTCGATCGGCGGCACGCCAATCGCTCGCCCGCGTTGCGTTGGTTCGAACAGCTTGGTCGTCAGCATCCAGCCCCGCAGGTCGCGGGCAACGCCTACACGCTCCTTCGCCCCACTCCGCCACGCCAGCCACGCGGTGCGGAAGGAACCGGGCAGCAGCACGACGCGGTCGAGCCCCAGCTTCTTGAGCGGCGCCGCGGCGGGTTCTTTGCGGCCGAGCAGCAGTTGATCGTCCAGCCACTCGGTCCCCGCCAGCACCTGGGCGACGTACGGCCGCATGACGCCGACCAGCGTGCCGCGTTCGCGGTCGACCAGCGTGCGGAGCGAACGCAACGCCGGCGTGGCCATCACCACGTCGCCGATCCAGTTGGGCAGGAAGACACCGGTGCGCATGAGGAGCGGGGCGTTTGGAGCCGGAGACGGGGAGTCGCGCGAGGGAGACTACTGCGTGCTGGCAGACGGGGCAACGCCGATACGCCGATGCTGGCGCCGCTACTCTGCGATGACGCCACGCGACTGGAGATCGGCGATGAGCTGCTCGGTCGACGTGAAGACCACCGCGTCGATGCCGGCTTCGCGGGCGCTGGCGACGTTCTCCGGCTTGTCGTCGGTGAAGAAGACCCGCTCGGCCGGCACGCCGGTGGCCTCGATCGCTCGGCGGTAGATGCCCGCGTCGGGCTTCATCGATTGGGCGGCGAAGCTCGTCATCTCCACTTCGAACGCACTCCGCAGCACCGGGTAGCGGCCGTCCATCACGAACCGCCAGTGGGCCCAGTTGGTGTTGGAGAGCAGCCCCAGCCGCCAGCCGGCTTTGGCGAGCGCGTCGGCGAGTCGCATCGCCGGCTCGATCGGCGCGAAGATGTCGCTCGCCGCCACGGCCAACGCTGCATGGTCCGGCGACGCGCCGAAGTGATCGCAGACCTGCTGCAGATACTCCGCCTCGCTCAGCAGGCCGCACTCGAATCGCCACTGCAGGTCGCTCTCGCCGCCGGTTGGCATGACGAAGCCGCGGACACTCGCCTCGTCGGCGCCCAGCAGCTCGCCCATCTGCCGGCACATGCGGTCGTTGTCGAACGTGAGCAGCACGTTGCCCAGGTCGAAGTAGAGAAACTCGGGCGGCATCGGCACGGATCTTTTCTTTAAGCGGCGCTACGCGGCACGCGCGTAGTCATTCTTCACGGTTGGAATCGGGCTTAGCCGCTCGCGCCAGCGAGCCAACCGGCGTTGCCAGGTCCAGCCAACGTACCCGCCCGCCAGCAGCGACGCGACCAGCAGCCGCGGGTTGTAGGCAGCCAGGTAGCCGAGCATCTGATTGACCGCGGCACACAGGATGCCGCCCACGCCGGCGGGTTCTGGCAAGAGCTTGAGCGGCTCGATCGACGGCGGCGCCTTGGAGAAGTCCGGCGGCGCCAGCAGGTCGACCTGGGACAGACGCTGACCGGCGGTAGGCGGCAGCGGCCGGGCGATGGCTTCGGCGATGGTTTCCGCCGACGACGGGCCATGAATCGCATCGCTGCCAACCGCCGCGTCGCGGCAAGCCCCGCCGAGCGCGGCGCCGCCGAGCACGATTAGCGCGACCACGACCAGCGAGCCGAAGCTATCAAGCGTGAGCCACTCACCTGCCACCAGAAACGTGACCACCGCCGCCGACAGCGCCAGCGGCAGCGTGTGCCAAAGGACGCCCACCACCGCGTCCGGTCCGCCGAAGAACGAAGTGGCCAGCGTCGCGGCCTGGAGCCACAGCGCGTCGACCGTTCCCCAAAACCCCTTCAGCAGCAGAAGCACCACGAGCAGTACCGCGAACCCGGGCGCCCACCCAGGAGTCTTCCAGCGGCGATCGCTCTTTAAGGCGTCCATGCGGCGGACAGTAGACGCGCCCGCCGATTCGCCGCAAGGTCGCCCCGCTCGGCTGCCATCCCCCTCATCCCCAGCATCCCCATATCTCCTTTCCGATAGCGGAGCGTTACAATCGAGGCCCGCTGGTACTCATCCCCCTTCCGCCTTCCCCCATCCGCCCTCGAATGGACCTGAACAAGTACAGCCGCCAGATCACGCAGCCCAAGTCGCAAGGCGCCAGCCAGGCCATGCTCTACGCCACGGGCATGAGCGAAGAGGAGATGAGCCGCCCGCAGGTGGGCATCGCCAGCGTTTGGTACGAGGGCAACAGCTGCAACATGCACCTGCTGGACCTGGCCGGCGAGGTGAAGACCGGCATGGCGCCCGCCGGGCTGGTGGGGCTGCGGTTCAACACCATCGGCGTCTCAGACGGCATGTCGATGGGCACCAGCGGCATGAGCTACAGCCTGCAGAGCCGCGACCTGATTGCCGACTCCATCGAAACGGTCATGCAGGCCCAGTGGTACGACGGCCTGGTCACCCTGCCCGGCTGCGACAAGAACATGCCCGGCTGCCTGATGGCGATGGGCCGGCTCAACCGCCCGTCGATCATGATCTACGGCGGCACGATCAAGCCAGGGTGGCGTCAGGCTTCAGGTGTCAGGGATCAGGGCGCAGGATCGACGAGCAATGGTGGTTCGGACCAAGACCTGAGTCCTGAAGCCTCAAACCTAAAGCCTGAAAAGCTAGACATCGTCTCCGCCTTCCAGTGCTACGGCGAATGGCTCGCCGGTCGCATCACGGAAGAAGAGCGGAAAGAGATTGTCCAGAAGTCCTGCCCCGGCGCCGGCGCCTGCGGCGGCATGTACACCGCCAACACCATGGCGTCCGCCATCGAGGTGATGGGCATGAGCCTGCCCTACTCCAGCAGCATCCCCGCCGAGCACCCGGACAAGATCGCCGAGTGCCACAAGGCGGGCGAGGTGATCCACAAGCTGCTGGAGCTCGACCTCAAGCCGCGAGACATTGTCACTCGAACGTCGTTCCTCAACGCCATCAAGTACATCATGGTCACCGGCGGCTCGACCAACGCCGTGCTGCACCTGCTGGCGATGGCGCGGTCGTTCGACGTTGAGTTGACCATCGACGACTTCCAAACGGTGGCCGACACCACGCCCTACCTTGCGGACCTCAAGCCCTCCGGCCGCTACGTGCAGGAAGAGCTGCACGAAGTCGGCGGCACGCCGGCGGTGATGAAGCACATGCTCGAGGCCGGCATGATCGACGGCGAGCAGATGACCTGCACCGGCAAGACGATCGCCGAGAACCTCGCGGAGCTGCCCGGTCTAACCGAGGGGCAAGACATCGTCCGCCCCGTCAGCGAGCCGCTGAAGGAGACCGGGCACATCCGCATCATGCGGGGCAACTTCTGCCCGGACGGCGCCGTGGCGAAGATCACCGGCAAGGAGGGCCTGGTCTTCAGCGGCACGGCCAACTGCTTCGACAGCGAAGAGGAGATGCTCGCAGCGCTGGAACAAAAGAAGATCAACAAGGGCGACGTCGTCATCATCCGCTACGAGGGCCCCCAGGGCGGCCCCGGCATGCCGGAGATGCTCACGCCCACCAGCGCGATCATGGGCGCCGGGCTTGGCAAGGACGTCGCTTTGATCACCGACGGCCGCTTCAGCGGCGGCAGCCACGGCTTCATCGTCGGCCACGTCACCCCCGAAGCCCAAGCCGGCGGCCCCATCGCCCTGGCCCAAACCGGCGACAAGATCACCATCGACGCCGAGGCGAACCAGATCACGCTCGACGTCACCGACGAAGAACTGGCGAAGCGCAAGGCCGCGTGGAAAGCCCCCGAGTACAAAGCCTCGCGTGGGACGCTTTACAAGTACATCAAGAACGTGAAGAGCGCGAGCGAGGGGTGCGTGACCGATGAGTGATCCGATCAGTTTCGAGCCGCCTAGCCGATGGGGCTTGAGATTCCTGTCATTCGAGCGTTCCAGTCGTCGCTGGTTGGTGTTGCATGAGGTTGCTGGTGAGAAGAGGTTCGTCGCCTGGTCAGGTATGGTGAACTCGAAAGTAGGTTCCGCAGCGGTACTCGCCGATCGCATAGCGGCGCACGGTGAGTCGATCGAGATCGAAGACGATTTGACGAACGTGTTTCTTACGGTTGCAGATGAGTACCAATGGGATTTCTGGGGCAGCGGCATCCCGATGCCGATTGATGGCTACTACGACGCCGTGCTTAGTCAGTGGGGATAGCTACGCAGGTTTCTACGCTTCGAAGCATCTGTGCCTTTCGCAATCCGCTTCCCGAGATTTTCCTCGCAAACACGGACTGTGAGTTGAGGTGCCGCCCCCAGTGTTAAGATACGGCCTGCAGCTGTGCTTTCGTGTAGACTGAAGCTCAGCGCAACCTGACTCGTGGAGCTCCTTCTCATGTCGACCGAAGAAATCGCCGCGGTGTATGACTCGGCCCTCGCCCTGCCGGAGCAGAAGCGGGCGGAGCTGGCAAACCGGCTGCTCGATAGTCTGGCTGAGCCCGCGGCCGGCGGTGCATTCTCACCCGAGATTGCCGCGGAGGTCCGGCGGCGTTCGCAGGAGATTGAGCGGGGCGAGGTTGAGCTCGTGCCGTGGAGCGAAGTCCGTGCCGCCATTCACCAGCGCCTCGGCCGGCGGGACCAGCCGTGAAGCTGGTTGTTCACCCGCTTGCCCGCGACGAGATCGAGGCAGCGATTGAGAAGTACGCCGCGATTTCTCCATCGCTCGGCTGGCGCCTGAGCGACGAAATGGACGCCATCGCCGACGAACTGGTCGCCGAGCCCAATCGCTGGGCGTACTACGAGCTTTTGGCTTCCGACAAGAGATGGCGCCGGCGACTAACCACGGGCTTTCCGTTCGTCGCGATCTACGAAGTCATCGATCAGCAAGTGCTTCTGGTCGCTCTCGCCCATACCGCTCGGCGACCCGGTTACTGGCAAGACCGAAGGCTCTGAGAACACTTGCTTAAATCGACCCGGGTGCCATGCCTCTTGGCGTCTCCGCGCCTTTGCGTGGGACAACCTAAACGCGGCCGCTACTCGCTCCGCCCGCCGCCAAGGAGGCCGGCTCGCCAGAGGTAGTAGAGCAGCGTGAGCAGTGTGGTGGCGGCGGCCGCGACATAGGTGAGGGCCGCGGCGTTGAGCACGCGGTCCATGCCGGTGCGTTCGTCGGCGTCGATCACACCGGACTCCACCGCCAGCCGCTTCGCGCGCGCTGTCGCGTCGAATTCGACCGGTAGCGTGACGATTTGGAACAACAACGCTCCCGCAAACAGCACGGCGCCGATTCCGACGACCGCCTGCGACTGCAGAAACAGGCCGCCGACCATCGCCAGGTAGCCAAAGTTCGTGCCGATGCCGGCGACCGGCACCAGGGCGCTCCGCAGGTGCAGCGGGGCGTAGCCGCGGGCGTGCTGGATGGCGTGGCCCGCCTCGTGGCAGGCGACGCCGATGGCCGCCACGGAGTTGCTGGCGTACACGTCGTCCGAGAGCGCGAGCTGCTTGCTCTGCGGGTTGTAGTGGTCGCTGAGCATGCCCGCGGTGCGGACGATGGAGACATCGGTAATGCCGGCGTCCGCCAGCAGGGCCTGAGCCGCTTGGGCGCCGGTGTAGCCGCGGCGGGTGCGGACCTTGGAGTACTTGGAAAACGCCGACCGCACCAGCAGGCTCGCCCCGCCGGAGAGCAGCATGCCCGGCACAATGACAAGCAGCAGGTACATGGGATCGAAGAACACCGCAAACCCTCGCAAAATCGGTAGGACCGGCCCGCCCAACGCGGGACATCGTTATCCGTACGATGGCGATCGGCGAAAGTTCGGCAAGGGGGGCGCCTATCACGGCAACGCCCGCCTCCAGCCATAATTCACTCGGCCAACGAACCCGGAGTCAACCGATGGTCGACCCTGATCTCGTCAGCAAGTCGCTCGCCCTCAATGCGGATCAGCGGGGAGAACTCGCCGCGGTGCTTCTGCAAAGCCTGGAGGCGGATATGCCAAAGGGTCAGCGGCGAAGCGCCGCCGATTGGCATCAGGAGGTTCTGCGGCGATCGGGCGAGGCGAGCAACGAGCGTGGGAGCCGCTCTGCCTCTCCTACGCCAAAGAACGAGATTGAATCGTTTGTGCCAGCTCAGACTCCTCGCTTGCGTTCGCTTTGGATGCAATCAGCGGTGTGGATCTGGGACCACAAAGTCTTGGTCGCCGGACTAGTGCTGCTGCTTAACGTCGGCCCGTTCTGGCTCAGTAAAGCCAATCGCTCGTTCCGCGAATTGACGGAGTTGACCCAATCGCTCGGGAGCGACGCCAGCGAATTCGATATCGCGACGTATACGCGGCTCAAGAGTCGTCACGCCGACCATATGCTGTCCGCTGGCGCCGCTTACTCAGTTGGCGGACTCTTGGCGATCAGCGGCGTCGGCGGCAGCTTGTGGAAGTGGTCGCGCTCCGAAGAGTGACGTCGAACGCCGCTGCGGTCAGTCGCGCGCCGCTAGCTCTTCGGGTCGGACGAAGCGGTAGGCCGGGTTTTGGCGGTCGAAGTCGGCGTCCGTTAGGCCCACGTTTACTTCGACGCCCGTGTAGATGTACTCCTCCATCAGCACCGGCTTGCCACCGGGTTCTTCGGGCCAGGTGTAAGACGCGTAGCCGAGCGGGAGCTGCCACTCCTTGTCGATGAACACAATCGCGCGGTGGTAGCGGAAATGGTCGCGGCGGACGGGGTGCTCCACAAGCACACGCGTGCACTGCCGGTCGGCCACCTTGGCGCCATCGAAGAACAGCACTTCGCACTCGCCGTGCTCCAGGTCTTCGTGGATCACCTCAATCAGCCGGGCGAGGAGCCGTTCGAAGCCGATGTCGGTCACCGGGTAGCGGCTCTCGCGGAGGGCGATGGGGCTGTCGACCGCGAGGAACGTGGTCAGGTACGCCAGCCGGCGGCCGCCGCGGCGGACAAGCATGCGTCCCGCGTTGCGGCCCTGGACGAAGAGCACTTCGCGACCGGCAAGCGAGCTGGGCCGATCGAAGTGCAGGTAAACGCTGAACGGCGTTGCCGCCGCGTTGTCGGCCGCCGGGTGGGCTTGGCGGATCTTGGCGGAGATCGCTTCGTAGCGACGCATCTCTCCGTCGCGGCGTTCCCGGCGGATGATCCTGCAGGTGTAGTCGCGGATGTCGCGGGCGATCCGCTCGCGGCCTTCTTCCGCCATCCGCAGCAGGGGGCGGAGCGGGTGCTCCTTCGCGGCGCTCTTGCCCTCGTCAAGGGCGAAGTCAGCGTCGAGGTCCGCTTGCACCGCCTGTAGCGATTGGGCGGTCGCGATGGAAGCAAGCACCGGCGCGATCAGAGCTGTCGAGGAGACCAGCGTACCGAATCGTAGCGGCGCCATCAGGCAGCTCCGGGCAAGAACAAAGGCCAGCCGAAGTCTACCACGCTCCTGCGAGGGCGGCACGCCGTCGGCGCGAGGCGATCAGCTCTTCCCCGTACGGCAGAAGCGGTGGTTAGGTTTGCGCGGACGCTGGCGACTCAAGCCAGAGCGTCACCGGGCCGTCGTTGGTGAGCGTTACTTCCATGTGCGTGCGGAAGCGACCGGTCGCCACGGGCCGGCCGAGCCGGCGGACCTCTTCCACCAGCTCTTCGTACAGCCGCTCGGCCAGCTCCGGCGGCGCCGCGTCCACAAAGCTCGGCCGGCGGCCCTTGCGGCAATCCCCCCAAAGCGTGAACTGGCTGACCAGCAGCACGCCGCCGTCCACGTCTTCCACGGAGCGATTCATCTTGCCGGCGTCGTCCTCGAAGATGCGGAGCCCGACCAGCTTGCCCGCCAGCCACTTCACGTCGGCCGGCCCGTCGCCGTGGCCAACGCCGAAGAGCACCATCAGCCCGTGGCCGATCTGACCAACGACCTCGCCTTCGACTTCAACCTTGGCGGCAGAGACTTTTTGAACGACGGCACGCATAGGAGCTTGGAGCTGTGAGCTTGGAGCGGGGAGCGGGGCGTTGGGAGGTGGGAGCGATCGGAATATAGCGTAGACCGGGGTCGTGAGTCTGGAGTCCGGCACTTAGGACCGCTCCGCTCCCCACTCCTAGCTCCCCGCTCCGCGAAGCCGCATAATCCGGGGTCGCCCTCACCTCGCATCGCTGGCCAATGCTGCCCACGCTCGCTTACTACTCGGTCGCCATCCTCGTGCTGTCGGTGCTCGGCGGGCTGCTGCCGGCTTGGCTGCGGCTGACGCACCGGTGGATGGAGTGCGCGGTGAGCACCGTGGCGGGCGTGATGCTGGGCGTGGCGCTGTTGCACCTGCTGCCGCACGCGCTGGCGACCGCGGGCGGCGACGGCAGCCCAATGAGCTACGTGCCCACGCTGCAGTGGACGCTCGGCGGGTTCCTGGCGATGTTCTTCGTCGAGCGGTTCTTCTGGTTCCACCCCCATGCCGCGACGGACGAGTCGACCGGCGCTGATGCGGGTGGCGATGATCCCGGCGCCACCGAGGCGATTGAGTGCGACGACCACAGCCACTCCCACACCGATCGAACGCAAGACATCCGCTGGACCGGCGCCACGCTCGGCCTGACGCTGCACAGCGTGATGGCCGGCGTTGCGCTGGCGGCGGCGGTGCTGCACGGCTCCGCGGGAGGCGGGCTGGCGGGGTTCAGCACGTTTATCGCCATCGCGTTGCACAAGCCGCTCGACTCGATGACCATCGCCATGCTCATGGCCCGCGGCGGGTGGTCGCAGCCGATGCAGTCGGCGGTCAACGCCCTGTTCGCATTGGCGGTGCCTGTGGGCGTGGCGTTGGCGTGGGTCGGCGGGCTGAGCGCGCACGATCCGAACTCAACCAGTGTCTCGGCCGCGCTGGGTTTCTCGGCGGGCGTCTTCCTCTGCATCGCGATGAGCGACCTGCTGCCCGAGCTGCGATTCCACGACCACGACCGCCTGAAGCTCTCGGCCGCCCTGCTGCTGGGCCTCGCCCTAGCCTGGGCCGCCTGCCAGATGGAAACCCACACGCACGAAGCCCCGCCAGCGGATGATGGCGTGGAAGAGCGGGAGGGAGAGGCGATTGAGTTTCCGGAGGAGGAGCCAACCGTGGCGATGCGACAGAATCTGCCGCCATTGATCATGAAAAATGCCGTGTCGCCTACGTCTCCGTTACGGTGAATTCCACGGAGCCGACACGCCGCCGACCAACGGACGGGTGCGCCCAACAGCCGTCTGACGGAGAGCCACAGCATGCATGGCAACCGCGTCTCGCGTCGCCGATTCCTTCAAGCCAGCGCGGCGGTGGTTCCGTACTACGCCGCCGCAAGTTCTGCCACCGCGGCGTCCGCGGTTGGTAGCGATCACCGTTTCGCACTCGGGCTGATCGGCGCCGGGCGGATGGGCCACAACCATCTGCGGTTCGCCACGGACATGTGCAACCTGCTGGCGGTCTGCGATGTGGACGTGAACCACTGCCAACGGGCGATCGACCGCTACGCCAAGGGCAAGGCGACGGGGTGCAACGACTATCGCGAGGTCCTCGACAACCCCAAGATCGAAGTCGTCTACATCGCCACCCCCGACCACTGGCACGCCAAGATCCTGGTCGAGGCGATGCTCGCCGGCAAAGACGTCTACTGCGAGAAGCCACTGACGCTGACGATCGACGAAGGCAAGCTGATCCGACGGGTTCAGAAGCAGACCGGCCGCGTCGTTCAGGTCGGCACCATGCAGCGGAGCTACCGCGACCTGTTCGTGAAGGCCGTCGCGATGGCGCAGGAGGGCCGCGTGGGCACGATCCGGCGGATCGTCACCACCGTCGGCGGCCAAGGCGGCTCCGGCCCACTGCCCGTGGTGCCGGTGCCCGAATGGCTTGACTGGAACCAATGGCTCGGCCCGGCGCCCGCGGCGGACTTCCGCTGGGAGCCGGGGCCGGTTGACCCCGATGGCTGGAGCATCGGCAAGACGAACGCCCACCAGAACTTCCGCTGGTGGTTCGACTACTCGGGCGGCAAGATCACCGACTGGGGCGCCCATCACGTCGACATCGCCTGCTGGGCGTTGCGGGCGGCGGGGCAGTCGGACGAGTTGCTCTCCATCGGCGGCCAGGCGAAGTTGCCCGTGCCCTTCCGCGACGGCAACCCAACGCTGGGCGACCAATACAACACGCCAACCAGCTTCAGCATGACCGCTCAGGTGAAGGAAGGCGTTGAGTTGGTCATCAACAGCCACGGCGACAACGGCGTGCTGATCGAGGGGACCGCCGGGCGGATCTTCGTCAATCGCGGCAAGCTCGTCGGCAAGCCGGTCGAGGACTTGGCCGAGAACCCGCTGCCCGACGACGCCATCGCCCGCGCCTACCGCGGCCTGCCCCTGCCCTTCAACCGGCACCGCAACCACTGGGCGAACTTCTTCCACTGCGTGCGTGAGCGATGCGAGCCGATCTCGGACGTGACGTCGCACCTGCGGGCGATCGACATCTGCCACGCCGCCAACATCGCCATCCGACTTGGGCGTTCGTTAGACTGGGACGCGTCAAGCGAGCGATTTGTGGGCGACGAGCAGGCCAACGCAATGCTCGCGCGCGAGTATCGCAAGGGATTTGAGATCGAGGTCTGACCAGATGGTGAATCGTGCTTCGCGTCGCTGGTTGGCGACACTAATCGTGGCTGGTTCGTGGCTCGCCGGGACTTCACTCGCCGCGTGCGGAGAGATCTCACCAAAGGTGCGTGCCTTCGGTTCGCCACGCTCCCGCGCGCCCGCGGACTGGACTCGCTTCGACTGGGAGCCGAAGAAGGCCGTGCTACTCGGCCAGTACGCCCCCACCGACCAAGAGCTAGAGCTCATCGACGAAGCGGTAGCCGGCCTAACGGCACACACGCCGCCGCGGCCGCGCAAGGTGCTCGTCTACTATCGATGCCGCTACCCTCACTCGTCGATCGCCACCGGCAACGCGTCCTTCACGCGGATCGGCCCGGCGACCGGGGCGTACGAGCCGACGCTCTCCGACGACCCGGCGGACATCAGCGCCGCGAACCTCGCCGAGTTCGACGCGGTGCTGCTGAACAACACCACCGACTTCGAGCAAGACCTCGGCGCCGACGGCCGGCAGGCGCTGCTGGACTACGTCCGCGGTGGCGGCGGGCTGGTTGGCATCCACGCGGCCGCCGATAGCTGCAAGCGGTGGCGCGAGGGGCAGGCGCTCATCAACGGCGTCTTCCGCTGCCACCCGTGGCTCTCCGGCGGAACGTGGGCCTTCCGCCTGGAATCACCCGCTCACCCGCTCAACCTCTCCTTCGACGGCCGCGGCTTCTGGCACCGCGACGAGGTCTACATCTACCGAGACGGCACCCACTCCCGCGACCGCTCACGCGTGCTGATCAGCCTCGACCCCGACCAGCCCCACAACCGCGAGGCGAAGCAGCTGCACGAGAAGCAGAAGGACCTGGCCCAAGAAGACGTGCCACGCCCCGTGGCGTGGATTCACCGCTTCGGCGAAGGCCGCGTCTTCTACTCGAACCTGGGCCACAACAACACCACGTTTTGGCATCCCGGCGCCTTGCAGCACTACCTCGACGGCATCCAGTTCGCGTTGGGCGACCTCGAGGCAGACACCACACCCTCCGGCGAACTTGAGTTGACCGAGTACGCGCCGGCGCCGGACCGGGAACTGTAGAGACGGCAGCCTCACCGCCACGAACGGCTAAGCCGCTACCTAGTTCGGCCGCGGCGCCTTGTCCGACGCATTTGCCCCGGCGCGGTGGTGCTCAGCCTGAAGGAAATGATGAAAACCGAAGTGATTTTGTTGACATGCAGTTACGCGGTGCCTACGTTGCGCGTGTGTGCGTTGGCGGGCGTGCGCAGCTAGGGCTCAAACACCTTCCCCGGCCGAAAACCCTCAACAAGCACCATGGTCTGTCACACCCGTCAAGCACTCCGACCGATCGGTAATCCGGCCGCCGCCGTGCTGGCTCTTATCGCAACGCTGCTCGCCACCGGCACTTCGCAAGGCGGGCTGGTGATGACCGTCGATGCCGCCGCGGACACTTTCACGCTAGTCGGATCGGCGACGGGCGTGCCAGACGGCGTAGGACTCGGGGCGACGACGATCTGGGACGCGACTTTCGGCACCCTGAACGCCCCGCCTTCCGATCAGCTCGTCGCGGACTTCTCCTTTGACATCACGTCAACGGCTGGATTTGCGTTCGCGACATTCACCGGCCAGGAAGAGGGCGACGGCGTTAGCCTGGCCTTTGCCGTCATTTCGGCTCCGGGTTCCCAGACCTTCGATGTTGACACTTCGATCGATTACTCGACGGCGAGTGCGGATGTCCAGAGCTCCATCGAGTCGCTGATCGGCGACGAGATCCCCCTCACTACGGGCTCGGGATTCGGTGCAATCACGGTCGCGGCTATCCCTGAGCCATCGATCGCTGTGACCCTTGTGATGATGGGAATCACATTCCGTTGCCTCTCGAGTCGCTCCCGATAGATCGCTAGCGGGCTTTGGTTTCGCTGCGAACCGGGCCGCCTGCTAAGCCGCGCGCCCGACCCAATCGACCACGCGCCAGTCGATCCACCACGCATCCGGGTCGCCGGGTTGGTTGCCGTAGAAGCCGAGGTGGCCGCCGCTCTTGGCGACCACGATGTCGACCCACGCGCTGCGCGGCGCCCGCAGCAGGGCTTTGACCGGGATCACCGGGTCGTCCGCCGCGGCGACGATCCGCGTCGGCAGGTCGATGTCCGCCAGCCGGCGGATGGCGCTCGTCTCGTCGTAGTAGTGGTCCGCGTTGCGGAAGCCGTGGAACGGGGCGGTGATCTGCTCGTCCAGCTCGCGGATGTGCCGCGGGCGGCGTGAGGTGTCCACCACCGGCGGGTTGGGCATCTCGCGGAGCCGCCGCTGGATCTGCCGCCACATCAGGCTGGCGAGGTACCGCGAGTAGAGCCGCCCGGCGCCGCGGCTGAAGGAGGCGTCGAGCGCGTGCAGATCGACCGGCGGGCAGACGGCCATCGCCCCGGCGAGGTTGCCGCACGGCTGATCGTGCCGGCGGGCCGCCAGGTTCAGGGCGAGCGCCCCGCCGAGCGAGAAGCCGATCAGTTCCACCGGCGACCGCGGGGCGACTTGTTCGATCCGCAACAGCGCGTGGCGGAGGTCGTCCCAACTGCCGCAGTGAGCGGCGCCGCGGGCGTGGCGTTCGCCGGCGCCGCAGCCGCGCAAATCAAGCCGGAAGGTCCGCACACCGCGGGCGTTGAGCTTCTCGGCGATTCGGACCAGGTACGGGCTGGCGTGGCTGCCGCCCAGGCCGTGCGTGATCAGCACGGATTGATCGGTGGGCTGCCAGCCGCTGGGGCAGTCGTCGTGCAGCATCAGACGGTCGCCGTCCGGCAGATCGACCAGCCACGGCTTGGCTTGGTACGGGGCGACGCGGGTTGGCAGCAGCGCAGCGGCCAGCGTCTGGGCGTTGCCGCCGCGGATGAGCGGGTGGGGCGAGAAGCGGGCCCGGAGGGACTTCATCGCGGGACGCTACGCGGGGGCGTAGCGGCTGGGTGGGTTTGCGGGGTGGGCAATCTAGGCGTGCTGTCGGAAGTATCGCGGCCAATCTGGCGGCCAACAAGTGGCACGCCAGCAGTGCTAGCACGGCCGCGTAAGAGCGAAGTTCGGCTGATTGATTGCGTGGCTTGAAGGCGACGCGGGGACGGAGTTAAAGCTTCGCTAGGCCGAACGGCAGCACCTCCGCGGTCACTAAGACCCCTCGCATCTGCGAGCGCAAGACGTGGTCAGCGGATATCCGAGAAGGCGTTCCAGCTCAGGTAGCCGAGGATCAGGGCGGCGATGAGCGAGCCGACGTCCATGAGGGTGCTGGCCCCTTGGAACGGAAAGCCGAGGACCATATCCATGCCGAAGGCGACGGCGGTCAGGCCGGCGACTACCATGCCGGCGATCGTCAACGCCTTGGCCATACGAAGAGCGCCCCGTTGTGCGTAAGTGGTTATGGCCGAGAAGGATGGGGCGATGTCGGTAGGCTGCGTGGGCCGACGAGGGGTCGACCTCGACCGCGAACGGCTGTTTGCCGCTAGAAGCTAGTATACTTGCCCATTTTATCGTGTCACGGGCCAGCAAGCCGGTGGACACCCGTGGCGTCGGTCTCCGGGGTGGGCATCGGCGGCAGAGGGTCGGATTCTTCCGCGGATGCCGATTGAACCGTTCGCAGAAGGCCGGGTTTCGCCCTAGAATCCGCCGCTCCGTCGCTTTCCGCCACCAAATCCGCCCCGCGATTCTGCGTTGAAACCCCGCCTTGCCATCACGATGGGCGACCCCACCGGCGTGGGTGCCGAGGTCATCGCCGGGGTTTGGGGCGAACAGGGAATCCACGGGCTGGGAGAGCTGCTCGTGATCGGCGCCGCCGAGACCATGGAGCGGGCGTGCCGGCTCCGGGGTTTGCCAGCGGGCGTGGTGAAACGGCTGGGGGACGAGGCGGCGTTCGGCGAGGCTTCGCCCGATTGCGTGCCCGTCTTTGAGCCGCCGGAGCTGCGGGGTCAGACCGACCCGCTGCCGGGCGAGGTGGCGTATCAAGCCATCCGCCACGCCGCTCAGATGTGCCTGGCCGGCGAGTGCGATGCGGTGGTCACCGGGCCCATTAGCAAGGCAAACCTCCAGGCGGCCGGGCACGACTACCCCGGGCACACCGAGCTGCTGGCCGAGCTGTGCGGCGTGGACGACTTCGCGATGATGCTCTACCTGCCGCCAGGCGATACCACACGCTGCCCGCACGGCTTGGGCGTGGTGCACACCACGCTGCACACGTCGCTGCGGAGCGTCTTCGACCAACTCACCACCGCCGGCATCGCTGCCAAGTGCCGGCTGGCGGACACGGCGCTGCGGAGGTTCGGCGCCCAGCGCCCGCGCGTGGCGGTGGCCGCGCTCAACCCGCACGGCGGCGAGGACGGGCTCTTTGGCGACGAGGAGATCCAGCTCATCCGCCCCGCCGTGGAGCAAGCGGCGAGCGACGGGCTCAACGTCACCGGCCCGTGGCCCGTCGACACGCTCATGGGGCGGGCGGCGGCGGGCGAGTTCGACGCTGTGGTCGCCATGTACCACGATCAGGGGCACATCGCGCTCAAGCTGCTCGGCATGCACGCGGCGGTGAACGTAACGCTCGGCCTGCCGATCGTCCGCACCAGCGTCGCCCACGGCACGGCGCCCGACCTCGCGTGGAAGGGCGTCGCCGAGACCGACGGAATGATCGCCGCGTTGCGCGCTGCATCGCAGCTTGCTGGGAGCAGCGAGCGAGAGCAGTCGGGAGCCCCGACTCCGGACTAAGCCTCGCTCCCCTCCCGTACTCTCCCACCTCAAAGCCATGTCCCTCATCGAGTACCCCGCCGACGACTCGTGCCTGCTCTACCTCATCCGGCACGGGGCGACAGACCACAACATGATGCGGCCGCCGCGGCTGCAAGGGGCGGGGATCAATGGGCCGTTGGCGGAGCTGGGCCGTGAGCAGGCCGCCCGCGTTGCCGAGGTGCTTGCCGCGCGGCCGATCACCGAGGTGCTCTCGAGCCCGATGATCCGCGCCCGCCAAACGGCGGAGGCGATCGCCGCGCTGCATGGCTTACCGGTTGCGGTCGACGAGAACCTGATTGAAGTGAACGTCGGCCGCTGGGAAGACAAGACGTGGGCGGACATCCAAGAGCACGACGCCGCCGCGTACGCCGCCTTCCGCGAAGACCCGTTCCAGAGCGGCTACCCGGAGGGCGAGAGCCTGGGCGACGTGGTCCGCCGGGTCTCGGCCGTGCTCACGCCGGTGATGGAGCGGAACCTCGGCCGCGAGGTGGTGGTGGTCGCCCACAGCGTGGTCAACCGGAGCTACTTGGGCAGCGTGCTCGGGCTGCCGCCGGCGGTGGGCTACAACGTGATGCAGCTCAACTGCGCGATCAACATCGTGCGTTACAACCGCGGCAAGACAAAGGTGCTCACGCTCAACGCGGTCGGTCACCTGATGTAGCGACGCGCGGCGTGGGGTCGGCGGCGGACTGGTTGGCGCCCTCGATCCAGCGGTTGGTGTCGTCGCGGAAGTCCACGCCGTCGAGCGTTGGCGGGGCGAAGGCGTTGTCGCTCGTCATCTGATCAAAGCGCGGCCGCAGCAGGTCGATCCGCATCAGCGGGTCGCGGCTTTCGTGAAGGCGGTCGCCGATGGTCCGGCCGTCGGCGCTGAGCGGGTCGTCCAGGCCGCGGTACTCGACCAGCCGGGGAAAGAGGTCCGTGGCGCCGATCGCCACGAGCACGTGGTGCGGCAGCCGGCTTGGGTGCGGAACGGGCTCGGGCGAGGGCCCCGCGGCAGGGCCTTCGGGCGTGAGCAGGGCGTTCAGCCGATCTTTCCGCCAGTGGCCAATCATCGTGTAGACCGGCTGGTTGCGGAGCGTCATCTGCCGCGGCGTTTCGAAGCGGAAGTTCTCGCCTAGCTCGCCCAGCAGCATCGCCAGCCCGCCGACGCCGAGCCAGGACCGGGTGGCGAACGCATCGGGAACGGCCGCGCCCGGCGCGGGGTTGGCGCCGATGGCGGGATCGACCTCACGACGGACCCGCCGCAGGTCGACCCGCGTCACGCTGCGGCGCTCCGGCCGGGGCGGCTCGCCTTCGGCGGCGTTGCCGGCCCACGCCAGGTCGGTGAACACAAATCGCCCGTCGCACACCTGCCACAACCGGACGGCGGCGCCGCCGATGCGGCCCTGCAGCACGGTGCGGAACCGGCGGTCGTCGCCAAAGCCTTGCTGCAGGTACTCGCCGTGCGTTTCGACGCGCTGGCTGAGGACGTTGCCGGCTTGCATTACGTCGACGCGGATCGCCGGCCGCCGGCTGAGGGCGACCACGGCGTTGTCCAGCACGATGTTGCCGGGGCCAACCGGTCCGTTGCCGGCATCGCTGGCGCCCTCGACCGGGACGGCTACCGGGACTTCGCCGCCGGCCGATTCCAACCGCCCACGGGCGGACTCCGGCGGCCAGATCATTCGCACCGCGGTGGGCCACAGCAGGTAGCCGGCCGCGCCCAGGCCGACCATCAGCAGCGAGCCGATCAGGTTACGCAAGATAGCCTTCATGCACCGGTTTTACGGGTTTTGCCAAAGAAGCGGGTTGGCCCTCGCCGATGCAGATCAGGCACGAGCGGACCATTCCATTGGGGGAGTGGGTCACGCTCGTGAGCGGGTGCGGATTGTAAGGAGGACGCCAACGGGGCGTCTATGCCGATGCCGCCGCCGCTAGCGGTCGGGAGCCGGGTCGGGGGACCGGGCGAGCGATCGTCGAAACGAAACGAAGCGAGCCAACTCAGGGGTTGCCTCGAGCGCGCCCCATCGCAACGGCCGACACGCCTTTCCCAAGGCCCGCCGACCGACGCGGAGACCACCACGAGGGGGGAAGCAATGCAAGCGCGGACTTGGATGGCAAACTTAATGGCCGTGTTGACGGTCACAGCTGTGGGGTGTGCGGGCGCGAAGACCGCCTACAACTTGCCCCCCGCGCAGCAAATGATGGCGCCCGGCCCCGGTGTGGGCGGCCCCGGACCGGGGGTGATCCCGGTTGGCGGCCAGATGACGGCGCCCGGCACGCCACGCTTCTACGGCCCCGGCGGATCAACGCCCGGCTGCGGGCCGATGGGCGGCGCCTGCGGTCCCGCCGGCGGATGTGAGGGCGGCCAGTGCAGCCCCGGCGCCTACGAGTACGGCCAAGCCGGCACGCCCGGCGGCGACATCCAGCAGGTGCAGTACTGCGAAGACGGCGGCTGCTACGACGGTGGCGCCGGCGGCGGCGTGGCCATGGCGGGTCCGCCTGCCGCGTCGCAGATCGCTTTCCTTGGCGAGGACGGCCTGCAGGTCAACTGGAGCGTGAGCGGCGGCGCCGTGTTTGATTCGGCGCCGCTGGTCGTTCCCGGTCGGCAAGACTTCCCGCAGGGCGCCATCTACCGGCTCAAGCTCTCCAACATCCCGGGCCGGCCGCAGGTGAACCTCTACCCGACGCTGGAAGTAGCCCCGGTCACGCCGCGGACAGACGCCTACCTGGCGCACGCCCCGATTCCCATCCAGTTCACCGAAGAGGACTTCGACCAGGTGCTCTCGGGCAACTTCGTCACCAAGGTCGTCTACCTGCCGGACCCCGAGTTCCAAGAGCTCGCCCTGGCCGGTGTTGAGACGCTGGTGAGCACGCGGCTCGACCCGGGCTGCGACCCGATTGCCGAGGCGGACAAGCGGGGCTCGATCCTGGCGATCGTTCGGATCGGTAACAAGAACCTGGAAACGAACGGCCAGCCCACTTACGAGGGCGGCGTGCTGCCCGCGGGCCACGAGGCCGACCTGTCCGACGCCCCGGCGCCGGCCGACTTTGAGACCGACGAGGTGGTCAGCCGGAACCAGGTCGCCCCCACGGGCGGCGTGATGGTTGGCCCGCCGGCGGGTATGGCCGGTGGCCCGATGCCCATTGGCGCCCCCACTGCCGCCTACGGCCCGCGGCCCGTTCCGCCGCACATGGTGCCCGGCATGCAGTACGGCATGCCCATCACCGGCACGCCGATCGGCCTGCCCGGTCCGCCGCACATTCCGCACGGCGTGCCCGCCGGTCTGCAGCGGCACACCATGAAGAACCGCACCAAGATGTACCTTCCGCCGCCGTCGCCCACGATGAACATCACCGTGAAGCAGCGTCCCGGCTTCAACTACCCGAACCCGGTGAACAACGTCCGCATCGACGAGGTGCAGCGGGCGCCCTTCAAGCTGTTCCACGGCACCATGCCGGGGCCCTTCCAGTCGCTGAAGGGCAAACTACAGGCTCAGAACGCGCTCGCCGACGACTGCGAATGAGCTGACGCGAAGCACTTAGTTTCTCGACCATGGCGAAAGGCAAGGCAATCGGCCAAACGCCAAGAGCCAACCGCCAACAGCCATGCATCTTCCACCGACAACGATCCGATTGCTCCGGCGCCACCCCCTTGGGGCGGCGCTCGCCGCCGGCATAACTCTGGCAACGCTCGCGGGACTCTTGCCGGGCTCCGACGCCCGGGCTCAGGTCCCGCAGCGGCACTGGCTGCACGCCGGTGTCATGCCTCCGGGAGCGATTGGCCGCCAGCGGCTTGCGAGCAACGGATCGTTGTCGTGTTACACCCAGCCGGTGGAGCTCAACGCTCCCGCCGGCTTTGAGTTGGCCGCCTACTCCGGCGGCGGCCTCGCCACGCCGCGGGCCGGCTCGTTGCGAGCGGGCCTGGCCGTCGGGCCGGTCTACCGCTTCAAGGCCAGCGGCGTGATCGCGGACGAGATGGTGGAGGTCTACCCAACGGTCGAGCTGATCGACCGCCTGTACCCGCCGCCGGGCAAGAAGCACAAGTTTCCCATCCCGGTCGAGCTGACGCGGGAAGAACTCCGCCTCGCCGCCCGCGGCGCCTTCGTCACACGGGTCATCTACGTCGAAGACCCGAACCAAGCCATCGCCGGCGAAGAGCCGGTGGTTGATGGTCGACGCGAACAGCAGTGGTTCGAAGCCCGCCCGGGCCAAGACCCGCTGCTGGTGGCGGACAGCCTCGGCCGGCCGGTCGCGCTCTTGCGAATCGGCAGCCGCTTGCCGGGCCAGGGCCGCTACAGCGACCCGCCGATTCAGTTGTACGACGGCAGCGAAGCAGCCATTGCCGAGCAAGCGTCGCCCATCCGGCCCGACTTTGGCGGAGTTCAGCCGAGGGGCGAACTCAGCGGCGATCAGTCTGAGACAACGTTCGGCATCGAAACGATCCTGACGTACTGAGTCCACCGATGCCCACCACTCCCGACACGCTCGTCCTGCCGCAGTGGTTCCGCGTGTGGCTCATCGCGCTGGTGACCATCTCGCTCTGCTCCTGCCGTGCGCCGGACCCGACCGGCATGGCCGATCGCCTCGCGGAGTTCGGCCTCCAGCCAACCGATGACGTAGCTGGTCAACAAACCGAGCTGCGCGTGGTCGAAGAAGACGGCAGCAAGGTGGGAAGCCCGGGCGTTTCCCCGGGCGTTCATCAAACGGCGGGCACGAACGCGGACAAGACGGTTAAGACGGCTGCGGCCGAGGTGGCTTCGCCCAGCGACATGCCCGCGCCGCGCGTGGCGAGCATGCCGGTCGTTGAGACGGTCGTTGAGCCCGTGATCGTACCGGCAATCGAGCCGCCCTGCCCTGCCGGGTGTCCCGTCTCAACCGATTGCGAGAGTCGGCAACTCGAAGCGACGCCGCTCGATACCGGAGCGAGCTGCCCGATTGGTGGCTGCAACGGCGGCGGTTGCCAAGGCGGATCGTGCCCCGTTGGCGCCCCGTGCGGACCGGCGTGCTGCTCGCCCTACACCGGCCCCGGCCCGCGGGACGAGTACCTATGCGACGGCGGCGACTGCGGCCCGCCCGTCGGCGTGGAAGAGGACTTCCGGATCGACGGCCTTGGCCCCGAAGACACGATCGCCCACTACGACACGATTGACGGCCGGGTGCTGATCGAACCGAGCAACAAGGTCTGCATCTACGCCCCGCGCTTCGCCGCGGTACGCCGCGTGGTGTGGGCTGGCGAAAGCACGCAGCGTAATCTGATCAACGTGCTCGAAGACGACATGCTGCTGTCGGTCGCCGACCGCGCGCAGCCGCCGGCGACGTCGCTGCAGCAACTGCCACTGGTCACGAAGATCGGCGAACGGCCGCCCAGCCTGCTGATCAACCGCCAGCAGCCGGGCGAGCTTGAGACCCGGGTCGTCGTCGAAGAACTCCGCAATCTGATCAAGCCGTACTGCAACCTGCAGGTGGTCAAGCTCGGCCTGGTGGACAACGCCGAGAAGCCGTGGCTCGCCAAGGCGAACGTGGCGGCGCTCACTTGGATTGGCGACCAAGCGGCGCAGGTCACCATCAGCGGCCAAGCGGCGAGCGTGAAGGTGGGCGCCGTGGCGCCGGGCGAGATCTACACCGGGCAGGACGGCGAACCCTGCCTGAGGCTCATCAAGCTCGCCTCGGCCGACCACGCTAAGCCGGGCGACGAGGTTGAGTTCACGCTCCGCTTCGATAACGTCGGCCAGCAGGAGATCGGCAACGTGACGGTGGTCGATCACTTGGTCAAACGCCTGGCGTACGTGCCGGAGTCTGCCAAGAGCAGCGTCGACGCCAACTTCTCAACCAGCCGCGACGGCGAGGGCTCGCTGGTGCTCCGCTGGGAGATCACCAAGCCTCTGAAGCCGGGCGAGGGCGGCGTGCTGCAGTTCCGCGTCCGCGTTCGCTGAGCTTGGAGTTCGGAGCGGGGAGCTTGGCGCGGGGAGCGTCTGCGCGTCATTCCGGAGTCGGGAGTCCGGAGTCAGGAGCGCGCGACGCCGCCGCTGGCGGCGTGAGTTTCCTCCGGACTCCCGACTCCGGACTCCAGACTGGCTACTAGCTCCCTGCTTAGTTCCGCCCGCGGTACAATGGGGCGAGCCCCAGGAGCCGATCGATGAGCATTCACACGAAGATAACGCTCGCCGAGTACGAGCAGATGATCGCCGACGGCGCGTTCGTCGAACTGGACAACGCCGGCAAGCGGATTGAGTTGCTCAACGGGGAGATTGTCGAGATGGAGCCGCCCGGACCGTTTCACAGTTCCGAGTCATCGTCGCTACTGCGATGGTCGTTTCGAGTCGTCGGGGATTCCGCTATCGAGGTCCGTGCCGCCGACCCGATTCGCATCCCGGGCTCCGACAGCGCTCCGCAGCCGGACGTCGCTTGGGTGGCCGCAAAGGACTACCGAGAGCGGTACCCCGCCCCCGACGAAGTGCTGCTGCTGATCGAAGTCTCCGACTCGTCGCTGGCGAAGGACCAGGGCGAGAAGTTGGCGACGTACGCCAGCGCGGGCATCGCCGACTATTGGATTGTGAATCTCGTCGACCACCAGGTCGAAGCCTACCGCCAGCCGACCGGCGCCACCTACGCGAAGAAGGCGATCCACAAGCCGGGCGACGAAGGCCCTTCGCCGCTCTGTTTGCCTGAGGCGGTGCTTGATGTTGCGGCACTGTTCTGACCGTTGCCCAGGCCTCCAAGGTTCGATTATGAGCGTCACCACCGCAAAGTTCACGCTTGAGCAGTACGAGCACATGATCGCTTGCGGCGCCTTCGCGCCGCTAGACGACGCCGGCAAGCGGATTGAGTTGCTCAACGGGGAGATTGTCGAGATGGAGCCGCCCGGACCGTTTCACGTATCCGAAACCCAAGCGCTGAACCGCTGGTCGCACCAGGTAATCGGCGACCGCGCTATCTATGTTTTTGTCCAAGACCCGATTGCGATCCCAGGCTTAGACAGCGCGCCGCAGCCGGACATCGCGTGGGTATTGGCGAAGAGTTTCCGCGAGCGGTACCCCAATCCCGACGAAGTGCTTCTGCTAATCGAAGTCTCCGACTCGTCGCTTGCGAAGGACCGGGTGGAGAAATTGGCGACGTACGCCAGCGCGGGCATCGCCGACTATTGGATTTTGAATCTCGTCGACCACCAGGTCGAAGTCTATCGGCAGCCGACCGACGCCACCTACGTGGAGAAGGCGATCCACAAGCCGGGCGACGCAGGCCCTTCGCCGCTCTGTCTGCCTGAGGCGGTGCTCGACGTTGCGGCGCTCTTCTGAGCTAGTCTGGGACCTAACACAAGCGAACCGCCATTGGCGACGCGTGTCCTAACGAGTCCAGGCCCCAGTCACTCGCTCCCAGCCCTAGCCCCGCGCGGTATACTTCCGCGTTCTGCCCCTCGCCTCGCTTGCGACGACCGCTGTGCACTACCTCTCGTTCGTCGCCATCTGCTTGCTGTTTGGCTCCAACTTCTTCCTGATGTCGCAATCGCTGCAGGCGTTTGGGCCGGCGGTTGTGGGCGCGGGCCGGGTGTTTGGGGCGTGGGCGGTGGTGACGCTGCTCTGGTGGCTGACGGCGCGCGGCGCTCGGCTGCCACGGCGGGCGTGGCTGCCGGCACTCTTCATCGGGCTGCTGGCGAATGGCTACCCGTACCTGATGCAGCCCTACCTCATCCGTGAGGCGGAGGCCGCCGGCATGGGGGGCGGGCACAGCTTCTTTGGCGTGATGGTCGCCTTCACGCCGCTGCTGACCATCTTGGTCTCCATCCCCATGCTGGGCGTCAAGCCAACGTGGCGCCAGTTGGTGGGCGTGGTGGTTGGCCTTGGCTTCATGTTCATGCTGATGCTCGATGGCGGGAAGATCGGCGTTACGCCCGCCATGCTGGTGATGGCGGTGTCTGTGCCGCTCAGCTACGCCGTGGCGAACACCTACCTGCGGCGCACCCTCAGCGACGCCCCCGCAGTGCCGCTGACGGCGATGATGCTCACGGCCCCGGCCCTGCTGCTCACGCCGCTGGCCATCGACGAGCGGCTCGCCACGCCGCTGCACTTGGAGGGCCCCGCCGAGCCGACCAACTTCTGGGGCGCCCTCGCCGCAATCCTCATGCTGGGCGTCACCGGCACGGGGCTGACCATGTGGCTCTTCGTCCGGCTGGTGCAGGCACGCGGCCCGCTCTTCGCCGGCATGGTGACTTACGTCGTGCCGCTGGTCGCGCTCGCGTGGGGTGTCTTTGACGGCGAGCGGATACTCCCCCGCCAGATGGTCGCCATCGCCGGCGTGCTGGCGATGGTCGCCCTCGTCCAGTTCGGCGGCCCCAAGCCAACCCAGTCTCCGCCCCCGCCCAAGGCGCCCGAAGCCAAGCCGACCCGTGCAGCGCAAGTCGAATCCAAAGTATGATCCGACCGCGGACGCCCTTCTAACTTCTGCATTCTGCCTTTTGACTTCCCATGCATCCCTGGCTCGCCCAACGCAACCAGCTCTTCGATAGCTCCGGCATCCGCAAGGTGTTCGATCTCGCGGCGAAGATGAAGCGGCCGATCAACCTCTCGATCGGCCAGCCGGACTTCCCCGTCCCCGAGCCCATCAAGCAGGCCGCCGCGGACGCGATCCACCGAGACAACAACGGGTACAGCGTCACGCAAGGCATCCCCCAGCTCCTGTCGGCCTTGCAGGAGAAGGTCGATGCGGAGTTTGGCCAGCCGGACCGCAGGGTGCTCATCACGTCGGGCACCAGTGGCGGGCTCGTGTTGTCGCTCCTGGCTCTGGTCGACCCGGGCGACGAGGTGATCTGCTTCGACCCGTGGTTCGTCATGTACCCGGCGCTCACCGGCATGGTCGGAGGCACGCCGGTGAAGATTGACACGTATCCCGACTTCCAGATCGACGTCCAGAAGGTCGCCGACGCGATCACCCCCCGCACCAAAGCGATCTTGGTCAACAGCCCGGCGAACCCGACCGGCGTGATGACGGGAGACCAGACGCTGCGCGACCTGGCCGAGCTCGCCGCCGAGCGCGACGTGGCGCTGGTGTCGGACGAGATCTACAGCAAGTTCTGCTACGAACGGCCACTGGTGAGCCCCGCTAAGTGGAACGACCAAACGATCGTCTCCGACGCGTTCAGCAAGAGCCACGCCATCACCGGCTGGCGGGTCGGCTGGATGCACGGGCCGGCGGCGCTGATTGAGCGGATGACCATGCTGCAGCAGTACACGTTTGTGTGCACTCCGCACCCGCTGCAGTGGGGCGCACTGGCGGCGCTGGATGTGGATATTACGCCGCAGGTCGAAGAGTACCGCGAGCGGCGAGACCACCTGGTGGGCGGCTTGCGGGAGTGCGGGTACGAAGTGGCTTCGCCCGACGGCGCCTTCTACGCGTTTGCCAAGATCCCCGACGGCTACGCCACGGGCGCCGACTTCGTTGCCAAGGCGATCGAGAAAGAGCTGCTCATCATCCCGGGCGGCATCTTCAGCACGCGTGACACGCACTTCCGCGTGTCGTACGCCGCGTCGATGGAGACGCTGGAGAGGGGCCTGGAAGTCTTTCGCCAACTGGCGAGCGGGTGAGCGGAGCGTTAGCCGTTTCACCAAACGGCCGGGCTTTTGCGGGGTTGGGCGCCACTGCCTAGAATTGGTGCGTAAGCCACGTACCCCAACCTTCGCCCCAGCGCGGCTCTCGCCAGGACGCAAACCATGCCGATCGCTCTCACTCACGGCCTGCGGATCGCTGCCGCCGCCGCTCTGCTCGCCACGCTAGGATGCGGCGCTGGCGGCCAAGCCAACGGGCCCGACGCCGAGACAGTGGCCCTCGCCGAGCAGCTCGGCATGACCCCCGAAGAGCTGCAAGCCAAGAAGGCGATGCTCGTGTACGGGGGGCTGACGGCCGAGGAGGTTAACAAGACGCTCATGATGGGCGGCGACCCGGCGTCGCTCTTCAAGGATGACGCCCCCGCCAATCGCCCCGCGCCCACCAGCATCGATCAACTAACCTTCGCCAGCGGCGACGGCGAGACGGAGGTCAAGCTCGCCGGCCTGCTCGGCAAGCGGAACGTGGTATTGGTCTTCACGCGGGGTTACTACAACGGTTCGATCTGCCCGTTCTGCACCACGCAAACCGCGCAGCTCGCCGCGAACAAAGAAGCGTTCGAAGAGCGTGACGCCGAGGTGCTGGTGGTCTTTCCCGGCTCCGGCGATCAGCTTCCGACGTTCGTCGACGCGGTCAACAGCTACCTGGAGACCGAGGGCGAGCTGGCGTGGCCCGTGCTGCTGGACAAGGACCTCTCGGCAGTGGAGCTGCTGGACATCGCCGCCGACCTGGCGGTCCCGTCGACCTTTATCATCAACAAGGAGGGCGAAGTGGTTTACTCGTACGTCGGCGCCAGTCGAACCGACCGCCCGAGCGCCGCGGCGATCCTTGCGCAGCTAGACGCTCTTAGGAGTTAGGTGGGAGGCTTCAGGTGTCAGGCCTTGCTCACAAGACGTTCGCGTCCTGCAGCCTGGCGCCCAAAACCCAAAGGCTCCCCACAGCTTCTTCCCTCTACCTTCTGACTTCTCACTCCCCATGCCGGCCGCCGACGACAGCGCCCTGCTGCTTGCCGCCGCCGTCGAGCACGGGATGCTCACGCCCGAGGTTGCGCGGGACCTGCGGAAGCCAATCAAGCGATCGGGCCAGCCCGCGCTCGATTTCTTGGTGGAGCGCGACCGGCTGACGCCGATCCAGGCCGAGGCGCTCGAGGGGCTGATCACGCCGGACAGCGTCGCCGACGGCTACGTTGTTGAGGGGCTGCTCGGTTACGGCGGCATCGGCGTGGTGTACCGGGCGCGGAAGCCGGGGCTCGATCGCGAGGTGGCGCTGAAGACCATCCGCGTTTCGCGCGTCCGCGAGGGCGGTTCGCAGTCCACGCTCGGCCGCTTCGAGCAAGAAGCCCGCGCCATCGCCCGACTCAAGCACCCGGGCATCGTCACCGCGTACGACTACGGCGCGAAGCCGGAGCGGTTGTACCTGGCGATGGAACTCGTGGATGGCGAAGACCTTGAGGACTTCATCCGCCGGCATGACCGCGTTGTCGAGCGGACCGCTTGGCAGCTCATCCGGCAGGCGACGGCGGCGCTGGCGCACGCCATGGAGGCGGGCGTCATCCACCGCGACATCAAGCCGGCCAACCTGCTGCTCTGCGAGCCCCCGGCGGGCTACCCGTTGCCGGCCGGCGTGCCGCTGCTGAAGGTGACGGACTTCGGCCTCGCCCGGCTCTCCAAGACGAAGCAGCCGCCCGACTCTACCCGGCTGACCGTCGCCGGCTCCACCATGGGCACGCCGCACTACATGGCGCCCGAGCAGATCGAAAACTCCAGCGTTGATCACCGCGCGGACATCTACGCCCTCGGCGCCACGGCGTGGCATATGGTCGCCGGCGAGCCGCCGCTGGCGGGCCTGTCGATGATGAAGATCTTCGCGGCCAAAGTCTCCGGCGAGGGCGTCAGCCTGGACGATCTGCCGCCGGATGTTTCGTCCGCGTCACGCAGGCTGCTGGGCGATATGCTCCGTCACGAGCCCGAGCATCGGCTGGCCGACTACGACGAACTGCTGCAGCGGATCGACGAGGCCGCGCGCGAACCGTACGAGGGCGACACCGTGGTGCTGCCGCCACCGGCGCCGACGCCAACGGTGACGCCGCCTGTTGCGGACACCCCGGAGTCGCTCGACCTGGCGCCGGCAGAGCGGGCCACGAGCCGCACGCGATCGCGGTGGCTAGCCCGGCTCGCCAGCGTTGCCGGATTGGCCGTCGTGTTGGTTGGGGTCGGTCTCGCGTTCATCAATGAGCCATCCCCTCCTCTCGTTCCCGGTACCGGCGAGTCGTTCCCGCTGCTCCGCGCCAACGCCCTTGGCGATTGGCAGAACGCCGACGCCGACCTGACCACCGGCTACGCCCGGGTGAAGCGGAACTCCCGCCGCAAGATCGCCGACGAGCGTCGAAGGTTGCCGCAGCCCGAGCACTTCCGCCTGCAGCTGCGCGTTGACCTGGACGGCGCCGATGCGCTCGAGGTGTGGTTTGAGCCGGGCCGCGACCCGGAGACGAAACAGCCCAAAGGAGAGATCTGGGCGGTGCGCGTCGAGGGCGGCGCGGCCTCACTCGGCTCACGCAGCAGCGACTCCGCGGAGTTTGAGCCGCTGGCAGAGTCGGTCGCGCTCAGCGACCCCCAGCAGCCGGTTCTCTTGATCGACCGGGACCGATGGCGCTGGTTCGTCTCGGAACAAGCCGCCGGCCAGGCCACGCCGCGACCAATTGGCGACGTGCCGCTGGGAGGATCGCCGCCGGACGAGGTGCGCTTCAATCCGGTCGGCGCCGAAGAGGCGAAGGTTGGCGACTTGGAGCTGATCCCGCTCGTTGAGCCGCGTCGCGAGCGCTAACGCTTTGCACGCGCCGAGCGCGGCGACGATTCGCTGGCGGTGTCGTCTACAATCTCAAAGTCGATCGCCGCACGGCCGATCTTGTTGCCCAGCTGGTCGTTGATGGTCAGCTCAAGCTGGTACTCGCCGGCGTAGATCCGCTCGGGCAGGCCGATGATGAAGTGCATGTGGAAGTCGCGGCGGCGGCTCAGGCAGTAGTCGTCCACCGGGGTGAACTCGCGGCCGTCGACGCGGGCGCCGCGGGCGTCCAGCACCTGGTAGCTGCCACCCAGCAGCGTGCGATAGCCGTCCTTGGATGGTTCGCTGCGGTAGTTGTCAATCTCGACATAGAGGTTGACCTCCTCGCCCGGCCGGAACCGCCGCGTGGGCCGCTCGTCGTACCCGCCAAACGCGTAGACGTCGGTGCAGAAGGTGAGGTTGCGGACGGCCAGGCTCGCCATCTGCTCCAGCTCCTGCTGGGCGGTGGCGAGGTGCAGCTCGGCGGCCGCGGCGCGGCGGGCCGATTGCGGCTGCGCTGTCGAGTCCAGCATAGTACTGAGCGCGAAGAACTGATTCGACCAGTAACGCTGCTCGGTGGGCGAGAGCCCCGGGATGGGCGCCACGGCGCCGTCGGCGTCGCCGGCGGCGAGCTTGAGCATCCGCAGCCGCGCGTGCTGGTACGCCTCGTCGGTGCTCAAAGGGTCGGCGG
>JBCDJN010000057.1:0-32247 GCA_039414355.1 Planctomycetota bacterium | reverse complement strand
GGGCAGGAGCAACGAAACCAGAATGCCGATAATGGCGATCACCACCAGCAGCTCGACGAGCGTGAACGCGGCGGTCTTCCGGTTGGTCGATTCCATCGAAAACACTCCCTGATGAATGATATTTAGCGCTGGCGATTCCGCCGGGCAACGGCCAGCGCGCCGAAGGCGGCTGAAATGAGGGCCGCGGTCGTTGGCTCGGGGATAGTGGCGGCGCCCGCAGCGACAACTTCGAGCTGCACCGTTGTGGCCGTGTAGTTCAAGACGAAGGCGAGACCGGCGCCCGACATAACTCCACCGGGGTCGTTAACCACGAGGCTGGAGAAGGTGCCAGTGATGGCGCCAATCGGGCTGGTGTCGCCGAGGGCGTCTCGCCAAACAGTGAAGTCCGCGGCGTCCACGGCGCCGTCTCCGTTGCCGTCGGCGGCGGCGTCGCCGGTGCCGAAGGCCGCTTTCCACACCTCATAATCGGCGGTGTCAACTGTGCCGCTGCCGTCGTAGTCGCCGGCCAACGTGTCCGGCACGGTGGCGATCAGCTCAAACGTGTCACCGAGGGTCGGCGTGTAGGTGTTGATGAAGATATCGTTGCTCTGCTCGAAGGAACTCTGAAAGCCGGTTGGGTTGACCAGGATCTCAAGCGTGCCGTCGATAGCGACATCGCCCTGCGATGTGATCTGGTCGTAGTCCTCGATGGCCGTGCCGTTGACCTGCATAACAGTCCGGGAACCCGCCTGCAGCGTGAGATCGCCTTCCCGAGTGCCGTCGCTAGTCATCGTGAGCAGGTAGGGGTTGTGGCTACCATCACGCTCGTAACCAACGACCAAGGTGCCACCGCTGGCGACCGTTACCTCGCCCAGCGCGACGCTAAACTCAGTGAAGATCTCTTCGTGCCCCATCTCCAGCGTCGCGTTGTTGTTGATAACGATGGCGGCGTCGGGCATGCTCCGCCGGACCTCGACATCGACGAACTGGCTTGCCGTCAGGGCGCCGCTGAAGGCATCAACCGCGATTGCGTCGCTCGGCTCGGCGGAGCTGCCGAGCTCGAATTCATTGCGGGTGGTGCTGCCGCTGGTCGGATCGGTTGGCGTCCCGGTGACGTTGATGTCCGACGCTCCATCAAGCCCGCTCCCGAAGAACATCCGGCGTTCGTTGCCCGGAAACGTTGTGGAAACGTCAACCGCGACGGGGGCGTTGGCGATGAGCTGCCCCGTTGTTTGCAAACGGTCTAGCACCGACGAGTGCACGACCGTTCCCGTCTGGTTGAAGATCAGGTCTTCACCGCCGGCGCTGTCGGTCCCCTCGTAGACAACCTGATTGGCGCCCGTCGAGTTCATCTCAAGCGTGCCGAAGCCCTCTGCCTCGGTCAGCCGAACGGCGTCGCCCGTGCCGTTGAAGCGGATAACGCCGGTGTGGCCCTCTGCCTGCGAGAGGAATAGGTCCGAACCGGAGCCGTTGCTCTCGAAGTTCAGGTCGCCCGTACCACTGAGGTCAACGTCAAGGAAAAGGTCGGCGCCCGGCGAAGCGGTAAAGTTGGCGGTGCCGTTGAGCTCCAGCCGCGAGAGCGTTGGGCGTGTGATGTCGCCAATTGCGAAGTCACCCGTCGCTGAGTTGGTAAGGGCGCCGCCGGCGTCGACCACTAAGCCGGGGAAGATGTCGCCGTCGATGACGACCTCAGAGACGCCAAAGTCCAGCGTTCCGCCAGACTGGACGACAACCTGGCCACCGTCGAAGCTCGTTGCGTTGGCCGTCACCGTGAACGGGCTGCCGATCAGGTAGCGAGAACCCGCCGAGGGAGGGGCGTTGTTGCTCCATGTCGAGGCCGCATTGAGATCGCCCGACTGAACGGCGGTCACGTCGATCAGCTGTGGCAACCCTTCCGAAGATACTGCCAGGGCGAAGTCTCGCTGGCCGTTGTTCTTGGGGCTGCCGTTCTCATAAGCGGCGCCGTCTGCATAGGGGTTGCCGCCGCTGCTGCCTGTGCGGCGCCAGCTAAAGTCGTCTTCGTTGGTGAAACGCAGAGCGTAACCCGCAGTGCCCACGCTAGCCGGAAGCGAGAGCGGGCTATCGAGGAAAATCTGCATCACCGTCCCGTTGTCTTCGGGCGTGGTCGTAAATGTGGTGTCAAGCAGGATGTCCGCCACGTCGGGCGTGCCGGTTATGGACGGGGCATTGACGTCCGCCACTTGAAAGACGGTCAGGCCGACGTCAATCGGGTCGGAACCATCTCCGCCAAAGACGATAAAGAAGCTCTCGGCGTCGAGAGCTGCGGGGGTTTGAAAGGTCTGAGTCAGGTGAAAAGGAGAAGAGCCTGCCGAATCGTTGAAGCCGAGGACATCGAGCGAAGGGGTTGTTATCACCTCGGCGGTGGTCGGCCAATCCACTCCGCTCACATTGACCGTAATCGCGTGCGCGTACGTTCCAACGCAAGCAGCAGCCGCTAACGACAGGATGCAACGCCAGCACCGCGTAACTGTGGATTTCATCGTCGGCGTCTCGTCGGAGAAAAGTTGTCTGATAAGGGGGCACGCCCGTCCTGCCGGGGGTCGGGCCGCAAGCACGCCAGCACACGGGAGAAGTCCACCCGCTCGCCACTTTGCCAAGCCTCGCGGCACGCATCGGCAAATGAAGCGTGTCAAAGCCGAGCAGCAGGGTGCAAGGCATACGCGGTGAGAGGGCGCAGTAGCATTAGAACTGGACGACTGGCCGAAAAAAAGTCTGAGAAACGGCGTAAATCGCCGGGTTGTCCAATTGCCGCCGAATGCGCCCTAATTCACCGAACACCTCCACGCCCACAGCGGCAGCGTCACCTGGTGCTACTGCGTGCTGGGCCGATTCGGATGAGGCAGCCAGCCTCGCCCGACGACATTCCCCGGCAAACCGAGAAGCAAGTCATGGCGCTCGACGCCGACCAGCGAGAATTCGTGAAGCTGTTGGCCGCAAGCGAACGTCGGCTGTCGGCCTACATCCTGACGCTCGTTCCCAATCTGAACGACGCTGACGAGATACTTCAGGAGACCCACGTCCGGTTGTGGGAATCGCGGAATCGGTACGAGCCGGGGACCGACTTCGTGGCCTGGGCTACGCGGGTGGCGTACTACCAGGTGCTGACTTGGCGTAAGCGGCGAGGACGCCAAAGGCTCGTGTTCAGCGATGAACTGGTGAGCGAGCTCAGCTCGCGCTCCGAGGCGGCCGCCGAACAGTCAGGAGACCGCCACGAGGCGTTGCTGCTTTGCCTCTCGGAGCTGAGCGATGGCAGCCGGGCGGTGTTGGCGAAGGTTTATGCGGATGGACAACACATTAAGGACGTGGCGGTGGCCATGGGGCGTACCGCTGAGTCGCTCTACAAGGTTGTGCAGCGGCTGCGGACGACACTCCGCAACTGCATTGAGCAGCGATTGGCCGAGGCGAACTGACACGCAGCGCGGAGCCAAGACCGGGCGATTAGGACCAGACACGAGTAGGGACAGGCACGAGGCGAGGGCACGCGGATGAATGAGCACACGAAACCAACAAGCGAAGCCAAGACCGACGGCGCCGACTCGTACGAGCGGCTTCACCGGCTGGTGATGCGCACGCTGGAAGACCCCGATACGCCCGAGCACACCGAGTTGGCGTCGCTGCTCGCCGGCGATCCGGAGGCGCAGGATGTCTACGTCGCGTACATGCACGACACGTCCGTCCTCCGGGCCCACGCCCTCTGCGAGGTCACCGACGACGCCTGGGCAACGGCGGGCGAGAATCTACGGACGACCGCCTCGCCGGATTCGTCACCCCGATCGACCTTGGCCGCTGGCGAGCGACACTTCTCATGGGGCACACTTGCAGCGGCCTTGGCGCTAACCGTCACCGGCGGATTGCTGAGCGCGAGCTGGTGGCAAGACGACGCCAGCGGCGTTACCGAGATCGCCACCATTGTCCGCGTGACCGACGTCGCGTGGGATGGCAAGCAAACGTCTACGCTGAGGCCGCTCACCCGCGTGCCGGCCGGGCAGGAGCTTCAGTTCGGATCAGGCCAGGTTGAGATGGTGTTCGACTCGGGCGTCGAGTTGTTGGTCACCGGCCCCGCCGCCATGTCGATCGAGTCGCCGCTGAAGGTCGTCGCCAGCCGCGGCGTCTACACCGCGCGTGTGGGAGAGACCGGCAAGGGCTTCACCATCGACACGCCGGCGACTTCCGTCACCGACTTGGGAACCGAGTTCGGTGTGTCGATTGAAAGCGATCAATCAACCGGCGTCGTCGTCTTCGATGGCGAGGTGGACGTCACGCCTCACGACCTCACGGCCGAACATACCGACGAGTCGCCCATACGCCTCAAGCAGGGCGAAGCGTTGGCCATCACCCTTGGCGGCAGAGCCGAACGGATCGTTGCCATGTACCCGGGGCAATACCCAACCGTCGCTGGTCGGCCGGGAGCGGGGCACCCGGAGGAGAGCCTCTTCGCAGAAGTCACGGACAACCTCAGCGGCTCCGAGAGCAAGAAGTTCTACCGGATCTTGCCCAGCGGTTTTGATGAAGACGCCCGCGCGTTCGTCGACCGCTGCCACGAGTGGAACGGCGTGGACGATGCCGGCCTGCCTGAGTTCCTTGTTGGCGGTGACTACGTCATGCCCTTCAACGACTACAAGTACCTCGACGGGCTTGAAGTTACCGTTCGGATGCGGGCGCCGTGCATGTTGTACGTGCTCTTTGACACCAATATGGCGACGCCGGACTGGCTCCTGGAGAGCTTCAAGGATACCGGCGAGCGCGTCGGCTTGGATCACGGGCTGGGACCGTTCACGGGCGAGTCTTCCCCGCAGGTGGGGCCCGGCAAAGGCGTCGAAGACCAGTTCGCCGTGTGGTCGAAGCGGATCGACGGACCGACCGAAGTTCTCCTCGGCGGCGCCCCCGAACCGGCCGACAAGCAGCTTGGCTGGAACATGTACGGCATGGTTGCGGCGCCACTCTCTGGCGTGGAGGAAGGAAGTTGAATCGCCCAACCCTCACAGCGGCGGCTCTGCTGCTGGCCTCGGTGCACGCTCCGCCAATGGCCGCCGCAGATGAGCCACCGGCCGTGACGGAATCGGATCGCCCGGAGATCTACCGGTCGAAGTCGATCGACTTCAACAAGAACGGCAAGCTCGACCCGTACGAAGACCCAGCGCTCAAGCCCCGCGTGCGCGTCCGCGATCTTCTTTCGCGGATGACGATCGAAGAGAAAACCTGCCAGCTCGCGACGCTGTACGGCTACCAGCGGGTTCTGCGTGACGATCTGCCAACCGCCAAGTGGAAGGACAAGGTCTGGAAAGACGGCATCGCGAACATCGACGAGCATCTCAACGGCATCCCGGAGTGGCGAAACAAACGGCCCAGCAAGCACACCGGCCCGCCGTCCGCCCACGCCCGCGCGATCAACGAGGTGCAACGGTGGTTCGTGGAACAGACCCGGCTGGGGATCCCCGTCGACTTCACCAACGAGGGAATCCGCGGGCTCTGCTACCAGGGCGCGACCAACTTCCCCGCGCAGGTCGGGGTTGGCGCCACTTGGGACGTGGACCTCGCTCGCCGCATCGGCGAGGTCACCGGCCGCGAGGCGAAGGCCGTGGGGTACACCAACATCTACTCACCGATCTTGGACGTGGCTCGCGACCCGCGCTGGGGACGGGTCGTTGAGTGCTACGGCGAAGACCCATTCCACGTGGGCACGCTCGGCACAGCCCAGGCGCTGGGCCTGCAATCGGCGGGCGTCGCCTCGACGGCGAAGCACTTCGCGGTCTACGGCGCCCCGAAAGGCGGCCGCGACGGCGAAGCCCGCACCGACCCCCAGCTAACGCGCCGTGAGATGCTCGACATGCACCTCACGCCGTTCGAGATGGCCATTCGCAACGCCGGCCTGCTGGGCGTGATGAGTTCTTACAACGACTACGACGGCGTGCCGGTGTCCGGCAGCCGCGAGTTCTTAATGGACCAGCTACGCGGCCGGATGGGGTTCCGCGGTTACGTGGTGTCCGACAGCAACGCGGTGGAGTACCTGTACAAGAAGCACCGAGTCGTTGGCAGCTACCGGGCGGCGGCGGTTCGCTTTCTCGAGAGCGGCGGCAACGTCCGCACCAACTTCACCTCGCCGTCCGGTTTCATCAACGCGATCCGCGACGCGGTGGAGCGGCGAGAGATCAGCCAGCAGACCATCGATGCCCGCGTCGCGGAGGTCCTGCGTGTGAAGTTTGAACTGGGATTGTTCGACGACCCCTTCGTCCGCAACCCCTCACGTGCCGACGATGTGGTTGGCTGCCGCGAGCACCGCGAGATTGCCTTGGAAGCCGCGCAGAAGTCCATCGTGCTGCTCAAGAACGACGGCGTACTTCCCTTGAGTCGAGACCTTGGATCGATCCTCGTCTGCGGTCCGAACGCCAACTCCACGGGGCATTCGATCAGTCGCTATGGTCCGGTCGGCGGCGAGGTGGTTTCGCTCCTCGAAGGCGTAAGAGCTGCGGTTGGCGACGGGATACGTGTTGAGTACGCCAAGGGCTGCGAGGTAGTTGACCGGAACTGGCCGAAGTCGGACTTCTACGAGCATCCGCTTGCCGAAGACGAAGCCGCGCTGCTGGACGAAGCGGTCGAGCTTGCCAGAAAGGCCGACGTCGTCGTGCTCGCGCTCGGAGAATCGGAAACGACGATCGGCGAGAGCAAGAGCCGCGTCAGCCTAGCGCTCACAGGTCGGCAACGTCTGCTCGCCCGGCGGCTGCACGCCACCGGCAAGCCGGTCGTGGTGGTGCTGATGCAAGGTCGGGCGTTGGCGATCAATTGGGTTGACGATCACATTCCGGCGGTGCTGAGCGCCTGGTTCCCGGGCGAGGCGTGCGGGACGGCGATTGCGGGCGCCCTGTTCGGCGACTTCAGCCCCGGCGGCAAGCTGCCGATCACGGTCCCGCGGACTGTTGGCCAAGTGCCGCTCGCGTTCCCCTTCAAACGCAGCAGCCACGCCGGCCAGGGCTCGGGCCACAACCCCAACGGCGTGGGGCAATCACGCATGGCAGGGCCGCTTTACCCGTTCGGCCACGGGTTGAGCTACACCCGCTTCGAGTACACGGAACTGAAGATCGAGCCCGCCGAGATCTCGCCGAGCGACTCGGCGACCGTAACCTGCCGCGTACACAACGCCGGTGATCGACCGGGCGACGAGGTGGTCCAGCTCTACGTGGAAGACCAAGTAAGCAGCCTCGTGACCTACGAGCGTGTCCTGCGAGGCTTCCAGCGGGTTTCGCTGGAGCCGGGGGAATCGACCGAGGTCACTTTCTCGCTGCCCGCGAGCAGCCTGGCGCTCACCGGGCTCGACAACGTCCGCCGGGTTGAACCGGGGGCGTTCACTGTATCGGTCGGGTCCTCGTCGGAAGACCTCCGCCTCAGCGACGAATTGAGCGTACCGCCCCCGAGCGAGGTCGCTCAGCGTCCGAGCCAGTCCGTCGAGTAACGCGAACGGCCGACGAGTTGGGACCACTCACGCGTCGAGCCACGCCGCCGCTCACCGGCCCACGCCGCGAGAAGGGGCGTTGGTGGTTACGACGCCGTACAAGCCCGCTTCATCTCCTCGTAACCCGATCGCGTGAGCGAGTAGGCGCCGGCGCGCTTCTCACGCGTAAGCAGCTCCTTGTCCGACAGAGTTTCCAATGCGGCCCGGTGCTTTTCGAGCTCTGGTCCCGAGAAGCACAGCATCTGGTTCGGTGACATCATGAAGGCGGCAAACGTCTTCAGGGCGCGAGTCTCGGCTGGCTGGATCTGCGTTTCAGTCATTCGAAGGGCTCCCGGGTTGCGGCGGGGTTTCTAGGAGTTCCCCGTCAATCATTTCGACGGTCTTGATGTAGCCGGCGCTGTCGGTCGGCGCGTCCTTGCGTGCAAGCCGACGCTGCAGCTTGTCTTCCGCCTTCCGCTTCTTCTTCAGCTCTCGCTGCGTCTTCTCGAACGTGTTTCGTTTGGCGCCCATAGGATCCGTCCGGTCGTATTGGCTTATGAGTTATGAACTTGCGGCACGTCACTCGAAACGGCTTCCGCCATGCCACTACGAACGGGGGCGACGGAGAGTTTCGGCAGACGTCACTGACGACGCGATCGCCACGGCGTGCTAAACCGCAGCAGCGGGGACCTGGGATTCGTCCCTCCGGCGGCGCCGAGTTCGACAAACGTCATGCGTGCTATCGTTTGTTTGCCGCTAGGCCCGTCGAGATCGAGCAACTCCGTCTCACGCGAGCATCGATCGCCGGCTCATTTCGAAGCCAGCACACGCGGATCAATCCGCCGCGGCAAGGAAGTCCGTCTCGGTGGGAGCGACGAACGCGCAGCGCTGTCGCCTGAAATAGGTTGGACAAAGCAAACAGGAGCTCAAACCAGCCCCCTTCACATTCACTAATAGTACCACAACGCGGTCCGGCGGACAATCGCGTGGTGTCGACCTCCCGCAGCCCTCCACGCATGCGGCTATTGCCTGTGGAGCGAGTGGGGTGCTGGGCGATCCTTCGCGGCGCTTGGTCGGCGCCATCGGCCTGCGTTCCCGCCAGCCCATGCTCATTTGGGCGGTCTCTAGCGCGACCTCGTTGCATGCAACTCGCGATCGTCCGCTACGACTCAAGCAAGCGCGTGCAGCCGTCTCCGTAAGCGTCGCGAGACCACCCTAAGTCCGCGTCCGGCGTTGCCCACCGGCGATCAGATGTACCACATGGGCGCCGCGGCGGGCGTCGCCTCGGCGGCGAGGTCGGCGAGGGTCACGGCCTCTAGCTGTTCGCGTTGGCGTTGGCGGAGGTTGTCGCAGAAGCTATCGAGTGCTCTGGCGAGCGCCGTGCCGGTTGCGGGCTCGCACGGAGGCTCTCGGCCTTCAATGGCGTCGACGACTTCGGCGAGCGACACCTCGCTCGGAGGCAGCGTCAGCCGGTACCCGCCGCCGGCGCCGCGGGTGCTGGCGACCAGCCCCGCCCGCCGCAGGTCCCCAAGGATCTGCACCAAGAAGCCTTCAGGGATCGCTTGTCGATCGCACAGTGAGCGTAGCGGCGCCGGCCTCCCTTCGTCGTGACGAACGGCGAGTTCCAGCATCGCAAGGCAAGCGTACTGTGTGCGGGCGGAGAGACGCATGAGTCGTGTGAGCGCAATGGAACGGCAGCATCAGCAGCACCCGACTGAACAAGAGCGAGCCTGCCGACTGCCAACTCGCGACTAAATCCCGCTTCCGTCGGTGTGCAGCCCGCACTCGGTCTTGGCGGCGCCGGCCCAACGGCCGGAACGTTCGTCTTCGCCGGGCGTCGACTTCTGCGTGCACGGCCAGCAGCCGATGCTCTGATAGCCCTGGTCGTGAAGCGGGTTGTACGGCACGCCGCGCTTAACGATCTCACGCCACACGTCTTTGCTGGTCCAGTTGGCCAGCGGGCTGATCTTGGCAAGGCCGAACTTGCGGTCCCAACCAACAATGGGCTGACCCGCGCGGACCGGGCTCTGGTCGCGCCGGATGCCGCTCATCCACGCGTCCATGCCAACCGCCGCCCGCTCGAGCACCTTGATCTTGCGATCGTGGCAGCACTGGTCGGGGTTGGTCTTGTAGAGCGGCCCGCCGTGAACGGCTTCGTACTCGGGAACGGAGAGCTCCGGCGTGAGCAACTCGGCTTCGATGCCGTACTTTGCGGCGATGCGGTCACGCAGATCGAGCGTTTGCTGAAACTGATAACCCGTCTCCAGGTTGAAGACGTAAGTCTCGGGCGCGATGTCGGCGAGCATCGACAGGATCAAGCAGCCCTCGGGACCAAAGGCGGTGCCCATGGCAAGCTTCGGCGAGAACCGCTCGGCGGCCCAAACGAGGATCTCCTCAGGCGAGGCGGTTTCGAGCCGCTCGCTGGCGGCGCGGAGCTCTTCTCGGAGTTCGTCGCTCGGGCCCGCTGGCATCGTGGGCGGGGTTGCGGGAGGTGTTATTGGCACGGCGGACATGGCGATGGATGGGGCTCGCGAGCAAATCGGCATTCTTGACTATCTTAGTCAGGTATCGGTACGCAACGCCAGACAATTTGTTCTAACCAGTGCGAATCCCCCGAGAATCCGTGCGGCCCTTGGCTATCGCACCAACTGACCGACGGCCGTAACTCCATCCGGCGCAATTCCTTATGGCCATCCCGAAAATGACGATCGCGGGGAGCGACGACCGCTCAATCCGTCTCGGTCGACTCAGCGGCGGCCTTAGAAGCCATCTCTTCGAGTTGCTTCGCGAGCTTCTCTTGCCGTTTCTGCATCTCGCGAATCATGGTGCGAAGCTCGCGAACCTCAGCCGGCGGCGACACGGCCGTCTCTTCCAGCTTCTTGAGGGCGTCCTCGGCGGACGGCTTGAGCCGGGCGGCGCCCGAGTCCGCGTACGAGTCCAGCAGCGGGATCGCCCGGCGGTCGCCCAAGTCGCCGAGCGCCTTCACCGCGCCCTCGCGTACCCGGACCGCGGGGTGGGCGAGTTGCTCCCGCAGGAAGTCGAACGCCGCGGTCTTGTCCTTGGCGTCGCCCCACAGGTCGGGCACGACCGCAAGGAGTCGACCATACGTCCGTGCGCCGAACTCGGCGCCCCGCTTGCGGAGCGTCTTGATCGCCTGCTGCTTGAGACGCTTGTCTTGCATCTTCGCTGCGGTGCGCAGGGCGGCTTGGGCTTGCTCGTCCTTCAGCGAGTCCGCCTTCATGGCTTCGGCGATGGTGCGTGTTGCCTTTGGGCCGCCAAAGCTGCTGAGGCCGCTGATGGCCGTGGCAGCGATCGCCGGGTTCTTCTCGCTGCTGGCGATCTTCAGCAGCTTCTCGAGCGTCTCGGGGCGATAGAACTTCCCGAAGTCTCGGACGACTTGCTGACGAACCCGAGCGTCATCCTGATCGGTTTGCTCAGCGAGCACCGCGTACGCCTCGTCGGTGTGCAGCTTGGCGAGCGCCTTCGAGGCGGCAATCCGGACGCCGTAGAACTCGTCTCCCTCAAGCGCCGCAGCGAGCGCCGCGACCGCCTTCTTGTTGTCCCGCTTGCCGAGCGCCTCGGCCGCCATGATCCGGCCGATCACATCGCCCTCTAGTTTGAGCTGCGCTTCGAGCATGGGCTGCGGCTTGCTGTACTCCACTTTGGCCAGCAGCGTGAGCTCGGGATCAAACCGCACAACCTCCGGCTCCGATGGAAGTGCAAAGTAGAAGTCGTGCTCCGCGCCATCGATCTCCGCCGGCTTGTCGACGACGCCGTCCTTCAAGTGAAAGCGAAACGTCGCCGGCAAGTGGAACAGCAGGATGTCGTCGCTCACCTTCTGAGTTTGCTCCACTTGAACGTGCAGCAGCTTCTCCTTCGCCAACCACTTGTGCGAGATCTTCAGCACGGGCGCCCCGCCGTGATAGACGTATTGGTCGAAGAAGCGGTCAAGCTCTAAGCCGGACGCCGCCTCGAGCTCCGCCAACAGCTCCGGCGTCGCAACGCTGGTCAGGGCGTGCCGCTCTAGGTAGTTCTTGATCCCGGCGCGATAGACGTCCTTGCCCAAGCGGTTGCGGAGCATGTGCAGCACCCAACTCCCCTTGGGGTAGGCACGATAGTCGAACTGCTCCCAAGAGTTCTTGTAGTCGCGGTAGACAATCGGCTTGGTGTCGTCGGCGTTGGGCAGGATGCGGCCCTGCGCGTCGCGATAGAGGCCGTACAGCATCTCGTCGCGGCCAAGCCGGTGGCCCTTGTACAGATGGGTGTAGTACGTGGCGAATCCCTCGTTCAGCCACAGGTTGGACCAGTCTTCGCACGTTACGTAATCGCCGAACCACTGGTGGGCGGTCTCGTGGGCGTCGAGCCCGCGGCTTGAGTAGATGTTCTCCGTTTCGTTGCTAAAGACCGTGCCGTGGGTGAGTGTGGTGAGCGTGGTGTTCTCCATGCCGCCCGAAGTGAAGTCGCGGATGGTCACCTGATCGTACTTGTCCCACGGGAACGGCATGCCGGTCTCGTCTTGGAAGAAGCGAATGATCTCGTCGGTGTCGGCGAACGAGTTGGCCGCGTGCTCCGCGAGCGATGGTTGCGTGAAGAATCGCAGCTTCAGATCGCCAACGTTCTTCTCCAGCTTGGCGAAGTGCCCTGCGACCAGGCAGACCAGGTAGTTGGGGTGCGGCTTCTCCTGCACCCAGTGCACCGCCCGGAGGCCCGTATCGGCGTCAACCGCGTTGCTCACCTCGCGCCCGTTAGAGAGCACCGTCATGTCCGCCGGCACGCGGCAGATGACTTCGGTGCTCGATCGCTCGTTCGGCGAGTCAAAGCACGGATACCAGTGCCGGGCCTCGTAGGTTTGGCCCTGCGTCCAAATGTGGTCTTCCCCCGCCGGGTAGCCCATCGCCTCGGTGCGGAAGTAGAGCCCCTGCTTCGGTTGGGCGCTGTACTTGACCGTAACCGTCGCGGTCTGCCCCGGTTCGAGCGGCGACTCGAAGAGCAGCGTCAGCGTGTGGTCGTTGGACGAGTAATCCGCCAGCGGCGGGTCGCTGGTCACGCTTTCAACCCGCAGCAAGACCGCGTCGAGCGTCACCTCGCGCACCGGTCGCGAGATCGGCGAGAAGGTCAGGGTCGTCTCCGCTTCGATGGTCTGCTCGGCGAAGTTGGGGGTGACGTCGATCTTGATCCGCTCGACGTCCACGAGCCGATCCGGCGCGTACTTCCGACCCACAAGTTCGCGAGAGCCATCCGGTCGGAAGTGGCTTTGCCCGCAAGTCTCGCAATAGCGGCAAACGTGCTCATGCTCGCCGGCGAGGTCGAAGGCGAGGGCGGACGCGGAGATGGCAGCGGCGAGGGCCGCCGCAAGGAGGCGGAAGGCAGTCATGGCAGGCGGGAGCGGTGGGGCAATCGGGGGGAGGCGGGTCTACGCGGAGAGTATAGCCCGCCGGCAACCGGGGCGCCGGCCGTGCCGATTTTGGCGTCCTTGGCGGCCCTGCTGCCTAACGCGTACACTGACGCGACACCAAAAGAGGAGGTTCGAGTGGACAAGGAATGGCACGATCGCGCCGCCGCGATCCAGGAGGCCCTGACGCAGCTCAGGGACTCTCTTTGACTACGCCGGCAAGAAGGACCGCATCGCCGAGATCGAGGCGATGCAGGGTGCGGCCGGCTTCTGGGACGACCAAGAGAAGGCTCAGGCCGTCATCGGCGAGATGAAGGGGCTGGTGGCGGTCGTTTCGCCGCTGGACGAAGCGGTGAACGCCGCCGACGACCTGCCGGCCGCCTTTGAGATGGCCGAGGAGGACGAAGACTTCGTCGAAGAAGTCCAGGGGGAAGTGGTCCGCATCGAAGGGATGCTGGAGCAGCTCAAGCTCTCGGCGCTGCTCAGCGGCGCCAACGACGCGGCCGGCGCCCTGATTACCATCAACGCCCGCGACGGCGGCACCGACGCCAACGACTGGGCCGAGATGCTGCTGCGGATGTACATCCAGTGGTCGTCCAAGGGCGACTACAAGGCCGAGATCCTCGACCGCGACGACAACCAAGAGGCCGGCATCAACAGCGCCACCGTCGCCATCCGCGGCCCCATGGCGTACGGCTACCTGCGCGGCGAGACCGGCATCCACCGACTGGTTCGCATCAGCCCGTTCAACTCCGAGGGCAAGCGGCAAACCAGCTTCGCTTCGGTGGATGTCTCCCCGGAGATCAGCGACGACTCCACGATCGAAGTCAACTGGGCCACCGAGATCCGCGAAGACACCTACCGAGCCAGCGGCGCCGGCGGCCAGCACGTCAACAAGACCGACTCCGCGATCCGGCTCACGCACCTGGCGACGAACACCGTGGTGCAATGCCAAAACGAGCGGTCGCAGCACAAGAACCGGGCGACGGCCCGCAAGATGATGCTTGCCGCGCTGGCCAGGGCGGAGGAAGAGAAACGCGAAGCCGAAGAAGCCGCTAAGTACGGCGAGCAGCCCAAGACCGGCTTCGGCAGCCAGATCCGCAACTACTTCCTGCACCCCGACCAGCGGGTAAAGGACACGCGGACCAAGTACCAGCAAGGCAACTTCCACAACGTGCTCGACGGCGACATCCAGGGCTTCCTCGAATCCGTTCTGCGCTGGCGGGCCGGCCAGCCGGTGGAAGACGATGGCGAGGACTGAGGCGCCGCGAGCGTCAACCTGTCGACGTTACGACGGAGTTCGCAGGGACTGCAGAGGGAGAGCCGCGGACGAACGCGGAGAGACGCTGATGCCAGAGAAGGACGAGTTCGTCTTAGAAGCCGGGCGGCTGAAGATCACGTTTCACTGGAAAGTCGATCGATTCGAGCACCGTATCTCAGCGGGCAACGAGACCCGACGCGCTGCCACCAAGCCAGAGTACTTGGCGCCGGTGTTCACGGAAGTCCACCAGCAGGGCGAGCTGCTGTTTCTCTCGGGGCACGGGCCGGGCTGCCACTGGTCAGCCAGCGTTGAGGCGGAAGAGCAAGCGTTCTTGTTTGACGTCGCTTGCCGCGCGGGCAAGGAGGTTGGCGAGATTGGTTCCGGCTACGTCGGCGACGGGTTGCTGGTAGAGCCGGCCAAGGACGTTGGCGCCATCGTCCTGCCAGGCGCCCAGGAAGTGGCCGGCGCGCCGGCATGGTCGATCAAGCCTGTCGCCTCGTGGAGCGGCTTCCCCGGCACGCTACGATACGGCTACCGAATCAGCGCCGGCGGCTAGCCGTTCCCGAGCCACGGAAACTCAATCCTTCGCCAGCGGCAGCTTCTTCTCGCCGTCACGCAGGTAGGGCTCGCTCACACGCTCGCCGACGGGCGGGTTGATCTCGCGCACCCAGATGTTGCGGAAGCGGACCGGGTTGCCGTGGTCTTGCAGGGAGATGGGTCCCTTCTCCGCGTGCGCCTTGTACCGCGGCGGGCGATGGTAAGGCGTGTCGCCCAGCAGTTCGAAGTGGTTAAGCACCAGCACGCCGTTGTGCATGGCGGTCATGTAGGCGGGGCTCTTCAGCGATCCGTCTTCTTTGAACCGCGGGGCGGTCCAGAAGATGTCGTAGGTGTTCCACTCGCCCGGCGGCCGGCAGGCGTTGGCCATGGGGGGCGTCTGCTTGTAGATGGCGGCCGCCTGGCCGTCGAAGTAGGTCTTGTTTTCGTAGTTGTCCAGCACCTGGATCTCGTACCGGCCGAGGAAGAACACGCCGCTGTTGCCACGCCCCTGGCCCGTGCCCTTGGCCGGCGTTGGGGCAGACCACTCAAGGTGCAGTTGGCAGTCGCCAAACTCCTGCTTGGTGCGGATCATCTTCTTGCCGACGACCATCTCGTCGCCCTCAATCTTCCACGACTTCGCCCCCTTCCACGCGTCGAAGCTCGAACCGTCAAAAAGGACCACCGCGTCCGACGGCGGCAAGCGGTTTTCCGCGCCGGGCGTGACAATCGCCGGTTCTTGCCACTGGATGCCGGTTAGGTACTCAACAGCGAACGTCTGCCCGGCTAGGCTTGTCAGGACAAGTACCGCAAACAGGCCGGGGGCAGCCAGCAGGCCGGTGGAAATCCGCATGGTCATGGCAAGAGCCTCAACGGGGTGGTGATCGATTGCGAGCGGCGGCGCCAGCACAAGCGGAGCCGGCGTAAAGAGATTCCGGTAGGGGAAGATAGTCCGAAAAGACCGCAGGGTCCTTTTGGGGGCCCTTCTCCCTCGCCGATAGCAGCTCAGCAGATTATGGCTTGGGCTGCCTCAAGCAGCAACGATGCCCCGCAATCTCGATGACCGCGTTCCCGGGCTGGCCCCGCCCGACCCCCCTCAACGACGAGACCAGCCTTGCAAGCCCCACCACCGAGCGACGAAGAGCCGAACGCCGAGCCCCAGCCTCGGAAGCAGCCGAGCGGTCGCTGGTGCCCGACGATCGACGCCGCGGTGATTGACGCGGTAGCCCGCGGCGAGATGTCGCTGCAGCAACCACCCCGAGTACTTAGCGAGCCTCTGGAGAAGACCGAAACGCTGCCGATGGCGACCACACCCGAAGGCTACGGCGTCGCGAAGCAGCCGCACCGACGGCATTTTGATGCCGAGGCGATCTACCGGCTCGCCCAGGCGCCGCACCCATGGCAGTCGCCCCCGATCAAGCCCCTGCCCAAAAAATCAGAGGCGACCGATTCTCAGGCCGAGCAGCAACTCGGCGTCGCGGCGGCGGGGTAGGTTAGCGGCTCAGGCGTCGTCTTCGTCGGGCTCGCCGACGTCGACCGCCGACCAGTCAATCTGCGAACTCTCCTCACGCAGCTTCGCGAGCGTGTTCTTGGCCAGCGGCAGGTCGTGCTCGGCGACTAGCACCCGCACGCGGCCCGGCGCCATCGCCTTCTTGCCGGAGATGAAACCGCCGGTGGCCTCGGCCTTGATGCCGGCCGACTCGAGCGCGGCCACCACCACGGCCGCCTCCGCGTCGGACGAGAAGGTCATCAGCGACTCGAGATGTTCGGGCGGGTTTTCCATCGCGTGCCTCGGTTGTTGGTTGGGCGAACCCGTTACCGCCGCAGCCGTTAGGCGGTGAGCTCGGTGATGAGCTTGCCGCCGCCGGCGATCTTCATCGGCCGGCCGTTGTTGCTGGTGAACGTGGTCTGCAGCGAGATGCCCATCGCGTGGCAAACCGTCGCCATCAGGTCTTCGGACGAATACGGCTCGGTTTCCACGCGAGTGCCGTCGGCGTTGGTCTCGCCCACGGCCAGCCCGCCCTTCAGCCCGCCGCCGCCAACGACCGCACTCCACGCCCGGGCGTAGTGGTCGCGGCCGGCGTTGCCATTGATCCGCGGCGTCCGGCCGAACTCGCCCATCCAGATCACCACCGTGTCGTCCATTAGGCCGCGGCCGGTGAGTTCGTCCATCAGGGCGGTCATCGCCTTGTCCATCTCCGGCAGCTTCTCGTTGAGCCGGTCGAAGCAGTTCTGGTGGAGGTCCCACCCGCCGAAGTCGACCTCGATGAACGGCACGCCGGCTTCAACCAGGCGTCGAGCGAGCAGGCAGCCGCGGCCGAAGCCGGTTTCGCCGTACTTCTCCTTCACCTCGGTCGGTTCGCTCTGCACGTTGAACGCCTTCATCTGCTCGCTGGTAAGCAGCGAACGCGTCTTCTCAATCACACGGGCGTGGTCCACGGCGCCCAGGCCGCGCCGCTCACGGATGAACCGGCCCTCGACCGCGTCGAGCACGGCCAGCCGGCCCTGCATGCGTGCGGCGTCGACCGGCATCTGCAGGTTCCGCACGCGGCCCGACGAATCCACTTGGAACGGGGCGTACGCCATGCCCAGGAAACCGGGGCCGACGCTGCCGCCGCTGATGGAAACAAACGGCGGGATCTCCAGGTCCTTGGCGGCGTCCTCCAGCTCGTGCGAAATCACCGAACCGTAACTGGGGTGCTAGATGTTGGGGTTCGGCACGTAGCCGGTGTGCATGTAGTAGCGGCCGCGGGTGTGGTCGGCCTCGCGGGTGCTCATCGATCGCACAACCGAGAGCTTGTCCATGTGCCCCGCCACGCCGGGCAGGAGCTCCGAGATCTGCACGTCGCCCGCGGTAGAGATGGGTTGCAGGGGTCCGCCGGTCGGGGCGCCCGGCTTGAGATCCCAGATGTCGATGGTGGGCGGCCCGCCGCTCATCCAGAGCAGGATGGCCGACTTGTGATTCCGCTTCAGCGTCTCGGCGCCCGCCTGCAGCGAGCGGGTCATCGAGAGCGCCGTGCCCGCCACCGCCGCGGAGCCCGCAAGGTGCCCCATAAAGTGGCGGCGGCTCATCCCAAGCGGGGTGTTGAAGAGATTCATGGCGATACCTCGGGGGAGAGTCCGGAGTCTGGAGTCCGGAGCGATCCTGTGTAAGTGGCGATTGAGCTGTCAGTCGTCCTCGAGACTCCCGACTCCGGTCTCCAGACTGACCTCAGTGGTTGAAAATGAACTCGTTCGTATTCAGCAACGCCCACCAAATGTCTTGCAACGCCTCGGCCATGTCACCCTTTCGCGAGGCGAGCAGTTGGTTGCAGATCCGCAGCTCGTCCCGCCCCGGGTTCCGGGCCAGGGCGGCGAGGTAGAGGGCTTGGATCTTCCGCGGCGCCGAAAGGCCGTCGTCCCACGCCACGCGGTAGAGCATGCTGCCCTTCTCGGAGCTGGTGGCCTGCTTGATGAGGTCACCGTTCATCATCATCAGAGCCTGCGGGATCGACCCGTTGAAGGTCGTCGCCTCACCGTTTTCATCATTGCCGAACGCCGTGTTGAACTGCGAAAGCCATCGCTGCTTGACCCGCTCCCGCTCGTCGTAGCTCAAGCTCTCGTCCGCTTGCGTGGCGACCAGGAGCGACTCGTACAACTGCTCCGCGGTCATCTGGCGGAGATAGAAGTGCGTGAACATCGGCTTCGAGCCCAGCGAAGGATCGTCCGCCGCGTTCTTGCGGGTCGAACGACTGCTGAGCGAGTAGGGCTCCGAGAGCACTACCCAGCGGATCAACTGATTGAGGTCGAAGCTCGTGTTGCGGAACTCCTCGGCCAGGCGGGTCAGCAGCTCCGGGTGGCTCGGGGCGTTGTGGGGGCCCATGTCGTCCACCGGCTTGGTAAAGCCGTAGCCGAGAAACTGGCCCCAGACCCGGTTGACGATCGCACGCGGGAACTCGTCCGCGGCGCTGATCAGCTCCGCCAGCTCCTGGCGTCGATTGATGTCCGACAAGTAACCGCTGTCGCCAAAGTCCTCGCCCTGATCGATGTACTGATCGGCAAGCGACACGCCTGTGACGAACACCGGGTACGCAACCTTCAGCTTGCCATTACGCAGCTCGTAGTAGAGCTCGGCCTTGGTCGGGTCGCCCCCCTCGCCGGCGAAGTCGCGGTCCAGAATCCTCGCCACGCGGCGGTTCTGCTGATCGGTCGGCAGCCGCTGCAGGCGGGTCTGACGGAAGAAGGCGTTCAGCTCCCAGAATTGGTTTTGCTTGTACTCGTTGAAGGGGTGGTTGTGGCACTGCGTGCACTGCACCTGCATGCCGAGGAAGAGCTTGGCGGTGACGGCCGTGGCTTGGATGCCATCCTCCGCCATCTTGTCAGCGAGGAAGTTGGCGGCGCCGTTGAAGTCCTCGTCGCCCGGCCGACAACTGCCCGTCGCGGTGACCAGTTCGGTCATCATCTGATCGAACGGCTTGTTGCGCTGGAACGACCGGCGGAGGTACTGCCGCATACCAGCGCGGTTGGCGAGCGATTGCCGGTTGGCGCCGCCGGTCCGGCCGATGAGCAGGTTGGTCCAAACCGTCGTCTGATGCCGGGCGTGCTCCTCGAGGTAGTCGTCCCCCAGCAAGCGATCGACCAGACGCTGCCGACGCTCCGGAGAGCGGTCGCTCAAGAACTCACGGAGTTCGTCGGTCGACGGAATCCGGCCCACGAGGTCAAGGAACAACCGCCGGCACCACTCGCCGTCGGTCGCCTCGGGAGACGGCGTGAGCCGCTGGTCTTCCCACGCCGCCTGCATGTGCTGATTTATTAGGCGCACTTGAGGCGGGAGCGCCGCATCCGACGCGGCATCCGACGAACTGCCAGAGGTAGCCGCGAAGGTCGAGCCGGCCCCTGGAAAGGCAAAGAGACTCAGCAACCAAACGAAGGCAACGAATCGATTGACCATGCGTTACACGCTCCTGCGTGGCTCGCGAGAAGAGAACGATCGGCGACGCAGGCCCGTGCGCCGGCCTGTCCCATCGGTATGTTAGCAGCGACAAGCCACCGCAGCCAAAACGCATCGCTTCAAACACCAACCCAGCAAATGAAACCCTGATCCCCGCGAGGGCGGACCAGGGTTTTCTTTCGAAATCGGTGGATTCGCTCTCGCTGGCTTGGCTGCGAGTGCCAAAGGCCGACGAGAGAGTGCCGCAAAATAAAACAGGTGTTCATTTTTGAAACACCCGATACGCAACAGGCGAGCCGCGGCCCCCTGTTCCAAAGGCCGCTGGCTCGCCTTGTAAAAACCCATGGATCATCGCGGCTGCAGGCGTTGGGGGGAGCAATGAACGCTTGCAGCCGCGATTGTTCCGGTGATCCAGGGCTTGTTGCGAGTGCCTCTTCGCTGCCGGCCCCTCTACTCTGTTCCAGCCCCGTGCGATGCCTCGTCGCGTGTGGCTTGGCCGTGCGGCTTGAAAGGAAAGCAAGTTTGGCGCCAAAAGTCGGGGCCCGTTCGTTTGCGGCGATCAGCGGCCGCGGCTGAATCGAGACCACTCCGACAACGGCTGATGCGCAGCCGACAGCAAAATCTCGCTTAGCTCTTTGGGATCTGACGCGGCCGATCGGCGCTAAGTAGTTGACCCAATTCGCCTTGCGATCAACTCCTGGGAATCGGCGCCGGCCGTGCTTCTAGAGTTCCTCGTCGAGCCGTCCCCGCGAATCAGGCGGCCGACCGAAGAGCAGAACCTGCCCTCCCCCGGGCCCAACAAGGAGAGTTGCTATGTTCCGTTTCCGTTCCCTGATGCTGACCGCGGTCGCGGCCGGCGCCATGGCGTTTGGCAGTCTTGGCACGGCGTCGTCGGCTGAGGCCCACGGCTTCTATGGCCGCGGCTTTGGCTACGGCTACCCCGGCTACAGCGTGGGCTATCGCCGCGCGGTCAGCCCCGTGTACGTGGCGCCGCGTCGTGGCTTCTACAGCCCGTACCGCTCGTTCTACGGCCCACGGCACTACTACCCCGCCCGCCGCGGGGGCGTGTTTGTGTCGTTCGGTTTCTGATCCGCCGAGCGGATTGAACCCAATAAAACAGCCGCGTCGCCAAGAACTGGCGACGCGGCTTTGTTGCTTTTTATTGGAGGCAAGAATCAGCCGCCGAAGACCTTCTTGATGCTGTGCAGCGTGATTTGCCGCCCCGCTTTGGCGATTGAGGTCGTGAGCGGGATCTCCTTAGGGCAAACCGCCACGCAGTTTTGGGCGTTGCCGCAAACCTGCACGCCGCCGGGGCCCATGAGGGACTCGAGCCGCTCCTCCTTCGCCATCTTGCCGGTGCCGTGCTCGTTGAAGAGCATCGCCTGGCTGATGGCGTGGGGGCCGATGAACGCCTGGTTGTACGAGGCGTCCTTCCGGGCTTCGAAGTCCTCGTCCGACTCGCCCGGCAGCTTTTCGAGCTCAACCTTCGTGTACTGCGGGCACGCCTCGACACAACAGCCGCAAGTCATGCACTCCGATAGCGGGTAACGCGTCTCTTGCTGGCCCTGCGATTCCTTCGGCCCCGGCCCGCGGTGGTAGTAGTCGTCCACGCCAACCCAGGCGTTGACCTTTTCGAGGGCCTGGAACATCCGCTCGCGGTCGACCACCAGGTCCCGCATCACGGGGAACTTGGTCATGGGCCGCAGTTCGATCTCACCAGGCTGCTCGTCAAGGAGCCGATCGACGAGCGCCGAGCACGCCTGCCGCGCGCGGCCGTTGATGACCATCGTGCAGGCGCCGCAGACCTCCTCCAGGCAGTTGCAGTCCCAGGCGACGGGCGTGGTGGACTGGCCTTCGGACGTCTTGGGGCGGGCGGCGATCTTCTGCAGCACGCTGATGACGTTCAGGTTCGGCTCGTGCGGGATCTCGAACTTCTCCCAGCGGGCGTTGGCGCCGGGTTTGTCCTGGCGGAGAACCCGTACCTTGAACGAATCGGTCTTCAGCTTCGCGTCGGCAGTGGGAGCAATCATCAACCTGTCCTGAAGGCGGCTGGTACAGATTAAGCGGGTGGCAACGGCCCGCGAGAGTGTAATCGACGCCGCATTCTAGTGCGCCCTCAACCATGGGCCAACTTGCGGGACACGGCGCCGGATTACCCGCAAATCCGGCTGCGCCGCCCCGACCGGCCGGCTTTGCCAAGTGATCGCCCAAGAGTGCCCCCGCGTCGCTTGCTTGTCGCCCTGAGTGGTCTAGCGTTGCGTGCGTTGCTTTTCCGCAACACGCCTCGGCGGGCGGTTGTGGCAACGCGGAGTCGTTTCCCAAACGCCACGGCCGCCCTCGCCTGCGGGTTGCGGCGGTTCGCCTGGAGAGAACCACGATGCCTACCATCACCCCCAGCCGTGCATTGCCCCGGACGGGCGTCGCTGTGCTCTCGGTGCTGCTGTTTTCCGCCGCGTCGACGGCGCAGTTCCCGCAGGTCCCGTTTGGCGATCAGCCGGCCGGCGGCGATCGTCCGTTCGAGGGGTCCAATGTCGGCCCCCTCAACGAAGGCCCGGCGATGCCCGACCCCGCCGGCATGGGTCCCGGCGCCGCCGATCCGAGTGCGATGGGACCCAGTGCGGCTGGCCCCGCGATGCCAGGCCCCGCCGCACCCGGCGCCGGCCCTTCCACCTTTGCCGCGCCGGGCCAGCCCGGCAACACCGAAGAGCTAGCGGCCCCGCGGGGAGATCAAGCGGGCGCCGGCGACGATGCCGATAACGACGCGGGCCGGCAGGAAGTGACCGTCCTGCAACCCACCGGCGCCTACTCCGGCGCCACATGGCTGCCGGACGCCAGTCTTCAGGCAGGCGGATGGATGCGCGAGATCGACGTCCCGCCGGGGCTTATCGACTGCACCTGCGGCGGTCAGCTCCCGGGTCCGCGGTGTGCTGTTTGGCGATCGCTCAACAAGCCGACCGATCCGCGGATCGACCCGCGGTGCGTGGTCTGCGTCAAGGAGCCTTACCTCGACTACGAGACGGTGACCGAAGAGCACCGCGTGATCATCCACCGCTGCTTCGAGTCGAGCGAGCCGTTTAAGCACCGCGGCTGCGAAGCGGGCCACTGCTACGAGGCGAAGGGCACCACCACGCTCCGCAAGCTGCACACGTGCGAAGCCAAGGTGCCGGTGAAGTACCTCAAGCCGGTCGTCCGCCACCGGGATGTGTACTACTACATCCCGTGCAAAGAGGATCAGGTGACGATGTGAGGCGGCCGGTGGCCGCCGGCGATTGGCTGTGGGCTTTGAAGCCGGTTAGAGAAAGATGGCAGAAAGATAATCTGCCCGGTTGGCTGGATTCGACGACCTGAGCACTCTTCGCGCTCACGGAAACGCTCAGGTGGCGGGGTAACGCAGCTTCTTGTGCCAGTCGATGGCCACTTCGCGCCGCCATCGCGTGGAGATCGAAAGCCGCCAGTTTCAGCCTATCGCGCTAATGTCCAAATCCGAGCGCAATCCCGGCGAGCGCCGGAACTGTGCCACGCGAGAGATCTTTGGACACCCAGCCGGACGGGCTTGGTCACCCACTACGTCCCCGCCAAGTCGCGGCGCCACCGCCACTCTAGACAGGCCAAGACGGTCACAAACACGCCCTCGCCCGCAACGTGCGCCAGACCAAGCCACGTAATCTCACCCCACCACTGCGCGATCAGGGCAACACAAACCGGCGCCCACGCCAGGTTGGCCGCGGCTAGCAGGACAATCAAACCCAGCGGCCGGGTTGGCCGCACGGCCAGCGACAGCGAGTAGCAGCCGTAGAGCAGGTTCGCCGTGCCGATGAAGCTGAGGACAGACTCCGGCAGCCCGTACCAATCGACCAACCACGGCTGAAGCAGCAGCACCGCGACCCCAACCGAGAAGCCGGCGACACCGTCAATCCAGAGAAGGTTGCGGAGCAGTAGGCGTGTTTGCGTGGTCATTCGAATGGCCAATCAACCCAATGGTATCCGGCTACCCGAGCGGTGAGCGTCGCCGCGAGCGACGCAGACGCCGACAACAGGATCATCGTGACGAGGGTATTCTCGGCGTCGGCGAAGTTCTCGACGATCGGTATCCGCCGGCTTGGATCGAGTTGCTCAACCAGCAGCAGGGCGAAACCGACTCCGCGGAGCAGAATCGTTGCCGCCGTGAGCAACACGGCCGCCATTGCAAAACGCCGCCACGCCGTGGCATGGCCTGCGAGGAGCCAGAGCCCAGCCATTGCGGCGGCGCCGCCGCTCAACCCAATGGCGAGACCGACCCAGACGTCGTGCGCGGTCAGGCGTTGCTGGAGGGGCCAACGCGGCAAGATCAACACCGCGGCCAGCGCGGCCAGCGCCGCCACCGCCTGGAGCAGCAAGAGGTCACGCAAACCAAACCGCGCTGCCGGCAGTTCGTCGCCCGCGACCATCCGCGTGGCCGCCCGCAGCTGCCCGCCGGTAGCGTACCGATAGCCGCGACGCCCCAGCACTCCGGAGACAAGCAGGAGCAGACCGAAAGCGGTGAGACTGGCGGCAACCACCGGGAAGGCGACACCCGGCATCGAGAGCGCTGCCGCGCAACCCAGGCCGAGAACCGCTGCTGCGCCGAGCAGGCAACAGAGACGCTCGGCCCCCGCTCGCACTCCGGCGGCCGCCACGGCGATCAGCGGGGAGACGATCCCCATCGCAATGCCGACGAACAAGGCACTCGCGCTGATCATTCGGGGACTGAATCGGGGACGCAAATGCCGATCGAGTAAATGGCGTCACACGTTGAACAAGAAGTGGCACACGTCGCCGTCTTGCATGACGTACTCCTTGCCTTCGACCCGGAGCTTGCCCGCCTCGCGGATCGCCTTCTCGCTGCCGAGCTCCACGAGATCGGCCACGGCGTACGTCTCGCTGCGGATGAAGCCGCGCTCGAAGTCGGTGTGAATCACGCCGGCGGCCTGCGGGGCGGTGGCGCCGATGGGCACGGTCCACGCGCGGATTTCCTTCTCGCCCGCCGTGAAGTAGCTCTGCAGCCCCAACAGCTTGTACGCCGCCCGGGCGAGCACGGCGAGCGCCGGCTCGGTGAGCCCGACGCTCTCAAGCATCTCATCGCGGTCTTCTTCGTCCAGCTCGGCGAGCTCGGCCTCGAGCCGCGCACAGACGGCGACCACCTCGCCCCCTTCGTCCTTGGCTCGCTGGCGGACGCGCTGCACCAGCTCGTTCTCGCCGGCCAGGTCGTCTTCTTCCACGTTGGCGACATAGAGCACCCGCTTGCTGGTCAGGAGCTGCAGTTCCTTGATGGCCTGCTGCTTCGCCGGGTCGCCGCCCGCCAGGCCGCGGACCGGCTTGCCGTCGGAGAGCAACGCCTCGCACTCCTTGAGCAGTTCGAGCTTCTTCTTGGCGTCCTTGTCGCCGCTGCGGGCGGTACGGCCCGCCTTGTCTGCTTGGGACGAGACGCTCTCCAGGTCGGCCAGCATCAGCTCGGTGTCGATGGTTTCGATGTCCCGGATCGGGTCGACCGAGCCATCAACGTGCGTGATGTCGCCATCCTCGAAGCAACGGACCACGTGCAGAATCGCATCGACGTTGCGGATGTGGCTGAGGAACTGGTTGCCGAGGCCTTCGCCCTTGCTGGCGCCGCGGACGATGCCGGCGATATCCACCAGCTGCAGCACGGCCGGGATGACCTTTTGCGTCTCGATGAACTGGTTGATGGTCGCCAGCCGCGGGTCGGGCACCGGCACGGCGCCCACGTTGGGCTCGATGGTGCAGAACGGGTAGTTTTCGCTAGCAATGCCCGCGGCGGTGAGCGCGTTGAAGAGCGTGCTCTTGCCAACATTAGGCAGGCCTACGATGCCAGCTTCCATCGGAGGGCGGAGGGGGGAAGGGGGAGGGCGGAGAGGAAATTCAGTCGGCACAGCCTAATGTGCGAGCGTCGCACGGCCTAGCCAGCCCGCCTTCCGCCTTCCGCCTTCCGCCTTCCGCCTTCCGGGCATCGGCGTAGTCGCGCACCGGGGAGTTGGCAATAATTCGCTACTTCCCGCCACCCGCAAACTCCCAGCGAGTTTTTGCCATGCTGATGCCGTCTTTCCGCGTATCGCGTCTCGCCCTGGTCCTCGTCGCCATTGCCTGCTGGACGACGGCGCCGGGAGCCTCCGCCCAGGATTCTGGCCCGGAAGCCGACCCTGTGCCGGCCGACCAATCCGCGGAGCCAGCCGAGCCGGCGCCGAGCGACGAGCCCGCTCCAACGCCCGAAGACTCCCAGCCAGCGGAACAAGCCAAACCCGCCGAAGAGGCGAAGCCGGCCGAGGAGCCGACTGCTCCCGCAGAGACTGAGCCCGTAGAACCTGAGCCGGCCGAGGTGTTCGAAGGTCAAGCGGACCTCGACAAGGCGACCGAGATGAAACTCGCCCTCGGCGACTCCCGCGACCTGCAGGGGATCAACCGCGTGGTGGGGCTGCTCGAATCGGCCCAGCAAAAGGGCCTGGACGAGGACAACGCCGACTTCGCCGAGCAGATGCTCATCGCTACGCTGCTGCAGCGGGCGACGATGGTCTCCGCAATCGTCTTCGAACGCCCCGCGCCCGCCGATCAGCGTTGGCAGCAGATGTTCCGCTTCTCCATCAGCGACCTGCAGCGCGTGGTGGCGATGGACGACACGGTGGTCGAGGCCCACTTCCTGATCGGCCGGCTGCAGTCGCTGCCCACGGGAGACCCGTACGCCGCGCAGCGGGCGCTGACCAAAGTGATCGAGTCCGACAGCGAGGAGCTGACCCTCGAGCAGCGGGCGCAGGCCTTCGCCATGCGGGGCGCCACGCAGACAGACCCGGTGAAGCAGCAAGCGGACTTCGCCGCGGCCATCGAGCTGCTGCCGGGCAAGGCGGAGTTCTATCTGCTGGTCGCCAGGGCGCAGCAGCGGCAAGAGAAGAACGACGAGGCGCTCGCCTCGCTCGACAAGGCGGCCGAGCTGGCGCCCGACAACCCCGCGGTTTTTGAGCTGCGAGGCATGGTGCTGCGCTCGCAGGAGAGGCTCGACGACGCGATCGCCGCCTTCGACCGGGCGAGCGAACTGGCGCCCAAGGCGGTCGCCCCGTACCAGTACCGCGGCGAGCTCTACAGCATCCAAGGCGACATCACCAAGGCGATTGAGCAGCTCACCAAGGCCATCGAACTGTCGCCCAACAACCTCGCTTCGCTGCTTATCCGCGCCGAGCTCTACCGCGCTAGCGACCAGTACGACTTGGCGCTTGCCGACGTGGAGAAGGTTCTTGCTCGCCAGCCGCTGCTGGTGCGGGCGCTGCTGACGCGGAGCGCCATCCTCACAAAGATGGGCCGCCGCGAAGAGGCGATGGCCAAGCTCGAGGAGATCTCGCAGGCCACCTCCACCCAGCCGCGGATCCAGTTGCAACTGGCTGGCCTTTACATGGACGCCGGCGAGTCGTCCAAGGCGATCGAGGCCCTTACCCGGGTCGTGGACCTAACCGACGACAACGCGGTGGCCGTCCGCATGCGGGGCGACATGTACCTGGCCGTGGGCAAGCACCCCGAGGCGGTGGCCGACTTCGCCAAGAGCTTCGAGCTCAACCCGGACGACTCCGGTCTGCTGAACAACTACGCGTGGACGCTGGCCACCAGCCCGTTCGACGACATCCGCGACGGCGCCCGAGCCATTGAGCTGGCCACCAAGGCGTGCGAGCTGACCGACTACAACGCCGCCCACATCCTCAGCACGCTCGCCGCGGCGTACGCCGAGTCGGGCAACTTTGATAAGGCGATCGAGTGGTCGCAGAAAGCGGTCGACACGCACGCCGCCGACGACGAGAAGACCCGCGACATGAAGCAGGAGCTGTCCGCCGAGCTGGCCAGCTACCAAGCCGGCCGCCCCTGGCGAGAGCTGCAACAAGAGGGCCAACCCGCCCCGGGCGAAGCGCCGGCCGAGGAGGAAGAAGAGGAAGCGATCGTCCCGCTGGACTTCTGAGGACTTCGAGAACCGCCAAGGACGCTAAGAGCGCCAAGGACCGGCCTTGCGCCCGCGTCCAGCATGCGAAGACACCTAGCATCCAATGGGCCCTAGATTACGCCGCTCCGTAGCGATCACCGTGGTCTTCGCCCTTGGCTGGGCCGGCCTAAAATATGGCCAGCACAGGGCCCGAGTGATTGCCGAACAACGCAAGGCTGAGCTGCGCGAGCGCGCCGTCGACCGCATAAAGGGGAAGCCCGGTTACGCAGTAATCTGGGATGCGGAAACGCTGGCGATGCTCGCCAATGATCCTGACTGTGTGGCCAACGCCACCGGGGCAAGGTTCTCGATGATGGATTGCAGCGATCCGCGCCTCGGTCGGATCTCCGATCTCGCCAACGTTAAGACGCTCACCTTCTACTCCTGCAACAACGTCGAAGGCGTCCTCGCCGCCGCCGAAGCGATGCCCGCAGTTGAGATGGTGTTCTTCGAGGCAACCGACGTCGACGCCGCGAGTGTGGACCGGTTCGTCAATTGGCCGAGCCTCTCCACGGTGGTGTTCGACGGGCGACAGTCGGAGCAACACGTCGCGCGGTTGAGCGAGCTTGCTCCCGCTATTGACGCGATGACTGCCGAGGAGCACTGGTACGGCGACCCCGCCGCCAATCAGGATTAGCGTCGATCAGCGCCAATTAGCGTTCCAGCAACTTCGGCGCTCGTGGCGTCCTTGGCGGTTCCCTTCCCGGGTTCGTACCATCGCACCATGGCTCTCGTGGTGCTTGCAGTGTCTGGAGGCTTCGATTCGAGCGGCGCCGCGCCGTCGCTGGCTCAGGCCGGTCGCGGCGGTTTCGTTATGGCAGCCTACCTGTAGAGGTTAGAGTGAACGTGCGGGGCACCACGCGTTGCCGCCGCTCAACTCATCTGAACCTCGTTGCGCGACGCTCCGCGATGCCGCTGGTGGATGCACCTTACGAACGCCGCACGCGGCACGCGCGTCACTGGCGGTTGCCCTGGGTCGCAGCAGTCGTGCTGGCCGTGCTCGGCTCACCGGCAGACGCTCAAACGATCACGCTTCCCGCGTCGGCGGCCGGCTTGACGCCTCGGGTGATCGGGCTCAATAGCGGCAACTACCTGCCCGGGAGCAACACCACCACCTGGTGGAAGTGGTCCGGGGTCAACGGCGCCCGCATCTTCACGTCGGCGCCTCGGATCGAGCCCGAAGACGACCAAGCGCCCTTTGGCGACGGCGTTACTTCGTCGAACCAGTTCCAAGTGCGGCGGTTCCAACTGCGCAACGATCCGCTGAACCCGACCTTCAACAACTTCGCCCACTTCGCGGGCAACTACGCGACCAACGAGTCGGACTTCATCAACTACCAGTACGCGTACGGCCAGCTCTCGGCCAACGGCGTCCAGCCGCTGGCGATGATCAACCGCACCAACAACCGGTACCCCTTCGCCGCCGACGGCGCCGCCCAGGGCTGGGGCGATCGCTGGGAGCATTGGCAGCACTACTACGCGCAGGCGTTCTACCTGGCGCAGAACTTCGATGTCGAGCGGTACAGCATGTACAACGAGCCCGACCAATCGAGCCAAACGGTCACGCAGGAAGACTACCTGCTGCGTCTGCAGCTGGCGTCTGACGCGATCCAGAGCGCCGTGGCGGACGTCAACCAGATGTTCGGCAAGCAGCTCAACGCCCAGGTGTTGGCGCCCATCACCGCCGGGTCGGACAACGAGTACTTCCGCCGCCTCGACAACAGCGACACGCGGGACGATACCACGGGCTGGGGCGAACTGGTCATCAACAACCTCAACACCAACTTTCTGGGGCAGGTCGACCCGAACTTCCAACTAATTCACACCTACGCCTACCAGCAGTACAACGCCAGCGGCCGCGGCTACGCGGAGGACTTGGACCGCATCAAGGGCTACGTGGCCGACGACCTGGCGGCGAACAACCTGGAGGGCGACATCGACTTTGGCCTTACCGAGTTCAACGTCCACTCCAACGGCGTCTTCTCGGGTCGCTCGGACACGCTGGACACGCCCTCGCGGTACGCCCGGCTCGGGGGCATCTTCACCGGCCTGGCCAATGAGCAGGCGGACGAGCTCTACCTGTTCAAGTTCAGCTCCAACGCCGAGGAGCAAGAGCTGCAGAAGAACGCCGTCTTCTACAACAGCCGCTTCGACGCCCCGTACAACACCGGCGGCGCCAGCGCCGCGGCGGGCGTGCTCAAGCTCTTCACCAAGGGCTTCGTCGGCGCCCAGACGCTGCTGGAAGAGCCCACGCATGAGGTCAGCGGCCTGGACATTGCTGCCAGCTACCATGCAGACCGCGACTACTTCTACGCGTTGTCGGCGAACGAATCGACCCAGAGCCGCAGCCTGGACTTCGACCTCTCGGTGTGGGGCGTCGAGCCCGGGTCGGTAGTGCAGGTTGAAGAAGTCCGCCAAGGGAGCTTGGCCGAGACAACCCACCGGATCACCGTGCCGGCGAACCAGACCATCAACCTGACCCAGGCCGCCGAGAGCGTCTTGCTGCTCTCGACCCCAAGGACGGCGCCGGACCGCCAATTGACCCTGCTGGCCACCAACGACGCCATGGTAAAGGCTGCCAACAACGCCAGCCGCAACTACGGCGGCAGCGACAACCTGGTGGTTAAGAACGTGGCCGACTCGCCTAATGGCCGCAACGTGAGCTTCGTTCAGTTCGACACCTCGGCCGTAGGCGACGACTCCATTGAGCGGGCCGTGCTGCAACTCTACGGGGAGAACCTGGGAACCGACGACTTCGCCACCGCCCACGTGTACGCGGTCCTGGGCGACAACTGGGACGAGGACACGATCACTTGGGACACCGCCACGAACCTGGCAGACACCCAGAGCCCCGCCAACCTGATCGCCCACAACTTCGTTACTGGCATCGGCGACTCCGCGGAGTTCGTCGGCCACCTGACCGTCGACGACACCCTACGCCAAGTCTCTCTGGATGTGACGGACATCCTGCTGCAGCACCCTGACGACGAGGTGACGTTCTTGATCGCTCGCGAGGTCCGCTTCGACGGTGAGAACGTCGACGAGTCGGTCAGCCACCTCCGCTTCGCGTCCAAAGACCGGCCGGGCGACTTCGGCCCGCGGCTGCTGCTCGACCTGCGCGACGCCCCGGCAACCGGCGACTACAACGGCGATGGTCTGGTAGACGTTGCGGATTACCTGCTGTGGAGATCGACCTTTGCCTCCGAGGCCGACCTGCGGGCCGACGGGAACGCTGATGGCGTGGTCGACACCGCGGACTTCACCATTTGGCGGGATGCCTTCTCGGCAGCCGCCGGCGGCACGGCAACGCCGGAGCCTGCCACGCTGACAGCAATCGCCGCCGCAGCGATGCTCGCCGGGAGACGACGCGCTAAGCCGCTACGACTTGGGAACACTAATCATCGCTAATCGACGCTAATCATTCACACACGGATCAGCGTCGATTAGCGAAGATCAGCGTTCCAAGAAGTCTCCCGAACTTGGCGTCCTTGGCGGTTCCCTTCCCCCGTTCGTACAATCGCCCCATGGCTCTCGTGGTGCTCGCAATGTCCGGCGGCGTGGATTCGAGCGTTGCCGCGCACTTGCTGATCGAGGCCGGCCACGAGGTGATCGGCGTGTTCATGCGCCACGGCGAGAGTTCGCCGGCCGCGTGTTCAACCGAGAGCCAACAGCCAACAGCCAATAGCCAACAGCTTCAAATCCTTCGCCTCGACCACAAGCAGGGCTGCTGCACCGCCGCCGACGCGGAGGACGCCCGGCGGGTTGCGGATCGGCTCGACCTGCCGTTCTACGCGCTCGACCTCAACGAGGAGTTCGGGCAGATCATGGACTACTTCGCGGACGAGTACGTCCGCGGCCGCACGCCCAACCCGTGCGTGCGGTGCAACCAGTGGATCAAGTTCGGCAAGCTGTTCGACTACGCCGACTCGGTGGGCGCCGACTTCGTGGCGACCGGCCACTACTGCCGGATGGCCCCGCGAGCCGACGGCCCGGCGCTCTTGCGGGGCGTCGACGCCGGCAAGGACCAGTCGTACGCGCTATTCGGCATCGAGCGGCGGCGGCTGCCGCGGATGCTGCTGCCGGTGGGCGACTACCAGAAGCCCAAGATCCGCGAGATCGCCGGCACGCTGGGGCTGAACGTCGCCGAGAAGAAAGACAGCCAGGAGATCTGCTTCGTCACCAGCGGCCGGTACGACGAGTTCGTGAAGCGGAAGCGGCCGGCGGGCGAACACGATCGCTCCGGCGAGTTGGTCACCACCGACGGCACGGTGGTGGGCACGCACGACGGCATCGAGGGCTTTACCGTCGGCCAGCGTAAGGGCCTGGGCGTGGCGCTTGGCGAGCGGAAGTTCGTCGCCCGCATCGAGCCCGACACGAATCGCGTGGTGCTGGGCGACCGCGACGAGATGCTCCGCCGCGAGCTGACCGCCACCGAGAGCAACTGGTTAATCGACCCGCCAACCGGCGAGCCGCGCCGCTGCCACGCCCAAATCCGGTACAACGCCACGGCGGCGCCGGCGGAGATGACGTTCGACGGCGAGCGGCTGCACGTGGTGTTCGACGAGCCGCAATTCGGCGTCGCCCCCGGCCAAGCGGTGGTGTGCTACGACGATGCCGAGCCCGAACGTGTGTTGGGCGGCGGTTGGATTGAGTAGCACACCGCCACTTCCGGACTACAGCTCGCTGGTCGCTCCCTCTTCTCGACCGCGAATTAAGC
>JBCDJN010000056.1:0-32594 GCA_039414355.1 Planctomycetota bacterium | reverse complement strand
GGGCGATACGGCAGTCAGCTACGTCCGGCGCGGACTATCTGCGGCATGGGGCGGTTGGCGCCGCCCTGGAGCGGGCACTTGACGCGGCCCCGGCATCGGCCTGGTTGGCCCTGCGCGACGACCATGAGCCAATCCCGGCAGTCGACGAGCTGATCGGGGCGCTGCGGCACCCCATCCTAGGCGTGGTCGAGGTCGACTTGCGGGTCGCGGTCGACTGGGCCGGCGTTGTTGCCCATGCCATCATCGCGGGCCAGCCGCCCCATCGCATGCGCTCGTCTCAAGACGCACAGCGGCTCGCCGACCAAATCAAGTAACCCACTCGTCGTGGCCCGTCAGCCGGCTCTGCTCGCTTGTCGTGAGCACCCGGCGGGGGCGGGCATGGGAGGGTCAGCGGCGGGTTGTGGCTGAGGTGGTGATTTATCGCTAGCTCACACCCCGACCAGCACGCCGCCCATCAAGAGCTCGGTCCCGCCGAGCGCCGCCCAAGTCTCGCTGTCGAGCGTCGCGGAGGAGCCCTCGCTGGCCGGGTGCTGAGCGAACGTCGCGGTGAGGATCGTCGCCGCGTCGCCGCTGCCGATCGGTCCGCCCTGCGCGCTGCCGAGGTCGAGCACGCGCTCGCCCGCGCCGGTGTTGCTCCACGCGGCGCCCGTGCCGTTGCTCGCCAGGCCGATCCGCAGGTGACCGCCGGCGGCCATCTCGGGCGTTACGGCGGGGTTGGTCGCCCCGGCGCCGATGCCGGGGTCGGCCGGGTCACGCAGCAGCCGGCCGCCGTAGTCGTCGCGGAGGATCACCAACGCCGCGGCAAACGGCTTGGTGCTGTCGGCCTTCGCCAAGCCGGTCAGCTGGTTGGGGTTGCCGCCCGCCAGGTGCGAGCCGTCGATCCCCAGCCCCGGCAGCGGCGCCGTCGCGCCCCACACTTCGAGGTAGCCGACCTCGCCGCCCCCCATCGCCTGCGTCTGCACGGGAATCAGGTTGTCCCAGCCGCCGATGCCGTAGCCGCCGCTGGCGGTTAGCTCGTCGCGGCGCGCCTGCGTTAGCTGGGTGGCGCCGGCGAGGATCAGCACGTAGTACCAGCTGCGCTCGGGGTCGGGCAGGCCGGTCAGGTCGATCGCGTTGGCGCCGCCCGAGTCGATCACTGAGACCACCTGCTCCACGCTGACGCTGCTGGCGAGCTGCCCCTGCGGCCGGAGCGGTTTGTCGGGCAGCGGCTGGTCGCGACGGGGCAGGCCGTAGGGCCAGTGGTTGGCCGGCTCGATCGTGTTGCTCAGGTGGCGGGTGTCTTGAGCGAGCCCAAGAAACCGCGTCGTCGAGTGCTCTTGGAACTCGTCGGACCAGCGGCCGAAATCGCCGAGCGCGTCGGGAAAGTTGAGGCCGATCGGCACGCGGTAGAGCGGCCCCTTCTCGTCGCCGTCGAGCGACAGCATCCAGCTGGAGAGGTACGTGTGGCTGTGCAGGTTGGCCTGGAACAGGGTCCAGGACTCGCTGCCAACATTCGTGAGCCGGAGCTTCCACGGCTCGCTGTCGTCTTGGCCGTCGAAGGCGTTGAAGCTCTCGCGCGGGCTCCAGATGGTGCCGAGGTTGTAGGGGCGGTACGCCTTGCTCAGTTCGGTGACGCTGTGCCGCCCCTCCGGATAGATGCGGACCTCGGTGTCGTTGAAGATTCGCGGCAGGTTCTGGTCGTCGCTCTCGCCGTCCAGTAGCACGATGCTGGTGGCGCCTCTCACCAGCTCGATCTTGACGTCGGCGAGCCGGAAGTCGCGCAGGATCAGGTCGATCCCGAGGTAGTCGGCAAGCACCGGCGTCCTCTCCAAGACGCCGTCGGGGTTGCTGAACTCGCGCTCGATGGTCTGCCCAGGTTGCACGGCGCCCTGGGCGCCGGTCCTAATGAGGCGGCGCACCGGCATCGGCAGCCCCTCAACGAAGAACCACTGGTCGTTGCTGTCCTGCAGCGCCGGCTCCCCGCTGAGCTCGGGCGCCGCTTCCACGGTCCAGCCACGAGAGCAGAGCAAGCGGGCCGTGCCATCCGGGTCGACCTCGGTGATCGCGTAGCCGCCGGTTGGGAACGCCACCACGCTGGTTACCTTCGGATCGCCCGCGGGCGGCACGGTGGCCAAGGAGCCAACCGCGGGAACAACCGACCCCGACAAGCCCTGATCAACGTCGTGCGAGCGGACGACGCTGCCGTTGTAGGCGACGAACTCCCGCTCCTCGAACGTCTGCGTCTCCTGAACGAAGAAGTCCCGCGAGTCGAGCGGGAACTGCGCGGGCCCCGCGCTGCCGGTCTTGCCCGGCTTGGGGGATTGCCACAGCTGCGTGGAGAGCGTTCGCCGCATCCGGTAGGCGAATATCTCGCTGTTGGGCCCGGAGGAGTGCACGTCGAACGGGCCGGCGCCAACGTAAGAGCTCGCGCCGCCCGGGACGTAAACCGGCGGCGGGCTCTCGCCGCCGGGGTCAAGCGGCCGGGTGTAGGTGTAGACCTCCGTCGCGGAGTACTCCCCCACCACGGTCGGCGTGCCGCCGATGTAGGCCCCGCCGTTGGCGGAGCGGCGGCCGAGCCCGCCTACTCCGATCGCCGATTGGAGCGACGACGTGCCAAGGTAGAGCGTGAAACCATCGCCGTAGCCCACCTCCTGCTGCTGCACGATCGGCGGCTTCACAAGCACCGCCCGCGGGTAGCTCTTCGGGAGCACCATCGCGCCGATAAACCCGTTCGACGCCGGGGCGGGCGCGGCGCTGCGGATCGCCTTGCCGTACTCAACCGCGGTAACGTGGAGCTTCCGCACGCCGCTGGCGTCCCAGATCGTCACCTCGGTCGGCAGGTTGCAGAGGGCGAAGCTCTCCTTGCTGATGCCGAGCTCGTTGAACCTTCCGTACGTCCCAAACGAGTTGATCACCTCGGGGAAGTTGATGCTGTTGAGCACCCCGAACTGGTGCTCCGCGGTGTTGGGCAGATCGGAGAGCGGGTCGGTCGCCAGGTCGTCGCTGGGGCTCACGTTGTGCGCCCACGCCTCTTCGAGCAGCTCGGGCCACTCCACGCTGCCGGAACGCTCAAACTTCACCAGCTGCAGCGGGGCCTGGTCTTCGGGGAAGCCCGAGTTGGGGCGGCTGCGGACGACGTAGACCACCTCGTCGTCGGGGTCGACGGCGAGCGCTTGCATCACCTCAAAGGGGTACGGGTCGGAGAACGCGGGCGTGTCGTCGATCGCCCGGCTGAGGCCGGTGAGCACGCCCCAGTTCGGGCCGGTCCACGGTGCGGCGACGCTCGCGTCGATCGTCGCCGGCGAGCGGAACAGCTCGGTCACGGCGTACACGCCCGAGCCGACGCCGCCCGCCACGAAGCTGCTGAGCAGCGCGTGCGGCGAGTAGAACAAATCCTTGCCGGGGCCGGGGCGCCACCAGAAGATCGAGTCGAACGCCATCAGGTCACCGGCTCAACGGGCGTCGGGTAGTCGAAGGCCTGCTCGATGAAGTCGAGCCAGGCGAGCTTCCGCTGCCCGGTCTGCGTGTTGTACTCGACCTCGCCCAGCAGCGCTTTGCCGGTGGGCAGGCTGTAGGGCTGCGCCGACGGGTAGCCCACGGTCCGCGAACGCCGCGGCGTCAGCACCAGGTAGGCGCCGGGTGTCGTCGGCCCGCCGAGGATGCTGAAAGGATCGATCGTCTCCTCGTCCTCCTGCAGCGTGTCGTAGACGACCACGCCGTGCCGCTCCGGGGAGCCGCCGTTCGGGGACTCGACCAGCAACGGGCCGACGCTCGCGTTGTCGCCAACCTGCGACCCTCCCAGCGGCCACGTAAAGCTGTCGCGGATCGCCCCGCGGAGGATCAGCTCGTTCGGGTTGAGCACGCCAACGCCGGGCCACTGCGCCTCGTCCTCAACCGCGGCGTCGACGCGGACCGAGTGGACGTTGCGGTAGGCGCTCACCGCGATCACGCCCGCCTCCTCGCCGGCGCCCAAACCGTTCATCAGAACGCCGGCCGAGAGGGGCGAGCCGGTGACCCTGTGCCAGTAGACGCGGACCTCCTGGTCGCCGCCCTCGGCGTTCCGCTTGTCGCTGGCGACGATCGGGAACGGCAGCGTGCCGCGTGGCGACGAGGCTTCGAAGATCGCATCGCTGCTGTTGGCGCGGAACTCCCAGACCACGATCAGGTCGCCCACGCCGTGCTCGGGGACGGCGAGCTCGGTGAGGATGCCGCCGGCGCCGCCGGTGCCGTTGAACGTGTGCGTATTGGTCCCCAGGTGCTCGACCGTGAAGCCCTCGGCCTGAAGGCCGACCGACTGGTGACCGTCTTCGAACGTGGTGATCGCGGAAGTCTCCAGCAGGCGGACCACCCGCACCCAGCCACGCACCACGTTGAACGGCAGCGCCGACTGGACCGACGAGACGAAGGGCGAGGAGACAACGATGACCGGCTCGATCTCGATCGCTTGTGACGGGGACGGCGAGGCTGAACCGACGATCACCGAACCGCCGCCGGGCCAGGTGCGCTTGCCTTTCTGCGGCCGGCCCTTGTTGAGTCGCTCGAATCCGCGGACGGCCCGAGAGATGCGGCGCTGCGAGTGGTCGTCGAAGCCAGGCATGCCTACGCCGAGAGCGGGAACGGGAAGTTGTCGAAGTCCGCCTCGCCGCGGGTCTGGAACGTGCGGATGTTTCCGGCATCGCCGAGCGGCAGCCGGTAGCCGTCGGTATCGAGCAAGACCGGCTCGGTCACCACCACGCGGGTGTTCTCGTCAACGTCGCCGTTCGCGTCGGTGGTTGGGTCGGTCGCGAGCACCAGCTTCTTGTCGCTGCCGGTCCCGACAAAGTGCTTGAAGCCGCGGTTCACGAACTCGCGCACCCAGGGCCGATCGCTGCAGATCACGCGCGCCGAACCCGTGTAGTAGGTCATCCCGGCGCCGGTCGACTGCGGGTCGTAGCCAGCGAACTTCGGCGGGCTGGCAAGGATCGGCAGGCAGAGGCAGTGTTTCGCCGGGTAGCCGGCGTACGTGTCGTCGTTCAGCTTGCGACGGTAGTTGCGGTTGTGGAGGCGGATCTCGGTGAGCGTCGCGAAGTTCTTCTCGAAGACGAGCACCTCGTACTCGTTGTCCTCCTCGGCCGGCTCGTCGAACGGCTGGCCCGCCGAGTTGACGATCGGGTTGCCCTGGTAGTCCTGCTCGATGATCTCGCTGAGGGTCTGGAACTCAATCCAGTTCTTCGCTGGCGCGGCGAGCGGGTTGTCGAACGGGGTCTGCGTATCCTCCGGGAGCTGACCAAGCGGTAGGTTTTCCCAGAAGACATCGACATCCCAGATCGTTCGCTGTTGCTCCCGCTGATCGCCGCTGAACGAGCGAGCAAAAGCCGCAAGGTCGATGCGACCCTTCACGTTGTAGTGCGTGTTGTAGGCCGGCAGGGGGTCGTTGCCGGCGCCGCCAATCGCCTGAGCCTGCAACCATACCTGGGGCCACGGGTCTTCCTTGTCGTCGGTCGTGACCTCGTATCGAATGCCGTACCGGAAGTTCCCGGCAATCATTGAGCCGCGGAGGTAGCGAACGATCTTGCAGGAGGTAACAGCCACGGCCAGCTACACGATTGGGATGGAGAGGGTCTGCTCGACGTCAACGTTTGCGGCGTCTGTGAGCTTATTGATCGCGGCGACAGCGTCTCTCGTGTTCTTCGCCGTCTGCTTTGTTGCCGCAGCGGTCTGAGCTGCCGCCCTGCTTGCCGGGTCGTTGCGTAGGTTCGCCCGCAACGCCGAGACGCCGGCAGCAGAACGGGCGTCAATCGCGCTGTTGATGCCTGCCCTGCCGGCGAGCGTCGAGCGACGGTTCTCGGCTGAGTCGAACTCGGCGAACCGCTTGGCAAAATCAGCTTCCATCCGAACCAGCATCGCGTCGTTGCGGATGCGCGATGCCTCGGCCTCGGCCTTCGCCCGCTCGATAAGCTCCGCCGCATCGGCCGCCGACTCCGCGAACTTCTCCGCCGCCATCCGGCTTAGATCGAACTTGGCTAGCAGGCCGCCGGCTGACTTGCCCAGGCTGTCGACCACCTTGGCGGTAGGACTCCGATCGAACGCGCGAGCGTCTGCGGGGTCGATGCCCTCTCGCGCCATCCGTGCGATCTCGGCTTGGTTGTTGCCCTCGGTGCGCCTCGGGGCGCCGAAGATGTTCTCCTGCCCCCAGCGTGAACCGAAAATTGAGCGAGACACGTCGTAGACGTCTTGCAAGCCGCCGAACGGGGACAGGGCAGCCGACTTGGCCGCGTTCCCACCGGCCCCCAGAGCGGTGCCCCTGTCGCTGCCGTAGAAGTCCATCAGCAGTTTCAGGTCGTCAACGATCTGCGTGACGCCCGGCGCGATGCTGATGGCGATCTCCGCCTTGAGCCCGTCGAACATCGTCGACAGCTCGTTCATCGCGTCGTTGAAGTCCTCGAGCCGCTTCAGATCTTCGCGTGACAGCTCGCCGTAGAGATCCGCGAACTGGCTCGTGAGCTTGTCGATGCCGATCTCGCCCTCACTCAGCAGGTTGACCAGCTCAACACCGCTGCGGCCGAACAGCTCGTAGGCGATGCGGACCTTATCGGCCTGCGAGGTCAGGCCGCGCATCGCCTCGGCAACCGCCCGGAACTGCTGGTCCGCGGTCATCGACTCGAGCCGGGCGGCACTCAGGCCGAGCTCGCGGAACTCTGCCGCCGCCTCGCCGCCACCGTCGGCCGCTTCCGAGATGTTCCGCGTGAGCCGCTCGATTCCCTTCTCGAGCTTGTCGGCCGACGAGCCGGTTTGCTCGGCGGCGAAGCCGAGGGCCTGCAGCTTGCTGGGGGCGATGTTCAGCCGGTCGGATGACTTGGCGATCGCGTCGAGGTCGCGGGCCACCTCGCGGAATTCACTCCAAGCCCGCCGCGCCGCCTCGATCGACAAGAACCCCGCGGCAACACTGGCGAGCCCTTTGCCCGCGCTCATCGCGCTGCCCTTGAGCGAGCGAAACTCGCCCCGCATCGCTTTGATGTCTTTCCGCGCCTTGTGGGTCTCAGCGAGAACCTTGAAGGCGAGAGCGCCGGCGGCCATAGGGATTACTCGGGGGGACGCGGAGCGGCGGCACGCATCGCCGCCTCCGCAAGTTTGCGATGCTCTTCCGCAAGCTCTTCAGGTGTTCGCGGATCGTCCTCAACGATCGGCATGAAGTAGCCGGGCTCCTTGTGCTGCTGGGTGAGCAGGTCAACGATCCATCGCAGCAGCGTGTCGGTTTGGTCCCAGCCGATCGGGTCGAGCGTGTAAAGCCGCTGATAGACATAGAGCTCGTTCAGGTCGCGGGCGTCGAAGATCTCCAGCAGCTTCGGCCACGGCGTTCGGTACGCGAGGCTCAGGTCGAGGAGGAACTTTCGGCGGGGCCGCTCTCGGAGTTTTTTGCTGTTGCGTCGTGCTCCGCCTCGCCCATGCCGCTGAGCCGCTGAACCACCTTGGCGACTCGCTTCAGCGGCGCCGCGTTCTTCTGCGACAGCAGCTCAACCTCGGCGTCGCTGTAGCCCAGCGACTTGCCGTTCTCGTCGCACATCCCGCCAGCGGCCAAGCCGACCATGAAGCCGCCGGGGCATTCGTCGTCGATCGCCGCGAACTCCTTGCCGGTCAGGCAGCGGGCGAAGACGTGGCCGCCCCACTCAGGGCACTCGACGCGCTCGACTACCTGGTCGCGGTGGTTGAGAACCTCCTCCTTGCTCAGTGACTTGCTTTCCATCGGGTTGGCTCCTGGGTGGTGGTGGGTGGCGGGCGGCCCTTACGCGTCGTCCTCGCCGCTCTCAAGCCGCCTCAGCTCCTCGGCCTTGGCGTCCCGCGCCTCGGTGAGCTCCGCCACCTTCTCGCGGACCACCTTTAGCACGGCGATACGCTCGTCGACGGTCAGCTGCAGCCCGATCGTCTTGAGCGGCAGCCAGTTCATCGGACGCTTCTTGCCGTAGCACATGTAGCCGACGCGCTTCTCGCCGATCAGCACTTCGCACTGGTCCAGCGCGTGGTGCCGCACTTCGACCGAAGCGGCGATCGCAAGCTTGTGGGCGGGGTCGGTCGCGGCCGGCGAGTCGACCGGCGGCGGGGTCGTCTTGGTCTTGGCCATTGGTGGGCCCTTGGGGTGGTTGTTGGCGGCGATCGCTAGCTGGCGGCGGTTACCGTGATGTCGCCGGCGACCTTGATTGACCCGGTGGCGGTGCGGCGAGTGCCGGTCTGCTGCGAGTTGATGCGGTGGGTCTTCAGGTAACCCTCGAAGACCCACGTCGCGCCGTTGGTAAGACCCGACGGCGCCCGGAACGTGATCGTCAGCGTCTGCTTGATGCGGATCGGCGGCAGGCTGTCGACTTCCGCCTCCTCCTCGAAGGTGACCTCCCCGCCCTCGATAAGCTCGGCGGGGTCGTAGGGAATGATGCTGCCCTCCGGCGTTGCGAGCGTCGCTCGCTCGACGTCGTCAACCGACAACTCGTTCGGTTCGATATTGATCAGCACCGGCGAGTAGCTCGACGTGCCGAAGCTCAACGCGGTGCCGTGTCCGGTCGCCATAGTTCACCCCTCGATAGCTTGGTAGTTGGTCACCGCGTCGATCCGCCGCAAATACCTCCACGCGTCGGAAGCCTTCGGCGGGTTGTCCCGACGCCCGTAGCTGTTGTCGATAACGAGGTCGTCGATCCGCGGCGAGGTCACGCCAACAATCGCCGCCTCGAGCCGCGCCTCGAGCATCCGGCCAAGCCCGTCAGCCGCGTTCCGTGTGCTCGCGTAGGCCGTGTACTCAATCCGGGCCTCGCTCATCGACGCCCGGCCGCTGTTGTTCTGGTAGGGCCGATCGAACAGCACCGTGTACGCCACCGCCGGCAGCAGCTCCTCGGGCTCCAAGCCATCGGGGCGTAGCCGGTGCCCGATCACGCCAACGATGTCGGCATCGGCGAGCAGCCAATCGCGAAGGGCGGCGGTCAGGTCGGGTCGGTTGCTCACAGAGCGTTACGCAGGTTGGGTGCGTCGCGGTTCCGCTGGTTGATGTAGTTGTCTATCCCTCGCCGTACGCCCGATCGCACCTGGTCCTCGGCGCCGTACCCGGCTCGACGCAGGTAGCTGTCGGGTTCGATCGGGCCGGCTCGGTAGTGCTTGAAGCCGAACTCGATGAATCCGCCGTAGAACGTCTCGCCGCGGTACGCTGGATCGGGGAACGTCACCGCGGCGCCCATGAAGCTCCGCGACCGTGGCAGCGCTCGAACCTTCAGCTGTGAAGCCAGGAAGCCCGACTCCTCGGGCACGAGCGCTAGGACGTCTGGCAGGATTTTCTTGGCGCCGTCTCGCATCTCGCGACGAATGGCCTTGTTGATGCTCTTCGCGCCGTCCTCCGCTGCGATCTCCGCGAGCTCGCGGTCGACCTGCTCGAATCCGGTCATCAACAGCTTCATGGCGTCGCCCTCACTTCGTCTCGACGCAACGCATCACCAACCAATGCCGCCGGCCGGTCGGGTCGCCAACGCCTTCAATCTCGAGGATTCGCTCGCCGAACCGCACCCGCATCTTCGGGGTGATGTCCGGCAGCGGGCGGATGGTGACCTTCATGGTCGACGCCGCCTCTACCTGCTCGCCCCGCCGCGGCTCGATGCCGCTGACGAACTGGACGCAAGCGGGCACGCCCTCGTAGGCCGCCTCCCAACCTTCCCGCGGCTGCCCGGCGTCGTCGGCGCCAAGCTTGGCCGGCCTCTCGATCGTGATCGTGTCGCGGAGCTGCCCCGGGGTCATGCGTAGCGCCCCCACGTGACGGAGTTCAGGCACGAGTCGACCGCCATTGGCACTTCAGCCGGCGGCCTGCCCATCACTACGGCCGTGCGGTGCTCGTACCAGTGCGAAACCAGCATCCGGCAAGCCTGCTTGACCGTCTCGGGCACGCTGCCGTAGCCGGCCGTGAACGTCACGGACGCTGGTTCCTCGGCGTAGCTGCTCAGGCCGGGCCAGCTGGCGCCCGACACCAGAGCGACCCGGCCGCCATCGCCAGTGCTCACCGCGTACTGGTCGGCGGGGAGGGTTTGTTGCTGGTCCGCCGTGTCGGTGTAGGTGACCGACTCGACGGCTACCAGCGGCGGGCGATCGAGGCGGATCGGCCCGTAGGCCGGCCAGCACTCAAGGTGCTGGCGAAACCGCGAGAGCACTAGCGCACGCTGCGTGTGGTGCTCGCACAACTCACGGGCCGCCTTGATCAGCCCGAACAGGTAGTCGTCATCGTCCCGGCCGTGCACCCGGCAATGGCGCCGAGCGTCAGGCAGTTCGATGGGCTCGTCGCCGAGCACGTCTACCCGCTCAATCCTCACCGCTTCGCCCTCGGATCACGTTCCGCGAGTGGCAACCGTTGCCACTCAGTCGCCGAGCTGAGCCTTCTTGATCGCCTCGGCGATCGCCTGCTCGGTCACCTTGCCGATTCCGTCGGCCGACTGAAGGCCGCCGCTCTCGTTGCCGAAGTCGATGACGTCCTGCGTCGTCTTCCAGCCGGCGTCGAGCATCTTCTGCTTGGTGGCGTCGGGCAGGTCGAGCTCGGGGAACGCCTCGCCCGTATCGGCCGGCGCCGGCGGCACGCTGACGGGCGGCGCCGGCGACAGGTCCGGGATCTGCTCGTTGGCGGCTTCCTGAAGGATGGCCACCTTCTGCAGCAGCTCGTCCCGCTCCGCGGTGACAAGCTCGAGCTGCCGTCGGAGCGAGGTCACGACCGCCGACTCGTCCTTGTCGACGGGTGGGGGCTTCGGGGTTGGCGACAGGATCGGCGCGCCGCCGATGACCTCAACCACCTTGGAGTCGCCTAGTTCGACGGCGACCGGCTCTTCAAGCTCGGCCAACTCGCCAGTTCGGTAAGCCCGCCAGGGCTCGAGAAACTTCACTTTGAGCATGAGATTGATCCGCTGCGGAAACTTGGATGGTGAAAGACCCGGACGCTAAGCCGCTACGCGAATCAGCTACCGCCGGTCAGCAAGCCCACGTAGGCGCCTGCGACCGAACCGTTACCCGCATCGTGGACCGCGATGTCGTAGGCTTCGTGCCCGCGGATACCGATCTGGTCTTCAGTCCAGAACGCCTGATCGCTGGTGGCGATCTCGATGCCTTCGCGCTCGCCGAGCAAGACGGCGTCGAAGAACGAGCCGAACAAGACCGGAACCTGGGCGTTGCCCGAGGTCTTGGGCATCTCGTCGGTGAGGTTCACCGGGTAACCCTTGTAGAAGGGCCGTGTGGCGTCCTCGACCTCGCGCTTGGAGTTGCCGCCGGCCGCCTCGATGATGGGCTCGAGCACCGTCGCCCAGAACGAACGAGACATCAGCCAAGACGCCCGAAGGTGGTACTTCTCGGGCAGGATTCCGACCAGCGAGGCGAAGTCGCCGGCGACGATCCCACCCCACCCGGTTCCACTGGCGGGCTGCTTGCCCGCGGCGCCGAGCGCGACCTGTAGGCCGGTCTCGCCCCAGTAGGGCGCGCCCGCGTTGCTGTCTCCGTTGACAACCTCGCGATCTCGCTGCTGAGAAAACGCAAAGCCGACCTCGTCGACCAGGTAGTCGGCCAAGGCGATGACCGACGCCCGCATCAGCTTTCGGCTAATCTTGGTGAGCGTGTACTTGTCGGTGACCGACAGCGGTACGTTGCCCCATTGGGCTTCGCTGCTTGTCGCCGCCTCCTCCTCACCCTTGGCGTACACGGTCAGGCCCGAGATCCGCTTCGGCACGCTGTCGGTCTCGCCGACCATCGGCCAAGGCCGGCAGATCCGACCTGCGACGCCGACCGAGTCACGCACGGCAATGATGGCGGCAGCAAGTGGCGTCGGAACCAAAGCGCCACCGCGGGCGGTGTCATCGACCGTCTGAGCGTCCATGCGGACGTCGAGACCGTTGGCCGCGCAGTACTCGGCCGCCGACGGATCGCGGAGAAGCACAGCACGCGCCCACATGCCGGCGTCGTGAGCGTCCTTGCGGGCGTTGGGGCCGGTGAAGTTCCGGGGCGGAGGGCCGGCCGCGATCGCCGGGATTCGTTGCTGCGGCGGATCATCGGTCAGTCGCAGCTGCGGCGCGTCGGGCCGCGGCTTGGCCGAGTGCTTCAGCGCGGCCTCGTACTTCTCGGCGCGGAGCTCGGCCGCCTCGAGGTCCTTGTGCTTCGCGAGCAAACCATCGAACGCGGTTTGCTCGTCGGTGGTCATATCGCGGTCTTCGCCCTTCGCGACAGTCGCGATCGCCTCCATCTTGTTGAGCAGCTCGTTGCGGGTCTCTTGGACGCTCCGCAAGCTGAGAATATCCATGGATCGTCTCCAACGGGGAAGCCGGCGGAGACTGCGGTGCTCGCGCCGGCGGCATGGGTAGTGCCACCAACGACCTCACCGCGTTGACGCGAGAATGGTCGAGAAGGTTGCGAGGCCGGTTGCGATGACGCAGGGCCTGCTAACGTCAGGGATAGTATCGGCAGGGCGATCGCAGGTCAAACACGGAAGTGCGACTAACCCTCGTCTTTCTCTGGCTGTTCATCTGCTGGTTCTATCGGTGCTTCGCCAAGCTCCTCGTCCTCATCGTTATCGTGACCAGCAACCCTCATCATCGCAGCGGTGAGCGGATCACCGAATCGCACCGCCTTTGCTAGTTTTAGCCCTTCTGCGATCTGCGGCGTGAACGACGAGATCTTTATTGGCTTCACCTGCTCCAGTGCTCGCATCTGCTCAGTTAGCGTCGCCGCTCGCACAATCTCCGTAGCGCTTGCAAGCCGTGCCACTGCCCGCGCCGCACTGTCGTGAACTCGAATCAGATCGCGGGCTGCTCGTGCTTCCTTCGCAGCCTCCAGCTCGGCAACCGCTTCATCAGAGACGCGTTTCCCGCGTTCCTTAGCACGCTCAACGAATGAGTCGGAGCTGTAGACATACAGGGATCTGCTGGTTTCTTCTCGAAACTCTTGCAGCAGTTCTGGGCGTGGCCCGATCGTTTCTTCATCGACCTTCAGCCACCAGTCTTCTTTCGAGTCGTCCGTGACAAAGATGACATCCTTGCCATCACGCGACGCCTTGCCGATCACCTGCTTCCAAATCACCAGATCGCCGTACATGCCCGGCTCCGACTTGTCGGCGTCCTTGTAACCAGGCGGCTTCCTTTGCTTGTACCGCTTCGACCCTTCCGCATAGATCTTCGCCAGCTCTTCGTCGCTGGTCGGGTTCCCAGTTCGCCCGTCAAAGATGGACCCCAGCTGGTCGCGAATCGGGTCGTCGCGGATGAGCGATTCTTGTTTGCCCTTGCCCTCATCAACGGCCGCTTCAATCGACTCGCACAGCTCGCTGAACTTGCCAAAGAGGGCGGAATCGACAAACGGATGGCCTTTCCGTTTCGTCAGCGTGTCGTTGACTTTCTTCAAGTCGCGCCGGAAGTTCCTATAGCTCGTGATCTCGTCGGTGATGACTTTGCATCGCTTGTCGTGGTATTCGGCGGCAGCCTGATGGGGCAGCCACAGCCTGTCCTGCAGCTCCTCCAAAAGCTTCAGAAACTCGGTTTGCGTCTCTGAAGAGTAGGAATAGAGATTCAGCAGCACGTTGGCGTCGAGCACGATCAACGCGTCTTCCCAGAGCGCTTCAAACTCTTCATCGGTCGGCCGATAGTAGCCGCGAAACATGTCCTTCATCGCGTCGGCTCCGAGATTGCGCAGCAGGCGGGTCATCGCTGAGCGTATCGCCGGCTTGCACCCGGTACAAGCAACGGGGACGGGGACGCAGGTCCGCCAGTCGCGAACAGCGCTAAGACTGGCACTTGAGCCCGCGAACTACTGCCAATCCCTTATCGGCGGTCGTCTCGCGTGGCGGCCGGGCGACCATTGCCTGCTGTAGCCGCTGCCGCTTGTCTGCTGGCGGCTCGGGCACGCGACCCCAGTCGAACGACGCGGCGATGGGCAGCTCCTCAACCAGCTCCGTCGCAAACCCCGCGGCGACCGCTTCCTCGCCGTCGAACCACGTCGTCGCCGCCATCATTTGGCGGATCTCATCCGCCGGGGTGCCCGTGGCGTCGGCGTACAGGTCAACGATCACGTTGTTGACGGACTCGAGGCCCTCGATCACCGCCATCAGCTCGTCGGCGCCGTAGAAGCCCAGGAGGCCGGCTGCGGCCTCGTGAATCATGATCAAGGCCGCCTTGCCCATGCGGACGGTGTTGCCCGCGAGGGCAACCACACTGGCAGCCGACGCGGCGACGCCATCGACGTCGACTTCAACACGCGCGGGGTGCTGCTTCAGCCGGTTATAGATCGCGACGCCCTCGTTCGCTGAGCCGCCAAGCGAGTTCAGGCGGACCCTAATCAGGTCCACGTCGCCGGCGTCGCTCAGCACTTCGCCAACCTGCTTGGCCGTGATGCCATCGAACGGATCGCCGATGTCGCCGTAGATCTGCAGCTCGATCGACGAGGCGTTCAGACGTGAGACGGTTAGCTTAGCGCTCATCGGTTGCTCTCCAGAACGTGGGCGACTAGCGGCTCGTACGCCGCGGCGACGTGATCCGCGAAAGCCGCCGTGATGGTTGGAATCAATTCGATCTCGGCGCCGAGCACTTTGGCGTCGATCTCGGTCTCGCGTTGCTCAACCGACGCCCGGACACGCCGTGCGAGCTCGTCGGCCGCCAACGCCGGCACGAACGGGAGCAGCTCGTCGGTTACTTTCTGCACCCAACGGCCGTAGAAGGCTTTCAGCTCGCTCGGCGCCGCGGCCGCCTTCTTGCCGCAACGTCGTAGCTGCTCGGACTCGGTTCGCGCGAGGGCCTGCACGCGGTACTCGACTGCCTGCCGCAGCGACGCCTCGGCTTGCCCGCTGGGCTCCCGTTCTTCGACCTCGCCATCCGGGCCGATCAGCCCCATGTTGAGCGGGACCATGAATCGGTCGCCGTGCGGCACGGGGTTCTCGTCCTCGGCGTGGCGGATGTCGTTGAAGCTTGCGAGCCCGTTTTGCAGCCGCATCACGTGGGCCTCGGTACGCGTCTTGATGTCGCCGCGCAGCCGCGCGTCGATGTTGAACCGGAAGAAGAAATCGCCCGACTCGAACTCCTCGCGGGTCAGCAGCTTCCGCTCGCATTCCTGTTCCCACTTCCGCAGCCACCGCTCGAGGGTGGTCTCGATGTAGGACCGGTTTTGCGCCTCGAGGTTGGCCCGCACCGACGAGTTCTCAAGGGCGCCAAGCTTGTGCGGTGGCAGGTTGAACCAGGCGGCGATCTCCTCACGGCTGAATCGCATCGACTCGAGCCACTGCGAATCCTCGTTGCTTAGGGCCACGGCCTCGTACTTCACCCCGGGCGGCATGAAGGCTACCCGGTGGGCGTTGTCGGCACCGCGGTGGATCTCCTCGAAGTCCTGCCGCATCATCGCCCGCTGCTCTTTGCTGGGGCTCTTGTCGCTGGTCAGCACGCCGGCCGGCCGCGCGCCGTTCCTGAACCACGCGTTGCCGTGCTTCTGCAGGGCCAGCCCCAGGCCAAGCGAGTTGCGGGCCTGATCGACGACGCTGCGGCCCCAGAACCCGTTGCCTAAGCCGCTGATGTGCAGCACCTCGTCGTCGAGGTAGCGGAACGGCTTGTTGTTGTGCATCCCCTCGTAGACGACGCGGTCGCCGGAGAGCTTCGGCACGATGCCGCGGGTATCGAGCGGGGTTAGCTCGATCTGCCGGCGCGTGCGGCCGATGTACGCGAGTCCGTTGCCCGCTGAGAGCGCGTTCGCGTGGACCGTCTCGCGGCCATCGAAAGGCGTTATGTGCCGATGAAACCGCCGGTTGAGCGCCCGATACGCCTGGTGGTCACGCAGCTTGACCTTGGTCCGCTCGTTCTTCCACCGGTAGAGGTTGATCGGCAGGGCCGCCACGTCGCCGGCGATGATCAAGATCGCCTGCCACCAGGTGGCGAGGGTCAACGCGCTCTCGCGATCGACGCGGACGCCAGCGTCTGACGTGTCACCGCCGACGCTGCGGACAAACCAGTCGCGAGGGTTCTCGGTCCCCGAAACCTCGGGGGCGAGCATCTTGGGCGCCGGCGGTAGCGATCGCACCACGCCACCAGGAGCCGCATCGAACGTCGTGACGAGATCGTTCACAGGAACATGCTCCCCGGCTCGTATTCAAATTCGTCCTCGCCGTCGAAGAACATGCACTCCGACAGGGCCATCAGCGTCGCCACCACGGGGTCGATCTTCTGCGTCGACTTTTCCTTGTCGGGCATCCGATACCCGCGGTGATCCTTGCGCGTAACCATGTGCTGAACGCACCACGCGAGCAGCGTATTGCCACCGTGATCGATGCGGCCCTCGTCCAGCGCGGCGAGCAGCTCGAGCATCGGCTCGTTGTACTTGCCGCACGTCTGCCCAAACCAGAACGCCTCGAACCCGTACTCGTTCGTGACCCGCTGGCCGAACTCGCGGCACTGGTTCGGGTCCATGGCGATCGTGCGGATGGCGTGGCGCTCGCCACGCTCCGCCAGTCGCTCGTACACGGCCCACACGTCCGTCGAGGAGCCCTCGGTTAGTTCCAGCTCCCCGCGATCGACGAAGCCCGCCCACGGCTCTCTCCGCCAGTCGTGGGGGCTCTCCTTCGGCGCCCAGCAGTCGAGCTCGATCGCGTACCGACGCTTGGGTTTGCCATCGATCTCGACCGAGTCGAGCGGGAAGACGTGAGCGAGCGCCGTCAGGTCATCCTTGAAGCCCCAGTCGAAGCCGCTGTGGCCGGTCAGCCCGTTGAGCGGCGGGAGCGGGCCCGCACCCTTTGCCCACCGCTTGCTGCTGATCAGCCGCTCGCCGGAACTGACCTTTCGGTTAGCGTGGTAGCGGGTGAACGTGTTACGGACCTCCGGCTTCGTCCGCGCCTTCTCCGCCATCCGCCGGAGCGGCTCGATTTGAACCACGCCGCTGGCCAGCATCGGGTTCGCCTTCGGCCAGTTCTTCTCGTCGAGCGGGTCGTCTTCTTCGTCGACCTCGGCGATAAACGCGAAGAGCGCGTCGTCTTCGATCGCGTTCGTCCGGTCGACCACCGCTCGCGCGGTCTCGTCGATCTCGATCCACAGCAGGCTGGCCTCGGTTCCGGCGGTGGTGATGACGATTAGCAAGGGCTGACGCCGCTTGGTGAACGCCGTGATCAGCTTGTCCCACAGCTCGCGGTGCTGCTTCCGCCACGCGTGGAGCTCGTCGGCGACGACGCAGTGAGGTCGAAGCCCGTCGGTGTTCTGCGAGTCCGAGCCGATCGGGCGGCAGAAGCTCCCAAGCCGGGGGATGCTGAGGTTCTTCTTGAGCCGCGCGATGTAGCCCTGTAGCTCGGGCTCCTTGTCGACGAACGCCTTGGCGTCGTTGAAGACGATCGCCGCCTGATCCTCCTTGGTCGCGACCGTGTAGCACTCCGCCTTGACCTCGATCGGGTGGTCGAGCGCGAAGACGATCAGCAGCAGCGCCGCAGCGAAGGCCGACTTGCCGTTGCCGCGGGCCATGGAGATGTAGACCTCGCCGAACCGGCGAAGCCCATCGGCAGCTCGGCGCCACCCGAAGACACACCAGACGATGAACGCCTGGAACGGGTCAAGCTCGAACGGCTTGCCGCTGTAGTCCCCGATGGTGTGGGTCAGGATTGGGAAGATGTTGCACATTCCTTCCGCGATTTCCTCGTCGAAGCAGAGGCCCCGCGCCTCACCGTGCTCCAAGTCGTCGAGATGCCGCTGACACGCCGCCCGTACCATCTCGCTTGCAACGATCGAGCCGTCGAGCACGCCGGCGATGTACGCCTCGACTACCTGCTTGTTGGTCTTCGGATTGGCCACGCGGGAGTTGCTCAGTTGCTTGCGGTGAGAGCGGCCTCGATGAGCTTGCCGAATCGGCCCGACGGCTTGCTGTCGTCGTTCGGGGTCACGTTGAGCGAGGCCCGATCGCTGGGTGTCAGACCGAACTTCGCCGCGATCGTCCGAAACTGCTTGTAGGCGGTCGCCATGCCCACCAGCCGCTTGTACGGGTCCGACTTCTTGTCGAGATCCCAACGGCGGTACTCGCCCCACCACTGGCAGAGTGCAAACAGCTCCGCCGAGTCAACCGACTTGGCGAGGCCGGTCGACACCAGCTGTGGCACAAGCGCCTTCCACAGCTTCAAGGCGTGGCCGGTGAGTTGGCCGAGCTTCTCGGGCTCGCCCGTTGGCTTTGGCTCGTTTCCTGGGCGCCGGTCGCGGCGATATGTGCCGTCGCGCCGTTGCTGTTCAGTCGGCTTCCGTGGGCGACCCCCCGGCATGACTAACCCCTTGTGAGTTTTGACGAAAAAACTGCGCGCCTAGGATCAGGGCCCCGGAAACCTCGTTTTCTGGGGCCGACCCCGCCCCCCCCTGCTGGGCGGGCCAGCGGCAACCGTTGCCACTCGGCTACTCGCCTCGCCTCGTCTTCCGGTTGTGGCAGGTGTGACACAGCGCCTGAAGGTTGGATTCGTCCCAAAGCAGTGCCTCGTCGCCTCGGTGCGGCACGATGTGGTCGGTGACCTGCGATGGCGTCGTAACCCCGTGGCTGAGGCATTCCACGCACAGCGGGTTCTCCTGCCGGAAGCGACGCGAGAGCTTGTCCCATCGCGTCCCGTAGCCACGCTGACGGAACGACGGACGCCGGGCATTGGCCGCCGCCTTGCTTGCTGGCGTTCCTCGCACCTGTGGCGTCTTCATGCTTTCACCGTCAGGGTTGCCGTGAACGTGATCGACGTGACGGTCGCGGTTGGGACAACCAGCCGGACCGCGTACGTGCCAGCGGCGAGACTGGTGACGTCGAACAGCACCGCCTTCTGGTCGCTCACCCTGTAACGAACGTTCGCGCCGTTGATCAGGTCACCGCCTTCGGTCGGCGTGAGCGTGACCGTGGCGCCGGCGATCAGCACGCTGCTGATGCCATCCGCCAGGTCGAACAGGAACGGACCGCTGTAGCCCGCGTTGACCGTTATCCGCTGCGGTGCGTGGCATGGGTCGCCATCGGGCAGGATCGACCACGTGAGATCGGGGTCAACGCCCTGGGCGTCGGTTGGCGGGCCAGAGCCGCCGCTCGTCGCTGCCTGCTCGAGCAAACCCCGCGCCTCGCCGCCAGTCGCCAACGTCGCCTTCACCGCCGACGACTCGGCGTCGGCCCGCGACTCCCAGACCGTCGACCCGTCCGCGTAGAACGGCATCACCGCCAACACGGTGTCGCTAGCCTGCTGGCCGTCACGCCAAACGACCGTGTAGTCGCCCGCCGGCAGCGCGAACGCCGCGTACGACGCGACGTCGAGCGAGGGCGGCCGGGCATCGCCCAGGCTTGGACGCGCGAGGGCAAGGTCGCCCAGCGACCCGCTGCCGGGCGTTGCGAAATCCTCGTCCGCGTAGTTGTGATACTCTCCATCGCCGTTGACGATGCTGGCGTAGACGGTCGACGGATGCGGGCCGCCGAGCAGCTCAACCGTCCGGCCCGCCTCACTGGTCCCGAAGCGGGCGAAGTAACTGGCGACGTTCGCGGTGGGCGTGTCGCCGCCGCCGTCGTACGTCCCCGTGCCGGCAATCTCGCCGAAGTCGTCGAACGCCATGAACGTGTAGCTGCCGCTCGCATCGACACCAGCCGGCAGGCTTCCGACCCGGCGTTCGCCCGCTCCGATCGCCACCGTTGAGTCGAAGGCGATCCGCTGGCCCGCATCATCGGGATCTAGCGCTTCCCACTGGCCGGCTACCGCGTCGTACGCGTTGGCGCCGTCCGTCAGCACAAACCAAGCCGCGGTCTGCGGGGTCGTGTAGAAGGCGAGGATCTCGCTAGCCATTACTCGGTCTCCCGCCGGAGGGTTTCGATTTTGGCGCCGGTGATCGCGCCGGCGTTGCCCTTGGCGCGGACGTTGATCAGCAGCTCGGGCTGCAGGGTGGTGGCCGCGGCGATGTCCGCATGGACCGCGTCGTACGCGATCGCGTCGCCGATGAAGACGCGCACGCGCTGGGCGTGCGGGCAGAAGCTCAGGCCCACGTCCTTCGGCAGCGACGCCTCGCGGTCGGTGCTCGTGAGCTCGATCGGCAGGTCGATCGTTTGGTCTGTCGACCCGTCCCAGTACATCAGGTCGAGCCGGCCATCCGCCGAGTTGGGCGTGAGCGAAACCGTGTAGTTATCCGCCTGATCCCGCCACGAGAGCCGGAAGCCGTGCTTGGCCGCCGGCGAGTTGTTCGAGTCGAACTTCAGCCCGTACGCCCAGGCGATCAGCTCGTCATAGTCGGCCGTCGCCAGGGTTCGCCAGAGCTTGATGATCGACCGGCCGAAGTTGCCAGCGCCGCCCGACCCGCTGTCGGTCAACAGCCGCAGCTTGCCGCTCGCGATCTCTAGCTGGCCATCGTTGAAGCCGCTCGACCCGTCTTCGTCGCGTAGCCGCGCGGTGAAGCCCTCGGGCAAACCGGGAATCGTCTGCTCGTCCGTGGTGCCGTCGGCGATCACCTGGTTCGCAAGGTGGCCAAACGGCAGCCTGAACGTTTCCAGCTCGCGGTGCGTGTGGACCGGGAGGTACTTGCCCGCGCGGTCGTAGGCCGGCTCGCCGTTCGGGTGGGCGATGGTCGTCACCCGGCTTCGTGTGTCGGAGATCAGCCGATAGAGCCCGACCCGGCTCACGCTCGACGCGTCGCGGGCCGTCACGTAGATGAACAGCTCGCCGCCGAAGCGCAGCATCGTGTACCAGTGAACCCCGCGCTCCCAGAACTCGCCCGACGCCGTCCGCTCGAGCAGCACCTGGGCGTGGCCAATCACGTGGCGGCCGTTGTCCGACATCGGGTAGATCGCCAGGCCACGGAACGTGTCGCTGCCACCGGAAGCCGCGGGGCCATAGGCAGCGACGCGCCAGCGGAGGCCACCATGCCAGAACCGCGGGCCGTGCCCCAGGGTGTCCCCCGGATCGCCCGTCCAGTTCATCGCGCCCAGGTACTCCGGTGGGCCGTCGAGGCGGAAGCTCTCGCCGTCCATGGTGGAGATCCCGATACGCCACGAGGGCGTGCCGCTGGCGAGGAGGCTGGTAAAGCCGATCCGCCCGTCGCCGCGGTCGAGGTCGCGCCACCAGTACCCGTTGTGCGTGTCTTCGCCCGGGAGGCCGAGGCCGCGCACGTCGGCCACCTCGCCGCGGTAGACCGGGTCGTCGAGCGTGTCGTAGGGCAGGCCCCAGCGGTACTGTTTTTGGCGCCGCGCGATCGGCTCGCTCGCCAGTTCATCCGTCGGGCCGTGGGCGAGGATCGAGAGCTCGCCTCTGGGGCTGTTGTGGACGAAGGTCGCGAACTCAAGTTGGTTGACGTCGGGGCTGGCGTCCTGCGTTAGCGCGGGCTGTCCGCCGATCTCGGCGTACGGACCCCACGGCGCGGGCGCGGCGACGATCCCAATACCGCCCGACTCGGTGTTGTTGCCGTGGTCCTCGCAAACCCCAGCCACAAAGCGGCGCTCGGGCGGCACGTTCGCGTGGAGCCCCGCGTCGATCACGTCCGAGACAACCGGCCCGATGTCGTTCATCCACGAAGACGCCTCGAGCAGACCGTCCGACGTGTTGACGCCTGTCATGTCGACTTGCTCGACACGCCAGCGGAAATCGCCGATCGACAGCTGCGCCTTGGTGGGCGCCGGGTTGAAGATGGTCGTCACGGCAGGGCCTCCTCAAAGACGATCGGCAGGACGAGGCTCGACGCGCTCGGCCCCGCGTCATACGCCGCTAGCTGCTCGTCCGACGCCGCGACCGGCAGGACCATCAACTCGGCGTAGTACCCCCGCAGCGGCGAAGCTCCGTTGCGCGAGCCGATGTCGAGTCTCAAATCGGTGGCCGGGGTGCCAGTAAACGCGATCTCGGGCGAGTTGGCGCCGTCGAGCCGCAGCATCCAGCTATCGGTGTCGGTGTCGATTCGCAGAGCGATCGAATGCCACGTGTCTACGCTCACGGTGTGCAGCGCCGTGCTATGCGCTCCACCCGCGTACGCCCCCAACGCGTTGCCGGCGACTCGGACCTGCCAGCCAGAGGCCCAGGCGGTCGACTGGCCCGCCGCGTAGCCGGTGCCGGGCAGCGTTAGCAGCCGCAGCCGCATCAAGAGGGTGAGCGGGCCGTTGCCGTAGTGCTGCCCGAGCGAGGCAGACAGCGTGGCGGCGGTGAGGTCGAAGGCGCGCGTGTTGGGGCCGTCGGTGTAGGCGGGCGTCCCGGCCCACGTGGCGTCACGCCCGTTGCCCGTCGCGTCGGCCGGGGTGTCATCGGCGCCGACCATGTAGGCGGCCGACGCCAAGGCGAGCAGGCTCTCAAAGCTGGCCATCTAGTTCCCCACCGGAAAGATGACGCCCGCGATGTACCCGATGAGCGTGCCGACCGCGGCGATTGCCCCCCACCAAGTCCGCCGCATGATCTGATACCAGCCAATCAAGCCGATCTCGGTGCCTTCACCTCGCAGAATCTTGTCGTGTTGGTCGACGAGGTCGGCAACATCGGTCGCGCGGCGATTGACGTTGCCCGGCGAATCGCTGTCGAGGCCCAGCTCGCTCCGCAGGCATGACTCGTGGTGATCCAAACGCCGGTGCATTTCTTCGCCCTTTGTCGCCGCGCGTTGCTGCAGACCCTCGAGGCGGCGAAGGCGCCGATGCGTCGAGTCCTCTTCGTCGCTCACGTCCCGGGCTCCCCGTCCTTTTGCGTGCTCGCGTGCCCCGCCTCGACCATCAGCTCGCTGAGCGACTTCTCGCTGTCGCCGATGTAGACCACCGCGGTAACGCGCCCCATGCTGAGCACGTCGTCCAGCCGATCGACGCCGCGTAGCGGGATGAAGACCTCGCCTTCCTTGTCGAGCGCCAACTCCCGCAGGTAATCCCGCGCGGCGAGGCCGCGTTTCTTCTCGTCCTTGTCCTTGGTGCGGACCTCGGGGGCCCAGCAGCCAACCATGCGGATGCGAGCGCGGGTGATCAGCTCCACGGTCAGCGTGTCGCCGTCGTAGACGCCCACCACCCGGCACGCGCGCACCACGCCCGAGGGCGGCCGGCTGTCGGGATGTTGGACGTGTGGCATTGCAGGAAACTGAAAGACGCGCGGGCCGCTTTATAATCTCGGGCCCAAAATTGAAACCGAGTGGCAACCGTTGCCACTTCCGCGGGCTAGTTGCCGTTCAGCCAGTTGCTGCCCGGCTGGTTGGCGGCCGCTTGGGCACTCGATGAGCCCTCCCCGCCACCCTGCTGGCCGGCCACGTAGCTGTTGTTCATGGCGTTGGTGACGCCTTCGGTCCGCATGTTTGGGCTATCGCCCGTGCCGCGAGGCTCCTCGGAAGGCAGCACGCCCGCCGCGATGTCGACGAGGTTCTCGTCGCCCGAGAAGGCGGCCAGCATCGACAGGATGCGCTGGTAGTTCCCGTGGATTCGCAGCGAGTCCATCACGGTGATGTGCCACGTCTTGTGACGAGACTCGAGGCGAGTCCAGTACACGATCGCGCCGTCGATCGCGCCGAGCAGCATCTTGGCGTGGTTGCTGCGGAAGTTGAGTTGCGACGCGAGCGGGATGTCGGGGTCGCTGCCATCGAGGGCCCAGACAAGGTTGATCTCGCTGCCCGCGGCGCTCTGGACCTCGTCGCCGCCGAACGGCCGCGAGAGCTCTTTGAGCTCCATCTTGGGATCGATGGCCGTCTCAATGTACTTGAGCCCGATGTTCTCGGGGTTGTACGTGACGTGCCGGCGGAACTTGTCGGCGTAGATCAGGTGATTCAGGATGTGATTGCGCGTGGTCGTGTCGATGCCGCCGCGCATCTTGAAATCATCGTTGCCGACCAGCTCGCTCCGCAGCGTGAAGAGCGGGCCGAGGGCCGACATGATGCTCTGGTTGCGGAATCGCGTGATTGCTCGGGCAAACTGCTCGTTGCCCCGATCGCCTTCAGCCATGACCGTTACCTCCAAGGGGTTCTATTTTGAGAGGGGAGATTTCGTTGGTTCGTTCGCGGAGTTCGCGCCTCAGCTGGTCGGCATAGCGACCCTCCGGTGTGTCCGGATCACCCTCGGCCTTGGCGTCGAGCCGGTCGAGGACAAGCGATCCCGCAAGTGCGCACTGAAGCGGGTCAGATCCCTCAAGTCGGCCAAGTTGTAGAAGCTGTCGAGCCTCAACGTCGTCTCTCGGGAAAGGGCCGAAGACCTCCGACCACTCGTCACGCTGCTTGCCGGACGCCTCGAAAACTGTCGGGGTCGCGGACCTCCCGGCCGCCTAACCGCTCATCGATCCGCCGCTCGAGCCGCTTGCCGATGCGTCCCGCGAACCAGGTGAACGCCAACGCCATCGGTCCGCCGAGCCCGAGAGCTCCGGCCAGCGCCATGCCGCCTGCCGAGAGCTTCTCCTGAAGGTCGAATTGCCGGATGCGCTCGCCAGCGACTTCGGCCGCCTTGTCTTTTGCGATGCCGGTTACACGACCGAGGATCGATTGCGACTCCTCACGGGCCGCAGACGCGTCGCTGCGGGCTTGGTTGGTGGCGGTGGCGAGTTGGTCGAACTGGGCGGGGGAGACGCCCGGGTTGGCCTCGAGGGCGTTCAGGCGGTCGTTGATGGCGGCCCGCTGGCCAGCACAATCGCACGCCGCCGGCGGCGCCGTGGGTTGGGGGATTAGCCCGTCACGGGCTGCCGCCGGCGGCCGTGCGGGTTGCGTGTTGGGTTGCTTCGGTACGACGACTGCGACGCCCGGGCGAAACCAGCTGCGGACGCGGGCGAGAAGACGCCGGACGGGCCCCATCGCTGTGATGTACGCGCCCGACTGGCCGTTAGCCCAAACGACACCGACAACGCGCCCCTGGGCGTCGAGCACCGGACCGCCGCTGTCACCCTGACGGGCTGGCGTGCCAATGCTCAGGCCCAGATCTTTCGATCCAGGCCGCTGGTTCTGGGCGAGGATCAAGCCGGTCGACGATCGGTAGGAGCCGTCACCGTATCCCGCAATCGTTAGCGAACCCTTGATCGGCGTTGATGCGACGGCGAGCGGTCGCTGAGGCATCGCCGCTGTCTGGATCAGCGCAACGTCGTTCGCCTCGTCGACGGCAACCGGAATCGCGCTCCATGACTGGCCGTCGGGGCTGAACACCACGATTGAAGCCGCGTCCCTGATCACGTGAGCGGCCGTTAAGACATAGCTGCGAATGCCCTCGGTCATCACCAGGGATCCCGAGCCATAGCCGCCCGACCCGTCAGCCTCTTCCGCGTAAATGCGAACGATCGCCGGCGGCGGGGTCTGCTTGGGCGACTGCACGCGGGGCGGGCAGTTCGGGCCCACGCACTGGCCAGCGGCAAGACGGCTCGAAACGAGCAAGACCAGAAGACCAGCGATCGCGATCAGTGTGGCGTTTACCACTTCGCGGCGAACCGGAGGCGGTGGTTGCAGGACAAACCCCATCACGACCCCCTTCGGAGTTTGTTCCAGGGAATCCAGCCGAAGCAGCGGACCGCGGCGTAGATGGCCCAGCGCTGCCAGAGGGCAACACCGTCATGCTTCATCATCGCGAGCATGGCCGCGTCGGCCTGCACGCGCGTGACCAGCCCCTCGCGGTACAGCTTGTCATGGAAGAGGGCCGGCCGGCTGTACTTGCCGACCTGAGGCAAGATGCGGCGGAAGAACCACGGGACCGAGGCGAAGTCGGTGCGAAAGCCCGGGGGCACGACGACGATCGTGATGTCGTTGTGGTACTCGTGAATGCACGTGGTAACGAACGGCTTGCCCGGCTCCGCCCAGTCAAGCACCACGTGGAGGCCGTCGCGCGGGATGAAGTGGGGCATGACGGGTCTCGCGTGACCAACGAAAAACCGCGGCAGTCCAGGTTGTTCGCTCCTGGAGAGCCGCGGCCGATGCGGTCGCGAAACGGGCAAGCCCGTGCGGTCAAGTTGTGTTGGCAGTATTGGAATCCTCGCCAAGCTTGTCAAACCGAATCGGCACAATCGCGGTCGCGCCATCAAGCTTCAACCGCTTCACGCCGTAGCGTGTTCCCGGTATCTGATAAACGCCACCCGGCTTCAGGAAGTAGGGGGTGTCGGCCAACTTTTGGTAGGCCGCTCTGACCTTGTGCTGGAGCTTCTTGCGACTAGCCATCGACGATGCCTTTCTGTTCACCCTGAACACAACGCCAAAACGCCGCTTGCACCTGGTCAACTGACTTCGGCCCAAAGTTCGGCAGCTTCTCGAGATCTTCGCGCGACACGCTGACCAGGTCGCCAAACACTTCCGCCCCGTCGTCCGCCAAGCATGGCGAGATGCGCCTTCACCAGCGCGATCCGGCTCGCCTCCATTGCGAGCTCGAACCGCGGGTCGGTCGTCTCGATACACATCGGGATCTTGGGCGGCTTGGCCATCGACTACTCCAGAAGAAACACTTCTGAGCCCACGCGAATCGAGACCTCGTCGAACTTCCGCGCGACACACTCAGCGAGCGATAGCCCGAGTCGCTGTGCAAGCAAGTCGGCGTATGTGACTACGTCCGCTAGCTCGCGGCCGATCGCGTCAACCTCGATGTCCTCTCCGCGAAGCATCTTCTTTATCAAGTTGCAGGTTTCGCCCGCCTCACCAGCCAGTGCGCAGCCCCATTCCGCCGGTGACCACTCGACAAGAGCGTGGAACGCCTCCTCGCACCGCCGTCGGTTCGCGATTGCGAAACCTGAGAACCTAAGGTCGTCGACCGAACTATTGCTGCGGGCACGTTCAGCAACGCCTCCCAGAACTCCTACGGGTTGCCAGTCGTCACAGAAGAACCGTTCATCCGTAGACTCCTCGGTACAGCCATCGGGCACAATGAAACCGCAGTCTCCGCCGCCAAGGTCTTTGGCGATCGCTCCATCCGAAGATCGCTGCGCTAGCCCAATCGGGCTTTGCTCAATCGCTTGTTCGCAATTCATGATGAAATCCGCTGGGTTGTTGTTACCGAGATTGGCCAGCCGGCGGAGTCGAACCGCCATTCATCTTGTCACTGCTGCGCTAGGTAGCCGCTACAGTCGCACGGCGTCGCAACTCGGAGACCCGGTCCCAATGCCAGCCTCGCCTACTGCTGCTCTTCAGCTTCGCGATCTTCCTCGCCAGTCGGCCGGTACGGGCTGGGCTCATTGGCGCCGACCGGCTTGACCGCGACGCGCGGGTCGACCGAGCCGAGCTTGACCTTGTACCGCGTGCGGTAGCACCGGTACTCGTCGAGCTCCCTCTCTCGCATCGCCTCCTTCAGAGCGTCGTACGCCGTCTGCCGCTTGTCCTCGGCCTTCTTGAGGGCCGCATCCTTCTTGATGAACTCCATCACCAGGTTTTCGAGCCGCTCGTCGAGCTCGGGGAAGATGTCCTCGAGCACTTGTTGGGATCCAGACGCCATCGCTACCTCCTCGGGGTTGTTGTTGGGCGCCGCTCAGATATCGGCGGCGACGCAGGAGCCACTCGTTACGCGGATCCCGTCGCCGTCGGGCGGCAGCAGGATCATCGATCTCAGGGTTCGGCCAAGCCGGTCGGGCTTCGGCCGAAAGCCCCACACTTCCACCATCCATCCGGCCTTGAGGCAGCGGAGGACGTTGGGTTCTTCAATGCACTTGCGGGCGCGGGCGGCCACGTTGCCGGCGCTGGTGACCTGAAGGGCGAGGGTCAAGCCGTGGTGCTCGTTGATCGCCAGGACATCGGCGAAGCCGTACAGGTCGCGCTTGATCCGCGCCGTGATGCGACGCTCGACCACGCCGGCCAGGAAGCCGCGGGACTCGAGCACGTCGATCGCTTGGGCGGTTGGTGATTTGCTCATTGCTTCTTGGGTCGTATTTCGAGTCGCGGTTCGAGCGGAAGTTGGACGTAAACGAGATCTTGTGATCCGTCCGAATCACGACACAAAGCGCTGACCTCGTACTTCTCGACGATGCCTTCCAGGAAGTAGCGCTCGTCGCTCCTCTCGGCTTCGATGTGCAGGTGGGCGGTGTCGCTGCACTCGTGCTCACTGAGACGGACAATCAATGCTCTTCCTCCTCGTATTCGGCGGGCTCGTGCATTCGCCCGCGGGTCGCCAGCTTCACGTACTGGCGAATGATCGATTCGCACGACACGGAGTGAATGCCGTGCTGCGCGGCGATGTCGACGATGCTGCGGCCGTCGATCCAAAGCTCGACGACTCGCTCGGCGTCGAAGATCTGTGGCGTGGTGGTCTGCTTGCTCATATCGCCGACTCCAGGGCGTCCATCAGGTCCATCGCCAACGTCGAGTACTTCAGCTCAAGGATCGACGGACAAAGCTTCGGCGTGCCGGTGGCGATCACGTTGCCCGGCAGCCACAAGTCGCGGTACACCATCGGCAGGGCTTCCGTCATCAGGTCTTCGCAGTGCTGACGGTTGGCGTCGCTGACCTTCGGCACGTGAACGACACGCACGTCGTGCCACTTCTCCCCGAAGACCTCAAACCAACCATCCGGCTCAACCACCACCAGCAAACGCTCGCGATCGGGTCGCGCTCGCTCCAGCACCTGCAGCTCGGCTTGATGCTGGGCAAGCTCGGCCCGCGCCTCCTCGGCATCCGCCATCGCCGCCAACGCCGTGGCCACCACGCGCCGAATCAAACCCGTAGGCTTGCCATAGTTGGATTTGGCGACGGACCGAAGCGCGTCGGCTGTCATGGGTCTCTGCTGTCTCACCTCAACACCCTTTCCGCTGTTCGGCGGTTCGTCGGTGCGCAGGCCCCCTACCCCCAAGAGCGAACACCCTCAGCTGGCAGGGGGCCTGAATCTCCGCCGTCCGCTCGGACGCCGTATGCTTCAGCACTGCGGCAATTTGGTACTCACGCGCCCCACTCGCCGGCCCAAAGCCAGGTTGCGGTCCGCAGTCGCGTGGTGCGTCCTCGTTTGTTGCCCCGCAGGGCATGCCCCGCCTGACGCTTCGCGGGTTTGGCCAACCGGGGCCTATGTGATCGCGACGCTAGATCCCGGTACCCTTCAGCGGGTCCGAGTTGTCGAACAGCTTTTCGCCACCCACAGGCGGCAATGCGGCGTTCTGGGCGGCTTCCTGCTGGGCAGCAGGCGGCGCCGTCGCCAGGTCCGGCTTCTTGTGCTCGGCCTCGGCGAGCTGGCCATTCGCATCGATGTACTGGCCGCCGTACTTGGCAGCGACCGCGCGGAAGTTCTCAGCCGACCGCATCAGCTCTTGGGCCGGCCCAGGCTCCACGTTTCGAGCGATCCGCTCGACCACGTAGCTGCCCTCCAGCAGCAGCCGCACCTCGGCCTTGATCAGCTCGATATCGACCTTGCCGTTCTTGTCGTTGATCCGCATCGCAATCTCCTGGGATTAGGTTTCGAGTAGTGCCGCGTTGATCCCGTCGATGCTCTTCTGGACGGCCGCCGGGGCCGGGAGCGTGATGCCCTCGATGGGCGATTGGCGTGGCTGACCGCTGCGGCGTGCGACCTCAGTGGCCACCGCGTCGCGGATTCCAGGCGTGCGATTCCATACGCCCTTCTGCAGGCCCCACCGCAGGAAGCCCAGGGGGACGGCTGAGAGCGGCTTGCCCTTGTGGGGCCGCAGGTTCATCAGCACCGAACCACGGTCTGACGCGACGCGTGGGGCCCGCTGGTGCGGGTTCATCGGGTCGACGTCGACCGACTTGTAGCGGGCGGCCGACTTGATCGCCGCGAGCCGCTTCCGCTCCTTCTCGTCCTCGATCTGCTGCTTCGCCGCGGCGAGCGCCTCGTCGACATCGACCGGGCCGCCATCCTTCTCGGCGTTCTCCTGAGCCTTCTTGGCGACCTCCAGGCCCATCGTGCCAGCCATCACGTCGAAGGCGCCGACCAGCTTGTGCTCGAGGCTGTTGTCGTAGAGGTCCGTGACCTTGAACGTCGGTTTGGCCGAGTCGGCGATCGCCTTGCGGCGGAGCTCGGGCGTCGAGCCGTCGAAGTCGACAACGCCAGGAAGTGGCCGAGTGCCCCGGCCGAAGATCTGCGTATAGAGGCTGAGTGATTTGGTTGGGCGAGCCATCACGATGTGCTCGAGCCCGGGGAAGTCCCAACCGGTGGTGAGGACGCCAACGTTGGTGACGATCTGGATGCCGTTCGGGTCGTTGGTGAACGAATTGAGGATGCGAGCCCGCGACTCGGGCGGGCAAAGCTTCTTGTCGCCGCAAACCCAGCCCGCTTCGACCCCGTGCTTATCGATCAGGCGGTACGCGACCGCCTTGGCCTCAGCGACCGACGCGCAGAAGACCACCGTTTTGAGGCCCTGCGATTCGCGGGCGGTCACCTCGGCGATCTCAAAGACGACCCGCTCGTCTTCCATCGCCCGAGCGAGGTCGCCCTCCTTGAAGTCGCCCGCGGCGCCATTCGTGGCCACCGTGCTGAGGTCCATCGACTCGATCTGCACGCACTTGGCGACGGGCGGGACCAGCCAGCCGAGCGGGATCGCGTCGGCGATGAACATCTCGTAGGCACAGGTATCGAAGATGTTCGCCATCGCCTTGTCGTCGTGCCGCTTCGGCGTCGCCGTCACTCCAAGCACCTTCGCGCCCTGCCCAACAAACCAGTCGAGCATCTCGGCGACCGGCTTGGTCGTCGCGCCGTGGCACTCGTCGATGATCACAAGCCCAATCTCGTCGAGACGCTCATACCGCTTGCGCGGGCCGCAGAGCGTTGGCTTGCTGCCGACCACGAACGGCGACCGGTAGAGCGAGTACTCGAGGCTGCGCCGGTTGGCTTGCTCGATGCCGGGGCGAACGCCGGTGCGAGCCTCCAGCTTCGCAGCGGCTTGGTCAACAAGCTCGATCGTCGGCGCCACCACGAGCACCCGCTCGCGAGCCGCTTCCCGCTCGGCCCACCGCTTCGCGACCTGGACGAAGATCTCCGTCTTGCCCATGCCGGTCGGCAGCACGTTCATCACGCGATCGTGCTGCTGCCAGGCGCGCTCGTCGGCGGCGACGACTTCGGCTTGGTAGTCGCGGAGCTTCATGCTTCCTGCCGGCTCCTCTCGACCTGACGCGTCCAGAAGCCCGTGAACTGGCAAGCGCTGCAGCCTTCGCCGCCACACTTGCCGCACGGCATCACCGGAGTGAGCTGCCGGATCTCGCCGCGAAGCCGGTCGATGTCGGTCGCGATGCGGGTGATGGAAAGAGCGAGGTAGCCGCCGAGCTCCGAATCCGCCGCGATGGCGTTCATCGTCTTCTTGATCTGGACGAGGTCACGCACCGCCGATTCGTACGGCGCGGCGAGCTCCTTCATCCGCTCCTCGACCTCGTCGACCTCCTCCTCGGGCGGCAGATCTTCGGCGTCCTCGTCGCCGTCATCCTCGTCGTTGTTGAGCCAGGCGAAGTCTTCGTCGGCCTCGACGGCGCCGGGGTCTCCCTCGGGTTTGCTTGGCTCGACGTTGTACGCCTTCCCGTCTTTGCCAATGCGCTTCGGCGGAGCACCGCACGTGTCCAAGTTGGACACCTGAGATCTGACCTTGCCGACGGTTGTCTGGCTAACACCGCAGTGCTCGGCGATGCTGCGATCCGATTCATCCGGCCTGAGCTTCAACGCTTGCTCGACGGCGCGGCGCTTGTCGGCGTTGGTGCGACGCAGCCCGTGGGCAGTGTTGGCGCCGCAGGCGTACCACGCGGCTTGGATCCGCGTGCCGTCCAGCACAGTCGCGTTGATCACCTTCAGTCCCGCTTCAACGTGAGCCGGCACGCGGTGGAAGCCGTCGGCGAGCCAGTAGCGCAAGCCATCGTGGAACACGATCACGTCGGGCAGCTGCTTGCCAGAGCGAAGGTGCTCGGCGTACTCCTCGATGGTGTCGTCGTCGGTGGTCACCCGGCTCTGAAGCTCGGGATCGCGTTCGATCAGCGTGATATCGATTTGGGCCATTACTGCATCGCTCCGGGGTGGGCTTGGTCGTATTCCTGGGCTACGGCGACAATGCGTTGCCGCAGAATGTCGGCGTCGCCGGGCGGCAGGGAGCCAGCGTCGCGGCGCGTGGCAACCATCTCGGCGAACGCCTCGAGCACTTGGCGGTAAAGCTCCGCGTGACTGGTCAGCGGTTCGTAGGCCGCGACCTGTTTAAGCCAGCCGAGCAGCTCGGCGAGGTCACCTTTCTTCGCCATGCTCGACTTCCAGCCGTCCAGCGCTGTTGGCTGCGGGGCGGTCGGCTGCTGCGGCTGGGCGGGTGCCGGCTGCGGCGGCCTTGCCTGGGGCGTTGTCGACGTCGACTCCTCGGGCGAGTCCTTCTCGGCGTCGTCGGTCGTGTGGATGCCGAACAGCATCGCGAGCGAGTACTTCCGGCCGCCGGTGATCGCCTTGTAGAGCGACTTGTCCGCCCGGTCTTGACCCTCGCCCCATGCCGCAACGGCAAGGGCGCCGCCCGAATCTGGGTGGACGACGACGGCCTCGACCTGGATCCGGCAGACCTGGTGTACCGCGTTGCTGCTGGTCTTTCGGTCGAAGTACTGGGGATTACCAATCGGCCGGCTGTAGCAGTAGAGCCCGTGCTTGACGCACGCTGGGCGGATGGCACTGAGGTAGTCCTCGAGGTCGGCGTACTTGTACCGATCGTGCGAGTTGACCTCGGACTTGTGAGCCATGCCGATGTCGGCCGAGGCGGCCTGCAGGGCGGAGTAGAGCTCTTTGGTTGGGGTTTGCTCGTTCATTGCGTGTTGCTTCCGAGTCGCGAGAAGGCGTGATCGATCAGAAAGGGCGCTCGTCAAACGCGTCGC
>JBCDJN010000055.1:0-32654 GCA_039414355.1 Planctomycetota bacterium | reverse complement strand
TGGCGACGCATCGGCAGGCTCCTCCATGAGCGTTCTGGGGAACCCGCTCGTACCAAAGCCTTCGTTCCCACGCCATAGGAATGTCAACACGACCTAGTCGATCACCAAGATCGCGACGGCATGCGGTCTTGATCAGCCCGAGCTGCTGACGCGGGCGTTCCGGCGCGAACTCAAGAGCACGCCGAGCGAGTTCCGCAAACGCCTGACTCAGCGGTTGTTCTAGCCGTCAATACCCGACCAACGCGGCAAGAGAGAGCCGAGGCTCGACAAGACGCCACTCCGTGGGCTGCGCTACCGTTAGAGATTTCTGCGCTCTCTGCGCACGCGATCTTGGTCGATCTGTTGCTATGCTGCCTGTGCGGTCAGCCGGATTCGTTCCAAGCAGCAAGCCGAAAGCGTTGCCATGTCTGTTCAACCCGCCACCGCCCTTCGCCGCTCGGCGTTCACGCTCGTTGAACTGCTGGTGGTGATCGCCATCATCGGGATCTTGATCGCGTTGCTGCTGCCAGCGGTGCAGTCCGCTCGCGAAGCCGCCCAGCGGATGAGCTGTGCGAACAACCTAAAAAACATCGGCCTGGCGTGCCTCAATTTCGAATCGGCTCAACGCACGTTCCCGCCCGGGTCGTTGAACGTGGTGGAGCAGGGGGAGAGCGGAATTGGATGGCCAGTGCTGATTCTTCCCTACGTTGAGCAGGCAGCGGTTGCTCAAGAAGCGCTCGATCTCTACGCCGAAAGCCAACACGCCTACGGTGAAGAGCTGCACGTGCTCAACGGTTTGCTGCTGCCCATGTACGTATGCCCCAGCGATCCCGAGTTGCCGGTACGGCCCGAGAAGGACTGGGACGGCGACGCGTCCAATTCGCCTCTCGCGAGCGCGCGGAAGGGAATGTCCTACTGCGGGATCAGCGGCTCGTACCACTCACGGGTACTCGAGCCCAACGGCCAAAACTGCCCCAATCGTCCTGAGAGCGGGGTCTACTGCCTCGGTAGCCAGTTTAACCCGAACAATTTCGATGGCCTCTTGCCACAAGACCTACCAGTGAAGCTTGGCACGGCCACCGATGGCTTAAGCAACACCGTGATGATCGGGGAGAGGACGTACCAGATACGTGCTTGGATGACCGGCTCTTACTGGAACACGCGTTGGGACCTGTCGGGCCGACAGGCTAGGAATGCAGAGACGCCGCCGTCGGGGCCTCAGCCAAGCGTGGCCCTGTTCGCCATGAAGAACTTTGACCTGCGTTGGCGCCTCAATCACGACCCGCTGCAAAACGCGTACACGGCACACGACAACAACCTGGGGGATACGCCGACGATCACGGACGATAACCCGAAGGAGGTGCCTGTAAACGACTTGCCCTTCGGCAGCTACCACCCAGGCGGCGCCAACTTCTGCTACGGCGACAACAGTGTGAAGTTCATCACTGACGGTGTGGACGACATCGTCCGTCTCGCCCTGGCGTCGCGCAACGGCGACGAGATCGTGGACGAGCTGCCGTAGTCCGCCTACGCGGTTTCAGCTGCCAGCACCGCGGCTGCGGCTTGACCGGTCGTGTTGAAGTTGATGGCGGCGAACAGCGGGCTTCCTAGCGGCTGGGCCTGCGTTGTTACTGACACGGGGCACGCCGGGTCTGGTTGTTCGTAATTGAGCGTCGGCAGCGTCTGCCCGTGCTGGGCGGCGAGCAGGCCCATCACGATCTCCACCGCGCCGCCCGCCGCGCCAAGGTTGCCGATGAAGCTCTTGGGCGCCGTCACGGGCGTGTCGTCAAGCGTCGTGCGGATCGCCTTTGCTTCGCAGATGTCGGCCGCCGGGTCGCCCATGCCGTGAGCGTTCACAAAGCCGATGGCTTCGGCGTCGACATCCGCTTGAGCTAAGGCGGCGGTGATGGCGTGCTCGATGCACTCGCCGGTGAACTCGCCCTGCAACAGACTGCGGTCGGCTCGATCGGCGACGCTCAGCACTTCGGCGATTGGCTTGGCGCCGCGACGCTGGGCGTGGCGACGACTTTCGAGCACCAGCATCGCCGCACCCTCGCCGCAGACGGGGCCCGTGCGCCGCGCGTCGAACGGCCGGCACGCGGTCGCCGGGTCCTGGCCGGTTTTCCAGAACTCGGCGCCGGCGGACCACATGGGGTCGGTCATGTGCAGGCGCCGGCTGCTGCCGCCGGTGATCATCACATCGGCAACGCCGCGGCGAATCATATCGGCCGCTTCACCCATGGCGAGCAGAGCCGAGGTGTCGCCGTGGGCGATGCTGTTGGTGGGGCCGCGGGCGTCGCGGCGGATGCCGATGTGGCACGCCGCCATGTTGGGCAGGTACTTGAGCATCCAGAGCGGGAACAAGTCGCCCAGGCCCGCCTTGCCCCACTTCTGGAAGTCGAAGCCGCCGGCTTCGCCCACGCACGCCTTGTAAGACCGCTCCATCTCCTCCATGTCGCAGTAGAGCAGGCCCGCGCCGCAGACCACGCCGACACGCTCCGGGTCGACCTGCCCCGCCCCGCCCTCGCCTTCTTCGGAGAGCCCGGCGTGAGCCCACGCCTGCTCGCCGGCGGCGAACGCCCACTGGATCTCGTCCGCCATGACCTTGAGGCTCTTGCGTGGCTTGACGAACTTCTTCGCCTCGAAGCCCTCGACGGTGCCGCCGTAAGGCGTGATCCAGCCCGCCTGGTAAACGTCTTCGATCCGGCGGACGCCGCTGCGACGGGATTGGATGGCGGACCAGACTTCGTCCAGCCCCACGCCGATGGGGCAGACGACTCCCATGCCGGTAATGACGACCGATTCGGCCACAGGCCACCCCATGCGTTCTGCTGCGTGCCGGGCTGTGCTCGGGCTGGCTGCCCGGAGCCCCGGTTTAATCCCACCTTTGGCGCCGGCTTGAAGCCGCAAGGTCTCGCCAGCCGATACCGCCCCGGCACCCTGCCACGAACCCCACTGCAATCAACCGACGGCCGGTAGTTTAGTTGCCCGGTGCGGGCGGGCTCAACGACCGGCGGGTGGTTCATGGGTGGTCCGCCCGCCGAGTATCGACCCGGCGCCGCGGTGCAAATTGCTTGAGATCGCCGCGGCCGACTGCCTAGACTCGAATTGCTGCGCGACTCTGCCGACTGATCCAGTTCTGACGAGCCGGAGAAACCATGGCCGACACCGCCGCTAGAAAAGCCTCGCCCGCCGCCTCCACCGAGCGTCAGGCGGCTTCGCCCGCCGCGAGCGGATTCTCGCTCGCCCAGGCCCGGTCCATCGTCGGCGAGTCATTCCGCCCCAAGCCGTGGGTCTACTGGACCGATCTGCTCGCCTCGTGGGCGGTGGCGATGGTGGCGTTTCAGTTGGTCACCGCGCCGGTGCTGGGTGACTCAGCCGCGGACTGGGCGATCCGCGTCGGCTGCTTCCTGGTCAGCTCGCTGCTGATCTACCGGTGCTCGCTCTTCATCCACGAGCTGATGCACCTGCCGGAAGACAAGATGGTGGTCTTCCGAAAAGCCTGGAACCTCATCTGCGGCGTGCCGTTCCTGATCCCGTCGTTCATCTACCTAACGCACATCCACCACCACCGCCGCAAGCACTACGGCACCGAGCACGACGGCGAGTACCTGCCGCTCTCCAGCCGGTCGCCGTGGTACCTGGTGTGGTACCTGTCGCAGAGCTTGTTTATTCCGGTGCTGGCGGTGGTTCGCTTCGGCGTGTTGACACCGCTCACGTGGTTCAACACGCCGTTGCGGCAATGGGTGCTGCGGCACGCGTCGAGCATGATTATCGACCCGGCGTACCTACGCCCGCTGCCCACCGAGAAGACCCTGCGGCTCATCCGCCGGCAGGAGCGCTTTGTGTTCGCGTATCTCGTGATCTTTGGCGTGCTGATTTACCGCGGCGCGTTCCACAACGGCCTTGTGAATCCGTGGGTGCTGCTGCAGGCGTACCTGACGGGCGTGACCATTGTGACCATCAACGCGCTGCGGACCGTTGGCGCCCACCGATGGCTGAATGCCGACGAATCGGAAATGACCTTCGTCGAGCAGCTCGTCGACTCGGTAAACTACGACCGCGGGTGGCTCGCTGAGCTGTGGGCGCCGGTCGGGCTGCGGTACCACGCGCTGCACCACCTCTTCCCGTCGATGCCCTACCACGCGCTGCCTACCGCCCACGCGCGGCTGATGGCCGGGCTGCCGGCCGACTCGCCGTATCGGCAGACGGTTGGCAAGTCGCTCACGGCGGAACTGGCCGACCTCTGGCGGCGGGCCGCCGAGTCGCAACACAGCAGCGAGAAAGCCCCCCGCGGCAAGCGTTCGCAGCTAGCGGCGCCGTAGCCGGCGGTTGGGCCGCCACCATTGCTTGTGCAGCGGCCCGCCCGGCACGCCACATTTCGCGTGTCGCCCGGTGGAGTGTTCGCGTGTACACTCGCCGCGTGAACCGCCTCCAGTTGCTCCACTCGCTCACGCCCCAGCACTTCGCCGTGCGCGAAGCGGTTCGCGATCTCGAATTCACCTGGGGTCGGCCGCCAACGATCAAGGCGGTTGCTCAGCACGTGCAGCTTCCCGCGGCAGAGGCGGGCGAGCTGATCGCCGACCTGGCGCGCGTGGGCTACGTGCAATGGTGCCCGGTGGAAGGCGTGGCTTCCGATGGCTCAGGCCTGCCGCTGATGGGCGAGATCGGGTAGCGAGACGGCGTCGCAGAACACCGCTTGGGAGTTACAATTCGGGCCGAATCACCGACCCGGAACCGTGCTGCCATGCCCCGCCTCGTAGAACTCTGCCCGCCCCTTGCGTGGATAGCCCCGCTGCTCATCGCCGGTTGGGTGCTCACCGCCGCCGCGCCGCCGGTGGCCGTCGCCCAGACCAATGGCGAAACAGCGCCGCCCGCCGCGCCGGCGGTGCCGTCGGAGCAGTCATCGCCCCGGGCGGTGCTCATGGCGTTCCTGGAGCGGATGAGCCGGGACGATAAGAAGGCGGCGTTCGAGCTGCTCGATATGTCCGGCGTGCCCGCCGAGGCGGTCGGCGCCAAGAGCAGCGAGCTGCCCTACCGGCTGCTGCAGTTGATGAAGCGGTTTGCGGAGGTGCCAAGCTACGACGACGCCGACCCCGACACCTGGCGGGCTCAGTTCGACGGCGTGCCGACCGAGACCGAGGGCAACCGCGCGTGGTCCCTGGCGGAAATGCCGGGCGACACCAGCGAGGAGGCGGGTCAGATCAAGATCGCCATGCTCGCCGACGGGCGCTGGGCGTTCTCGGCCGACACGGTCAAGGCGATCGAAGACCTCTCCGTCGAGACGCAGGATCAGGCGCCACTCACCGTCGCCACCGCCGCCACGGAAGAGCCATCGAAGCCGTGGTCGGTTTGGTACGGCGAGCTCTTCCCGCTGGCGTTGCAGAAAGAGCACTTCATCCTTCCCACCTACCAGTGGCTAAGCCTGATTGTGATCGCCATCGCCGGCCGGCTGATGGAGGTCGTCACGCGGCGTGGGTTTACGTGGCTGTCGGACGTGGTCTTGCACCACTACGACCCAGAGTTCTTCGAATCAACGGCCACGGTCTGGAAACCGATCGGCCGCCTCGCCGCGGCGGCGACTTGGTATGGCGGGGCGTACGCCATTGGCTTCCCGCTGCGGTTCGTTGGCCTGCTGCTCATCGTGCTGAAGGTGGTGACGGTGGTCGCCGCGGTGCTGGCGGCGTTCGCCGTGATCCGCTTGGTGGCGGGCTACCTGACGCGGCGGGCGAAGCGCACGCAACAGAAGTTTGACGACCTGATGATCCCCGTCGCCGCCACCACGGCGCGGATCTTGGCGGTCGCCATCGGCATCATCGTCGTCACGGCCGCCTTCAGCGAGGAGCTGCCCGCCACGCTGATCGGCGGCCTCGGCATCGGCGGCGTGGCGATTGCTTTGGCGTCGCAGGAGACGCTCTCCAACTTCTTCGGCTCGGTCACGGTGCTTTTCGACCGACCGTTTGAAGTGGGCGACTGGGTGGTTGTCGACGGCATCGAGGGCGAGGTGGAATCGCTCGGCTTCCGCAGCACGCGGATCCGCACGGGGCTCAACTCGCAGATCACGCTCCCCAACAACAAACTAGCGACCGCCGCCATCGACAACTGGGGACGCCGCCGCTACCGCCGCTACCTGACCCGGCTGGGCGTTGAGTACCACACCACGCCCGAGCAGGTCGACGCGTTTTGCGAAGGCGTCCGCGAGCTGATCCGCCGGCAGCCGCACACACGCAAAGACTTCTACGCGGTCTACTTCAACGACTTCGGCGCGAGCGCGCTGGAGATCTTGATGGTCGTCTACTTCGAGGCGCCCGATTGGCCCACCGAGCTACGCGAGCGGCACCGGCTGCTGACCGACATCCTCCGGCTGGCGGAGCGGCTGGAAGTTGGCTTCGCGTTCCCCACGCAGACCGTGCACCTGCACCGCGGGGGCGAGACCCCGACGCCGCCCTCGATGAACGACGCCACACTCTCCGGCCAGGTGGCGGCCGCCAACATCGCCGGCGAACTGCTCAACTACCAGGATCGGCCAGGCCGCGTGAAGTTCACCGGGCCTGCCGCGATCGACCTGCAAGGGACCGCGGCGAACGGCAAGGCTTGAGCGCCGGCCGCGCTCAAACGGTATCGCGCCCCGAACCGGAAGCACGGAACTGCGAGGTATCAATCACCGGCGGGGCCCAGCACGTCTCATCCAGCGCTTCGGCCGGCAGCTCGCCGACGAAGCGTCGCTTCTTCTCGCTCAGCGTCCAGCCCGAGCGGATCTCGGCACACACGCCGGCGATCTCGTCGGGGGTCGGCAGGTAGTCGATTCGACGGAGGTCGTCCGTTTCCGCCAGGCGTGCGAAGGAAAGGTCTTCGGTCTCGGAGCGGTACGGGTCGTCTCGGTAGATGTCGTCTCGGTAAGCGGGGCCGATCGCCTCAAGCGGATCGACGACAGCGGTCTGCCCTTTAAGCACCTGTAGCATCGCGAGCGAGCCCTTCTTGAAAGAGTCCTGATTCTTCGGCGTGGCGAGCCGCCGAGAGTTGTCCCCACATCTCGTGCCAGCCACGTCTTGGCCGGCCGGCCGAGCCCCGTGTTTCCGGGGCCCGGCGGCGGGCCGTTGTTAGAAGGCCGGACGCCGATTGGCGGGCGGGCGGTGGGCATCGGAAGAATCGACGCCGGCCTGTAGGAGCACTCTCAACGCCCGCGATCATGGCTGGGGAATGTGATGAATCTGTGTAGATGCGGGGAGAATCGCGCAAAGAATCCGTTGCGAAATCGCAAAGCCCCCGCGGGTCTTCCTACCCCTCCAACGACGCCAAGGGCCGCAAACCTCATCGGGGAAAGAGGTTCTGCTGTTATGCGGTTGAGCGAACGGCGGTAAAATCGGCAAGCAGCGATGACGGCGGCAACACGTAATCGGCGCCGGCATCCGACGAAACGCCAACACGGAGGCTGGGATCGATGAAGAACGTGCTCGCGGTAGTGCTCGCCGGCGGTAAGGGCTCACGGCTGGAACCGCTCACCCGAGACCGCGCCAAGCCGGCGGTGCCCTTTGGCGGCAGTTACCGCATCGTCGACTTCACGCTCTCCAACTGCCTCAACAGCGGCATCCGCAAGATCCTGGTGCTCACGCAGTACAAAGCGATGAGCCTCGACCGCCACATCACGCGCGGCTGGCGGAGTTTCCTGTGCCGCGAGCTCGGCGAGTTCATCGACGTGGTGCCGCCGCAGCAGCGCATCGACGAGCAGTGGTACCAGGGCACCGCTGACGCGGTCTACCAGAACATCTACACGCTGGAGAAGGAGCGTCCGCGGAAGGTGCTCATCCTGGCCGGCGACCACATCTACAAGATGGACTACAGCCGGATGGTCGCCGCGCACGACGAGAACCGCGCCGACCTGACCATCGCCGCACTCAAGGCGACGCGCGAGGAAGCCAAGGCGTTCGGAGTGATGCAGGTGGACAAAGAGGGCCGCGTGATCGGCTTCGAAGAGAAACCCGCTAACCCCAAGCCGCTGCCGGACGACCCCGACCACTGCCTGGTCTCCATGGGCATCTACGTTTTCAACTCGCCGCTGCTGTTCGACGAGCTCTGTAAAGACGCCACGCTGCCCGACTCGGCCCACGACTTCGGCAAGAACATCATCCCGTCCCTCATCGACTCGCGGCGGGTCTTCGCCTTCCCGTTCCGCGACGAGAACCGCAAGAAAGACGCCTACTGGCGAGACGTCGGCACGATCGACGCCTACTACGAGGCGAACCTCGACCTGGTGAACGTCGAGCCGGAGCTCAACCTCTACGACGACCACTGGCCCGTCCGCACCTACCAGCCGAACCTGCCGGCCGCCAAGTTCGTGTTCGACAACGACGGCGAGAACGGCGTCCGGCGGGGCGAGGCGATTGACAGCATCGTCTGCCCGGGGGCGATCCTCTCGGGCGGCACGGTGGAACGCTGCGTGGTGGGCCCCGCCTCGCGGGTGAACAGCTACGCGTTGGTGGAGGACTCAATCCTTTTCGCCCGCGTGAACATCGGCCGCCACGCCCGCATCCGCCGGGCGATCATCGACAAGGACGTGGACATCCCCGAGGGCGCCGAGATCGGCTACGACCTCGACGCCGACCGAGCCCGCGGCTACACGGTGAGCGAAGGCGGCATCGTCGTCATCGCCAAAGCCGACAGCCCGCCGGGAGCGGCGTAGTCACTGAATGAGCAAAAACTCACCGCGTGAGCTCACGCTCAGTAGCGAACCGGATCGTCGTACGACGGAACACCAGAGGACGTTATCCCTCGGTCGTCCACAGGCTTCAACGGTGACAGACGAGACTCGTGACTTTAGCGCTATGGGCTATTTCGTCGCCCGCCGCGCGGTGTCAGAGGTGGAGTGCTCTGCCCTGGAAGCGGCGTTGGACCCGGTCTTGACCGAACAGTCCTCAAGCGGGGCGATTGCTTCAGCGCATGGGATACGCAACCTGCTTTCGCTCTCGCCCAGCATCCGATCCTTCGCCTCACAAGGGCTGCTGCTCGAACTGGCTTCGAGCGCGCTCGGTTTAACTGCACGACCGGTCAAGGCGATCTACTTCGACAAGCTCCCAGAAGCGAACTGGGGGGTCCCTTGGCATCAAGACCTGACGATAGCTGTCCGGCGTCGCGCGGATGTCCCTGGTTTCGGCACCTGGACCACGAAGGCTGGTGTGCTTCACGTTCAGCCGCCGGCCTCGGTGCTTGAATCGGTGGTGACTCTGAGGGTCCATCTTGACGACTGCCCAGCGGCAAACGGCGCACTGCGCGTCGTGCCCGGCAATCATCAGTATGGACGACTCGACGCCGTGCAGAGTGTGGCTCTTCGAAAACAGCAAGGTGAGGCTGTTTGTGAAGCCCGCAAAGGAGACGTTCTTGTGATGTCACCTTTGATCCTGCATTCATCGCCCCGAGCTGAAGTCGCGACACACCGTAGGATCATTCACATCGAGTATTCGTCCCAACCGCTTCCCGACCCTCTCCAGTGGCACAACTAGCGTGACTACCGCCGCCGCAGGCTGCGGCTTCGCCGTGAGCTGGTCGCGGTGCCAGACGACTTTGACGATGATCGTTTCGGGCTGCGGCGGATCCTCTCCGGCGGGGTCATGGCGACTCTTGCCCGGGTTGGTGGGATCATCTTGAGGCGGTCGGCCAGGTCGCGGTCGGCGTCGCCCACGCGCTTGACTAGCGGGGCTTCGATGGTGGTCATGATCGATACCGCGTGGCGGGCGTCGGCCGATGCGGCGCTGACGCCGCTCGCCTCGTTGCCCGGCATGACCACGTAGTAACGCCACTCCAGCGGCGCCCCGTCCAGCTCACCGTGGGCCACGAGGCCCAGGCAGCGGCAGCCTTCCTGGTTGTTCCACGTTTCGGTCGAAACGATCTCAGTCAGCGAGTCGCCCAGCGACGACCGGATCTCTTCCACAAGCTCGTCGGCGGTCATCTCCATCCCGCTCGCCTTGGCCGGCAGCCGCTTGAGGGTGGTCTGGGCGACCAGGCCCACGGGCTCGATCCGGCGGAGCGTGAGGGCGTCGGGCGCCTCGGCCGCCAGCCGCCACTTGCGGTCGTGCTCCACTTCAAACCCCTGCGGCCCGGCACGCAGCACCAGGTCGGTAGGCGGCGTGGCGCCGGTGGTGAGCCCCGCGGCCGTGGCGGTCGCCAGCTCTCCGGTGGGCTTGGTGAGCCGCCGCTTGATCTTCGCCTTTGCCGTGCCCTCGACACCCGGCCGCGCCGGGCCCACCTCACGCTTCTCGGTCATCGCCACGTTGAGCTGCGTGACGATCTGCTTCTGACGGTCGAACAGGCCGACGGCGCGAAAGTCGATCTCCGTCGCCGCGGCATCCGCCGCGCCCTCGATGTCGCCCGCTAGCTCAAACCGAACATACCGCCGGTTGGCCTGGTCGACGGACCCTTCCACGCCGCAAACGGCGATGGAGTCCAAGCCGAGCAGGATGGCGATGGCGGCCTGATCGACCTCCCACTTCTCGCCCTCCTCGATCCGCCGGCCGGGGAGCACCGAGTCGAGCGCCGCCGGGTCGCCGAGGGCGCCGAGGAGGTCGAGCTGCTCGCGGGTGAGCGCTCCGCCGGGCGACGCGAGCGTCCGCGGGCCCGCCCCGTCTTGCCGCGCGACAATCAGCCGCCGGCTGCTGGGCAGCTTCGGCAGACGCACGCCGGCGGCAGACTTGATGGTTGCCTCCGCAACCTCGTACTGCCGCAACGCCAGTTCGCCGGTCAACGCCCGCTCGACGTACCGCAGTTGCGACGTGACCGAGAGCGGCGACCGCGTGAACTCTTGCTCGGCCGGCTTGTCCTTCGATCGCTTCTTTTTGAGCTGCTCGGTCATCGCCTTGGGCATGAAGTCCGGGGCCACCAGCTCGCCGCCAAACTCCAGGGCGATGTCGATTTCTGCCGCGAAGCCAACCGGCTCGGCGGCCGTGAGGTCGTAGGCGTCCGCTCCGCGGGCGGCGGAGGGGAGGGTCGCGGCCAGGGCGAGCGTCGCCAGCGAAAGCAGCGGGGCGTGTTGGGTTTTGGGCCGCCGGGCAGTGGGTCGCATCGCCGCCTCCGGGTCGGGCCCCGCGGCGTGGCGGGGCGTTGGGCTAGTTTGAGTGCGGGTAGTTCGCGGAATCGGCCCGCCGACGCAAGACCGCTATGCGACCTCAAGGCGGAGGGCGGAGGGCGGAGGGCGGAGAGCGGAGGGGCGGAGGCGGTCACGCTGCAAATCGCTTGCGCCGCCCCCCGCCCTCTCCCTTCCGCCTTCTCAGCCGTCGCTGCGTCTACCCGCCGCGGTGGCGGGAACAGGCCCCGCGGACCGAAATCGCTCCCCGACAAGGACTTAGATTCCCCCTAAACGCCCAAAACCGCCGGGTTTGCAAGCATTCCGGGCGGCGCCAGCGAACTTTCTCTCGACCCACAGCGACTTACCTGCGTACAACAACTGCCGCTTCCTCCGCTAGCAACCGCCGGGCGCCGGCTTGGCGGGTCAAATGGGCGGGCCGAACGGGTGTCGATTCCACGGCGAATCTTCGCAAGCTCGGCCGCCGCGGGGCGAAGACAGCAGGGACCAGACAAACCACGACGAGGACCGAACCGATACCCCGCCTCACGCCGCAGAAAGCGGGCGGAGGCGGCCAGCGGGAGACAGGAACGAGGTTGGCCATGCAACGCGCTTACAAGACCGACGTTATCGATCGCCTCCGCCGCCAGCAGTCGCGGTACGCGCCGCCCGAGAAGCGGCTGGAGCAGATCGACGACGCCGAGCGGCTCATCGCCGAGCTCGATCCCGACCGCACGTACCCCTACGACTACGTCTGCTACCGCGTCACCGGCATCCGCCCGGAGACGGACGCCTCGGTGAAGGTGACGGGCGCCGATCTTCGGCACGACCTTCGTCTGCTCGTCGAGGACCTCTCCGACTCGGTCGACCTGCGGGCCGATGCGCTCGGCGAACAGGTGATGACCGTCGATGAGCTGGCCGCTCAGTTCAACGTCTCCACCAAGACCATCTCGCGTTGGCGCGAGCTGGGCCTGGTGAGCCGCCGGCTGCTGTTCGACGGGCGGAAGCGGGTTGGCTTTCTGCGGAGCAGCGTCGACCGGTTCGTTAAAACCAACCAAGGCCGCGTGGAGCGCGGCGCCAAGTTCAGCCAGCTGACCGAAGAGCAGCGGGCGGAGCTTCTGGATCAGGCCCGCCGGCTGGCGAGCGAGGGTTCGTGCCAGGCCGAGGTGACCCGCCGGCTGGCGGACCGCACCGGCCGCAGCGCGGAGACCATCCGCGCCGCCCTTCGCCAGTTCGACAAGGAGAACCCGGCCCTCGCCATCTTCCCCGACCTGAAGGGCCCACTCACCGAGGCCCAGAAGCAGAAGATCTACCGCGATTCGCGTCGCGGCACTTCGGTCGAGCGGCTGATGAAGCGCTACGGGCGGACCAAGACCACCGTCTACCGGGTGATCAACGAGGTCCGCGCGGCCCGCATCATGGAGCTGCCGCTGGACTTCATCCCCAACGACCGCTTCAAGCGGAAGGGCGCCGACACCCTCTGCCTGGGCCCCATGCCCGAGAGCGACGCCCCCACCAAGAAGACCCGCCGGCCGAGCGACCTGCCGCCGTACCTGGCGAGCCTGTACGAGATGCCGCTGCTCAACCGCGAGCAGGAGGCCCACCTGTTCCGCAAGTACAACTACCTGAAGTACAAGGCGGCGAAGCTCCGCGACCAGCTCGACCCGGCCCGGCCCAAGAGCGGGCTGATGGACGAGATTGAGCAGCTGGCAGACGAGGCGAGCCTGGTCAAGAACCAGCTCGTCCGCTGCAACCTGCGGCTGGTGGTCTCCATCGCCAAGCGGCACGTGACGCCGGACCAAAACTTCTTCGAGCTCGTGAGCGACGGCAACATCTCGCTGCTGCGGGCGATTGAGAAGTTCGACTTCGGCCGCGGCTTCAAGTTCAGCACGTACGCCAGTTGGGCGATCATGAAGAACTACGCCCGCACGATCCCGGGCGAGTTCAAGCACCGCGACCGCTTCCGCACCAGCCACGACGAGCTGTTCGCCGCCACCGAGGAGCAGCGGGACAACCCCACGCTGCACGAGGCGGCCCAGGCCGAGCGGGAGACCAAGATCCGCCGGATGCTGAAGAACCTAGACGAGCGGGAGCAGCAGATCGTGATCAGCCGCTTCGGGCTCGACCACAGCAAGGAGCCGCAAACGCTCAAAGAGGTGGGCGCCGAGATGGGCGTCACCAAGGAGCGGATCCGCCAGATCGAAGTCCGCGCTCTCAACAAGCTACGGGCGGCGGCGCAGGAAGAGAAGATCGTGTTCGACCTGATCGAATAACCAAGGCCCTGTCAGAGTCTCGCTCCCCCCGAGACCGCGACCAGCCCGGCCCCTCACCGAGGGGCCGGGCTTTTTCTGTGGGTGTCCAAGAATTCTCAGCGGCGACGGACGCTCGAACGGCGAATTACTTTTTTTGCCAACCACCCGGACGAGAATCAACGACTTACGGCGACGCGGGACGGTCAAAGCCACCCGAAACGCGCCATCTTGAGCCGAGGTTTGATGAGGCCGAGTTTCTTTGTATCGCGTCGGGTGTCTAATTTCGACAACCGAACGTTGCGTCCAGGGTTTTGGGCCACTTCGAGAATTTGGCGATTCGCCAACGTTGCTTCACACGTGTTTGCCGTGACCAACGACTGAACAGACGCCTGAGCGTCACGCCTGGTTCTGGAAGACCGCCAGTGCGGTGTCGAGGTCGTTCGAGAGATCGGACAGCTCGTTGCCGGAGGACCGCGTTGCCGCCGCATCAGCGGCGGTGCTCTTGGCAGCGGCCTCAACTCGGACGATCGAGCGAGCCACCTCTTGGCTGGCCTGAGCGACCTGAGCAACGCTCGTCGAAACAACCGTCGCCGCTTGGGCGGCCTCGGTGATCTGTGACGCGATCTGCGCCGTGGTCTCGCCCTGCCCGCTCACGGTCACCGAGATTTGGTCCGACTCCTCACGGACCAAGCGGATGACGTTGTCGATCTTTCCGATCACATCGACCACGTCGCCCGACACGCCCTGGATCGCATCAATCCTCTCCCGGATTTGCTTGGTTGCTTCGGAGGTCTGTTTGGCGAGCTCCGCAACCTCCGTAGCGACCACCGCGAAGCCCTTGCCCGCTTCACCCGCGCGGGCGGCTTCGATCGTTGCGTTGAGCGCGAGCAGATTGGTCTGATCGGCGATGTCTTGAATGGCCTGGCTAACGCGACCGATCTCGTCCGCGGCCGAGCTGAGGCGGCCGATCTTTGCTCCGCCCGATTCCACCAGCTCGGTCGCCTCGCCGGCGACTCGAACCGCGTTCTCGCAGCTCGACGCCACGTCTCGGGTCGCGTTGAGCATGAGTTCCGCGGCGCTCGAGATATCGGCGTTGCTGCTGCTGACCTGCTCAACCGAGCTGGCGATGTCGGCCATGCTGGCGGACATCTCCTCGGCGGCCGCGGCGACGCTCGCCGAGAGGCTCTTGGTTTCATCGGCGCCGTTGGCGAGCGAGTCGGCCGTGCTCGCCAGCCCCGAAGAGGAGTGCGAGAGCCGCGTCGAACCCGCCCGGATCGTCCCCACGGCGTTGGCCATTGAGCCGACCGCCTCGTTGAGCGCCCGAGCGACCCGACCAAACTCGTCAAAGGCGCGAGCCTCGAGCCGCTGGCTAAGGTCACCGGCGGCGACCCCTTCGAGCGTCGCCACGGTGCGACTGACCTCGGCGCTGATGCGCGGCACGAGCAACAGCGGCACGCCCACGCCCAGGGTTATGGTCACCGCCGCCGCCGCGATCGTGAGCCAACGCGTTGCACTGACCGCACGCGAGCTGACGTCAATCTGCCGAGTAGCGGCGGCCGCCTGCTCCGCGGAGCTTTCGCTGACCTGCGCGAAGCTGTTCATGGTCTCCGTTAGCCCGCCGATCTCTTCCGCGGCGCGCCGGGTCTGCTCGGCGGTCTTCGCCAGCCGTTCCACGCCGGCGCGGACCATCGGCAGGGCTTCTTTGCGGATCCGGTCCGCGCTGTCCTCGGCGCTGAAGAGCAGGTCTTCGATCGCGCCGGCCGTGTCGTCATCCAGGTCGGCCGTATCGAGTAGCTCCTCCAGCTGCTCAACAATCTCAGATGTCCCCTCAACAGCGCTCACCACGTTGCGCTGCAGGACCTGCATGTCGGTCTCGCCCTGTTCCATGCTCGCCGCGAGCTCGCTCTGCACCCGCGAGGCGAGCTCTGTTGCGTCGGCGGCGGCCGCTTCGGCGGAAGACTCGACGCTGCGCAGCTCCTCCGCCAACGCGATCACGTCCGCTCGACCGCGGTCGCCCGCCCGCTGGGCGGCGGTGACTTGGATCACCACCGCCACGGTTTGTCCCAGCCCCAAAATCAGGAGCAGTGCAAAGGCGCCCCACAGGGCGAGGCCGAGTCGGGTCTTCTTCAGGAGGTCGTTCACGGCCGCTCACGCAATCGGGTGGTGCGGGATTCCAGTGTTGCTTCACGCTCTCGCTGCCGGGGCGGCGGCGGGCGAGGGTGTCCTCAGTTGGCGGCTTGCTCAAAGAGCTTGACGCCGGCGTTCATCTCCTTGAGCAGCGCGACATTCTCAACCGAGAGCGCCACCAGCGTGTCGTCTGACGGTGAGTCGCCCGCGATCACGGCGTTGAACGTCGGGGCGAGCTTGTTCCACAGGCCAGAGACTATGTTTAGCTGCGTACGGATGGCGTCGTTCTGTGTGCCGGGCAGCTCCAGGTCGGCGTCGCCGTCGAGCAGGCCGGCAAGCGTGCGATCGAACAGCGAGGTCGTTTCGCGGAGGTTCAGCAAGTTCTCATCCTTGTTGACTCCCAGGTGAACCAAGAGCGCCTCCTTGGTCATCTTCTGCGTGAGCATCCGCTGCTTGCCCGCGAGATTGATAACCACCGCCGCCGCCGCGTCGCCGGTCAGCACCTTCTTGGCTTGGCGCTCGTACATCTTGACCGCCTTGTTCATCTCCTTCAGAAGCGGCGGGTTCTTGCTGGCGAGCTGCGAGAGTTCGTCGCTCGATAGCTCACCGCCCTGGCCCACCGTGTCGAACAGCGGCTTCAGCTCCAGGTATAGCGACTGGACCTTATCCAGCTGCTTGACAATCCGCGGGTTCTCGGTCGCCGGCAGGCCAAGGCTGGCGTCGCCGTCGCGGAGGCCAGCGAGGGTTGTTTCGAACAAGGTCGTTGTCTCGGCCAAGGCGCCGCGGAGTTCGTCCGCACGCACACCGGCGGTGACAAACAACGCCTCCTTCGACATCTTCTGCGTCAGCATCCGCTGACGGCCCGAGAGATTCATGACGCGAGCCCACTCCTCAGCGGTTGGCTCCGCAGCGGCGACGGCGCCGCTCATCAACACGGCAAGGGCAACAAACGGCTTCGCGGTGAAAAAACGCATGGCGTCTCTCGGTTCTCTGAGGTTGCGACCGGCGCACTGGAATTACGCCTACCGACGTAAGTAGGTCATCTGCGGGTCGGCGCCAAACACTTCCCCGGCGAACAGCGGGCATCCGATGAGGCAACTCAAGCCGCGCACCCCAGGTGCGCTAACCGTTACAGACACACCGTGTCGACGGTGCATTTCGGCATCGTGGACCGACCGAATGCGCGGGTTGTGCAGCCTGCCGTCTCGGCTGCTACGGAGCGGCGAGCGGCGCCAGTTCGGTGATCTCGAACGCCAGGTACTCCGCCAACGGCAGGGTGGCGAGGTTTCGTTCGACCTCCTCGCGGTTCTCGGCGCGCAGCTTGAGAAACGCCCGCCAGTTGTCGGCCCCGTCATCCGCGGGCCGGGGATCGGCCGCTTGGAAGTCGTGCAGCAGGCCGCGGCGGCGCCATTCGGCGAGCGCCGCCTGCTCGTCGGCGATGAGCTGGAAGTACCGCTCGTCCACCGGCTTGCTCCGACGGGCGACCACCATGAACCGCTGCTGCGTGTCGTGGCCGAAGTTCGGGTGGTGTTCCAGGCGGGGCATCTCGATCGGTGTTTCGTCGAACGCGACCACCATCCGCTCGGCGAGCTGATCGAGGTACTCTTTCCGCGCGTCGTCGCCGATCCTCGCCGGCGACCAGGCGATGAACGGCTCGAGCGGGCGGAAGCCGTTGAACCAGAAGATGCCGTGCTGGATCATCGACGCGATGTGGTCCATGGGCGGGTTCACGCCCCAGCCGTCGTACGCCTGGGGCCCGCCGCCGGTGGTGGTGATGAGCATCGCCCGCTTGCGGCCGCCGCCGGCGCCGGTTTCGTACAGCTTGCCGCCGCCGTAGACGCGGCCCATGGCCAGCACGCGGTCGCACCACCCCTTGAGGATGGCCGGCATGCCGAACCACCAGAGCGGGAAACTCAGCACGAGCAGGTCGCACGCCTCCAGCTTCTCGATCTCGGCCAGCACGTCGGGGGCAAAGCCGCCGTGCTCGGTGGCGTGCGTCTCCTCGCGCTGCTGCTTGAGGTAATCGGCGTCGGCCGTGGTGGTGAAGTTGCGGCGATCGGAGACCGGCTGGAACCCCATCGCGTGAAGGTCCGAAACCACCACCTCATGCCCCGCCCCGGCGAGCGCCTCGGCGGCCCGCTGCGACAACGCGGAGCAGAAGCTCTTTGGTTCGTGGTGTGCGTGGATGATTAGGGTTTTCATTGCATCCTATTTCTTGTTCGCGGCGCGCCGTAGCAACGATGCGATCTCGGCACTGCCTTCTTCTTCTGCCACATCGCTTATCGATCGATCGTCCGAGTATATGCGTGCGGTCGGATCGGCTCCTTCGTCGAGCAACAGTTGCACGATCCCGATATGACCGCTAAGGACTGCGGTGCCGAGCGGCGTAATGTTGCCGACGTTCTGATTGTGTTCGATATCTGCACCTCGATCGAGCAAGGCACGAACTGACGGTTCCTGACCACTTCCGATTGCGAAGTGAAGACCCGTATACCCGTCGATTACGTCCTGCCAGTTGGGGTTGGCGCCGCCACTAAGTGAGTGGCGTACACCTTCAAGATCACCGTCCTTGCACGCTTCGAGGAACTGTGTGTAGAGGACCGGGTCCATAGCAACTAGGCATCAGACCGGGGTTGGATGCACGCGCCTTCTCTACGGATTCAGGCTTGCACGGCGGACGAAGCCTCGCTCCAACCGCTCAAGTCGCGCTCCAGCAACGACGAGAGTAATTCCACTTCCCCGCGCATCTCTTCGGCGATGGTTTGGCGGAGGTCGGGCGGGAGTTTGGTCTTGGCTTTCTCGGCGGAGAGCGGCTTGAGGAGTTTGGTTCGCAGGCCGGAGGGGAGGACGCCGGGGAGTTTCTTGCGGGCCTTGCCGTAGGCGCCGAGCAGCCATCGCGGCGGCGCCACCAGCCGGCGGGCGAGCCACTTCGCCTTGTACTCGTGGGCCGCGTTCAGGCGGGGGAACTCCGTCCGGCCGTCGTCCGGCAAGCCGAGGAAGCTGAGCGTCTGCCGGTAGGCGCCGGCGGTGTCGGCGGCGAAGTCTTCGTTCAGGATGACGTGCACCCGCTCACGCGGCGCCGCGTCGAAGACGCGCTGCATCTGGGTGCCGAGGCGGATCATCTCGCGGTACTGCAGCCGCACCGGCAGGTCGCAGCCGTCGGGCAGGTGCTCGCCACGCGCCCGGGCCTCCTGCAGGTCCCACGCCCGCTGCGGCGAGGGCTCGTCTTCCACGAACCGCGTGAGCAGGTAGTTGTGCCACGAGTGGAACATGTCCACAGGATTGCGGAGCATGATCAGGAACTTGGCGTCCGGGTTGAACGCCAGGATCTCCGGCACGGCGACTTCCGACCGCAGGTAGAGCGTCGAACCTTCGGCGATGACCGGCTCGTCCTTCGCCGCGGCGAAGAGGCTCAGGTAGCCCTCCAGCGTATCGACCGGAGCGCTGGAGCGGTTGTACCGCATGTCGCCCAAGAGGTCCCGGCACCAGTAGCGGGGCTCCTTCGGGTTGCAGAAGAAGACGCCCGGGTGCGAGCCCAGATAGCCGGCCAGGGCGGACGTGCCGCACTTGGCGGCGCCGATGAGGAAGGTGTTGGGCTTGAGCGGCTGGGGGGGCATCGCCCCGTTGTAAGCAGCCCCGGCCGGCCCCGCAAGAAATGGCACGCGCGCGAGCGAAGCGGAGCGTCTGTCACACGTCCAGGTTCTTCACATCCAGCGCGTACTTCTGGATAAAGTCCCGTCGCGGCTCCACCTGGTCGCCCATCAGCACGCGGAACAGGTCGTCGGCGGCGCCGGCGTCTTCCATCTTGACTTGCAGCAGCGTGCGGTTGGCGGGGTCGAGCGTCGTGTCGCGGAGCTCCTCGGCGTCCATTTCGCCCAGGCCTTTGAAGCGGGTGATCTGCAGCCCCTTCTCGCCGGCGGAGCGGATCGCCCCGGGCAGGGCGCGGAGGTCTTCCAAGCCTCGGTCGTTCTCGCCGCGGCGGAGCGTGTACCGCGAGTCCTCTTCGCCGGTGCGGTCCTGCGGGATCAGCGAATCGATCTCGAATCCCTGCGTGCTGAGTTCCCCCAGCAGCTTGTTGATGGTCCGCACCTCGTGCAGTTCGACGATGCGGAGCCGCGTGCGTTCGCCGGCCGGCGTGGCCGAGCCGTTCGTCGCGGCGCCGTTGGTCTCCGATGCCTCGCCGTTGGACTCTTCGCCGTTGGAAGCTTCGGCGTTGCCGTCAGCGGTGGGGATGACCGCGGCGGGGCCGGCGTCGACCATTAGCTCGTCGCCGAGTTCTTCTTCCTTCTGGGCGATGAACTCATCGAGCGCGTCGCGGCCGGTGAACCAGTGCTCTTCGGAACCGACGAACACATGGTAGACCGGCAGCTTGCCCGACTCCGGGTCTTGCCGCAAGGCGTGCATCTTGAGGCTAACGCCGCGGCGTTCGAGGGCGACCAGCGCCTCCTCCAGCTCGGCAAGCGTGCGGACCAGGGCGGTCATCGCCTCGCCCTCGACCGTGAGCCCGCTGCCGGCGTCGAGCACGCTGTCTCCCAGGCCGAGTTCCAGGAGCTGGGCCTTCATCTCCTCTTCGGTCTGCACGTACGTGGCCTTCTTGCCCTTCCGCACGCGGAAGAGCGGCGGCTGGGCGACGTAGACGTGACCCTTGGCCACCAGGTCGTACATCTGCCGGTAGAAGAACGTGAGCAGCAGCGTGCGGATGTGGCTGCCGTCCACGTCGGCGTCCGTCATGATCACCACGCGGCCGTAGCGGCGCTTGTCCATGTCCTGCTCGGCGCCGATGCCGGAGCCGACCGCGGAGATCATGCTGCGGACCTCCTCGTTGGCCAGCACCTTGTCCTCGCGCGACTTGTACGCGTTGATGATCTTGCCCCGCAGCGGCAGGATGGCCTGGTACTCCCGCATGCGTCCGCCCTCGGCGGAGCCGCCGGCCGAGTCGCCCTCCACTAGGTAGAGCTCACACTTGTCGACGTCGCGGCTGGAGCAGTCCCGCAGCTTGCCCGGCAGCGAGCCGCCGGAGAGAGCGCCCTTGCGCTCGCGGATGAGCTGCCTCGCCTTGCGCGCCGACTCGCGGGCCTCGGCGGCGAGGATCGTCTTCTTGATGATCGCCTTCGCCGCGCGCGGGTTCTCTTCGAAGTACTTCTGCAGGTACTCGCCGAAGAGCGAATTGACGATGCCCTCCACCTCGCTGTTACCCAGCTTGGTCTTGGTCTGCCCCTCGAACTGCGGGTGCGGCACGCGGCAGCTGATGACGGCGGTGAGCCCCTCGCGCACGTCCTCGCCGCTGGGCGTGAGGTCCTTGAAGAGGCTCTCCTTCTTGCCGTAGTTGTTGATCGTGCGTGTGAGCGCCGAGCGGAAACCAGAGAGGTGCGTGCCCCCTTCGTGCGTGTTGATGTTGTTGACGTACGTGTGGACGTTCTCGGTGAACTCGCCCGAGTACTGCACCGCGACCTCAAGCGACACGCCCTCGGCGGAACCTTCCACGTAGAGCACGTCCGGGTGCACCGCGTCGCTGGCGCGGTTGAGGTGCGTGACGAACTCGCGGATGCCGTCCTCGTACTGGAACGACTCGCTCTCGCCGGTCCGCCCGTCGGTGATGGAGATCTTCACGCCGCGGTTGAGGAACGCCAGCTCCTGCAGCCGCTTCTGCAGCACCGAGTAGCTGTACTTGGTGGTTTGAAAAATCTGGTCGTCGGGCTTGAAGGTGGTCTTCGTGCCGCGCTTGTCGGTGGCGCCGATGCGGTTGACGGGCGACTTGGGGACACCGCGGCCGTACTCCTGATGGTGGACGTGGCCGTCGCGGAAGACATCGACCTCGGCCCACTCGCTCAGGAAGTTCACCACCGTCACGCCGACGCCGTGCAAGCCACCGGAAGTCTGATACGCGCCCTTGCTGAACTTGCCGCCGAACTTGAGCACGGTCATCACGCCCTCGAGCGTGCTGACCTCGCGGTCCATCTGCTCGGAGAGCTGATCGTGCCGCTCGGGCGGGATGCCCCGGCCGTCGTCTTCGACGGTCACGCTGCCGTCGCCGTTGATGGTGACCGCCACGGTCGTGGCGTGGCCGGCCATCGCTTCGTCGATGGAGTTGTCCACCACCTCGTAGACCAGGTGATGGAGACCACGCGCGGTGGTGTCGCCGATGTACATACTCGGCCGCTCGCGGACGTGCTCCAGGTCCGAGAGGTGCTCCAGGTCGCCCGCCTTGTACTCGTCGCTGCCGCGGTGGTCGGCGGCTGGCGGATTGGCTTCGCCAGCTGCTTCGTCGCTCGGTTGTTGATTCTCGTCGGCCATGCTTCGTTGGTCTTGTAGCCGCCGATGCCCTCGGCGTGGGCCGCCCGATCGTTCGCTATTGGCGAAGGGCGGTTGGATTGGTTGCCGCGTCGGCGGCTCAGTCGATGGCGCCCACTCTCGCCCGGAGGTCGTTGATGCGGGCTTCGGGTAGCAGGCGGTTCAGGGCGGATACGATTCGCTGTTTCTCGAACGACAGTTGCTGCATCACCGTGCTGCTGGCGACAATCACCTCGAGCCGGCCGCGCTGGACGCGGACCGCCCGGCTGCGGGCCGCCAGCAGGTCGCCGGCCGCTTCGGCCCACGCCTCGGCGAGTTGCTCGTTGGCCTGGTTAGCGCCGTAACCGCGTTTGCTGATGACCTGGGCCAGCACGTCCCGCAGCGTCTTGGGCCGGCGTGCGTGCGACCACTTTTGCCAGCGCTCGCTCCGCTCGGCCAAGTGGCCAAGCTTCTCCGCCGCTAGCGCCGGTTCGATTGGTTCTCGCTCCATCGGTCGTTTCTCGCCCGCTATAGGGCCTCGCTTTACCGGTCCCGGGCCAGCGGCATGATCACGTAGCCGTAGCCGTCGTCCGTGGTGGCCACCGCCGCCGAGTCGCCGTCCTGCAGGTCGAGCGTGAAGGTCTTCTCGGCGTCGAGCACCTTCAGCAGGTCGACCAAGTAACGTGGGTCGAGCGTGATCACGATCTCGTCGCCGTCGTAGCCGATCGGCATCTCGATGCGCGACTCGCCCACTTCCGGCGTGTTGCCCGAGAGCACCAGCGACCCGCCGCCGAAGGTGAAGTCCACGCCGCGGCTCTGATCGCTGGTGACGATCTGCGCCTGGCGGACCGCCGAGAAGAACGGCCCAACGGGCAGCTCAATCCGGGCGGCGCCGGTGCGGTCGGGGAAGACTTCGCGCCACTTGGGGAAGCGGCCTTCGAGCAGCCGGGAGAAGATCGTTGTCTTCGGAGTGCGGACCAGGATGTCGTTCTGCCGGACGGCCATCTGCACCTCGGCGTCGTCGTCCACCAGCACGCGGTCGATGAGCTGCAGCGATCGGCTGGGGACGATGGTCGTCTCGCCGAAGTTGGCGCCCTCGCCCACCGCCTGCACGGGCCCTTCCATCTTCGCCAGCCGGCGACCGTCGGTGCCCACGGCGGTCAGCTTGCCGTCGGCCCATTCCATCTTGACGCCGCCCAGCGCGTAGCGACTCGATTCGTTCTCCGTGGCGAAGATCGTCCGCTTGATCAGTTCTTTGAGCAACCGCGGGGAGGTCTCGAAGTAGGCGGCCTCTTCAAAGTCCGGCACCGGCGGGAAGGTGGCCGGGTTCTCCGCCGGCAGGTTGAACCGGCTGCGGCTGCCGCGGACCACGGTGGTTTGGCCGTCGGTGTCGAGCGAGAAGGTCTCGTCGGTGCTCTCACGCAGGATCGACCCGAAGCGGGCCACCGGCAGCACCACCGAGCCGGCGGCCTTCACCTCAAAGCCCTCAAGCTGCCGGCGGATGCCGATCTCAAGGTCGGTGGCCAGCAGCGTGCCGACGCCGTTGTCGTCCACGTCCAGCTTCACGTTCTGCAGGATCGGCTTGGGGCTGCGGACCGGGGCGACCGCCGCCACCGCGGCAAACGCCGCGGCGAACTGCTCTCGGTTGCACGTGATGTTCATCGGTGGTTCCCTCGCATCGGGGGACGCGAGCTAAAGAGTGTTTTTATTTCTAAAAGAAGTTGTTGTTGTTATGCGGCGACGATCGGCGTCGATAAGTCGCTTCGAATCATGGCAACCAACGCCCGTGGCGGTGCTTACCGCGATGCCGGGGGGCGTGAAAACTTGTCGGTGGCGTGTTGCGTGGCTGTCATCCGTTGGTCGAGTCATGTCGGCAAGTCGCGGGTCGCTCGTTCGGTTTGGCGTCGGGAGCGAAGGCTTCAACGCACAGCCAACACCGGGGCAACGCCCTTTCCCCACCCCCTTCGCTGCTTGAGCGGGCGACTGGCCTCACCGCGCTAGCAGGCGGTGCAGCTCTTCGATGGCGGACTTCAACGCCAGGTCGCGCGGCATCTCTCGGGCGATGCGGCGGTAGTTGTGCATGATGGTCGTGTGGTCGCGCCCGCCGAGCGCCTGGCCGATCTGGGCGTAGCTGAGCGGCGTGAGCTCGCGGGCCAGGTAGATGGCGATCGCCCGGGCGGTGACCACGGCCTGCTTGCGGCTGGCGCTGGTGAGCACCCGGAGCGGCACTTGGTGGTAGCGGGCCGTGACCCGCAGGATGTCTTTGAGCGGCGGCGAGTGCTCCGCCTGGTTGTCTTGCACGAAGCTCTCGGCCTGAACCGCGTCCACGGTGCGGCCGCTGCGACGACGGAGCTCGATGGCGGCCCGCACCACGCCGCGGGCGTCGGCGGGCAGGTTCTCGGCCAGGGAGTCGAGCGCGGCGTCGTCCACCTCGCAGCCAGAGGCGCGGGCGGCGTGGCGGAGCAGCTCGCGTCGTGCCTGGCGGCCCGGCGGCGAGACTTCCAGCATCAGCCCTTCGCTCAGCCGCCCAAGCAGCGGTCGGTCCAGCGCCGCGCCTTTCGATGGCGGTCCATTGAACGTCAGCAGCACCCGGCCGCCCTGCTCGGCGACGCCGTCGAGCGTGTGCCGGAGCTCGGTCGCTTTGTGCTGGGAGTCGCCCAACCGGTGGGCGTCGTCGATCACCAGCAGTTGCTTGCGGCGGAGCGAACGACGCCAGCTCCGCACGGCTTGCTGATCGATGGCGGTGGCGAAGTCGCGGGAGAAGTCAGCCGCCGTGAAGAAGCCCACTTCCTCCGAGCCGCGCCGCGCCGCCCAGAGCATGGCCAAACCAAACGCGAGGTGGGTCTTCCCGCTGCCCGAGGGGCCGATGAGCACCAGCGGGCTGGGCATCGTCGGCTGGGGCTGCTGGTGGCCGGTGGTGAGGTCGCTGATCAGCCGATTGACGACCGCGGCGACGAGCTCGTTCTCCGGGCCGGCAACAAACACGCCGAGGCGGTCGCTGCCGGCGTCGTTGGCATCGGACTGCGGCCGGGATCTTGCCTCGGCGGGCGCCAGACGCGGCCCAGGCAGGGGCGCGAGCGAGACCGCTTCGGTTTTTCGGACCGCGTTGGACACAGGTCGATCCCTGACGTTCAGATTGCTGCGCGAGAGCGGGTCCCAACCCCGCGATCAGGGCTTTCCAAGACCGCTCTCGACGAGCTTTGCAGCAAGCCGAAAGTGTACCCGATTCCCCCTCCAGCCGGGAGGCGAGGCGGGCAGAAAGGGCTTATTTACCCCGCCCCATCCGCCGGCACGCCGTCACGACCCGCGCGGCCGCCTGTTGGACATCGTCCTCGGTGGTCATTGCCCCCAAACTGAACCGCAGCGCGCCCTGAACAACGGCCTTCTCCAGGCCCATTGCCAGCAGCGGCGGCGACGGCTCGCTCGACCCGCTGGCGCAGGCGGAGCCGGTGGAGCACTGCACGCCCGCCCGGTCGAGCGCCATCTGCAGCGCTTGCCGGTTGAGGCCGACAAAGGCCAGGTTTGAGGTGTGCGGCAGCCGGGAGGCGGCGGCGCCGACGACGACCGTTTTGGGCAGGTCGCGCAGGATGAGCGACTCGAAGCGGTCACGGAGACGCCCGAGGCGGGCTTCGCGCCCGGCGGCTTCGTCGTGCCAGGCGCCGAGGGCGGTCTCCATGCCAATCGCCAGGGCCACGGTGGGCGTGCCGGGCCGTTCGGCGCCGGGCTGGCCGCCAAACCCTACCAGCGGCGGCGTCCCCGCCCGCACCAGCAACCCGCCAACACCCCACGGGCCGTGGAACTTGTGGGCGGTGAACGTGAGCAGCGTGGCGCCGAGCCGTGCGAAATCGACGGCCACCTTGCCCACCGCCTGCGTGGCGTCGGTGTGCAACGGGACGCCCCGCTGCTGGCAAAGCGCGGCGATCGGCTCAAGGGGCTGCAGGACACCCGTCTCGTTGTTGGCCAGCATGACGCTGACTAGCCGCGTGGTGGGTCGCAGTAGTTCGGCCAGGCGGTCGACGAGGACCACGCCCGACCGATCAACCGGCGCCCGATCAACCGCCACGCCCTCGGCCTCGAGCTGAGCGGCGGTGGCGTCGACGCTGGGGTGCTCGATCGACGAAATGACCAGGTGCGGCGGCCCCGCTTCGCCGCTGGGCGATCGGAAGAACGACCGCAAGGCGAGGTTGTTCGATTCGGTCCCGCCGCTGGTAAACAGCAGCCGGTCGGCGTCGAGCCCGTCGGTCTGGGCGCCGAGTAGCGTGAGGATCCGTTCGCGGGCGGCCTCCAGCTCCCGCCGAGCCGTCCTCCCCGCCGCGTGCTGGCTGCCGGGGTTGCCGGGCAGGCGGAGCATGGCGTCGCGAACCGCGTCCGCGGCGGCCGGCAGCACTGGCGACGTGGCGTTGTGGTCCAGGTAGATGGGCGTGGCGTCGGGCATCGCTCGCATGATAGCCCGTGGGCGATTCGTCAGCCGCCCTTGCCTAGCCCTCCGTGGATCGCCTACTGTCCGCCGCCGATTCAGGGCCACACACCGACTCGCACGGCCAGGCAGGAGACGCCGATGCAGGCATTTTGGCGGCTTACGATCATGCTCGGCACGCTCACCGTGGGTGGGATGGCTGCGTACGTCTACGGCCCGCCGCCCGAGCGGGTGATTGAGCTCGCCGACCAGCTCTACACACGGGCCCGGCAGGCGCTCGACGAGCAGAGGGAACGCCCGCCGAGGCCGGCGTTCGGTGACGAAACGCTAGCATCCCGCGGCGGGCTGAGCTTTCCGGCCGCGGGCCTTCCTGCGCCGGGTGTTGCAGCGCCCGTCATTTCGCAACCCCTTCCGCCGTCGTCCCCACCCCCAACCGCCTGGCCAGCGCCGGCCGCGGTCGCCACCTCGCCCGCGCCATCGACGCCTGGCCCCGGGATCGACCCGATGACGGACGAGCTGCGTCGCCTTGGGGCGACGGACTTCCAGCTCAAACCGTGGGGCGATGGCCGCCTGCACCGCTTCTGCTGCACGGCCGAGTTGGCGGGCGGCTCCGGCATCCGGCGCCACTTCCAAGCCATCCAGCCCACGCCCTCGCAGGCCGTGGCGGCGGCGCTCGCCGAGGTCCGCCGCTGGCGGTCGGGCTCGACGCTCTGAACCGGCATCACGCTCAGGCTGAACGACGCTTCGCCGCTTCAACACTGCCATGCGAAACTCCGGCCCCTCCGCCTCCGCCCTGCAACGCGACGGTGGTCACCCGCTGACCGGCGGCCCCCGCGCGCTCGGCGGCCGCGGCGTCCCCAGACGCTCGGGTCTAGCGATCGCCTCAGCGAAGAGCCAGTCAACCGGCCAAGCGACAGAGGACGATCGCCAGGCCGCCCGCCGGCGGCGGGTTGAGGCGGTGCTGCTGCTGGCCCGCGAGCCGCTCACGCTGCGGCGGCTGGCGAAGCTCGCCAATCTCGAAGACGCGACGCAGGCCCGCACGCTGATCAACGATCTTTCCGCCCGCCTCGACCGGCGCGGGTGCGCCTTTGGCGTGGTCTCGGTGGCCGGCGGCTACCAGTTGCGGACGCGTAGCAAGCTCAGCCCTTGGCTCTCGGCCGCCGGCCTCGACCCGCCGGCGCAGCTCTCGCAGCCGGCCCTCGAGACGCTGGTGGTGGTGGCGGCTCGGCAACCCGTTGTCAGGGCCGAGGTTGAGGCCATCCGCGGCGTCCAGTGCGGCGAGCTCTTGCGGCAGTTGATGGACCGCGGTCTTTTGCGTATCGTCGGCCGCGGTGAGGAGTTGGGGCGGCCACTGCTCTACGGAACGACCCGCCAATTCTTGGAGGTTTTCGGGCTGATGGGCCTGGATGATCTGCCGAAGATTGGGGTGCGAGAGTCGGCGTAGGGCGGAGCGTTTCTCCCCCTCCCGGTGGTTGATTGGGCCACCGCGGCGTGTCAGATTTTGGCCCAACGGATACGAGTACTAGACGGAGACTCCACGCATGGCGCCCTCGACCGACCTACCGACAAGCCTTCCGGCCGCGTTGCCACTCCTGCCAGGTCAGCGCGGCGGCTTCGATCCGGAAACGCTCGCGTTGCTGATGGGTGTCGATTCGCCCTTCTCCTTCCCCGCGCCGTGGCTCGGCTGCGTTGACGCAACGTCTGCTCTCTTCGCTTCGGTGGATGACGACGACGAAGAGTACGAAGACGGGTACGAGTACGAGGACGAAGACGAGGACTACGACGAAGAAGACGACGCCGAAGAGGACGACGAAGAGGACGACGAAGAAGAGGACGAAGAATACGAGTACGAAGACGACGACGAAGAGGACGACGAAGAAGAGGACCCAGACGCCGAGGAGTATGAGGAAGACGAAGAAGGTGAAGAGGAGGAGTGGGAAGAGGTCGAAGAGGACGGTGACCTTGAAGACGAGGAGTACGAGGAAGCGGCCGAAGACGACGACGACGAAGAAGAGTACGAGTACGTCGACGAAGACGAGGAAGAGGACGACGAGGAGTACGAATACGAGTACGAAGACGAAGACGAGTAACCGCCCGCCCCGCCCGCTGAGTCACGTCTAGCAGGGCCCTCCTCCGATCGAAAGCCAACGCCATGCCCGGCCTCTCGTTCCGATTGTTCCTCGCCGGTATCGCGGCGGGTCTCCTGCTGACCGGCGCCGCCCGCGCGTCGGAGGCCGAAGAGGCGGTCGCCGAGGCGCTCGCCCGGAAGATGTTCACCCAGTTCTTGAGCGACAACGAGTCGATCGAGATCACCGGGCAAGGCGTTGAGGGCAAGGCCACGGCCGTCGACCCGGCGGAGAACCTGGAAGTGGAGGTCGACGACCTTGAGAGCGGTTACGGCACCGCAACCTGCAAGATGAAGTTCGGCTCGCTCTTCCGTCTGAAGGGCAAGCTCACCGGCGACGACGAGACGCCGGTCTCGGCGCTCGCGAAGCTGAGCTTCACCGCCGACGGCTTCGCCGAGATCCGCCAGCAGGGCGACCAGGTCGAGCTGAGCGGCAAGATCGATAATCTCAAGGGCGAAGTCGCCGAGCTGGACGACGTTGAGCCCGAAGACCTGCCCGACGCAAAGGGCGTGGTGGAAAAGGCGCTGCGCGAGAACCTCGAGAAGCTCCAGCGCGAGATCAACCAGTGGCTGGCCGACAACCCGGCCAACCCCAACCAGACCGAGTAGCCGCGCACCGGCTCAGCCAACGGGTGAGTTAGTTGGTCTGCCGTTTGGCGAGCACAAGAAGAGAGATAGCAATCGAGCCAACAGAGACGGCGTTGATTGCAGACACCAACGGGAAGTCAGTCGCGAGTCGGTCTGCGCCGACTCTCGCGGCTTGGTAGGGGTCTTGGCCGCTCTGCACGGCTTCATAAACGGGTCTGAAGAAAGTCCAGCGGTTCACATAGGTGAACCAACTTACGGCGACCGAGCAGATGGACGCGAAGATCAGCAATGCACCGGCCAGGATCAGCGAGCCGCGAGTCGTGAGCATCGGTTCGTTTTGTCTAGCGTAAGACGACGCGCAGCGAGGGTGTCACTGTAACGGTAGACCGGGTTCACCCTTTGAGCTGGAACAGCCGGCTCAGCGCGTGCAGCAGGCCGTGGGGGCTGCCGTTCTTGGACTCGTCGCGGAGCGACTCCATCGGCGGGTGCAGCATCTTGTTCACCAGCCGGTCGGCGAAGCGTTCAATCTCGTCGCGGGCACGCGGGTCGAGGTCCGGCAGCTTGTTGAACAGCCGGTCGAGCTCCGCCGACTTCGGCTCCTCGAAGCCCTCCCGCAACCGCGCGATCACCGGCGCCGACATGCGGTGCCGGGCTTCGGCGAAGAACCGCTCCCTCTCCTCGTGGATGATCCGCTCGGCGGCGGGCAGCTCCCGCTGGCGGGCGTGGCGGTTCCGGTCGCACGCGGCGGAGAGGTCATCGATGGAGTACAGGTAAACGCCCAGCTCCTCGCCGATGGCCGGCTCAAAGTCGCGGGGCATCGCCAGGTCGAGGACGAACAGCGGTCGCTGCCGCCGCCGCGAGGCGACCTCCGCGTGGTAGTCCGCCACGGTGACAATCGGCTCGCCGGCGGCCGTGGTGCTGATCACTAGGTCGGCCCGCACAAGCTGATCGAACAGCTCGCCAAGCGGCGCCGCTTCGCCCTGCCACTCCTTGGCGAGCTGCTCGGCCCGCTGCGGGTCGCGGTTGACGATGGTCACGTGCTTGGCGCCGCGGTCGACCAAGTATCGCAGGGTCTCGTCCGCCATCTCGCCGGCGCCGACCACCAGCACGCGCTTGTCGTCAAACCGCTCGAAGATTCCGCTCGCGAAGTCGGCGATCGCCACGCTCGGGATGCTCACCCGGTGGTGGTGCAGCCTGGTCTCGCTCGCCACGCGGCGGGCGACACGCAGCGCCGATTGGAAGCACCCGTGCGTCAGCGGCCCCGCGGCGCCGAGCTCGCTGGCTAGGTCGTACGCCTGCTTCACCTGGGCCAGGATCTGGGGCTCGCCCAGCACCATGCTGTCCAGGCTCGCCGCCACGCGGAATAGGTGCCCCACCGCCTGCTCGTCTCGCAGCGTCACCAGGTGGGTCTGCACCTCGTCCAGCGGCACGGCGTGGGCCTCGGCCAGCTCACGCATCATCAGCCGCGGGCAGGGCGGCAGCTGGTCCGGCGGCGCCGCGGCGTAGAACTCCACGCGGTTGCACGTGGAGAGCAGCACCGCCTCGCTGCCGGGCCGTTCCTCTCGCCAGCGGGCCAGCGTCTGGGCGGCGTGCTGCGGGGTGAAGGCAAGCCGCTCGCGCACCGCTACCGCGGCTTCTTGGTGCGAGCAACCTACCATGCGGAACTTCATGCGGAGCGGAGCGGGGACCCGGGAGCGAGGAGCTTGGAGTGGGGAATCGGTAGCTCACGACTGGCGAGCCCCGCGGCGTCAGCCCGGGGAGCGTGTCGGAGGGAAGTTTCATCGGTCGGCGAATCGGCCGGCGCCGAAACCAGCGCCACCAGCGTGATCACCAAGAACACAAACGAGCCAGTCGTCAGGTACGCCACCTTCCGGCCCCGCCGCGCGGCGGGATAGAGCAGGCGGAACAACTCAACCAGCACCAGCCAGCCGAGCATCGCGGAAAGGCTGATTACCGCCGGGTCGGTCCACAGCCCATGCCCCGTCGCGCCGCCCGGCGCCTGAGACATTCTTGTCAGTACCAAGCCGGAAACGAACCCCAACGCGGTTAGCCACACGCTGAAGCCGAGCGATCGGCTGTTGACCGCTTCAAGCCGCTCGAGCGTCGGCAGCCGGAACCCCCCCTCGGCGGCGGGCAGCTTCTGCTTGAGTCGCCAGCTCTGGATCAGTTACATCACGCCGGCGCGTAAGCCGAGCGTTACCGTGGTGGTCGCCAGGATCAACGACCCGCTGTGCAGCACGCCCCAAAGGTAGCTGCTTCGCTGGCTAGAGAGGGGATCGGTGCTGGCCATCCTGCTGGCGAGGATCAGCCCAAGCACCGCCGGCAGCAGGAACAGCCCAATAGCCAGCCGTGGCGACGTAAACGCCCCCGCGGCGTAGACGCCCGCCAGCACGAGCGCCGCCACCAGGCACCAGTCAGCGGGGCTGGAGAGCGGCGCCGGATCGCCGGTAGCCCGTAACGCCAAGTACGTGGCGTGGGCAAAAACCCCCGCGGCGGCAAACCCCAGCAGCACCGGCCGGTGCACCCCAAACCGCCGCCAAGCGCTAAACGCCTCGAGCGCAAACGCCACCACGTAGCTGGCGCTGAAGCAGAAGACGGTGATGCGGGTGAGGTCCACGGCGAAGTCAGAAGGGAGATTGCAGGAGGCCGAAGCGGACTCAGAAACTCAAGCGTCCGCTAAGCCAGCTCGGAAATCAAACTGAGCAGCGGCCAGACCATAGCCACGTAAGCAGCACTTGCGGCAGCGAGACCAAGGGCCAACGAGCCGAAGACGACACACAAGGCGTGCGTCATCGGTCGTCGATGGGCGTACCAAATCATGACCGCGGTGAGGAGCGCGGGCGGCGTGAAGACGACCAGCGGATTGGCGGTTAGGGCGATGGTCATTTCGGTGAACCGTGGCAGTTCGACCTCAAAATTGTTCAGGCACGTCGAACACTGCTCGCGGACCGAGTTGACGTATGCGGCAACGCCGAAGAGCGCCCCGATCGTTGGCACGACTGCCGCGTAGATCACCGGGTGAAACGCGTTTTCGTCGGACGTTGATGCCGTTGTCGAGTCGTTGTCTGGGAGCGGCATGGGTTACTTCCGCGGGCACACGCCGTCCGGAGCCTCAGGCGCCGTTCACTCGGCCGGCGATTACCCCTCCAGCCCGTAGTCTTTGATCTTCTTGTGCAGCGTGTTGCGGTTGATGCCCAGCCGGCTGGCGGCCTTGATCTGCACGCCTTCGCACTCCTTCAGGACCTGGGCGATAACCTCCTTCTCCACGCGGTCCACCACGCGGCTGTGCAGGTCGGTCGCCTTGTCGTCGGCGCCGGAGAGGCCCTCCTGGACCAGCTGCTCGGCAAGCGACTCGAAGTCGAACTTGCGGAACGTCATGCTGTGCCGCTCGCCGTCGCCGCGGACACTGGCCGGCAGAAGATCGTATGTCAGCTCATCGCCCTGGGCCATCACTACGGCCCGCTCGATGTAGTTCTGCAGCTCCCGCACGTTGCCGGGCCAGTGGTAGTCCTGCAGCGCCTCCATTGCCCGCGGGGCGATGTGCACAACGTAGCGGTCGTTCTCCTCGTTGTAGGCGTTGAGGAAGTGCGTCACGAGCGACGGCACGTCTTCCCGCCGCTGCCGGAGCGGCGGCAGGTAGATGGGCACCACGTTCAGTCGGTAGTAGAGGTCCTCGCGGAACTTCCCCTCGGCAGACTCTTCCAGCAGGTCGCGGTTGCTGGCGGCGACGACGCGCGTGTCCACGCGGATCGTCTGGGTGTCGCCGACGCGTTCGAACTCACGCTCCTGCAAGACGCGGAGCAGCTTCACCTGCAGGTGCGGGGTCGTTGAGTTGATCTCGTC
>JBCDJN010000054.1:0-32676 GCA_039414355.1 Planctomycetota bacterium | reverse complement strand
GGTGTCAACGCGGCATGATGCGGCGCCAGCGGTGCTGGCGCCAGGCGCGACGCTTAGGCCATCCCGGCCATCGCGTCCACCAATTCCTTCACCGAGTCGACGCTCTTCTGGAACGCCGCCTTCTCGGAATCCGTGAGCTCAAGCTCGACGATCTTCTCAACACCGCCACTGCCCAAGATCACCGGCACGCCAACATAGAAGCCGCCAACGCCGTATTCCTTGTCGCAGTAAGCGGCGCAGGGGATGAGCCGCTTCTTGTCGCGAACGACGGCTTCAACCATCTGGGCCGTGGCGGCAGACGGCGCGTAGTACGCGCTGCCGGTCTTGAGCAGGCTGACGATCTCTCCGCCGCCCTTACGGGCACGGTTGATGATCTCTTCCAGCCGCTCCGGCTTGATGAGTTGCGTGACGGGGATGCCGCCCACGCTGGTGCAGCTAGCAAGCGGCACCATCGTGTCGCCGTGGCCGCCCATGAGCAGGGCGGAAACGTCTTCGACGCTGACGCCAAGTTCCATCGCTAGGAACGTGCGGTAGCGCGCCGTATCGAGCACTCCCGCTTGGCCCGTCACGCGGCTGGCGGGGAATCCGGTCACCTGCTGGCACTTTTGCACCATGGCGTCGAGCGGATTGCTGACGACGATCACCACCGCATCCGGGCTGGTGGCTTTCACCTGCTCCGAGACGCTGGTCATGATCTTGGCGTTGGTCGCCAGCAGATCGTCGCGGCTCATGCCGGGCTTGCGGGGGATGCCGGCGGTGATCACCACCACGTCACTGCCGGCCGTGTCGGCGTAGTCGTTCGTGCCGACGACGTTGGAGTCGAAGCCAAAGACAGGCGACGCCTCCATCAGGTCCAGGGCCTTGCCCTTGGGCATGTCGCCGAACTCGCCGGGGAGGTCGAGCAAGACGACGTCGCCCATTTCTCGGGAGGCACACCAATGGGCAGTTGTGGCGCCAACATTGCCGGCGCCGACAATGGTAATCTTGGCCCGCTTCATGTGTTTCAGACCTGTTGCTGGTGTTGGAAGATTCCTCGCAAGGCCGCCGCGCGACTCCCCACTCCCGCACGGCTTGTGCCGAGTATCGCGCCGACCTGTCGCCCCCGCAAGTGCCTTGACAAAGCGGCCGACTCATCTTCGACGGCCAGAGAGAACAGGTCGCCGCACCGGGCCGTCTTCTGCCTAGACACCTTCTGTGACATCCGATACGGTTCCGCCGCTCTGCCGAGGGGGACGCAACCGGCCGAGCCGCTGCCGAACTCGCGCCGTCCTCCTTTGTCACCGGAAGCGTTATGGCCGATGGGTCCGCCGCCGCGTCGCCCGAATGGGTCCGCCGCGCACAAGACCTGATCCTGCCGGTCGCCATCATCGCCAGCGTGCTGGTGATCATGGTGCCGCTGCCGCCCGCGCTGATGGACGTGTTGTTGGCCGGCAACATTACGGTGGCGGTGATTGTGCTGCTGACGACCATCTATGTGCGTTCGCCGCTGGACTTCAGCATCTTTCCGTCGCTGCTCTTGGCCAGCACGCTCGCGCGGCTGGTGCTCAACGTGGCCACGACGCGGCTGATCCTCACCCGCGCGGCGACAGATCAACTCAACGCCGCCGGCGGCGTGATTACGGCCTTCTCTGACTTTGTTGCCGGTGATGGCAAGATTGTGGTTGGCGTGATCATCTTCGTGATCATCATCGTGATCCAGTTCGTGGTGATCACCAAAGGCGCCACGCGGATCAGCGAAGTCGCCGCGCGCTTTGCGCTCGATGGCATGCCCGGCAAGCAGATGGCAATCGACGCCGACCTCAACGCCGGCATCATCGACGAGAAGCAGGCTCAGCAACGCCGCGAAGAGATCACCCAACAGGCCGACTTCTACGGCGCCATGGACGGCGCCAGCAAGTTTGTGCGCGGTGACGCCATTGCCGGCATCGTGATCACGCTGATTAACATCGTCGGCGGCTTGATCATCGGCATGGTCGAGGAAGGCATGAACTTCAGCGACGCCGCCGCGCTGTTCACCCGCCTGACCATCGGCGACGGTCTGGTGAGCCAGGTGCCGGCGTTCTTGGTGTCGCTGGCCGCGGGCTTGCTGGTCACGCGGAGCACGCAACGCAGCAACCTGCCGCAAGAGTTCATCGGGCAGCTCTTCTCGCGGCCGCAGGCGCTGGCCGTGGCGGGCGTTTTTATCGGCGCGCTTGTCTTCACCAGCCTGCCGCGGACGCCGCTGCTCTCGATCGGCGCCGCGTGCCTGGGGCTTTCGCGTATGCTCTCACGCCGCGAAGCCGCCGAGGAGGAACAGAAAGCCGAGGCCGCCAAGCCCCACAATCAGCCCAAGCCCGAGGAGCGGATCGAGGACTACCTGACGATCGATCCCATGGAGATTGAACTCGGCGTCGGTCTCATCCGGTTGGCGGACCCGGCGCGCGGCGGCGATCTGCTTGAGCGTGTGCAGAAGGTGCGGCAGAACATCGCCGCGGACGTCGGCATCGTGATGCCCAAGGTCCGCATCCGAGACAACATGCGGCTCGGCCAGAATCAGTACCGCATCAAAGTCGCGGACATGCCCATCGCCGAGGCCGAGGTGGAGCCGGGCTGCATGATGGCCATCGATTCGGGCATGACCACTGGGAAAGTAGAAGGCGTCGAGACGCAGGATCCGGCGTTCGGCGCCGCCGCCGTTTGGATTCTGCCGGGCAAGCAAGACGAAGCGGAGATGTTCGGCTACACGGTGGTGGAGCCGGGGGCCGTGCTGGCGACGCACCTTACCGAAGTCTGCCGACGCCACGCGGACGAGGTGCTCACCCGCGACGCGACCAAGCACCTCATCGACGAGCTCAAGCAGGCGTCGCCCGCCGTCGTCGACGAGCTGATCCCGAGCGTGATGACGCTGGCAGAAGTCCAGTCGGTGCTGCAGCAGTTGCTGCGCGAGCAGGTCTCCATCCGCCAGTTGGCCGCGATCCTGGAGACGCTGGGCGACCACGCTCCGCGGACCAAGGACCCGGTGCTGCTCGCCGAGTTCGTCCGCCATCGGTTGGCGAGGCAGTTCTGCACAAGATACCGCGATGCTGAGAGCCAGCTCCACGTCTTCGCGCTCGACCCGGCGCTCGAGGACCACATCCGCGGCGGCTTCGAGCACAACGATCGCGGCTTGATGCTCCGCCTGCCGCCGCAGGCGATCGAGAAGCTCTGCGCGAGCGTCGGCGCCGAGGGCGAGAAGCTCACGATGCTCGGCCACACGCCCATCGCGCTGGTGAGCCCGCAGATCCGTCCAGCGTTGCGGCGGATGACGGAGAACCACCTGCCGCAGCTGGTCATCCTGAGCTTCAACGAAGTCACCCGAGATACCAAGGTGGTCACGCACGGCTTGGTGAGCGCATGACGCGCACCAAGGGCGCCGGCTCGTCGGCGTGCTGCTGACCAATCACTGAACTGTTTGACGAATCGTCCCGATGCAGATCAAAACCTACCGTGCCAAGTCGATCCAGCAGGCGCTCGCCCGCGTTCGGCAAGACCTTGGGCCCGACGCCTCGGTGCTCCACACGCGACGCGTTGGTGGCGGTGTGTTGCGGCGATGGATCTGGGGCGAAGAGATCGAAGTGGCGGCAACCGCCGGCGAGCCTGTCGCTGAGGCCGCGGTTAATCAACCGATGGCGGGTTTTGATCACCGCAGTCGTTACCGCGAGCAGCTTCGGGCCGAGCCCGTTGGGATTGCGCTCGGCGAACCGATCAGCGTGCTAGAGCACGAAGCGGAGGCGCCCGTCGCAGCGCCTCCGATAGCTGAGCCGCCAATCGTTGAGCCGCTGGCGCCCGAGCCGGCGCCGGAGGCCTTCTTCGACGCCTTCACTCTGCTCCTCGAAGCGGAAGTTGAGCCCGATATCTGCCAAGCGTTGATCGGCGAGCTGCAAACGCGGCCGCAGGCTGACGGCAGTGAGCAGACGGTTGCCGCGTTGAAGGAGATCATCTCGGCCCGACTGCCAATCGCCGGACCCATCACGCCGAGCGGGGGCGACTCGCCACGGGTGGCGGCGCTCGTTGGCCCCACGGGCGTCGGCAAGACGACCACCATCGCCAAGCTGGCGGCCAACTTTCGGCTGCGAGACGGGCTCCGCGTGGGCCTCATCACCGTGGACACTTACCGCGTGGCCGCGGTGGAGCAGCTCCGCACCTACGCCGACATCATCGACCTGCCAATGGAAGTGGTCGCCACGCCTCGTGAGATGCGCGGAGCGCTCGACCGCTTGAGTGGGCTCGACCTGGTGCTGATGGACACCGCCGGCCGCAGCCCGAGGGACGCGGTGAAGGTGCAAGAACTGAAGTCGATCCTCGCCGAGGCCAACGCCGACGAGGTGCACCTGGTGCTCAGCACCACCGCTGGGCCGAAGAGCCTGGTGGCCACCGCCAGCCGGTTCACGGAGGTGGGCGTCACCTCGCTCTTGCTGACCAAGTTGGATGAAGCCACGGGCCTGGGGCCGGTGCTGTCGCTCACCGCGGCAACCGGCTTGCCGATCAGCTATCTGACCAACGGCCAGACCGTGCCGGACGATATTCAGGTGGCGCAAGCCGAGTCGCTCGCGGACGGCATCCTGGGGGCGTCGCTGTGAAACGCCTCTTCGCCCGCAAGCCGCAGCACGACCAGGCCGATCGCCTCCGCGATCTGGTTCGAGAGAAGGCGTCGAGTCAGAAGAAGCCGACTGATCGTCGCGGCGTTGCGATGACCGGTCCGCCGCTCATTGTGCTGGCGGGCGCCAAGGGCGGTGTTGGGGTGACGACGCTGACGCTGAAGCTCGCCAAGCGTCTTGGCTCCCAAGGCCGGGCGGTGTTGGCGGTGGATGGAAACACCCGGCAGACGGGCCTCGCCGAACTGGCGGGCGTGGAAGCCGGTGGCGTCACCACGCGTGAAGTGCTAGCCGGCAAAGCGCGGGCGGTCGACGCTCTGGCGCCGGCCGGCTCCGGCGTGTGGGTCATGCCCGGCGCCCGCGTTACGCCCGATCGACCCGAGCCCGGCGCCGACCACGGCGCGGGCGTGGTTCGCGTTGCGGCTCACCTGCGAGGCGTGGTGGAGGTGGTTCTGCTTGACGCCGGCAGTGGCCTTTCGCCGTTTGCGGCCCCGCTCTGGCAGGCAGCCAGCGAGACACTGCTGGTGACCACCCCGGAGCGGCTCTCGCTGCTCGGCGCCTACGCGTCACTGAAACTCGCCAGTCGGCTCGACCCACGGCCGCGCGTCACGCTGCTACCGAACCGTGTCCGGAGCCTCAGCGACGCGACCCGCATTCACGCCACCGTTGGCGGCGCGTGCCAGCAGTTCCTGGGGCATGGGGCGACCGCCGCCGGGTTTGTTGGCGAAGGGTTGTACGAAGACCACACGGTCGCCCTGGCCGACCGCAACGCCGAGCGACTGCTACCCAGCCGTTCGCCTGACCGCGCGGCGGCGTGAGTCCAAAGCGCCCGGATATCCATAAGAAAAAAAGGCCTGTCCGATTCAAGTCGAACCCAACCGCCGACCGATCAAGTCTTTGAAGCCATCGCAGCGCCCATGGGCGTTAATTTGGCACGATTGGCGAGAGTTTAACGTCAGCTCCCTGAGCACGATCGGACGGACGGAACCGAATGGCGAGGCGGTACGCGGCGACGATGGGCGTGCTGGGGATGGCGGTCACGCTGATGCGTGGCGTCGTCCAAGGCGGTCCTGCTGCGGACACGATCCTGGTCGCGGTTGCGGCGATGGTTCTGTTAGCGGCGGTGGGCGCCGTAGTCGGCGCGATCGCCCAGCAGACGGTCGACGAGTCGGTCCGGCGGACGCTCGAGAAGGTGCTGGCGAAGGAAGCCGCGGCAGACGAAGCGGCGCCCCAGGCTGCGGGTTGATCGATCCGATGCCTTGAGCGACTCGTTGGACAGACCACGGCTTTGGCACGTCGCAATGATGCGACGCGACTAGTGCGACACGGAGGATTGCATGACCACGACGGTAGCCACCGCTCCCCAGACGCAGCAGGAAGCGAATCCGGAAGACGATTCGCTCACGCCGGCCCAGCGGGCCAAGGAGGCCCGCCAGATAGCGATGGCCCAGGTGTGGATCGACTACAAGGCCGACCCGACCAACAAGTCGCTGCGGAACCGATTGGTTGAAGCGTACCTGCCGTTGGTTAAGTACAACGGCGAGCGGATCTGGAGCCGCCTGCCCGACGGCGTTGAGCTGGACGACCTGATCTCCGCCGGCGTCTTCGGCCTGATGGACGCCATCAACGCGTTCGACACCAGCCGCGGCGTCAAGTTCGAGACGTACTGCGTGCCGCGAATCCGCGGCGCTATGCTCGACGAACTCCGCAGCATGGACTGGGTGCCCCGCCTGGTCCGCAGCAAAGCGAGCAAGCTCAACGAAGCCGTCAAGCAGCTCGAGACCAAGCTCGGCCGCTCGCCGACCGAAGTGGAACTGGCCGCCCACATGGAGCTGACGGTCCCCGAGCTGGAGAAGATGATCACCGAAGCCAACGCGGTGAATCTGATCAGCCTCAACAAGAAGTGGTACGAGACGGATAGCTACAAGGATGTCCGCGAGATCGACATCCTCGAAGACAAGAAGGGCGAAGACCCCACCCGTCGCGTGCAGAAGAGCGACCTGATGCGGCTGGTCACTAAGGGCCTCAACCGCAACGAGCGGCTCATCATAATCCTCTACTACTACGAGGAGCTGACGATGAAGGAGATCGGCGCCACGCTCGATCTCTCTGAGAGCCGCGTTAGCCAGATGCACTCGGCGATTGTTGACCGGCTGAAGAATCAGCTCGGCCGCCGCCGCCCGGAGTTTGGCGCCCGCAGCGCTTGATCGTCAGACGGCGCCGCCCGGTCACTTGGCGAACAACTGGCCGGCGATGTCTTTGAACGCCTTGAACTCCAGCGCATTGCCGCTGGGGTCGAGCAGGAACATCGTGGACTGCTCGCCCGGCTCGCCGGCGAAGCGTGTGTAAGGCTCAATGACGAATTGGACGCCCGCCGCCTTGAGCTTGGCGGCGAGGGCGTTCCAATCGTCGACCTCCAGCACCACGCCGAAGTGCGGCACCGGCACGTCGTGGCTGTCGACGGGGTTGCTGAACGCCTCGACGACCAGGCCGCGGTTCTCGTGGCACACAAACTGGTGGCCGAAGAAGTCGTAGTCCACCCAGCTCTCGCTGCTGCGGCCCTCGCTACAGCCGAGCAGTCCGCCGTAGAACTCACGCGCGGCGGCAAGGTCTTTGACCTGAACAGCGAGATGGAACGGTGTTAGTGGCATCGTCAGGCGGGTTGGTTTGCGGGAGGGGGCTAAGCCGATTTGAGAAGCATAACCATTCGCCGGTGCGGCACGCCAACCTCGACGAGCTCCTCGCCGGCAATCTCGAATCCGATTCGCTCGTAGAAGCCGACGGCGTTGGCACGGGCGTGGAGCGAAACCTGGCCTGCTCCGCCAGCGGCTAACGCCCCGAGCACGCCCTTCACGAGCCGGCGACCATGGCCTTGGCCGCGGTACGCCTCCGCAACGGCCATCTGCCTCAGCTTCCACTCTGCGGGGCCGAGCGGCTTTGCCACCACGCATCCAATCAACCGCGGGCCGTCGAGCAGCGCGAAGTGTCGCTCCCGATCCTCAGTGGCAAGGTCGTCATCGGTCAGCGTGAGCCCGAGAGGCTCGCGCAGCACCGTTTGCCGCAGCCAGAGCGTCTGGCGATACTCGGGTGTGTTGTGTTGAAGCTCGACGAATTCGGGCGTCGCTGTCATCGTCGCGGTGGTGGACCCTTAAAGAAACTGCGGTCGGGCCGACCCCGCCACTGACGGGGGATAACGGGCCAGTCGCGCGTGAGGAAGTAGGCGTAGACGCCATCGGGGAAGTCAGGCGTGACGCACCGCCGTCCGTTGCATTCGTCCAGGTCGCCCAGGCCGGCCACGTACTCGTAGTCGGCGATGAAGGCGCCGTCGTGTGGGCCGGAGGGGGCGCGGGCGCCGCCCGGTCGTTCGCCGCTCTTGAGCCGCCAACTGGCCCGCATCTCGGTCACCTGCGAGTCGGAACTCTCGGGGTCGCTGTAGCCGTAGAGAGCGTAAATTGGAAACCCGTCGGCGGCCCATCCAACAATCGGCGAATGGGCTCCAGCGCTCGGATCGGCGACCGCTACGCCTAGTTTGGCGAGCAAGCCGGTTGGCAGGCCGTGGTAGTGGTAGGCGCCGGTCGGCTGCACGTGGGCGTGGTTGGCGTCCAGGCCCAAGGCAACGGCGCCGCCTAGCGCCTCGTAGACCCAACCGCTCCGCGGGTCGCCCTGCCAGAACTCGGCAGCGCCCGGATCGAACGGTGTCCCGTTGATCGCCACCCCGAACGCGGCCCGGTTGGCGGGGGTAACGCGGCTCGCTTCCACCGGCGAAAGCGGCATGCGGTACGTGTAGCGTTGCGGACGGATTGGGTTGGGATTGCCACGGTTCGGAAAGCGTCCCACCTTGTGCTCCGGCACGCCCGAGGAGCGGACGTAGCGGTAGCCGTCCGCTTCAGAGATCTCAGGAGCGTCGGAGGCGGCGGCCCGCTGCGTCGCCGGCACGAGCCGCAGCGGACGCGTCTCGGTTGCCGTATGCCTGCGCATTGGACGCCCCATTCGCTGCGCGGTAACCGTGCCCGCCACCGTCAACGCGAGGATCGCCAACAGGGTGTTACGCTTGCTCACGCGGCTTGCCTCTGGTCTTTGAGCGTGGAGTTTCCAACGATGGTAGAAACGCGGCGGCTCCGCGGCAGTCTACAGCATCTTTCTCCGGCCAGTGCCAATGCGACGGCGAATCTCCCTCTGGGCCGCAACTTCGATTGTGGTGCTGGTCATGCTGGCGGCCTTCAATTTCGGCTGCTTGCAGCGGCGGGTTGTTCCGTTGGTGGCCAAGAGTCAGCCGCTAGGCCTCTATCGCCTCAATGAACAGACCACCAACACCGTGGTGCTGACGATCGACGACGGCCCGTCGAGTCGCACCGGCGAACTGCTCGACCTGTTGGCGGAGTACAACGCCACCGCCACTTTCTTTGTCCACACCGACCACATCGATCAGTGCGAAGCAGGCGAGGCGATGATCGCCCGTATGCTGACCGAGGGGCACGAGATCGGCAACCACATGCCGAGCGATCGTCCGAGCATTGAGCTAACCGCCGAGGAATTCGACGCGGAGTTTGCGAAGGCGGATTCCCGCCTGCGTGAGCTTGGCGCCGCGCCCACCGTCTTCCGCCCCGCAAGCGGCGCGTTCAGCGATGAGACGATGGGCCCGACGCTCGACCGCCACGGCTACGAGCATCGATACGTACTCGGCAGCTACCTGCCTTGGGACGTCTACTTCCCAGCCCCCAAGCGTTACGCCAAGCAGCTTGTTAACGGCGCGATGCCGGGCGCCATCTTCGTGCTGCACGACGGCGACCATCACGAGGGCCGCGTCGAGCGCACGATCGAGACGCTCCGCTTGCTGCTAGCAGGGCTGAAGGAGACGGGGTACGCGGCACGCTCGCTGGCCGACGCCCGCAACGAAGCCGGCACAATGGAGAGTGACCGAGAGTGACACAGGGCAGAAGCGGCATCGGTCTCGCAATCGATGCTGACACAGCGGGCGAGTCTCGCCACAATCCGCCGCGACGCGTATCAACGACGCGACCGTGTTGCCCCCGTTCGGAATCACTCACCAATGCTCATGGCGACCGAAGAGTCCCCGTCGACCGCAGCGGCTGAGCCCCACGCCAAACGGGAGCGGTTGTTCCCCGCGCACCTGGCGCCGATCGACCGCTTCTTGCTTGACGACGACTCGCCCTCCCACCCGATGACCTACGTCATCCAAATGGAGTGCCGCGGCGTCTTCGACCGCGAGGCGTTTGAGGCGGCGCTCGCCGGCGCCGTGGATCGCCACCCCTACACGCGGGCGATCATCGGGCCGGGCAAGCGGGGGCTCTTGAGCTGGCTCGACTCACGGGGTGAGCGGCCCACCGTCAACTGGGGCCGTTGGGACGAGCCGCTCGACCTGCCCGACGGCGAGGCGATCGACATCCGCCAACGCGTCGGCCTCCGCGTGTGGGTCCGCGAGGACGAGGAGCGGAGCCGCGTTGTGTTCCAGTGGCACCACTCGGTGAGCGACGGCACGGGGGCGTTCCGGTTCATCGGCGATGCGCTCGCCCTCTACGACCAGTCGAAGGGCGGCGAGAAGAGCAAGCTGCTGCCGCTCAACCCGTCGCTGCTCCGCGACCGGCGTTCGCGGATGTCGCTGGCGTACGTCGCCGGCGACCGGCGGGGGATCCTGCGTGCGGTGTGGGGATTGGTCCGCGGCGTCTTCATGCGCCGCGCGGCGCCATTGACGCTGCCCGCCGAACGAGGCGAATCGACCTTCCCCGGGTTCTTCCTTCACACGTTCAGCAGGGAGGAGACCGCCGCGCTGCGGCAGTCGGCTGACTCGGCGAGCGTGATGCTCAACGATCTGCTGGTCGAACGGATGTTCCAAACGATGCGCGAGTGGAACCGCCGCCACGGCAAGCCCAACCCGCGGAAGCCGCTGCGGGTGATGATGCCGGCGGACCTGCGAGAGTCGCCCGAGACGGAGATGCCCGCCGCGAACATGGTGAGCTACAACTTCCTCTCGCGGCGTTCGTCTGACTGCGACACGCCCGAGGCGTTGCTCCGCAGCGTGGCGAACGAGACCGATCGCATCAAGCACGCACAGACTGGCAAGGCGTTCATCGACGCCATCTCCGCCGGCGAGGTGGCGCCGTGGGCCGTGCCTTGGCTGCTGCGGCGGGGCTGGTGCCTGGCGACCACGGTCTTCACCAACAACGGCGACCCGGCCCGCCGGATGAACGCCCGCCTGCCGCGCGAGAAGGGCCTGCTCACGGCCGGCGGCGTCGTGGTCGAACGCTTCAGCGGCGTGCCGCCCCTCCGCCCGCGGACCCACGTGGTGCTGGCCGCGATGACCTACGGCCGGCAGCTCACGCTGAGCGTGCGGTGCGACCCGAACCACTTCGGCGACGCGGATTCCGAGGCGTTCCTGGAGCTGCTTCTTGAGCGATTACGCGAGACGATCACAGCCACCACTCCCAACGCTCGGGCCGCAACCGCCTAGTGGATTGCGTGGAGTCATTCGCGACATTCTTCGGTTGATCACCGCTCCGGTAGCTGCCCAAGCAAGACGCCGTGGAGATCACCCACACCTGAGTCACGGTCATCGTACCGAGCGGAAGTGCGCCCCGACGGTAACTGAGGTTCTGCCACTCGCGTGACCAATGCGCGATGAACACCGCGACTGCGACGCAAGCTGACAGCGCGACGACCCATTTCCATCCGCGCCAGCGGGTGTCGTACGGATCAGCTGCGTTGCGACCACCGCTTTTTCTCGTGCCTCGTCGATTGTTGAGGGCTATCGAACCGATGGCGAGGGCCACACCTAAAGTAGCGAACCACGCAAGCCCTCCGATCTCGTCGTCGTCCCGCAGCTCGAGCGCAGTCCTCCACCAATAAGCAAACGCCGCTGACGACACAGAAATCAGCGGGACGCCCGTTAACGAGAACTGTAGCACGCGGTCTCTGACGCGATTCATCTTATTGGCGTCCGCACTCATTGACGGGCGCAGCTCTCGGCGGCTACCGGTCAGAACACCCGCCCCGCCAGAGCTGTGTAGTCCTCGCCGCCGCGGACGGGCGTTAGGCGAAACTTCAGCTCGTACTGGTTTTGCCTTGGGCGGTAGCGCGCCAGGGGCTTTTGGCCCCAGCTGTTGATTCCGCCCACGCCGCGGTGGACGCTGTCTAGGTTGACCGTGGTGAACCAGTGGCCGCGGAGCTGGTAGTCGTGCCGCGATCGCTCGAGCTGCTCCGGGTTGTACCTCTTGGCGCCGAATTGCAGCGTAGGTTCGCCGCCGGCCGGGGCGCCGGCGATGAGCAAGCCCTTGCCCTGGCGGTTGGTGATCGCCGCCCAGCGGACGTCGGTGCGGTTGCCGTTTTCTTGAGGCTTGCAGTACGGGTGGTGCAGGTCGGTGACCGGCATCCTGTAGAGACCGACCAACGCGCTCTGTTTTCGGTCCGGGTAGCTCTCGTGCGGGCCGCGGCCGTACCACGCGGCTTGGTCCATCCAGCCCGGCACCGCCAGCCGCATGCCGAACCGCAGGATCTCCGGCAGCTCGCCGGGCCCTTCCATCTGGGCGTCGACTTCGACATCGCCGGAGCCGTACACGTCGTAGATGGTGGTGTGCTTGGCGTTCCACACCGGCAGACGCAGCTCGGCGGTCACGCGGACGTGCCCCTTTCTCATTGGCTCAACGCGGAGGCTCTCCAGCCTGCGGCCGACGTGGGCGTTCTTCCAAACGTGCATCTCTTGCGGCAGGTTGTTGGGGTTGCTCTTGTCGTTCTCGTTATCGATCTGCGCCCGCCAGAACCGCGGCTCCAGGTCGGCGATCGCCAGCTTGTCGCCGGCCCGCCACAGCTCGGCAAGGGCGCCGTTCTTGGCGTTGAAGATGGCGGTGAACTGGTCGCCGATGATTCGCACCTGCTTATCGTTCTGCTCAACCTTGAGGTCAACCAGCTGGTCGGTTGGCGGCTTTGCGGCTGGCTTGCCGGAGTAGGGCGGGGCGAACTGGTGCTCGGAGACCACGTGCCCCGCCTCCGCCCAAGGCTCGTCTGCTGCGAGGACGAAGCGCAAGTTGAGCATCAGCTCGCCGTAGGCGCCCGCCTCGGGCAGCGAGATCGGCAGGGTTAACGTCTTCGACTCGCCGGCCGGCAGGTTGATCGGCGAGAGCTCACCCGATTGAATCGCCACGCCGTCGGCCGTGAGTTCCCAGGTCGGTGTGAGGAAGTCGAGATTGCGGAAGAAGTAGCCGTTGGTCAGCTCTACCTTGCCAGCGGCAAGATCGGTCGCCTTGAGCTTCACAAACTGGTGGACGTGCTTCACCTCCAGCAGGTGCGGGTTTGGCTTGCGGTCAGGCTGCACCAGGCCGTTCATGCAGAAGTTGCCGCTGTTGGGGTAGTCGCCGTAGTCGCCGCCGTACGCCCAGAACTGTTCCTCGCGGGCGGTAAAGGTGCGGAGGCCCTGGTCGACCCAGTCCCAGATGTAGCCGCCGGCGTGCTGCGGCTCGCTCTCGATCACGTCCCAGTAGTCCGGGAAGCCGCCCATGCTGTTGCCCATGGCGTGGGCGTACTCCGTGAGGATGATGGGCCGCTGGTCACGCTTATCGCGGGCCATCTTCCGCATGGCGTCGGGCGAAGGGTAAAAGATGCACCGCATGTCGGCGTGCTCGTCGCCGTCCTGGTAGTGGATGGGCCGGCTGGTATCGATGGCGCGAATCGCCTTGCGCGAAGCGGCGAACGCCTTGCCGTTGCCCGCTTCGTTGCCCATGGACCAGAAGACCACCGACGGGTGGTTCTTGTCGCGCTGGACCACCGCCTCGCACCGTGCCACCGTTGGCGCTTCCCACTGCGGGCGGTCGCCGGGCAGAGGACCGCCGGGCGACCACTTGAAGCGGAACTCGTGCGACTCAACGTTCGCCTCGTCCATGACCAGCAGCCCGTACTCGTCGCACAGCTCGTAGAACCGCGGGTGGTGCGGGTAGTGGCTGGTGCGGACGGCGTTGAAGTTGTTCTGCTTGAACAGCTTCACATCCTCCACCATCCGGCTCTCGGGCACCGCCCGCCCGTGGTCGGGGTCGTGCTCGTGCCGGTTGACGCCCTTCAGCTTGATCGGCTTGCTGTTGAGCAGGATCTCCTTGCCGCGGATCTCGATCTCGCGGAAGCCGATGCGGATGGCGGTCGCTTCGAGCAGGTTGCCCTCCTTATCGAGTAGTTCGACGCCCAGCTTGTAGAGGTTGGGCGTTTCGTCGCTCCAGAGATCCGGCTGCTCGACCTTAAATCCCGCGTCGGCCCGCATCTCGCTTCCCGGGGCCAAACGGCGAGCGGGCCCCGCCTCAACCATGTAGTCCTCGACGATCGCGTCACCCTGTGGCCCGAGTAGCTCGAGTCGCAGGCGACCGAAGTCCAGGTTGTCGTCACCGAGGTTGCGAACGGTTGCGTCTAGTTTGAGCGTCGCCGACTCGTTGGCATCGTCTAGGTCGGTTGTGACAAACACGTCCCGCAGGTGCACCGGCGACTTGGCCACCAAGAACACATCGCGGTAGATGCCGGCCAGGCGCCACATGTCTTGGTCTTCCAGGTAGCTGCCGTCGCTCCAGCGGATCACCTGCGCGGCGATGAGGTTCTTGCCGGGCTTGAGGAACTTGGTGATGTTGAACTCGGCGGGCGTCATGCTGTCTTGGCTGTAGCCCACCTTCTGGCCGTTCACCCAGACGTACATGGCGCTCTTCACGCCGGCAAAGTGAACGAAAACCTGCTTGCCGTCCCAGTCGCTCGGCAACTCGAACTCTTTCCGGTAGCACCCAACCGGGTTGAAGAGCTTGCCGACCTTCGGCGGCTTGGGCGGGAACGGCATCTTCTCATTCGTGTAGATCGGCTTGCCGTAGCCCTCCATCTGCCAGTTGGCGGGCACCTTGATCGGCAAGAATCCCGGGGTCTCCGACTCGGGCTTCCAGAATCCTTCGGGAACCAAGTCCGGCGTCTTCACCCAGCGGAAGTCCCACTCGCCGTTGAGGGACATGACGAGCGGGTTCTGTGCGGCGATCGTGTCGAGGTCGCCGCTGGCGACGGTCGCGATCGCTTCCTCGACCGACGGGTACGGCAGGAACGAGGCGTGCGGCGCTTCGGTCCCCACGTCGAACACTTCCGGATTCTCCCAGTCGGGAGCGGCGGCGACGGCGGGCAGGGCGATGGCAAAGGCGAGGAGCAGCGACGAGAATGATCGCACGGGATTTCCTTCGTACGTGGCCTAGCGGTTAACTCAGGGCACAATAATATAAACCAACGCCCCGGCCGCCTTACACTCCCGGCCGGCCTTCACTCTTCCCGAGGACCACTGTGGACACCGCCCCAACGCTCGCCGACTTGGTCAAGCAGGCCGAGGAACTCTTCGCCCAGCAGTTCGGCCACGCGGCCCAGTACACCGTGGCCGCCCCGGGGCGGGTCAACCTGATCGGCGAGCACACCGACTACAACGACGGCTTCGTGCTGCCGATGGCCATCGAGCGGTACGTGGTGATCGCCGCGGCGCGGCCGCAGGGCGAAGCGGCGGCGGATCGGTTTGTGGCCTACAGCGATATGTTCGGCGAGAAGCAGGCGTTTGCCGTCACCGGTGGCGGACCGACCGACTTGCCGCAGTGGTGTGTCTACCCCCATGGCGTGCTCGACCTGCTGCACGAGCGCGGCGTGCAGGTCGGGCCGCTGGAACTCGCCGTGGTTTCCACAGTGCCGCAGGGCGGGGGATTGTCTAGCAGCGCAGCGTTTGAGGTCGCCACGGCGACGCTGGCCGAAGCCGTCTCCGGCCAGCCGCTCGACGGCCGCGACAAGGCGAAGCTATGCCAGCAAGCAGAGAATGACTACGCCGGCGTGCCGTGCGGCATCATGGACCAATTCGCCTCGGCGTTGTGCGCGAAGGACGAGGCGATGCGGCTCGACTGCCGCTCGCTAGAGATCACGCCGGTGCCGCTAACCGACCCGGCGGTGACGGTGCTCATCACCAACAGCAACGTGAAGCACGACCTCGGATCGAGCGAGTACCCGGTCCGCCGAGCTTCGTGCGAGTCCGCGGCGGAGAAGCTGGGCGTCAAGGCGTTGCGTGACGTGACGCTTGATGAGTTGATTGCCGGCCGTGACAAGCTGACCGAGGTGGAGTTCCGCCGCGCCCGCCACGTGGTGACGGCCAACGAGCGAACCGCCAGTTTCCACACGGCCGCCACGGCCGGGGATTGGGCGACGGCGGGCAAACTCATGTTCCAGAGCCACGCCAGCCTGCGAGACGACTATGAGGTAAGCTGCCCACAGGTCGACTTGTTGGTGGCGATCGCCGAGAATATCGGCCGTGAAGGAGGCGTTTACGGATCGCGGATCACGGGCGGCGGTTTCGGCGGGTGCACGGTAACGCTCGCCGCCACCGACCACGCCCAGGCGATTGCGGAGCGGCTGCTGGCCGACTACAAGCAAGAGACCGGCATCGAAGCCACCGCCTTTACCACCCGCCCCGCGCAGGGCGCTCACGTCGTCCGCCGCTGAAGACCTGGCCTCTATGCGTGTTGTTCAAGTCATCCCCGACTTCGGCCTGGGCGGGGTGCAAAAGGCGGGCTGCTTGCTTGGGGAGTCGCTCGCCCGCCGCGGGCATGAGGCGTGGGTGGTTGGTTACGGCCCCGGTCCCCGCCAGCGATCGGACAGCGACCGGCATCTCGTCATCAGCCGCGACGAGGTCGTTGCAACGCTCGAGCGGCTTCGCCCGGACATCGTCCACCTGCACGCCAGCAACTACGAGAAGGCGAACCCCACGCCGCTTCTCGACGCAGCGGGGCTGAAGGACGCCGTCGTGGTGGTGACGCCCGTCTTTGGTCGGCCGCCGAAGGACCGCTCGCTTCTTCCCCGCGTCAAGACATGCTGCGTTGGGCTCTACACGTTCTATCGGCTGCTGAAGTGGCTTGGTTGGTCGGCAGCGGCGGCGGTTGAGCGCGGTGTGACCTTCGCCCCCCTGACGCCGCACGACCCGCCGGAGTCGGGCGTTTCGACACTCGATGGCGGCGACGCGATTCGGGCCCGTCGCGAAGAGTTCGGCGTGCCCGTCGACGCGTTGGTGCTCGGCCGAATCGGCCGGGCGACACCCGGCAAATGGCACCCTCAGGCGGGCCCGACGGTCGATCGCTTGCTGGAGCGTTTCCCGTTCGCCGCCTGGCTATCGATCGGCATGCCCAACGAGCGGGGCGCCGATCGGCTCGCCGCCAAGTGGCCCGGCCGCTTCGTCAACCTGCCCGAGACGCCCGACTACGAGCGGATTTGCCGATTCGGCGCCGCGCTCGACTTGCAGCTCTTTATGAGCTTCCACGGCGAGTGCTTCGCCAGCTCCATCTGCGACTTGGCCGGCCTCGGCGTGCCGACGCTCGCGTTGAGCACCCCGACGAAAGACAACGGCCAAGCCGAGCAGGTCATGGACGGCGTGACCGGCTTTCTGCTCGGCAAGGGACGCGACGCCGACGCGCACGTCGAGCGGCTGCATGAGTCACCGGCGGAGCTTGAGCAACTCAAGAAGTCGACGCGCGATTACGCCCTACAGAACTGGCACACCGACCAGGTGGCCGCCCGCGTCGAGCAGGCGTACACCAATTGGGCTTCCGATTCGCCGGGGGCCGGCCCGCTTGGGGAGTCGATCGTCGCCCAGCACGCGGCCTTTGCAAAGGAGTACCGCTCGCGGGTTGTTGGCCTCGCCGCGGACGGCCCGGTGTCTTACGCCAAACGTTACGCGGCGTTGATGGCGGCCGAGTCGCACACGCTGCACAGCGTCGCGAAGCGGGCGCTCGCCTTGGTGCGTAAGCCGCGACCGAAGGACGTCACCACCCCCGCGAAGTAGCTTGCCGTCGGCGTCACCCCGGCGGGCGGCTCATCGACCGAGCAGTTTCATGGCCCAGCCCTGCGCGATCAGCAGCGGCATCGCCAGAAGGAAGCGGAAGCGGCCGAGCCGCAGGTTCCAGGCGAACGTCTCGCGGTAGAGCCGCCAGGCGACATCGGGCCGGCCGCGGCGGCTTGAGCCCACGCAGACGCCGCGGGTGCGGGACAGGATGTTCGCCATACGCTCGGGGCGCCGCTCGTCGCCGCCGGGGTAGGCGCCGCGGCGGTCTTGTTCCAGCAGCATCCGCATGCCCGCCAGGCCCTTGTCGTAGTTGCGCGTCGTGCTGCCGGTGTGCTGGCGGTAGGCGAGCGTCACCGGCTGCTTGACGATGGCGAACCCGGGCAGGTCGCCGAGCTTGAGCAGCACGTCGCTATCGGTGGCGTTGATGTCGCGCTCCTCGCACCCGCCGACGGCGAGGTAGGCGTCGCGTCGCACCACGCCGTGTGCCACGCCAAGCGCGAAACCGTGCTCCAGGGCGCCGGCGAAGTAGTCGGGGCCGCCGCCGAACACCGGTTCGTCACGCTGCTTCTGCCGGACCTCATCGGGGTCGTGAAAGCTGGTGAGGTTGCCCGCGACGAAGGTTGGTTGATCGAAACGCGTGATCGCTTCGGCGAACACCGCGAGCGTCCAAGGCAGCCAGAAGTCGTCGTCGTCGAGGAACGCCAGGTACTCGCCACGCGCCTCGCGGGCGCCCAGATTCCGGGCGGCGGCGCAGCCTTTGTGCTGCTGCTGGAGAACGCGAACGCGATCGCCAAGCTTAGCCAGCGACTCGAGCGTGTCGTCGGTCGAGCCGTCGTCAACAATCAGGATTTCGTAGTCAGTGAACTCTTGGTCGAAGACCGACTGAAGGGTTTCGGCCAGCATCCCGGAGCGGTTGTACGTCGGGATGATCACCGTAAAACGCGGGCCATCGCCGCCGCTGGACGGCGACTCAGGGTCAACGTGCGGGTCGCTCACGTACGCACCTCGCCGGCAGCGGCGAGCGCGCTCGCCGGCAAGAGGTCTCGGTCGCGGAGAAGCGTGAAGTTCTGTCGCGCAAGGTCTTGCGCGACTGGCTTGCCTGCGAGCAGCTTCGACCGCATCGCGTCTCGGTTGGACCAGGCGGTGCGAAGGCCCGTCACCGCGTGCTTCGGGTCAAGGAAATCCTCGTAGTCAATGATGGCGCCGGTCTCTTTGGCGTCCTCGCCAATGAGGTCGCCTATGATCCCGTCGGCCTTGACCGAGTACCGCACAACGCAGACGGGCGTCGCCGTGGAGAGGGCAGCGATGCCGGCGTGCATGCGCTCGGCGACGACGAGATCGCACGAAGCGATGAGCCCCTTGAACTCGCTGGCCGTGTGAGAGCACCAAGCGGTCTTCACCCGTGGGTCACGCCCCAAGTGCTCGGCCAGGCGATCGGCGAGCAGTCGGTCGTCGTTCGCGTGCCACGCATCCTGCACGTGCGGGATGAGCAGCACCTGAGCGTCGAACCGGTTGAGGGCCTCTTCCACCACCGCCGCCAGGCTTGCAAGGTGCTGGTCGGCCAGTTGGTTGCCGTCCCGTTCGCCAACAAAGCCGCCGAAACTGCAGAGCCCCTGACTGAGAGCAATCGCCACTGTGGGTTCGTCGTCGCTCAGCCCGTAGAAGGCACGGAGCTGCGCGACCCGCTCGGCGGGCGGCGGCTCTAGGAGGAACGCGGGGTCGGCGGTCAAAGCGACCCGCTCTTGGTCGAGCCCGAGTTCGTCGATTGCGTAGGCTTGCGATCGGCTCTCGCGCACGGTGACCAGCGAGGCGTCGCGGGCGACGGAGACAAACTCCTTCTTGGTGGTTGCGTCGTTGAATGGGCCGATGGACTGCGCCAGGAAAACGAACGGGACTCCCGCCTTGCGTGCCACGCGTAGCGGCACGAGGAAGGAAGCGATGGAGCCGTAATCGGAGGAGAAGCAGTCGCCCCCCGAGGCGATGGCTAACTTCGCGTTCGCGACGAGCCGCCGGCTGCGCTCCGTCTCGGACTGACGGCCGATGGCGGACCGCACGGCTTCTGCCCCGGCCATGAGCAAAGGGAAGCGGGCGTGCATCGAGAAGCCGTCGTAGGCGAAGGTTACGCCCAGCCGCCGACCGTGGTCGCGATCGAAGTCGGGCGACTGCGTGAGAACGGCAACCTCTTCACCCGGCGCAACGCCGCGAAGGCCTTCAACGGTCGTCTCCACCAACGCCTCGACACCCCGGTTGCGCAAACCGGTAACGGCGGTCAAAACAATCATCGGGCGGGCGAAAAGCGGTGAGGCGGGAGGCCGGCGAGTGGCCGTATCGAGGACGACCGCCGGTTAGGCCTAATATGCATCAGCCCCGTCGGCTTGGCAAACCGCCGGTTAGCGCTAAGCCAGGAGCCGGCTGCGGAGCTTCTCGCTCGGCATCTGGCAAACGTCGTCCGTGCCAAACCAGCGGCGGCGGTTGCGAGCGACGAAGCGATAAATGCCGTCACGAATCGGTCGCGGGACCAATCGCAACAAGCCCGCCAATCGCCACACGCCGCCTAATCGCCCCACTGACCGGAGCACCGCGGTGGAGTGCTCCCAAGTCTGGCCCGCGTCCCAGAGAACGACGCTCCAACGCTCGATGGACCCGGTCGGTGTAACGCCGCACAGCGCCGCTGTCTCGCCCTGCAGAGGGGCCAGCCGAAAGACGCCCCGGCGATCGATCGCGACGAAGAATCGCACGAATCGCGAGCAGAGGCCGCAATCCCCATCAAAAAAGATCACCGGGCCCGGCGGCAACGCCGTGGTCGGGGCAACGGGGGCGGGATTGGTCGCGGTGGTGGCCATCGTCACTCCATTATACGCAGCCGAGGCCAGACGGCGCGGTTAGGCGATTGCGTCGCCCAGCGGCGTCTTCCGCCGCGGCATGAATCGGCAGAGCGCGACACCGCCAAAGTACAGCCCGGTGAGCGGCACCGCCAGCAGCAGCATGCTGCCGGGGTCGGCCGGCGTGAGCAGCATCGACAGGATGAAAATCACCAGCACCGCGATCCGCCAGTACGACAGGTAGATCGGCACCGTGAAGACGCCGATCCGCTCTAGGAACAGCATCACCAGCGGCAACTGAAACGCCACGCCGAAGCCGATGGGCAGCAGTAAGACAAAGCTGAGCCACTCGCTGATCCGCGGCGTGGGGTCGATGTCCAGCATGGCGAAGAAGCCGAACAAGAACTGCAGCACCAGACCGATGGCGAAGTAGAACGCAACGCCGGCGCCCAGCAGGAACAGGCCGATGCTGAATGGCAGGAAGATGTAGATGTAGCTCCGTTCGTGCCGGTAGAGACCCGAGGCGACGAAGCTCCAGAGGAAGTAGAAGACCGCGGGGCTCGCCAGCAGGGCGCCCACCAGCAGCGCTGCCTTGACGTACACCAAGAAGCCGTCGAGCACGTTCGTGGCGATCAACTGGGTTGTCCGGTCGCCGTCCAGCGGAGTGAAGAGGGTAAGCGGCAGCAGGCCGTCTTTGTCCGTCACGGCGGGGGCTTTCGCGTCGTCGGTCGCCACGCCGAGGTCGCGGAGCGCCCGCAGCAGTTCTTCCGGGTCAACGCGATAAACACCGGGCACCAAGCCGGTCTTCAGGTAGTCGTCTAGGCCGTCCATCAGATTCTCGGCGCCCGGCACGCCCGCCTCTTCCTGCTCCTTGGCGAAGCGTTCGTAGGCCTCGGTCGCCTGTTTCTTGCGGAACTCCTTGAGCCCCGCCTTGAGTGGCTCGCCAACGAACTTCACCACCCGGCCGCCAACCGGCGGCAGCAGCCCGATCGCGCAGCCAATCGCGAGCGCCAAGATGGCTTTCCAGAGCGTGCCGCGCAGCTCCTCCAGGTGTTCCCCGAAGGACATCTTGGACGCTTCAAACAGGTCTTCGTCGGGCTTCCGAAGCACGGCGGAATCGCGGGAAAGCAGGCTAGGCGGGTTTGGCGAAGCCTTGATAATAGCAGCCACGCTCACGCGCAGTCATGCCGATCCTGCCCCTAGACTGACCACGCCGATGAAACCGCTGACTTTCCAGCCGCTTCTCAAGCAGTACCTGTGGGGCGGCCGCCGGTTGGGATCGTTGCTTGCGAAGCCGATTGGCGACGGGGACGACTACGCCGAGAGCTGGGAACTGGTCGATCACGGCGAAGACCAGAGCGTGGTGGCCGACGGTTCGCTTGCGGGGCGTACTCTGGCGCAGCTTGTGACGGAGCACGGCGCCGAGCTCTTCGGCAGGCACCACTTGGTCGACGGCCAGCCGCGGAAGCAGTTCCCGCTGCTGTTCAAGTTCCTCGACGCGTGCCGAACCCTCTCGGTGCAGGTGCACCCCAACGACGAGCAGGGCGCCAAGCTCGACCCGCCCGACCTGGGCAAGACCGAAGCGTGGCTGGTGTTGGCCACCGAGCCGGGCGGCAAGATTTACGCCGGGCTCAAGGCGGGCGTTGACCGCGGCGCTCTTTCCGCAGCCATCGCCGAAGGCCGCTGCGACGAGTGCCTGCACGCCTTCGAGCCGGCGGCGGGCGACTGCGTCTTCATCCCGGCCGGCACCGTGCACGCGTTGGGCGAAGGGTTGGTGATCGCCGAGATCCAGCAGGCGAGCAACACCACGTTCCGCCTCTTCGACTGGAACCGCGTGGGCAAAGACGGCAAGCCGCGGCCGTTGCACGTTGAGGAGTCGCTCGAGGTGACGGACTACGCACGCGGCCCGGTCTCGCCGCAGACGCCGGAGAAGCTGCCGGGCGGCATCGAACGGCTGGTGGCGTGCGATAAGTTCGTGCTGGACCGCCGGTTCATTGCCGGGCGAGGGCCGGCGATTGGCGGCGACGATCGCTTTCACATCCTCTCAACCATCGAGGGCGACGCCGAGCTCTTTTGGCAGGACGAATCGATTGCGATGCCTCTAGGCGCCACGGTGCTGGCGCCGGCGGCGGCGGGCGAGTTTCACATCGACAGCGATGGCGGCGCCACGGTGCTCGACATGTACCTGCCGTGAGTGCCGCTAGCTGCGTGCTGGTCTTGTTGCGGGGCGACGGTGGTTGGTAGGGTCCGCGGCCTTCTGCGCGGACTTGACGGAGGAGGCTTGCCACCCGCCCCGGGAGACGCGGCCGTGATCATCGACTGGCGACGCCTGCTCATCTTCGCGGCCGGTTTCCTTGCCGCTGCGGGGTGCAATCCGCAGTTCTATCGGACGCCCAACTTCCTGCACCCCGGCCCCGCCGGCCCGCAGCAGTTGGACGCCATCTACCACGACCCGTACCCGCTGGACGATGTTGGTCCGGAGATCGTCGGAGGCCGCCCGCGCAGCTATCAGCGGCCCGTGCCAGAAACCGTCCGCGGCCGTTTGGTGCCGCCGGAGGCGCCCGGTGTTGGGTCGGGCGGCGCGGTGCTGGTGCCGCAAACGCCATCGCCGACGGTCGTGCCGCCGTTCTAGAAGAGGCGCTCACGTTGCTGCGTGTGCACTGACACGGTCTGCGAATCACTTGCTTCGCCCCACCCAAGCCTCAATTTCCACCTGACGCCGAATGAGTGCGATGTCTGACTTCAAGGACGAGGTCGAGGCGGAAGGGGCGAGCTTGTGGCTCAAGACCTTTGGAGTCGCTTGCTTTGGTGCGTTCTCTCACTACGGCGCTGATGACGGCGGAAGCGGCATTGTTGGTATGTCGGTTGCGGCCCTCATCGGTGGATTCGTCGGCTGGTCTCTTGCAATGAAGGACCTTGCCCATCGGCTGTTGTCGGAAGAGAAGCCCATGCCCGCCTGGCTGCACGTACTCTACTGCCGCCATGCGTTGTCGCTCGCACTGTGGACGGTCATCGCGACCGCGATTCTGCTTCTCATTTTCTTTCTGATCAGCCTTGATGACTTGGGAATCGTGTAACCTCCGAGCCACGCATGGGGTGCCGCCTTGCACGCGTTCTGTGTTTGCCTGTTGGGCGGCGGGAGACCCGCAGCGAGGGCGTATCTAGCCTTCCTGGGCTTGGCGGCTGGGGGAGGGGCCGCTGGGTGATGGACCGGCCCGTCGGTACACTCGGGCCTTAGCCCCTTGCTCTCGACCGAGTCCGCCGTGCCCAGCCGTCCCGGAAAAACCAGCCGCCCCGGAAAAAAGAGCGGCCCTGCCAAGTCTGGCCGGCCGGGCAAGAAGAAGGCGGCGTCGCCGCGCGACCGCAGCGCCGAAGGACCGCCTAAGCGTCGGCGGCCGAAGGCCCGCCCCAAGCCGGCGGCCGAGCCACGCAACGACGGCCTCGAGCGTCTCCAGAAAGTGCTGGCCGCCGCCGGGCTGGCGAGCCGCCGGGAGTGCGAGACGCTGATCGAGGAGGGCCGCGTTGAAGTCGATGGCCAGGTGGTGACGGAGCTTGGCGTCCGCGTCGATCCGTTCGAGCAGACCATCCACGTCGATGGCGAGCAGCTCCGCCAGCCGAAGCGGGTCTACTTCGCCGTCAACAAGCCAGAGGGCGTGGTCTGCACGGCCCGCGACCCGGCCGGCCGACCACGCGTGACCGATCTGCTGCCGCCCGACTTCGGCCGCGTGTTCGCGGTGGGGCGGCTCGACTTGGCGAGCGAGGGGCTGATCCTCGTCACCAACGACGGCGAGCTGGCCAACCAGCTCACGCACCCGCGGCACGGCGTCCAGAAGACGTACCACGTTCAGGTGGCGGGCCACCCAACCGCGGAAACTCTCCGCGAGCTCCGCGGCGGCATCCGGCTGGCCGAGGGCAAAGCTCACTTCCTCGAGGCACGCATCAAGAGCCGTCGGAAGAACTCAACGATCCTCGAAGTGGTGCTCGACGAAGGCCGCAACCGCGAGATCCGCCGCCTGCTGGCCCGCGTGGAGCACAAGGTGCAGCGGCTCACGCGCGTGGCGGTGGGACCCGTCCGCTTGGGCGACATGCCGGCGGGCGCCTACCGTGCCCTGACGCGCGAGGAGCTGAAGAAGCTCCGAGAATCCGTCGACGCCCCACCCGCCGAGCAGATCAACAAGGCGGCGAAGCCACAGCGTAAACGCCCGACGGCAAAGGCGAGCTCCGCCAAACGCTCGGGCCCTGCCAAACGTTCCGGCACTGCCAAGCGGAAGCGAAAGCCGTGACCGCCCCTACGCCCGAAACACCGTCGCCCCTGCACGCCGCCTACTACGCCGACGGCGCCGCCTTTGTGCGGGCGCCGGTGCTTGAGAACGTGCCGACCGCCCGCGACACCTTTCGCATGCGTGTCGAAGCCCCCGAGATCGCTCGGCAGATTACGCCGGGGCAGTTCGTCATGGTCCGCATCGCCGGGCTGGTCGACCCGCTGCTCGGGCGGGCGTTTGCGCTCTACGACGTAGTGGCGAATGACGACGGCAACGCCACAGCCTTCGACTTCGTCTACCTGAAAAAGGGCAACCTCACCACGCCGCTCTCGGCACTCTCGGCGGGGCAGGAGGTTGAGGTCTGGGGCCCGCTCGGCAACGGTTTTCATCCGCGGCCAACGGATCACCTGATCATGGTCGCCGGCGGGATCGGCTACACGCCGATGCTCGCCCTCGGCAAAGAGTCGCTCAGCGGCGCGAAGTATGGCGCTCCGCCGCGGCCGGTGGAGCGCGTGCCGGCGGTGACCATGTGCTACGGCGTGCGGACCGCCGACCTGTTGAGCGGCGCTCAGGACTTCCGCGGCGCCGGCATCGACCTGCGAGTGGCGAGCGACGATGGATCGATCGGCCACCACGGGTTGGTGACCGATGTCTTGGAGAGCGTACTCGACGAGTCGCCGGCGGCTTCGCCCCGGGTCGTCTGCTGCGGGCCTGAGCCGATGATGCAGGCGGTGGCCGAGATCTGCGGCCGCCGCGGAGTGGCGTGCGAGGTGTCGCTCGAAACGCCAATGGCGTGCGGCTTGGGCGTTTGCTTCAGCTGCGTCGCCAAGGTCCGTCAGGAAGACGGCGAGTGGGACTACAAGCGAACGTGCGTCGAAGGACCGGTGTTCGACGCCGAGAAGATCGTCTGGTAGGCGAGTGACGGAAGCGGGCTCAGCCCTGCTTGACCGCCTTGATCGCCTTTGAAAGCCGGCTCTTGGTGCGGGCGGCGGCGTTGGGGTGCATGATTCCCCGGGCGGCGGCCTTGTCGAGCCGCTTCACGGCCACGCGGAATTCCGCCTCGGAGGTCTCCACGTCGCCCGCGGCAACGGCCTTGCGGACCTTCTTCACCTGGCCACGCACCGTGGACTTGATCGAGTGGTTGCGGGCCTTCCGCACGAGGCTTTGGCGGAGTCGCTTGCGGGCGCTGGCGGAATTAGGCATCGGGCGTCGCTTGGTCGCGGGGTGAGCGTGGGGTACGGGGAGCTCGCCGACGCCGACGTGGCGGAGCGAGCTACGTACTATCGCCCTTCGCCGCCAGTTTGTCTAGCCGCTCCGCGACGTCGCGGTACCCAAAATCCAGGGCCGCCAGCTCGGTGAGCCGCTGATCGGCCTTGTCGTAGTCCTTGAGCCCCGTGGCGAGAACGCCGGCGCGGTAGAGGGCGAGCTTGCGGACCTCGCTGTCCTGGCCCTCGCTGGCCGTGATAGCGGCCTCGTAGCTGCTCATCGCCAGCCGGTACTGCTCGATGTGGTGGAAGCACTCGCCCAGAAAAACCTGCGTCTCGGCGAGCCGCTGGGTGTCGCCGCGGGCGGCCTGGAACGACTTGATCGCGTCGCGGTAAGCCCCCTTGCGCTTCTGCCGGACGCCCAGCTCAAACTGCAGGCGGGTGTCCCCGGGCGAACGCTTGGCCCGGGCGGCGTAGACCTCAAGCTCCACGCGGTTGGCCTGATCCGCCATCCGCTGCAGCAACTGCCGATTCTCGGGCGAGTCGCTGGCGGTTACGCGGCTCTTGGCGACGTCGAACTGCTGACGGGCCTTGCGCAGGTGCAGGTCTTCGAGGGCGTCGATCAGCTCATCGTCGGCGGGCGTTAGGCTGATGGCTTGGCGGAGGACCCGTTCCGCTTCGTTGAGCCGATCGTGACGGGCGTACCAGATCGCCAGCTCCCGGCTGGCGCCGGAATTGTTGGGCTCCTCCTCAAGCTTGGCCAGCAGGAGGCGTTCCGTCTCGTCTTCGGCGGCCTCGCCGTCGGCAGGGGCGCCGACCTCGCGGGGGCGGCCGTCGTTTTCCTTTGCGGCCAAGTGGGCCACGTGGGCCGTCTCCACCGCGTCGTGGGAGCCATCGTCCTTGACGACGTCGGCCTTGTAGCCGCCAACGTGAATCGTCTTCTCCACGCCGAGGCCCGCCACCATCTTGCCCGCTTCCTCGTCGGTGGGCTTCTGCTTGAGGATCCGCTGCCAGCAGGCTATCGCTTGATCGAACTCCTTGACCTCCGCCAGCGCGAAGGCGGCTTGGCGGTTGGTTTCGTAGTCGGTTGCGTCAATGTCCAGCGCCCAGCGGAGGTAGAAGAGCTGGCAGTCGGCGGAGTGCAACTCGCCGGCCGCGGCGGCCATCGCCTGCAGCGCGCCGACGTCGCCCGGGGTCCGCTTAAGGGCGTCACAGCCCGCGGCGAACGCCTTCGGCCAGTCGGCGTTCTTGGTCGCCTTTTCAACCGCCGCCCGTCCCGACTTGCTCAGCAACCCGCCAATGGCGGTAGCCTTCTTCCCCTCGCCAACCAGCTTGGTCAGGTTGACCCGGAAGTGCTGGAGGTAGGCGAGGTTCTTGGGATTCTCAGAGACGCACTCGGCCAGCAACTCGTCGGCGTAGGCGTGCTCGCCTTTCTCGAAGCACGCGTTCGCGCGATCGAACATCCGGCTCAGCCGCTGGTGAACCGCGGGCGAAACGGCGGGGTGGTTGTCGGCGATCGGGCTGGTTGCCGGGTCTTGGCTCATCGTGCTGGCTCGGTCGGTCACTGCCGTCATAGTACACTCTACTTGGTTGATTCGGCACGCCGGCGTGGCCCTCGAACGGCCGCCCCGCGCCCGGCATAATGCTGGCAACCTGCAAAGACCGGTCACCCCAACCTTCAGCCCACTCAGGGCTTACCCCGTCCCCGCCTGCGACAAGCGAGCCGCGTTTGCCCACCAAACCCGCCACGGTCTACTTGATTGGCGCCGGGCCGGGCGATCCCGGGCTGCTGACGCTCCGCGGCCGCCAGTGCCTGGAGCGGGCGGATGTGGTGCTCTACGACTACCTCGCCGGCGAGCGGCTGCGGTATTTCGCGAAGCCGGGCGCCCGCCAGCAGTGCCTGGGGCGCCACGGGCAGGGGAAGCTGTGGACGCAGCCGCAGATTAACGAGGCGATGGTCCAGGCCGCTCAGTCCGGCCAAGTGGTGGCTCGGCTCAAGGGGGGCGATCCCGGCGTCTTCGGTCGGTTGGCGGAAGAGCTCGACGCGTTGATCGCGGCGGGCGTGCCGTTCGAAATCGTGCCCGGCGTCTCCTCCGCGACGGCGGTCGCTGCCTACGCCGGCGTGACGCTCACAGACCGCGACCAGGCGAGCTGCGTAACCTTCGTCACCGGCCACGAGCAGGCGGACAAGGAGGGCTCGGCGGTCGACTTCGCGTCGCTCGCCACCTCGCCCGGCACGCTGGTCATCTACATGGGCGTGACCACCGCCGAGCACTGGAGCGGCGAACTCATCCGCCACGGCCGACCGGCCGAGACTCCCGTGCTGCTGGTCCGCCGCTGTAGCCTGCCCGACCAAAGGACGCACGAAACAACTCTGGGGGAAGTCGCAGGCCTGCTGGCGCCCGACGCCGACGGTAAGCGGGCAATCCGCCCGCCGCTGCTCGCCATCGTTGGCGACGTCGCCCGCCGCCGCGACGCGGCCGCGTGGTTCACGGGCCGACCACTCTTTGGCCAAACGGTGCTCGTCACCCGACCCGAGGGCCAAGCCGATGCGATGGCCGACCGACTACGCGAGCTGGGCGCCCAAGTGCTGCTGCAGCCGGCGATTCAGATCGGTCCGCCCGGCGGCTGGGAAGCGGTGGACGACGCGACCGATCGGCTTGCCGAGTTCGACTGGGTGGTCTTTTCAAGCAGCAACGGCGTGCGCTTCTTTCTCGATCGGCTCCTAGAGCGAGGGCTCGACGCCCGTGCCCTGGGTGGCTGCCGGCTGGCGGCGATTGGGCCGCGGACTGCGGAGTCGCTTGCTGACTATTCGCTCCGCGCCGACCTGTTGTCGGGTGAGTACCGCGCCGAGGCGTTGGCGGAGGTCTTGAGCGAGCGCTGCGCCGGCGGCCGGGTGTTGCTGATCCGTGCCAGCCGCGGGCGCGAAGTGCTCGCCGAGCAGTTGACCGACGCCGGCGCAGCGGTGGAGCAGGTGGTGGTCTACCAGAGCACCGACACACCGGCGCCCGACCCCGACGTGGCGGCCGCCCTCGCCGCCGGCGAGGTTGACTGGACCACCGCCACGAGTTCGGCGATTGCGCGGTCGCTCGTTCGCCTGTTCGGCGACCAGCTGCGAATGACCAAGCTCGCGGCCATCAGCCCACTAACCGCGGGCGTGCTTGCCGACGGCGGTTTCCAAGTGGCGGCGACCGCCGGCGTGTACACCGCCGACGGTCTCATCGACGCCATGACCGGCGGGTGAGCTATTCGCCGACTCGCTCAATGAGAATCTGGGTCTCCCAGTACTTGTCCCGGTCCGGCACCATCGGGCTGCTGTAGCCGAAATAGCGCACCGCCTCTTCGCCGGCGGCGCGGTACTCGGTTTGATCGGCGAGCCAGGCTTCGAGCCGCTCTTTCGCATCGGCGGCGGTTTGCGGGTTCATCCGCCCGCGGATGCCGAGTGAGACCGCGATCGCCGGCTCAGCGTCATTGACCGTGACGCCGGGGATATCCTCGTCGGCGCCCGCATCGCCCACCGACGTGTTCTGGTACAGGAACGACATCGGCCGGTTGCCGCGGCTCATCTGGGTCATCTCAACCGGCACGGTCATCGGGATGCCCTCCGACTTGATGTGCTGGAAGAGCGGCCAGAACGCCGGACCGTCCGCCTTGCGGTAGGCGGGGTACTGCTTCACTTGGATGACGCCCACGGGCGTGTAGGTGGGGAAGCCCTCGGGCAGCGGCGCCTCGTTGTACGGCCGGAACTCGAGCATCTCGCGGGCGGCTTCCGACTCGCCCGCCTCCACCGCCTGCCGCAGCGGGCTCTGCGCGGGCTGGCTCTCGGCCGCGGCGGCCAGGTCGGCGAGCATCGCGTCAACCTCGTCTGGCGGCTGCATTCGGTTCCGTTGCGGCACGGCCGCGTAGGCGACGCCACCCGCAACGATTGCCAGCAAGCCAACCGCCCATGCCTTGATGCCTTGGAAACGCATGCCTGATCCTTTGGTTTGGTTGGGATAATCCGCACTTGGCTTCAACTACTTTCGTAGCCGATCGCCGTGCGGATGCACCGAGCCGCAACCAAGTGAAGGACGGAGCAGCGGATTAGACAAGCCACTGGCGGTGGCCCTATCTAGGCGTCGTAGCCCAAGTTTGGCGCCAGCCATCGTTCGACTTCCGCGAGCGGCATGCCCTTGCGGCGGGCGTAGTCTTCCACCTGGTCCTTCGTCAGCCGGTCGACGGCGAAGTACCGCGCCTCCGGGTGGGCGAAGTACAGGCCGCTGACGCTTGCCGCCGGGTGCATGGCGAAGGACTCGGTCAGTGAGATGCCGGTCGCCTGCTCGGCGCCGAGGAGATCGAAAAGCGTTCGCTTCTCCGTGTGATCCGGCTGGGCGGGGTAGCCGGGCGCGGGGCGGATGCCGCGGTACCGCTCCTTGATGAGGTCCTCGTTGGAGAGGCCTTCGTCCTTGCCGTAGCCCCAGTCGAGCCGAGCCTGGGCGTGCAGGCACTCGGCGAAGGCTTCGGCCAGGCGGTCGGCGAGCGCTTTGACCATGATCGAGTTGTAGTCGTCGTGGTCGGCGTCGTACTTCGCGGCCAACTCGTCGCAGCCGATGCCGGTGGTGACCGCAAACCCGCCGACGTAGTCCTGCCGATCAGCGCCCACCGGGGCGATGTAGTCCGCGAGCGAGCGAAAGTCCTTCTGCCCCTTGCGTTCCCACTGCTGACGAAGGCAATGCAGCCGGCAGCGTTCGGCGGATCGCGACTCGTCGGCGTAGACGATGATATCGTCACCGTCGCTCGCCGCCGGGAAGAAACCGTAAACGCCGCGGGCGGTCAGCTTGCTGTCGGCGATCAACTCATCAAGCATCGCCTGCGCGTCGTCAAACGTCTTCTTCGCCTCGGCGCCCACGTTCTCGTCGTCGAAGATCGCCGGGTACTTCCCACGCAGCTCCCACGTCCAGAAGAACGGCGACCAGTCGATGAAGCCGCGGAGTGTTTCGAGCGAGAAGTCTTCCAGCGTCCGCGTGCCGGTGAACGCGGGCTTCGGGATGTCGACGGACGCCCAATCGGTGGCGAAGCGCTTGGCGAGCGCGTCGGCGTACGGCACCAGCTTCACCTGCTGCCGCTTGTTGTAGCTGGCGACCAGCTCCTCGTGCCCGCGACGGTTCTCTTCCTCGAACGCCTGGCGGGCGTCGGGGTTGATCAACTTCTCCACCACGCCAACGCTGCGCGAGGCGTCGAGCACGTGCGTCACGCTGCCGGCGCCACCCGCGTCGTAGTGGGGGGCGATCTTCACGGCCGTGTGTTTCGCGCTGGTCGTCGCGCCGCCGATCAACAGCGGCGTGGTCAGCTCCAGCCGCTTCATCTCCTTGGCGACGTGCACCATCTCGTCGAGGCTGGGCGTGATCAGGCCGGAGAGGCCGATCACGTCGACCGATTCCTTGATCGCCGTGTCGAGGATCTTCTCGGCGGGGCACATCACGCCGATGTCGATCACCTCGAAGTTGTTGCAGCCTAGCACCACCCCGACGATGTTCTTGCCGATGTCGTGCACGTCGCCCTTCACGGTCGCCATGAGCACCTTGCCGCGGGCCTGGCCGGCGGTGCCGGCTTCTTCCTTCTCGGCTTCCATGAAGGGCGTGAGGTAGGCGACCGCCTTCTTCATCACGCGGGCCGATTTAACCACCTGCGGCAGGAACATCTTGCCGGCGCCGAACAGGTCCCCCACGGTGCTCATGCCGTCCATGAGCGGCCCCTCGATCACGTTTAGGCACTTGGGGTACTTCTGGCGTGCCTCTTCGGTGTCTTCCTCGATGTGCTTGACGATGCCCTTGATCAGCGCGTGCTTCAGCCGGGCTTCGACCGGCTCTTGCCGCCAGCTATCGTCGACGACTGCCTTCTTGCCCCCCTTGTTCTTGATGGTCTCGGCGAAGTCGACGAGCCGCTCCGTCGAGTCGTCTCGCCGGTTCAGAAGAACGTCCTCGACGAGCTCTTTGAGTTGCGGCTCGATCTCGTCGTACACCACCAACTGGCCGGCGTTGACGATGCCCATGTCCATTCCATTCTTGATGGCGTGGTACAGGAACGCCGAGTGCATCGCCTCACGGACGACGTCGTTGCCGCGGAAGCTGAAGCTGATGTTCGAGACGCCGCCGCTCACGCGGGCGCCGGGGCATTCTTTTTTGATGCGGCGGGTGGCGTTGATGAAGTCGACCGCGTAGTTGTTGTGCTCCTCGATGCCGGTCGCGACCGTGAGGATGTTCGGGTCGAAGATGATGTCCACGGCGGGGAAGCCGGCGCCCCCTTCGCTCTCCGGCTTCACGAGCAGATCGAACGCCCGCTTGCAGATGCGGACCTTGTTCTCCTCGTCGGCGGCCTGACCCTCCTCGTCGAACGCCATCACCACCACCGCGGCGCCGTAGCTGCGGCAGAGCCCCGCGCGGCGGAGGAACTCCTCCTCGCCGTCCTTCAGGCTGATTGAGTTGACGATCGCCTTGCCTTGTACGACCTGCAGGCCGGCTTCGATCACGTCCCACTTGCTGCTATCGATCATCACCGGCACGGCGGCGATGTCGCTCTCGCCGGCGATCAGGCGGAGGTACTTGACCATCACCGCCTCGGAGTCGAGCAGACCCTCGTCCATGTTGACGTCGATGACGTTAGCGCCGCCCTCGACCTGCCCGCGGGCGATCTCGATCGCCTCCTCGTAGTTCTCCTCTTTGATCAGCCGGGCAAACTTGCGGCTGCCGGTCACGTTGGTCCGCTCGCCGATCATCAGGAAGTTGGCGTCGGGCCGTAGCTCCATCGGCTGCGTGCCGGAGAGCCGGAGCGTCGGCGTGATCACACTGTTCTTGTGCGGAGTGAGGTCTTTCACCGCGTGGGCGAACGCCGCGATGTGGTCGGGCGTGGTGCCGCAGCAGCCGCCGAGGATGTTCACCCAGCCCTGCTCGGCGAACTCGGCGACCATGGGCG
>JBCDJN010000053.1:0-33934 GCA_039414355.1 Planctomycetota bacterium | reverse complement strand
GGGAACAGCGACTCGATCTCTTCCCACAACCCATCCGGCACAAGGCGACCTGACATCACGAATCCCTCCCTGGGTCCCAAAGGCCGCCATTGTCACCAGCCGCCAAAATCAGCCAACATCCGTTCTGATCACGGGCTCTAATGCTTGATCTGTACTTCGCCTATTGGGCGGAGGAGCAAGTCCTGGGTCACATGGGGGGGTGGGGGCTCGCGAGTTAAGGGAAACAACGCGTTTATCCAGAGCCGCACGCACGGGAACGCGGTCCTCGCATGGCTCTACTTCGGCATTGGCAAGCAGCCGCAGCTCAACGGGCATGATGTGGGCGCGCTGCTAAGTGATTACCGACCTCCCACGGTGGTTGCTGACATCGCCCGGGACACGGAAGGGCGCGGAGCTTACGAGATCCGCCAACGGGTGCAGGGCCTTGGGACGCAAGGCGAGACCACACCGCACATGGACCGGCCCAACCAGAGGCCGAACCGGCTGCGCACCGACGGTGGTGGCATCCTGCGGTACAGCTATTGCGATCCGGCCTTCATCCTGGGGGCCCCGATGACCGCAGCGAGGCCGCTTTCGGATTGGGTGATGATCAGCGCCCAAAGCCGGTGGCAGGGGGTGGCCTTCGCCGGCGAGCACGACCCGCGGATCGTTCCCGTGCCTCGCCCTAAGGACGGCAGCGTGGCGTCCAACCAGTTCTGGTCGGTCCAGAGCAAGGGCGCCCTCGTCACCCAGAAGCTCAAGTACAACCGAGGCGCGGCGGAGATGATGGTCTGGATCGCGAATCGCGGCCTTAGCAAGCCCGTGTCCGAAGACGGTGTGGTCTATGTCGAGGCGCCGGGCGCCTTCGCCGCGATCCGCGTGGGCCGAGGAGGTTACCGCCTTGAGGAGCGTTCCTTCGAGGGCACTCGCCCCGAGGGCGGAAAGTTCCGCACAAGGCCCGGCCAAGTTGTGACTCCCGAAGATGAGTACGCGCCGGTCATCCTAGAAGTCATGGCTCGCCGTGACGTTGCGAGTTTCGATGCGTTCAAGAGCAAAGTGAAGCGCTGCAAGGCCGAGTTCGCTGGGAAGCTGTTCGTCTGCGAGACGATCTACGGAGACGTGCTCACGCTTGACACGAGCTACCAACGCAAACCAACCATCAACGGCGCCCCGGTCAACTACTCGCCACAAAAGGTCTTCGACAGTCCGTTCTTGAGTTCTGAGTATGGGAGCCGGGTTGTGACGATCCAAAAGGGCAAGAGGCGAACGGTCCTCGACTTCAACTAGCAGACGGCAAAACGCCGGAACGGCACGACGCCATCAAGTGACTCGCGCAGACGTGCGACTAACTCAGCAACCCCTCTTCTGCGACGCTCATCCGGGGAATGCCAGTTCACTTTTCAGAACGAGTCCTTCTCTCACGCGACAACCATTCACGCGAGCGGCATTCGAAGATCCCACCTGTTCGCGGATCAGTCGACGCTGGCTGAGAGGAAGCCGGGCAGCCCAGCCGCAAGGTGGTGGCACGCTCGGGTCGGGCGGATTAACCTTCTGCCATGTGGTCTCTGAACGCCTCCGAATCCCGAGCTCTCGCTTGGTTCTGCGCCTATGCCGCCGCTTTCGTCGCCGGCACGGGCTCGTTTGCTTGCGCGGCTTATGCCGCCGCGCCGGAGAAAGTAACGCTCGCGGGTCCCCTTCGCGTTAGCATTGACGATCGACCGGAGTACGCCGAGGAACACTTCGACGACACACACTGGCTTGAGGCGACGCTGCCGGGCACTTGGCCGGCGCCGCGTGAGCGAGGCGGGTTCCAGGCATTGTGGGGCCGCTTTCGATTTGAATTGCCGAAAGGGGCGCCGGTCGATCGCCGTGGAATCCGGCTAGGAATCATCTACCGCAACGACGAGGTCTACCTCAACGGCCAACTCTTGGGGAACACCGGTGAGATCGGTTGGGGCAAGCCGCTTCTCGACCCAACAATCCGCGTCTACGCAGTCCCGGACGGACTGCTCCGCGCCGGTGACAAGAACACGCTGGCGATCCGCGTTCAGCGGTCGGTCGGCGAAGCGATTGAGGTTGTTGGCCCGGTCGTCATTGGTTCCTACGAGAAGCTGCTCCGCGACGCGCAGCCGGAGGATCGGCTTTTCCGCGTTGTGCGCGGCCTCGACCTTGGGATATCGGCGGTGTTTGTGTTGGCGTCGCTGGTCTTGTGGCTCCTCGTTCGGCAGAAGGACGTTCTGGCGCTTTTCGTCTCAGAGGTCTTGCTCTTCTGCTCGCCGCTCAACCTGACGCTCGCAAATCTCTATGACGGGCATGGCGAGTGGATCGCGCTTGCGAACCTTGTGTTCGGCGTAACGGCGGGCGTTCTTTCAACCGTCGCGTTGCTGGTTTACGTCGTCCTGCTGTTCCGTCAGCCGTTGCCCCTGTGGTGCTGGCTCTGCGCAGCCCCTTGCGTCAGCGTCCTCACCATCCGATGGATAATGCCCGCGTCGATTGTGGGTCCGACGACCTCGCTGGGCGTTTTCTTAACGATGGCTTCGCGTGCGAGCTCGATGGCCGTGCTGGTGCTGATGACCGTGGTCGTCGGCATCGCCGTCGTTCGCCGCAACGCGGGCGCTCTGCCGATCGCCACCGGCTTGGCGATGGTCATCTGGCTCGCTGCGCAGTACCCGCTCGATACCCCATCACTCTCGCCAGCCGGCCTGTGGCGTTGGTTCTTGCCCCTGTCCATGATGTGGGTGTTCCGCTTCAGCATGCTGCTCGGGGCGGTCTCGTCGTACCACAGCGTGCAGAAGTCGGTGACGCGATTGTCAACACGCGTTCTTTCTGCCCAAGAGCAGGAGCGAGAACGCTTGTCTCGCGAGCTGCACGACGGCGTGGCGCAGGCGCTGCACGCCACGCGGCTCGAAGCCCGGCGGCTGAGCAGCAAGGCCTCCAACCAGGCGCCCGAGCTTGCCGGCTTGGCGGATTCCCTCGCCAACTGGTTGGGCCAAGCGGCGGACGAGCTGCGTGATGTCTCGCACGACTTGCAGCCGAAGTTCCTGTTCGACCGCACGCTCGGCGACTCGCTCCGCTGGTACGCGGAGCAACTGGCGAGCCGCGTCGGCCTGAAGACCGAGGTGGAGACTCCCGACAGCCGCGACCTTCCGGACGGCATGAAGCCGCACGTCTACCGCATCGTGCAGGAGGCGCTCACCAACGCGGTGCGGCACGGCGAGGCGTCGAATGCTTGGGTGACGCTTCGGGCGCTGCCCGGTGGATGGGGACTGCGGGTCGAAGACGACGGCCGCGGCTTCGAACCCGAAGCAACACCGGCCGCTGGGCACGGGCTGAACAACATCCGAGACCGTGCCGAACTGCTCGGCGGCCGGAGCCGCATCATGCGACGTGATCCCTCTGGGGTTGTCGTCGAGGTAGACCTGCCCGCCGCTTCGTGATACCACCTCGCTCATGCCAACCGAGACGCCCTCTGACAGCTCGCGTACCCGTGTGATGCTGATCGAAGACCACGCGGTCCTACGCCAGGGTCTCGTTTCACTATTCGGTGACAACGACGGCGTTGAGGTCGTTGCCGAAGCGGCTGACGGCATCGCCGCCCTCGATCTTCTGATCAACGCCAAGCCCGATGTCGCGGTCATCGACCTCAGTCTGCCCGGGCGTTCGGGACTCGACCTTTTTTGTGCTTGGCGAGACACCGACCCCAACGCGAAAGCAGTCGTCTTAACCAGCAGCCGCGATCCTGCGCAGGCGGTCGCTGCTGCAGGAGCGGGCGTTCTTGGCTACGTCTTGAAGGACGAGGTGTTTGACGACCTCGTGAGGGCCGTCGCCGAAGCGAGCGCCGGCCGGCGGTACTTCAGTCCGGGCGTCTCGTCGCTCCTCGTCGGACATGAGTTGAAGCCAACGCCTACGCTCACGCCACGGGAGCAGCAGGTGCTCGAAGCCATCGCCCGCGGCGACACGAACCGCCGTATCGCCGGGTCGCTCGGGCTGAGCGTTAAGACGATTGAATCCCATCGCGCCAAGCTAATGCACAAGCTCGGAACACGCAGTGCGGCCGAGCTGGTGCGGGTGGCAATCGAGGCGGGTTTGCTGCCGGGCGGCGCCGTCTAAGCCACCGCCGCCGCCAAACGACCGGTGAACATTTGTGCTCGGGGCAACACCCCAAGCTCCTTCAGGGCGGCGCCCCAGGCGGTTTCTTGCGCGGGGGTCTACTCTCAGCAAAGTCGCTGCCGCCGCGGCGTCACGCCCCCGGTCCCTGCCTCAAGAAACCAACCACTCAAGAGAATCACCATGAGAATCCACCGCGTCGCCGCGCTGCTTTGCGCAGTCTCGATGACAGTGAGCCAAGCTAACGCCTCGTTCCCGGAGCAGCCGATCGACTGCTCCATCTTCGAAATCGATAACCCGAACTTCTTGGGGCATAGTTTCGGGTTCGCGACCGAACTGTCGTACAGCGACTCGTTCAGCCCGACCGCAACCACAGGCTCGGAGGGGTTTGTCGCAACGCCCGAGCAGGTTGCCGGCATCCCCGATTTCGCCGAAGGCGCCGACCTGCCGACCGGGGGCCAGACGCTCGATGACCTCTTCCCGGGCGGCGTCGGGCTGCCAACGACGTTGGAACAGGGCGAGATCAGTCAGAGCATTCAGGGGGAGGGGAACTTCTCTGAGGGCTTCAGCGAGGTGACCATCTCGCAGCGGAAGCGACTATCAACCAACCAAGGACCCGGCGGCTTTTCGAGTGTCTTCGCCCAGGGCAAGGGTTTCGCACCGTTTCAGGTAGCCTCCGGAGGCGAAGGCCCGGTGGACGCATCGTTGACGATCGACCTCTTCAGCACCTTCGACTACTCGGAGGGCGGCAGCCTCAGCGAGTTCCTTGGCCTCGCGCTGCTCGACATCTCTGATCCGCAAAACCCTTGGATCATGGACACCGTTTCCGGCTTCTATTTCATCGACGCAACTGGTGCGTTCGCCAGTTTTTCGGTCGGAGAGAACAACGAGCAAGACGTGTCGGACAGCTTCTTTACGGGTCCTAGCGGCACCGAACCCGACTCACCCAGCTTGGCTTCATTCTTCTACACGATCAACACGCAGCTCACCCCTGGCAGCACCTACGGCATCGGTCTCGTTGGCGACGGATCGGTGAGCGCCCAAGACGACAGTTTCTCTTGGCTCGACAGCGGCGCCACGCTCACCGGGACGATCGCGGTGCAAACACCCGGCGCCCGACTCTACTTGCCGGGGTTCGTCGTGCCTGAGCCGACAACCCTCGGTTTGGCGAGCTTCGCCGCACTGATTGGGTTGGCGGGAGTCAACGCTAGGAATCGACGTTGGCTGCCAGCCTGAGGTCCGTCGCGAGTCGCGGCTTCTGGTCCTGGGTTGTTCCGTGAGATTCACTCGGCAACTGCAACGGCGATGAGAGTCTCATCGACCACAGACGCACGAACGTGCTCAACGGCCGGTTGGACGACGACACGTTCGGATTGGAGTTCGATCTGACGATCACGTTCCTCGATGAGTTCTTCTCCGCGACGACACGACCACCCTCGGCCGTTTCACGCTCTCCGAAGCTGCCGGAGCTTCTACCGAGTAAGAGTCTTCTCCACCAGGACGATGTCACCGAGATCCGCTCGACGAGCGGCTCCGAGCCGCTCGCTAGAACCTGCCCTCGGCCGCAAGTGGCAACCCGGCCATAGGAGAGTTGGGCTGCGATGCTACGGAGCGTGAGCGCCGTGCGATCAGCGCTGACCGCCGGCCGCTGAGCGACCGCCCCTTGCCGTCTGAAGACTCCCAAGGCACGCCACCGCAATCAGGCCGCCGCTTGGCTCGGGCACGCCGGTCGACGCGTGGAGCGGCGAGGCGGTTTCGCCCAATTGGCTCCGCCAAAGCAGATAGTCGCCGAGGTCGACGCGTCCATCGCGGTTGCCATCGGCGGACAGCAGCTCGGTTGATCCAAGCGTGTCCCGCCACACCGTGAAGTCGGCAGCGTCAACCGTGCCATCGTGGTTGTAGTCACCGAGCACGCCTCCCACCACAAGGCTGACGCGTGTCGGCGAATACTGGGCCGTTAAAGCCAAGCCCCCGGCGAGCTCCACGGTGTCTAGCTGGTCGAACACCCCGTCAACGGCGCCCGCCTCGAGGATCGAAAACACGTCTCCCGGCGAGGGCGCGAAGCCCGCCGCGAAACGCACTTCCAAGGTCCCGCCGAGGGCCGCCACGCCCGATACCTCGAGCCGATCGAAGTCCGCGCCCGCGACACCACCATTGCCATACAGATCGACCACAAGCCGGCCGTCGGAGGTTTGTTGATAGTCGCCGTCGATCTGCAGAACCGCCGGCGATGCTGCCGTCTCTCGCTCCAGCGTCAACGCCACGTCATCGAGCGACGCGAACTCGGCGCCGCTGATCTCGTTGCCGCTAACGGCATTGAACCGGACCCATACCTCACGCCCGAAGGCGGCAGCGTCGGTGACCGGCGGCAGGGTGATTGAGGCGGTCTGCCAAACGCCGGTCTCGGAGCTGACCGATCCGCCGCCCAACGGCTGCGGCTGCTGCGAGTCGTCCAAGTAGTAGACCTCGGCCACCACCTGGTCAACGCCGTCGTCCCAGCCGCTGAAGCCACGGTGGTTGAACGAGAGCGTGAAGGCGTCGTCGGCCGATAGGATGTGGCCGGTGTTCTGCGCGGCGTCGTGCAGCGAATCACTGCGCGCGGCGACGAGTCCGCGGTACCCGCCGGAGAATGCGTTGTTGGGCTTCGCGGCGTCCAATGCGGCGTTGTCACTGGTGATCCAGTCAGCGATCTCCTCGAAGGTCCAGTCGGCGTCGCCGTCCGCCTGCGTGCCCTCCTCAAAGCCGCCGTTCTTGACCACGCTGACGTTGGCGATCTGACCGGGCGACGGATTGATGCTCACGACACCATCGTTGATCACTTCTCCCGGCAACGAGTGCAGGTTCTCGACGATGCCGTTGCCTTCGAGAGTTCCACCCGCGCGGATCTCGAGCTCGCGGAACGTCGCGATCGCGCCGCCGCTCAGCTCGAGAACGGCGCCGGCGTCGATTCTGGCGCCGTTGCGAGCCGTCAGCGTTACGCCGGCGGGCACCTCGATGCGTGTCGAGCCGCCCGAGCCGGTCGCCTCAAACGCGAGCACTTCGGAGTCGCTCGAGACCCTAATCGCCGCGTCGCTGCCCGGTGCGTTGGTGACGGTCGGGATCCAATTGCTGGCGGGCGCCGTCGCGAAGTTGTTGGCGGGCGTGCCCCGGGTGTTCAGTTCGGTGCCGCCCGCCCAGTTCGCCGGCGAGGTCCACTCAGTCGAGCCCGCAATCGGCGCCCACTGCTTGTACTGAACGATGTGCGTTGTCTGCGTCGGGCCGCTCCCGGCGTCGGACTCCACACCCTCTGCCAACGCGATCTCTAGCAAACGGTTTGCGATGTCCTGCTGGGCGGAGCTGGGGTTGGCCAGCAGATCGGTTGACTCGCTCGGATCGCTATCGAGGTTGAAGAGCCGTAACTGGTTGCTGCCCGCTTTGGATAGCTTCCACTCGCCCATGCGGATCGACCAGTCGTTGTTCACGCGGGCTTCGTGAATCAAGAAGTGGCGACCACCGCGGACTTGGTCGCCGGTCAAGACGGGGGCGATCGACTTGCTGTCGAGCCCAACCGGAGCGTCGGCCTCTGCGACATCCGCGAACGTCGCGAGCAGGTCCTCAAGGCCGGCGATCGTCGCGTCGTTCGTTTGGCCCGGGGCGATGACGCCGTTCCAATGAGCGATGAACGGTGACTTGGTGCCGCCCTCGTGAACCGACCCCTTCTGCCCACGCAGGTCGCCGCCGCCGTTGAACAGTGAGTTCTCGTTCGTGCCGCCGTTATCCGACAGGAAGACGATCAGCGTCTCGTCGTACACACTGTCGCCCGTGTCGCCGTCGCCGTTGGGGTCTTGGAGCCGTTCCACCACGTCGCCCACGCTGGCGTCCATCCGCTTGATCATCGCGGCGTAGTTCGCCTCGCGCGTGGTGTAACCCCGGCCCAAGAAGTCCTGCAGGATGGCGTCGTTGGGAGGGTCGAACTTGCTGTGCGGGATCGTATACGGCAGGTAGAGGAAGAACGGGTTGCGTCCCGCCGGGTCGGCGTGGTCGGCGATGAACTGCAAGGAGCGGTCGGCGATGAGGTCGTGCGAGTAGTCGCTGCGGCTTGTTGGCGAGAGCTGCACCCCGCCGGGGTCGCCCGAGCCGTCACGGTCGTGCTCCCAGAGGAAGTCGACGTAGTAGTTGTGGGCGTGGACGTGGTTGAGGTAGCCGTAGAATTCGTCGAAGCTCTTCGCAACGGGCGTTGCGTCGGGGTGGGTCACGGCGGCGGTCGCAAGGTTCCCAGCGCCGCCGCCGGTGATCTTGTGGTCGTAGCCGTTGATGCCCCACTTTCCAAAGGCGCCAGTTGTGTAGCCGGCGTCCTTGAGCACCTGTGGCATGGTCACGTCGACCGCCCGCAACGCGTTGCCGCCGTTGCTCCCGCCATTGCGATCGATCGACGAGTGACCGTTGTGAAAACCGGTCATCAGGGCGCCGCGTGTCGACGAGCAGATGGGCGTGGCGTAGAAGTTGGAGAGCGTCATCCCCTGCTGGCCAAGGCGATCCAGATTGGGCGTCTCGATGGCCCGCTCGCCCGCGGCCGCGCGGTCAAGCTGACCGGTAATGCCGAGCTCGTGGTAGCCCAGGTCATCGACCATGATCAGGACGATGTTGGGCTTGTCGGCCACCGCCACCCCAATAAACGTCGCGGCGACCGCCGCGGCGAGAGCAATCGATCGTGCAGAAGCAATCGTCATAGCACCCGTTTCTGTTTGGGCGACATCGGGCCCCTCGAACAAGCCCACACACGCCGGTCGACGCCGACGTTTCGGCAGCCAGACCGAGGCGCCGGGTGGGCTCACCACGCATCACGCTAGGTTAATCGCCGAGAACGGGTGAGGTCGATCCTAGTAGACAGCCTCACCGCTGTGGGTCGACCGGCGGGGTCGATGCGTCCATGAAGTTGGTTGGCGGGTCGGCGTTGGCCATGGTGCTGTTCGCCCACCAGGTCTCAAGGTCGACCTCGTCGGCAACAAAGGTCGACGACCCGTCGCAGAACGCCACCTGCACGCCGCCGGGATGCCGGCTGCGGGAGAACAACACCTGCGTCGCGTTCGACCAATGACCGTTGGCGTAGTTGCCTGTTACGCGAACGCACGGGGCGCCAAGCCGGTCGTTATCGACATCGCAAACCGTTCGATCGGCTTGTGTGCTGTTCGGCGGCTCCAGCATCGAGAGCTGATAGGCAGCCGCGTTATGCACCCAGATTCGGGCGCGGCGATCGGGGACGTCGCCTTCCGAGGGGATCTGCAGCATCTCGAGCAGAACGATCGTGTTGCTGAGCCCGTCAGTGATTCGGCGGTAGCTGATCTCGGCGCCGGACCACCACGGGCCACGTCGCATCGCGTTGTTGCGTACCTGCTCATAATTGCCGACGCCGAAGTTCGTGCCGTAGCTGCCCTTCCAGTCGCCGTTCTGACCGGCCCCGTTCAGTGTGAGCATCTGGCGGGGTTCGTCACTCGGGCAGATCATCATCGGCTCTTGGGTGCGGAACAGCGCGGCCTGCTGCCCGGGTCGTATCGAGGGGTCGTACTGGTCCCGCAAAGCTGAGCCTTCCATAAAGGGAAGGAGCTGCAGCATGACAGGCAAGTTGCTCGCCGAGTTGGCGTTCGGCTCAACTGGGATGTGCTGTGCTGTGTCGTGATGGAGTTGCAACGCCAAGCCAAGCTGCTTGAGATTGTTCAAGCAGCTGCTCCTTCGAGCGGCCTCGCGCGCGGCCTGCACGGCCGGCAGCAGCAGGGCGATCAGGATGCCGATGATCGCGATCACCACGAGCAGTTCAACGAGGGTAAAACCTCGCCGACTCTTGGCGCCCTGCTGGCTGCTTTCCGAATGGCGTATCACTCGTTTCCTCCTGAAGGGAAAAGCCTCGCTCACGCCGCGCCGGTATTGCCGACGCTCGGGCCGCGACTCTGCACGGCTAGACACCTACGTCCTCGGCAGCCGGATTCTGTACGTGACACCCAGGAAAAGGCGTATGCGGTCGGCGGCTCGTCGCTTGCGGCGTGTCTCCGCGGGCTGCGAGTTGCCCCAGTAGCTAGCAGCACCCCGATCGCGGCCAGCAATACGATGGAAGCCACGCAACATCCATTCCGACGGCGGGCGCCGCCCACGAGGCTCGGCAAGTTCGCGGGCGGCGTCGCCGGGGCGTCGGATCAGCGCTGGCGTGTGCCAGCAACGCTCATGGCGCTCAGCGCCAATCCGACTAGCACTCCCGCCGCGGGCTCGGGGATGACCGTCACCGTGAACTGAGCACGGAAGTCATCGACCCGGAGGCGGCTGAGATCGTCGTTGGTGCCGGTGTTGGGTGGGTTGGAGTGGGCGAGTCCCTCCAGAACCAGCGTCTGCGGCAGGAAGCCCGACAGGTCGATCAGCGCGTTGCCGCCCGGCGAGCCGTGCTGGCCGGCGACGCCGAACGTGAATAGTGAGTCGTCCGAGGTGACGGGCGAGCCCCCGTTCTCGGCGGGGTCGAGGGTGCCTTCGAAGCTCCACAGCTCGGTCGATCCATCGGTCAACCGGGCCGCGTCGCCGCCGTTACCCACGAAGTAAAGGATCACTTCGGTGTAGCCATCGAAGGAGACGTCAACATCCGCCGGGTCGTTGCCCGCGAAGTCGGTGATGGTGATCACCGGGGGAGCAGCCGTGATGGCTTCGCCGGGCTCGATCGCGGCGTTGCCGCCTTCCACGCCAAATTCGCGGTCGGACGTGCCGCCGTTGGTCCGCAGGTTGCCGGTTCCGCCGGTCGGAGAGATCGTCATCGAGACGTCAAAGACCACCCCCGTGTCTGGGTCGGTGCGGTCGATCAGGGTGTACGTGAACGTGGGCACGGTGATGTTCGGGCCGTTGTTCTGGCCGCTCGTGTCGTCGTAGCGGAAGTTCTCAGTGATGGTCCCAGCGCCGGCGTAGCCGAGCGTCGCCAGGGCGATGGCCGCGGTTGCGGCACAGGTGCTGATGCGTCTCATGAGCGGTTCCTCAGTTTGGCAGTTACAAAGGTGAACAGATCAACGGGAGCAGATACCGGTGGCAATCAGTCGCGGCAAGACGGGCGACGCCGGCGATGGGCTGCGAGACCGGCGCCGACACTGGCGACCAGCCACGCGGCGGTCGGCTCGGGGACGGATGCCGAGTCACGCAAAGCCGCCGGCAGAGCGGCGCCGAAGTTGGTCTTCCAAAGCTCGTACTGAGCAATGCCGATCACGCCGCCGACCGTATCGTTCGCGCCGAGGGCGCCTGGCTGGTTGCCAAGGCTGTCGCGCCAAACGGTGTAGTCGGCGGTGTCGACAATGCCGTCGTTGTTGAAGTCGCCGGGCAGCAAAGCGCTTCCGACGAAAGTCAGGACGAGGTCGTTCCCAACGGCGGAGAGGCTGAAGCCATCCAGGGTCGAAAGGCCGGTCGTGTCCAGGCTCGCCCCGGCGGTGACGATGGTCCACGAGTCGTTGGTTGCCGGTAGGAAGCCCTCCGGGAAGGACGGCGCGACAAGCCCGGCAAGGTCGGCGACGCCGTCAACGCTGAGCAGCCCCGCGACCGTCTCCGAAGCGATCTCGACCGCCAGGACCGACCCTGCGTCCTGCGTGTAGTCGCCCTCAACGGTAAGCGTCTCGGCGCTCGGCGAGGTCACGTCGATCGTGAACTGCACGCCGTAGTCGTCGATTCGGAAGCGGTTGTTGTCCTCGCCGGCGCTGCCAACTGGCGGCGGCGGGTTGGTGTGGTCCACTGCCTCGGCGACCAGGGTCGTCGGGAGAAGACTCGATAGATCGATCCGTGCGTTCCCACCCGGGCCGGCGCCCTCGCCCGCAACACCAAACTCAAGAGGCAGATCGCCCAACGTGATGTCTGGCGTGCCGCCGTTCTCCGTCGGATCGAGCGTTCCCTGGAACGCCCAGAGGTCCGTTACGCCGTCGGTCAGCTTGCCGGCGTCCGAGCCGTTGCCAACGAAGTAGAGGACTGCGTCGGTGAAGCCGTCGAAGTTCACCTGAACGTCCTCCTCGGCGAAGCCGCCGAAGTCGGTGACCGTCAGGCTTGTCAGCGACGCGGTGATGCTCTCGCCGGTGGTGCTGATCGCGGCGTTGTCGCCGGCGGTTCGAACGCCCCACTCCCGGTCGCCGGTCCCGCCGTTGGTGCGGAGTTCGCCGCCGGCGCTGGGCGTGATCGTGACGACCACGTCGAACGAGACCCCGGTTGTTTGATCGGTGATCGACGCGGTGTAGTCGAAGCTGGGCGCCGAGGCGACCTGGCCGCCGTCGTAGAAGAGGTTCTCGTTCACCGTGCTGTTGGGCGGAGGGTTAACGCCCAGCGTGACGGTCGATGCTGCGATGGAGAGGTTGTCTGCGAACGCCCCGCCGCCGGTGACCGACGAGCCGGACGACGCATCGACATCGCCCCGCACAGCTCCGCCAATTCCCACCTCAATCGTGGTGTCGGCAACGGTCAGCCCGCCGATGCCGGTTGCGTCGAGCGTGCCACCCGATCCAACACTTATGCTACGCGACGCGCCCAGCGACGCGCTGCCCGTAAGGGCGAGCGTGCCACCGGAGACCACGGTGTCTCCGGAGTAGGCGACCGTGCCGCTCAGCGTCGCCGTACCCGACGACGACTTGGTGACCGATCCCGAACCCAGGCTGACCGGAGCCGAGACGTTGATGGCGCCGACCGAACTGAGCCGCAGACCGGCGTTGGCGGCCGAGCCGTTGACGGAGCCGGTGACGTTCATCACGGCCGTGTTGGCGCCGGTGCGGAACTCGGTCTCGCTGGTCAGGGTGATCGGCCCCGCGAAGGTGTGCTCCGAGACGCCACCGACCTGGATTGCTCCAGGGCCGTCGGGCGCGTTGTCGCCGCCGAGCCCGCCAACCGTGATCGCCTCGGTGGTGTTGATGTCTTCAGCGGCGGTCGCATCCACAAACAGCCGGCCACCGTCAGCGATCACCGTGCCGCTCGACGTGTCGCCAAGGCCCGACGCGTTGAACACCTCGACGGTCGCGCCGCTCGAAACGTTGATCTGGCCTGTGAAATCGGCGTTGTCTTGCAGGGCGGTCGTTGCTTCGACGGCGTTAATGGCGCCGCCGCCGGTGACGCTGTAGATGGTCTCGTCGCTGAGGACGTTGATCACGCCCGTGGCGTTGGTGGCGATCGTGACGCCGCCGACGGTGGCGTTGGTGAAGGCGTTGGCGCCGTTGTCGCCGCCGAGGCCGCCGATGTTGAGCGTTGCGCCGTTGGCGATGTTCACGGCGCCGGTGAAGGACGTGTTGGATCCATCGAGCGTGAGCGTTCCCTGCTGGATATCGATACCACCCGTGAAGCGGTTGCCGCTGTTGGCGAGCGTGGCGGTCCCGGCGCCGGTCTTGACAATGCCGGCGGCGCCTTGAATGCCGTCGCCGGTGAACACGTAGTCGTCTCCGCCGGCGATTGCGACGGACCCTGGTGTGACAGCGGCGCTTTCGGTTGGGCCGGTGATGGTCACCTCGTTCGTGCCATCTCCACCGGCGACGGCGCCGAACGTCACGTCGTCCAACTCGCGGTACTGCTGATCACCCTCGTTCCAGTGCGTGGACGAGGCGACGTCCCACACCCCGTCGCCCGGCGTGGCGCCATCGCCCCGCCAAGTGCGCGCTTCCTGCGAGCCGGCTACGGTCGCGACGATCGTTGTCGCGGTGTTGCTTACCGACACCGTCTGGCGGGTGTTGAGGGCGTTGCCGTCGGCGTCCGTAATCGCCGGGCTGCTGAACAGTCCCGCTGCCGATCCACTGACTGAGCCGGCCGTAAAGAGCGTGTAGCTGCCCGACTGCAGAATGCCCTCGACGGGCACGATGCTGAGCGGCATTGTGCCGGCGCCTCCGCCGAGGTTCACCTCGACCGAACCGGTGACGGCAATCAGGTCGTTCTCGCCGCCGCCCACCGTCGCGGCCGTGTCCCCGAGTTCGAAGACGAAGGCGCCCTGCGTGGCGGAGCTGAAGCTGTTAATCGTGGCGTTGCCATCGATCGTAAGCGTCCCGACCGAATCGCCGGGGGTGACGACACTGTCGTCGAACAAGGCAAGGCTCGTCGCCCTGACTTGGCCACCGCCGCCAAACGCCTGATCGATCTGGAGTGAGTAGACAGCGAAGCTCTCCACGTCCAGCACCGCGCCGCTGCGGACCTGGATTGACGGGCTCGCCAGTTCGCCGCTGCTCCCCGCGCCGGCGAGCACTTCCAGCGTTCCGGCCTCCACCACGGTGGTCCCGGACCACGACTGGGAGTTGTCGCCTCGCGTTGCAATCGTCAGCGTGCCGGCGCCCTGCTTGATCACGCTCGCGGGGCCAATGAGTTGGCCGGTAGCGACGCCACTGCCGCCGGCATCGCCGATGACGATGTTGCCTTCGCCTTGAAACACAAATGTGCCGTCGTTGCCACTGGTCAGCGTCGACGGGTCGGCGTCCGTGTTGTTGAAGGTGACCGTCGCCCCGGCGGCCGCCGAGATGATGTGGTTGGCGCCGCCGTTGATGCCTTCCACATCCCCCGTCACCGTGGTCACGCCGGAGACCGCCGACAGGTGCGCCTCGTCAACGCCCGCGCGGCTTCCAATGCTGAAGCTCTCGGCCACCGTGCCGGCGTTTGAGAACTGAAGCTGCCCGGTCGGCAGGTTCACGTAGGTCCGCTGGCGATTGCCGTCGCCGGGGGTCCCGAAGTCGTTGCCGCTGTTGAAGACCGAGACACCGCCGCGGACGGAGATCGGACCGTTCAAGGCGGAGAGGTTGCCATCGATCGTGATGACCTCCGTCGTAGCGTTCTCACCCAGACGCAGCTCCCCGTCGCCAGAGACGCTGTTGGCGAAGGAGCCCGTGTAGCCCGCCTCGAGGTACAGGAATGACCCGTTGGCAATGGAGACCGAAGCGGCGCCGAGGCCGTTGGTGTTGCTGACGAAGAGGTCTCCCTCTGAGATAGCGACCGCCCCCGAGAAGCCCGGGCTGCTGCCTGAAAGCCTCACACTGCCAAGCCCGGTCTTCTCGAAACCCGTCGCTCCCGCGAGCGACGCCGCCACGTCGTGCAGCCCGCCGGCGGCGTCAATCTGCGCGTCGCCGGCGCCGCCGAACGAATCGGCAAGCGTGACAGTCCTGCCCGCACTGGCGGTCAGCGTGAACGGCGTATCGCCGGCGAACTGCAAGGAGTTGACCGTGACGCTCGACGCAACGTTCACCGCGGTAGGCTCCGCGGCGAAGGCGAAGAGCACATCCGCTGCGGAAGAGTTCGGCACGGCCGGGCTCGTGCTCCAGTTGGCGCCGGTGTTCCAACTGCCCGCCGGACCGCCGGTCCAGTAGGCAACGCCAACGGGCGGCGCCACGACTTCCAAGGAGACGTCATCGATGCGGGCGAAGCCGTTGGCTCCGCCGCCGCCATCAACGCCGCCGATGGAAACGAACAAGCTCTTGCCGGCGTCGGCCGGGTTGGTGCTCAGGAACGAGCCGTCCGCCGGCTGATAGGCGCCGACCGTTGTCGAGACACCGGACAGCACGGGGTACGCGTTCAGCACGTCCCCCGTAAGGGTGTCGTCGGTGGTTGTGAAGAACGTGAATGCCACGCGGTCGGCGGCGTTCCACAGCGACGCGTCCCGCCAGACGTAGCTGAAGTCAAAGGCGTCGCCCAGGCTGAGCGTGTGACCCACGTCGACGCCCGCGGGCCGGAACGCCGCGTCGGCGATCACGGCGTTCTGGTCGCTGGTGGCTTCTAAGTTCGTCCGAACGAAGTCCAGCGTCTGATCGCCGCCGGGCGCCACGTTCGTCCAGGAGGGCGTCTCTGCGAAGTCCAAGCGATCGCCGGCGGCGCCCGCCGTGACGAGGACGTCTTCAAAGCCGCCGTTGTTGATCGACGCGTCGTGCACTCCATTGGCGATCCCGTCGTCGTAGTCGATCAGGACCTGAGCGTTCGCCATCGGCGCCACGAGACACAAGGCGGGTCCAAGCGCTGACACCCAAGCGTATCGACTTGCGATAGCCAACCGCCGAACCCGAGCCGTCCGCCAACTACTCGTCATTGCAATTCCTCGATGTGCTTCTCGGCTGGATTCGACGGGGCGACGCCAAACCCGCATGCGTCTCTGTTAGGGACGTGCCGGCCGCGGCCGCGTCCCCACTCGTTGCGGCCTCTGGGCTGCATGAAGGGCTTCTGGATGAGTGATTGGAGGAGTGCCGAGAGGATCGCGGGACTAATTAGCACGACGAACGGTCGTCCCGCCTGCGCTCCGATTCCGGCTTAGCCTCGACAATACTGCGTCGGCCGGCGCGGTCGTCTTTACAGGGATTCCGATGGAAGCTGTGATTTTTTGGGCACAATCCCGCGACACTCCCTGACGCCACAATCGACCCTGCGGCGCTAATGCACCCAGGCCGACCAACGGGAGGCCGGCCTTCGACGGGCAATACGTGACGGCAAGGAGCAATTCACCGCGTTGTCATCCGTAAAACGATCACTGCCCCGCCGAAGGCGATCGGCGGGCACGCGTGGAGAGCAACACCGCCGCGGCGGCGCCAACAGCCGTAGCCGTGGAGGGTTCGGGAACGCCGAGCAGGCTCGAAAACGAGCCGGCGCCGTTGGCGAGCTCAAACGACTCTTTGAACAGGATGAAGTCGAGCACGTCGTTGTCTTGGTCGCCGTCCAGGTCCCCGCGCGCGAAGCCTTCTAGCAGGTCGAGGCCGTCGAAGTCGCCACCCTGACCGGCCCGAAAGGCTTGCCAATCCGCCGCGTCGACGGCGCCGTCGCGGTCGAGGTCGGCGAGGCTCGTCAGGTCGCCGAGGACGAAGGGCACTTCCTGCCCGGCGCCGATGCTCAGGGTTCCGCCTTCGGTCTGGACTTGGTTGTCGGCGTAGAACCCGCCGTCGACGGTGACACTCATTGTGCCACTCCGGAGCGTTGCGAGCGGCGCGTCGGTCGAGCGCAGCCACAGCATCATCCGCAATGCGAGATCGGCAAGCACGTCGCCGTTGGCGGGCTCGCCGGCCACGTTGGTGGTTTCGCCGATGTCCGTGGCGAGGTTGTAGAGTTCGTAGCTCTGGTCCTCGTAGTTGTAGACCGCCTTCCAATCCCCCGAGCGAACAACGGTCTGCGGCCGTTGATTGCGGCCGCTGCCGGTCAGGTAGCCCGGGAAGTGCCAGTACAGGGCGTCGCGGCCCAGGTCGGCGGTGCTGTCGGCCAGGATCGGCGTCAGGTCTTCGCCGTCGAGCGTCACCCCCGCCGGCTCTCCCGCCTGCGACAGCGTGGCGAACGTCTTGTAGAAATCGAATCCCGCGACGGGCGTATGGTTGACGGTGCCGCCATCCACCAAGCCGCCGTCGCCGCTCCAGGCGATCAACGGCACCCGGATGCCGCCCTCCTGCAGCTCACCCTTCTCGCCACGCAGGGGCCCGTTGTTGGACTGCGAAAGCTGGCCGCCATTGTCGGAGTAGAACAGCACCAGCGTGTTCTCCGCCAGCACTTGCCCAGCGTTGTTCGGGTCGGGCGTTGTCTCCAGGTAGTCCATCAACCGCGCGATGTTTTGATCGAGCCCTTCGAGAATCGCCCCGAAAGCCGCGTTGTCGTCCTGCACGCCGGGGTTGCCAGCGAGCTTTGCCTGGTACTTGGCGAGCAGGTCGCCGCGTGCCTGACTGTTGCCGATGGGGGTGTGGACGGCGTAGGCGTTGAACTGCACCAAGAAGGGGTCGCTGGTCTCCTTCTCGCGGTTCATGAAATCGATGGCCGCGTCCGCCATCGCGTCGGAGACGTGCTTCCGCGTACCAACGAGCGCGTCGATGGCGGCCTGCGAGGTGTCGGGCGTGGCGAAGGGCTTGATGTTCTCGTCGACGTACGCCTGCGTGTAGTCGGCGGCGTAGGCGTCGAGCGAGGGGCTGATGCTGCTGCCAAAGGCGCCGGAACTGGCGAAGTAGTTGCCGGGGGTTCCCCGGGTGTTGCCGCCGTAGTTCTCGTGGAAGCCGTGGAAGTTGACGACATCCGAAGCCGCCGTGCCCGCGTCGACCACGTGGAACTTGCCGAAGTGGCCGGTGCGATAGCTCGCCTGCTGCAGCATCTCGGCGTACGTGAACGAGTCGTTCGGGATGCCATCGACACCGCTTGGCAGCCCCTGGTCTGGCCCAACGAGGAGCGTCCCATCGCCGCCGCGGTTGAGGTTGTCCACGGCAAAGACGTTGTTCGTGGGCCGCGCGGCGTACTGGCCCGTCAAGAGAGCCGCCCGCGTTGGGGCGCAGTTGGCGCCATTGGTGTAGGCGTTGGTGAACGCCATCCCCTCCGCCGCCAGCCGCTCGACCGTTGGGGTCTCGTAGAAGTCGCTCGGATTGCCCTGGTTGGTAATCGCGTTGCTCGTGTCCGACCAGCCGAGGTCATCGGCGAAGATGAACACGATGTTCGGCTTCTGCCCTACGACCTGGCCCGCCGTCAGCCCCAAGCACATCACCGCGGCCGCGATCGTCGTTGTTGCGTAGCTTCGTCGCATCACTCACGCTCCTCCTGCTTCCCGCCTCTGGCTGCCAGACTCTGCAGTCCGCCCGTTACGAGATCCTGCCCCTCGGCGGCCCGCGCCCTCCGCAAGCAAGCGGCAAACGCCACCACGGCGGGCAGGGAGACCGCGCTCAAGGCGCTCGGCTCGGGAGCCGAGGCCGCGGCCGCGCCGCCCCACGACAGGCCGAAGTGGTCTCGCCACGCCAGGTAGTCACCAATGTCGACAACGCCTGAACCATCGCCGTTGCCGCTCAACACCGCGGCATCCCCCCCCAGGTTGTCACGCCAGATTGGGAAGTCGGCTGCGTCGACCGTTCCATCACTGTTGAAGTCGCCGGGCAAGACGTAGCGAACAAGGCCCTCGGCGGGTTGCGACTGGCCTGCCACGCGATAAGCGAACTCGATGTCCTGCAAACCGCCTTCCTCGAAGCCATCACCAAGCGCCACGACGTCTCCGATGCCAACCGTCGAAGCCCCAAGCAGGTAAGACTCAATCAACTGGTTCGCGGAGTTGTTCGAACCAAACTCCCACCCGTCGCCGACGCCGCTCCCTGCCGGGTAGCCGGGGTCGCCGCCCACGCCCGTGTAGCTGGCCGTGGAGAGCGAGCCGCTCTCGCTTCGCAGCTCGACGTAGTCGATCGCCAGGTCGGCGCCATTCTCCGGCGAACCACCGAGTATCTGCATCTGACTGGGCGTGATCAGCAGGGTTAGCCGGTCACGCTCTTGGACGTCGACACGGAACTGCAGCCCGAAGTCGTCAACCCGCCATCGGTTGGGGTCGCTCGGCACACCGCTCCCGGAGAACTGCGTAGACTCTGCGACGAGCGTCGTCGGCAGCACGCTCGAGAAATCGATGCGAGCGTTGTTGGACGTGGCCGCCGCCTCGCCCACGACGCCGAATTCAAACGGGGCACCGCTGGCGTCTGGCGAGCCACCCGCCTGCGACGGGTCGAGCGAGCCGTTCCATTCGAAGAGCGTGTTCGTGCCGTCGGTAAAGGCGCCCGAATCGCCGTCGTTCGCGACGAAGTAGGCGATCACGTCGGTAAAGCCCTCGAAGCCAACCGAGACATCGGCCGGGTCGTTGCCGGCGAAATCGCTTACCGAGAGGCTGGTCAACGCGGCGGTGATCGACTCGCCAACGGTGTCGATTGCTGCGTTGTTGGTGTTGACGCCAAACTCGCGGTCCGTCGTGCCGCCGTTAGTCCGCAGCAACCCACCCGCGGCCGTGAGGGTGACCTCAAAATCGAAGGCGACCCCGGTCGCCGGATCGGTCGCCGAACTAAAGTAGGTGAACTGCGGACCTTCGAAGTTGCCGCCGGCGTTTGGCCCCGTTGTGTCGTCGTAGAAGACACGAGTGGTGAGAGTTTGGCCGCAAGCCCCAGCCGCGAGAACCAACGACAGGGCGAGGGCGGTGGCTCGGGGAAGCCGGGTTCGGTGGTGGCCGAAGGGCGTGAACACGTGGTAGTTGACTCGTCGAGAGGCCAGGAGAACTCGCAGGGCCCCGCTTGCGCGGCTCGGCCCACAGCCGCAGCCGTCGGCTTACCGCTGCCGGGGTTAGCTATCTACCGCTCGACAGACCGACTCGCTGTACAGAAAAATCCCCGCCACCGGCAAACTCGGCGTGTCGGCCGCTTCGATTCGTCGGGCAGGTCGTCAAAAAACGCCGATAAATTGTGACCGCTGTACAAAAGGCTGTCGGCGCCGACGTAGGGCAGTGTCACGCGGGTGGCGCTTGTGCCGCGCCGCCACCAAGCACGGCAGACCTGACGACGACGGCCGCCTACACGCGGCGGCAGGGCAGACGAGTACAGTCGAGAGCAACCGTGAGCGACGACGACCAACTGGTACGGCTGCTGATATCCGAGCGACGATCGATTCTCGCGTACACGCAGAGCATCGTCCTGGATCGCGAATTAGCCGAAGATATCTACCAGAACGTGGCGGTGGTCGTTCTCCGCAAGAAGGATAAGGTGCACGAGTCGTTCGAGGGCGAAAGCCAAGGAGACCTGCTGCGTTGGGTGCTCAGGGTCGCCCGGCTTGAGGCGTTGACCGCCCTTCGCAAGCGGCGTACTTCGGCGTTCGTGTTCAGTGAGCAAGTGCTCGATGTGCTGGACGAGACATGGAAATCCGAGCTTGCGAAAGAGAGCAGCTCGGAGTCGGAGGTAAGCGAGGCATTGCGGACGTGCCTGAGGCGGCTAACAGACCGGGGGCGGAAGATCCTGGAGCTTCGTTACAGCAAAGGGTTGAGCGGGCAGTCGCTAGCGGCTGAGCTCGGGGCAGAGCTCAACACCGCGTACGTCGCACTGTCGCGGATCCACAAGCAGCTGCGATCGTCCATGAGTGAGCAGATGGCAAGGTCGCGTTCCTGAGACACGTCGCCATGAACCGCGATGACACCGAAACGCTGATCGACAAGGTGCTGGACGGCGCCGCCACCGAGGCTGAGCAGCGACAGCTTGAGTCGCTGCTGGCAGCCGACGTGGATCTGCGCGCCGCCTACGTCGCCGCGTGCCGGCAACGGGTGCTGCTCAGCGAAGAGCTGCGGGACTCGGACGCCAAGCCGCTGCCGACCGAACTAACAACGCCAATACCGCGTCGGCGATACGGCACTCGGCGAGCGCTGGCGGTCGTGGCGTCGCTGGCGGCGTGCTTCGCGCTGGCCTGGCTAGGCCTTCAACTCGCCCGTTCCAACCCGGACGGCGAACTCGCCGGCAACCAAGGCGAAGAGATCGAGACGCCGCCGGAACCGGCTGTCGTCGCCAACGACGCGATCGGTCGCATCATCCGCAAGATCGATTGCGTCTTGAACGACGAAGCGTGGGCGTTGGGCTCAACCGCCGAGGTGGCGGCAGGCCAAACCTTCAGCCTCGAACGCGGGTTCATGAGCCTGCGGTTGAAGAACGGCGTGACCGTGCTCTTACGCGGGCCTGCCGAGTTCACCGCGGTTGACGAGTTGCACGGCATGCTGCGGTTTGGCGGGGTGGGCGTCCGCGTGCCGGACGGGTTCAGCGGGTACATCGTTGAGACCCCCTCGGCTCGCGTGACCGATCTCGGCACGGAGTTCTCCGTCGTTGTCAATGAAGAGGGCGTCACCGATCTTCAGGTGCTCGACGGTGAGGTGACCGTCAGTCAGCGGGACGCGAGCGGCGACGTAGCCGAGGGGGAGCCCGAGGTGCTGACCAAAGACGCCGTCTGGAACTCAGTCGCCGGCATCAAGCGCCCGAAGGGCCCGCCGTCGCCCACGGACTTCCCGAGCGTGTCACTGCTGGAAGACCCAGACTATCGAAAGGTCAACCCTTTGCCGGTTCAAGACGACCTTTCGATGTGGTTGCGGGCCGATCGCGCGTTGCGGCTCGACTCCCAGAAACGCGTCGTGGTCTGGGGGGACATTTCGACAAAGGAATCGGCCAGCCGGCACTCGGCGTGGCAGGTTCAGCCGCGTCGACGTCCGACTTACGTCCGCCGGGGCGTCGGTGGAAGGCCTTCGATCCGATTCGATGGCGTCGACGACTGCCTGATCACGGAGCCATTCTACACGGGGCAAGAGCAGACGGTCGTCGTGGTGGCGAAGCTCCGGGCTCTGAAGTCTAGGAACACAAGCATCCCCGCCCAGCAGTTCCTCAATTACAACGGCCCGCCGCACCTTGTGCTGGAGTACCGATGGCCAGTGGAACAGCTCAGGGCGAGGGCCTTTGCGGGCTACGAGGCGGAGCGGCAGGCGTCGGGCTGGATCGTAGCGCGGCCTATCGAGAAGGGAGAAACCCTGTCGATGGTGTACCGCTACAGCCATCACAACAACCAGGCGACGCTCTACCTCAACGGCGAGGAACAAGGCAACGCCGAGGCCGTGCTGCCGATTAGCAGCGCCCGGCCGAAGGTTATCGGTTGCCACCGCCAGCTCTGGGGCGGCGCCCTCATGGGCAACGTCGCCGAAGTGATCATCTTTGACCGCGCGCTGAGCGACGACGAGATCTCTGAGCTAAACGCCTACCTCGCCCGGCGCTACCCAGAGACGCCAGCGTCCTAGCCCGCGTCGTTTCCAAGACACTGCGGCACGGGAGCGACCGCGACGCGTCCTGTTCTGAGGCCTCGTCGGTTTCGCCCGGCGGCTCCGCTAGGGATAATCGCAAGGGCTGCGTGGATAGGTTCCCGACACGGGCGGCGCCGGCGAGACGGTCAGCGTACCTTTCAAGAAGACCTTGCATCGCGAGTTTCTGACGACCATGCGCCTGCTCATCACGCTGCTGCTGCTAGTGAACGCCGCTGTTGCTTCGGCGGCGGACGCGCCGAACATCCTGCTGGTCGTCGCCGACGACATGGGCTACGGCGACCTGAGCTGCCTGGGAAGCGAGACGGTTCGCACGCCCAATCTCGACGCGCTCGCCGAGAGCGGCGTCCTCTGCACGCAGGCGTACGTTGCGAGCAGCGTGTGCTCACCGTCTCGGGCCGGCTTGATGTCTGGTCGCGACCCGCGGCGGTTTGGCTACGAGGGCAATCTCAACAAGGTCGCTTCACGCTACGCGGCCCGGCCCGAGTTGCTCGGCCTGCCCGTGCAGGAGCACACGCTCGCCGACCACCTTAAGCAGGCCGGCTACGCCACCGCCGCCGTCGGCAAGTGGCACCTGGGCACGGGCGAAGTCTTCCATCCTCTTGAGAGAGGCTTCGACAGCTTCTGCGGCATGCTCGGTGGCGGCCATCATTACTTTCCCACCGCGAGCAACAACAAACTCCAGCGGAACCGTCAGCCGCTGCAGGAGTTCTCTAGCCCCTACCTGACAGACTTCTTCACCGACGAAGCGTTGAAGTGGATAAACACCGTGAGCGCCGGAGATTCGGATCAGCCGTGGTTCCTTTACCTGGCTTACAACGCTCCGCACACGCCGATGCAGGCGACGAAGGCGGACCTAAAGGCCTGCGAGCACGTTCAGGAACCGCGGCGCCGAACGTATGCCGCCATGATGCGTGCCCTCGACCGCGGCGTGGGAAGGGTGCTCAAGCAATTGGAGCAGTCAGGGCAGCGCGAGAACACGCTCGTCGTATTCCTGTCCGACAACGGCGGGCCGCTGGGCAACGGAAGCTGGAACGGTCGGCTAAGCGGGTCCAAAGGCACGCTGCGCGAAGGCGTCGTCCGCGTTCCGATGATCTGGAGCTGGCCGCGGCGCGTCGCCGGTGGGCGACGCGTTGACGCGGTCGTCTCAAGCCTGGACCTGCTTCCCACCTTCCTCGCCGCCGCCGACGCCAAGCCGCTGCCGCTGTCGGACGTTCCCGGCTACCTCGACCGCCGCAACGCCCAAAGGACCCGTGAAGCGTGTGGCGACTACGACGGCCTGAACCTGATGCCGCTGTTGACTGACGAAGCTGACCCGGGCAGCAGGCGGCTCTTCTGGAGGCTCCAGGGCCAGGCCGCCGTGCGGGCCGGCGAGCTGAAGCTGATCCGCCTGTCACACCGACCCGCCCAGCTCTTCAACCTCGGCGCCGACATCGGCGAGCAGCAAGACCTCGCCTCTGATCAAGCGGCAAACCTGACGTCGCTCTTCCGGCAACTCGCTGAGTGGGAGTCGTCGCTCCCCACGGCGCCCATCTGGTCTTCGTCGCCCCGCTGGAACGGAGACAGCGCCCGCAAGCACGACACACGCCCGCCCAGCAGCGAGCCCCGTTGAGATTTGTTGGGCTGAGACCCGTCGCGCAACGGAGCGAATGCGTGCCGCGAGGCATTCTTGTGGAAGCTCAAACGACTTCCCGCACTTTTCTGTTTGCGATACCTGCGGCAAGACGCTAATGTCCCCCCTCTTCTGAGTGGGTAGCGCGGGCCCTGCTCATCCGTCAGGCCGTCCTACCTACCAAGCCGTATACGGGGGCTAATGAGCTTGTGACCCTGCCGCCACCATCGAGTACGCCGGTTCCCAAGCTGGTTGGCGTCTCCGCCTGGGCGAAACAGGTTGAGCACCGGATCGGCAAGGTCGCTCCCTACACAGCGAGCGTCTTGGTGACCGGTCCGAGCGGCACCGGCAAGGAACTCATCGCGCGATCGATTCACGATCGCAGCACCCGGGCCGAGAGGCCTTTCATCGCGGTCAACTGCGCCGCGATCACCGGCGCCCTGTTTGAGAGCCACATGTTTGGCCACCTCAAGGGCGCGTTCACGGGAGCGGAGTTCGAAGCGGTCGGCTGCTTCCGCGCCGCAAGCGGAGGCACCATCTTCCTGGACGAGCTAGCCGAGCTCGACCCCGCGATGCAAGCGAAGCTCCTCCGCGTGCTTCAGGAGCAGGTTGTGGTCCCGGTCGGCAGCCACAAGGAACACCGGATTGATGTCCGATTGGTCGCGGCGACCAATCGCGACCTGCTTGCCGAAGTCGCCGCGGGGCGCTTCCGCGAAGACCTCTATTACCGGCTAGCCGTGGTGACGATCCCAACGCTCCCGCTCCGCGAACGGATAGAAGACCTCGAGCTGCTCGCCGATTACCTGCTCTCCAGACTCGCCGTTCGCCACGGCAGTCCCTACAAGCCGCTGGCGCCTTCAGCGATTGAGAAACTCCGGCGGCACGCGTGGCCCGGCAACGTCCGCGAGCTGCAGAACGTGCTGGAACGATCATGCATCCTGTCGCCGGGAGACTTGATCGACGCAGAGGATGTAGTCTTCGATGTCGGCGCAACGCCGACGGTTGAGTCGCCGGCCCCCGCCGTTGAGTCTCTGGACCCGATCGCTAGCTTCAGTACGGGGGATTGGCCCACGCTCGACGAGTGCGAACGCCACGTGCTTACCGCGACGCTCCGTCACACCGACTTCAATCAAGCCGCCGCAGCGCGGTTGCTGAATCTCGATCGCAGCGTTCTACGCCGACGCATCAAGAAGCTCGGGATCAGCGTTTCTCAATCGCCATCGGGTTAAGCGAGCTCGCCGGCAGCGTGCCGTGCGCCGAAGCGAATCGCCCCAATCCGAGCGAGGCGATTCGCCGCCCCCCGGTCGCCAGCGACCAACGCCGTGCGAACTAACCCGGCGCTCAGGTTTCTCTCCGGTCGCCTCATCTCTTGGTGGCTTCTGCGCTTGCGGCATACGCCGCGGCCTCTTGCTTCCCATTTGGCACGGCGCGTGCAAAACCGTCTTCGCGTGAGCCCGAACGCGGGCGCCGCCGACCCGAGTGAATCGGGGAGACCAAAGAGAGCGAGATGGCAGGTCAACCACCACCCAACCAAGCGACGCGGCTCGTGGTCGTCGACTCACGGATTGATGACTACCGGTGCCTCAGCGAGCGGTCCGACTCGGCGCGGCTTCGGCTGACGCTGACCACCCACGGTTCGCTCGCGTTGCGGCTCGCGCCGAGCTTCGCCGACGCGGTTTGGCTCATCTGCCCGCAGCTGCCCGACATCAATGGGCTCGAGCTGCTGGAGATGCTGGCGTCGCTAACTCCTCGTCTGCGGGCCGTGGTCATCGACAGCGAGTATGACCGTGATCGCGAGTCCACCGCCCTTCAGTTGCGGGCGGTTCAGTACGTCTGCAAGCCGATGCATCCGGCTTGGCTAGAGATGTGGCAGGCGCCGTCTGCCGACCCCTACCACGCGACTTCCCCTCCCGTGAGTCGGGAGGAAACGCCGACTCTCCGAAACCACTTCCGCAACGCGCTACAGGAAAAATCTCATGAGCACCATCGACCGCTGGGAACCCGTCGGGACCGACCAGGAACCGAGCGACAGCGTTGAGCGCATGCCACGTCGGAGCGCGAGCCCCATGCCTGTGCACCGCTCCGCCGCCGCGATCCGCGCCGCCAGCCGATCGAACGGCCGAACCGCAGGGCGTCCGAAGCGTTCTCGCCGCTCCGCGGCCTCGTGCCGCCGGATGAGGCGTGCTCCTGCGTAACCAGCCATCCAAGGCGAGCGCGATCCACCCTGCCCCACACGAGAGCGGCGTGCTCGCTGCGACCAACACCTCCGCTTCTTTCACCTCAACCGCCAAAGGTGCTAACGATGAAGACTACTTCCAGCTTGACCTTCATGGCGGTCTTGCTTGCCTGGTCGAGTCCCACGCTCGCGGTCTTTGTAACCGTTGATCACCAGAACGCGGACGAGTGTGACCTGTTGGCGGTCCCAAGCCTGGTTGACGAACTCGGCCTGCCCACCGTGTTCCCAAGCGACGAGATCATCGACGCATCCGACGGCTTCACCAACGAAGTCGCTTGCCCCGATTCCTTCACACCGTTTGGCGTGCCCAACACGCTTGTGGAGATCACCAACCTCACGCCGACGCCCTTCGACAACCTATGGTACGTCGCCGACCCCGAGAGCCGGTCTAGCAACGTCGACGGATTCGTCAACGACGAAGAAGCCTTCAAGATCGACGCGGTCGGACTAAACCAGCCACTCGTGTTTGAGAGCGGCGCCGCCGACGGAGTCTTCTCGCCCGGCGAGACGTGGCGATTAATCGTCGACAACTACTCCAACTCCTTCGGGCTGCCAGCGTCGCTGCTTGCGTCGCCCGGCAAGGTGGGCGGCCTTTCCGGCGGCGACGACGTTTCCGCCGCCAGCGTCATTGGGACGCGAATCCCCGAACCCGCGCCGCTGCTCACGGTTCTCTCAGCTCTCGCCCCCGGGGCGACGCGTCGCCGTTAACCCGTCGCGCGTTCACAGCTGTTTCTCTTCCCAGCAAACACGGAGACGACCTCATGAGATTCCTATCTCTGCTAGCGGCGGCGAGCGCGGTGTGCGTGCTGACGAGCGAAGCCAACGCCTACCTCGCCACGTCCGCGCCGCTGCTCAACCCGCTGGGCAACTACAGCGAGCTGAGGTTCCTCGGCACCCCGGGCGTGAGCAACACGAAGGTTTGGTCGCTCGACGACTTCTCGATCACGGCCCGGGGCATCCCCGAGCCGGCTTCGGTGTTCTTGCTCGGATCGCTCGGTCTCTTTGGCATCAGCAGCCGGCGACGATAGGCCCAACGGCTGCCCTCTACGGTCCCAACCCCCTCATTCACAACACAAGGACAAACACCATGCGCTGCTACGCTCTGCTCACTGTGATCGCCGCGGCCCTCACGCCCGTGGCCAACGCCGGACAGATCACCGGGTTTACCTGGACCTCTGGCATCGCGTCGGTCGCCGGCGTGATCATCTCGCCGCCGATGGACCCCAACAACGACAACGTTGCCGGCCCCTCACCGAACGAAATCCGAATCCTGCAGAAGGACTACACCGGCATCGGTCCCATCGACATCGAGTTCACCGTGATCCCCTCCGGCGGGGTCACTGAGTACTCCTTCATTGAAGGCGTGCAGAACAGCACCGGTATCGACTGGGCCAGCTACTGCATGCAGCTCGGCTTCGGCACGGGGACGGACTTCGTGCCGTCCGCGGCGGGCGACGGCCTAGACTTCGACGCGCCGGACTACGACTCGCCGTTCGCGTTCGACCCGTCGGGCGGCGGCCCCTTCCCGACGGTGGTTGTCACGGAAGACCTCGTCGCCGCCAGCGGCGGGATCCAGGGCGGCTTCGAGTACGCCGAGCCCTTCGTTTTTACGATCGACGTCCCGGACGGCATCACGTCGTTCACGTTGCGACAACTCCCGAAAGCGGTGCCCGAGCCCAACACCGCGTTGCTCGGCGCGGTCGCCGCGCTGCTAGCGCGGCGTCGGCCCCACCGTCATCAGTCTTGAGACCGAGACGCGGCACGCGACCTCACCGAAGCAATCAAACCACCACTAGGAATCGACCGATGAATGCCACCAACTCTGCCTCACTCATGCTCGCCATCCTTCTCGCACCAACGCTTGCGAACGCACAAGGCACGGCCAATGCCCCCTCAACGGTTCACGTCATCGACAGCAGCAGCGGTGTCGTCTGGATCGGCGGGCCGAACGACCCGATTAATGGCCCCGACCCCCAGCCGATCGACCTCGACCCAACGGGCCTGCCGTGGCGGAAGGCGATCTCAACCGGGCCCGGCTCGAACGACGTCTTCGGCGGCGGCACGCTGCTGTTGAGCGAGACCATCCTCAACGTCGGAGACGAGCCCTGGACCGACTGGCACGAGATCGACGCCCAGATCGGATCGCACGGGACCGTTTGGGGCGCGGTACTCGATGTGCGGGTCAACGGTACGTCCATCACCTACTCCGAGGTGGTGACGCCTACCACGATCGACCTCTTCAACTTCTCCCAGCTTGTGATGCCGGGCGATGTCCTTGAGATCGACAAGACCCTGGTGGCTCTGACGGAAAACTTCGTCGGGCCGAACACGACGGTCGCCAGCATCCTTCAGTATCCAACGATCCCCGAACCAACGACCGCCGTGCTCGCGATTCTCCCCGCGATCGGATTGGCAATGCGGAGGCGGCTGCCCGTCGGCGGCAGCCGGCTTTGATCGTACGCTGCTCTCTAGCGGTCATTAGGCCTCGAGGCCTACACGCTTCGTCACCTCACCTGCGCGGCTGCCGGCAGCGAAGCGAGCACGACCAACACCGCAGTGGGCTCGGGGACCGGGGCGCCAGGCCCCTGACCCAGCCCCCTCAGATAAGCCCACGCGTCGTTGGATAATCCGAGGCGTCGAGGACGTGACCTTTGAAGAGGGAGAAGGATGCCGAAGGGGAAGAAGCCCGGTCCGGAAAAGGTGATCCCGATGCTGCGAGAGGCGGAGGTTCTGGTGAGTCAGGGCCAGTCACAGGAATTGGCCGCGAAGGCGATCGGGGTCTCGGCGCAGACGCTGATCCGCTGGCGTAAAGCCCTTTTTCTTGGTTGACGGGGGCGGGCTGCGGATGGATCAGCCGAAGCGACTGAAGGAGCTCGATAAGGAGAACGCCCACCTGAAGCGTCTCTTGGCGAACGCGGAGCTCGTCAAGGCGATCTTGAAGGAAGTCGCCTTGAGAAACGACTAAGCCCGGCGCGCAGGCAGGAGGCGGTCGAGCACGTCCGGCACGCCCTGGGCCGCGACCGCGTGGCGGAGCGTCGGGCATGCAAGGCAGTCGGTCAGCCGCGTGCGACGCAGCGTCGTAAGCGTCGTCGGCCGGACGAGGAGCCGCGGCTGGTTCGCCGGACGGTCGAGCTGGCGAGTTCCTACGGCCGCTGCGGCTACCGCAAGGTGACGGCTCTGCTGCGTGAGGAGGGCTGGTGTGTGAACCACAAGCGGGTCGAGCGTCTCTGGCGTCGGGAGGGCCTGAAGGTCTCGAGGCGGCAGCCCAAGCGGAAGCGTCGGGTTTCAAAAAACGCGGGGCTGGCGGACGGGTCGTGCGTGCGGCTGCGGCCGCGGTTCAAGGACCACGTCTGGAGCTACGATTCCGTCCACGACCGGACGAGCGACGGCCGGGCCTTCCGGATGCTGACCTTGATCGACGAGCACACGCGGGAATGCCTGGCGATCGACGCGGCGAGGAAGCTCAAGAGTGACGACGTGCCCGAACGCCTGAGCGACTCGTTTGTGCGTCGTGGCGTCCCACGATACATCCGGTCAGACAACGGTTCGGAGTTCACCGCGGAGAAGGTGCGGGGTTGGCTGGAACGCGTCGGGGTGAAGACGCTGTTCATCGAGCCGGGCAGCCCTTGGGAGAACGGCTACTGCGAGAGCTATAACGGCCGCCTGCGAGACGAGCTGCTGGCTCGGGAGCAGTTCGACACGCTGCTGGAAGCGAAGGTGCTCATCGAGCATTGGCGGCGGCACTACAACACCATCCGCCCGCACGGCTCCTTGGGCTACCGGCCCCCGGCCCCTGAAGCGAGTCAAGCGGGCGGACTGCTGGCCTTAACATAGAACCTGGTACTGTCCGTGGGCGCCGGTCACCGCACTCGGTAGGCGGGAGAGTCTCGATGTGCTTGTGACGCTTCGCCCAATTCCACACGAGGCTGAGCGTCGAAAGCTCCTTCTTGATGGTGGGGGCGCCAATCCTCCGGCCACGGTGGTGGTCTTCAGCCCGTCGATTTACGTACCGCTGTACGTACGCTGCTGTGATCCCATTGATTAGCCTCTTGCCGCCAAGGTGTCTCAGCAGGTGTCGCTTGTGGATCGCTTCGCCCTCCAGCGTGTTCGCCTGCTTGGCGCCCGTTGGCAGTCCGTCTTCGTAAACACGGAACAATTCGACAAGCGTCCGAACCGACGGTCCAACGCTTCTGGCCCGACGAACAGGTGCCCCAGACAGGATGTAACGCCCGGGCTCGACGCCTGAGGGAACCTCCGACATTCCGACTTCGCGAAGGCGTAACGTCTCTTCGACTTGCCCAAGAGCGGCAAGCGCCACGCGGCGGCTCTCGGTCCTCAGCGACCGCTTGTAGGCGCGGCCTTCGTAGCGGAAACGCACGCGGTAGCGCCCCGAGAGCGGGTCGTGCTCAAGGCTGGCCATGGCTACGGATCGTGTCAGAAGGAGTGGGGCAGGGGACTGCTTCCATCCTTCCCGTCGACCCTCTCAGAGACCATCGACGCAAATGCCATGCGAACGACACCGTGGGTCAGATCGGTGTCAGGCGGCATGCTGCCTGCAAGCCCCAGTCGACGTAAGCCGTTGCCAGCTCAAGCACGCCCGGCAGGACTCGAACCTGCAACCCCTGGTTCCGAAGACCAGTGCTCTATCCAATTGAGCTACGGACGCGAAGTCTTTTGAAGCACCTCGTGCGCGTGAAGGCCGGCTAGCCTTGCATCCAACCAAACACCTGCAAGCCCGCCGCGACCACCAGCATAAAGATAAGCACCCACAACGCGAAGCGGCCGCCGTGCGCCAGGATCGGGCCGGGCTCCTCGTGGCGAGTGGCGGCGTAGCAAAGGCTGACGCTTACAATCAGCGGCGCCGCGTACCACAGACGCTCGGCGGCCAGGGCTAGCGGAAACGCGGTGGGTAGCTCAAGCATGACACGGCTCGCAGCAGGACGGTTCAATTCGGGTGGGTCTGGGCCGTCTAGCCCGTCTTGTCGCCCTGCGGTTTCTCCGGCTCATCCTTCCCGTCGGCGTCTTCCCTTGCCGCCGGAATCAACGGGCCGGCGTGGGCGTCGTACACCGCCAAGACGTTGAGCAAGCCGGCGACGACGGTGTAGATGGTCCCAAGCTCGAAGTAGAACCCGTACTGGTAGGTCCACTTCGCGAGTTCCGTCGGGTGGCGGACGGTGTTGCCCGACGCGTCGACGTGGGTGATCGGCCCGTCACGGGCGTCTCGCGGCGGGCGAAAGATGCCCCCAGGGAACAACGCGTCCCGGCCGGCAAGGAAACGGCTCCGCTCCACCAGCATGGGAATGGCCACCGAGCCGATACCCGATTGGCAGATCGCCGGCCAACGGTCCATCGCCTGGATGACACGGCTAACCAACCGCCCGCGACCGGGGTCGTTTGCCCGCATCTGTTTGACGGTCTTCGGCGAGGCGTAGGCCACCTTGCCGCCGCCCAGGTACATGCCAAAGACAAAGGTGCTGGTGATGCAGATCATGAAGACCAGCCCCTTGGCCGTCCGACCCTGGTACAGGTGGCCGGCGCCGGGGATCAGCCACGCTAGCAACGCAGCGAAGCTCCGGTTCTTCAGGTTGATCTGAAACATCTCGGCGACCTGATCCGAAGGGATGGCGCCGGGCGAGTTGGACATTCTGCCACCGGTTGGCGGGGACGAAGAAACCGCAAACCGCTATGGTAGCCCTCCCCGCAGAAGCAAACCAGCCGGAATCAACCGGTCGGCGGCGGCAACGGCGGAGCAGGAACCGCACCCAGAAAGCGATCTTCTCGCAACCATGCTCGTCAAACGCGTCAGCTACCAGCTCACTCAGCCACTGCTGCGGCGTGTCCGGTCCAGCCGCACGCTGATCAAGCGGCTGATGGGAGTGAGCGTGCCGGCGGACGTGTCGGTATCGTTCGATCCGACCACGGTGCTGCTGGCATGGGCGGCCGCGAGCGAAGCCACCGCGGGCGACCGGGACTCGCTGGAGATGGGCATCGGCGAGGGCGCGCTCGTTAGCCTGTCGCTCGCCCTATCGCGCCAGTCGGCGGAACAGGATTGGCGGGTCGCGGGGTGTGATTGCGTGGCCCGAAGGGTCGAGTCGGCGGGGTCCGTCGCTCGGCACAATGGAATTGAAGCCGACTTCTTCGAGAGCGACCTCTTCGACGCCGTCGGCGAGGGTCGGCAGTTCGATCTGATCCTCTTCAATCCGCCGTACGTGCCAACCGACGTCGGCAAGCAGCTGAAGATGGGAGATCGGCTCACCGCCGAGCAGACCATGTGGGACGGCGGCGCCGACGGCTTGAGCGTGCTGCGGCGGTTCCTCGACCAAGCGCCTCCCCACCTGAAGCCGGGCGGGCGGTTGCTGTTTGGCGTGCAGCACGTGTTTGTTGCGGACGAAGCGGTCGTCGCCGCAATCGAGGCATCGACGTTCCGCCTGCTGCGGCGGCACACCCGTCGCGCGATCCCGGCGGAGGTCTACACGCTCGTCGGCAAGGAGCAGGAGTAGTCACCGACACGGCTGAGGCGGTCGCCGCCCCCGCGGCCGGATCGACTTCTCCGAGAATTCGGGAAACTGAACGAGTCGACTTCGCAGAGGCCCTCGCCGCCCTGTTGCGGGGCATTCGTCGACGGGGTTTCGACTCGGTGTCGCGATGTCGACATTGCGTCGCTAGCCGGGGCGACGAAGCCCCCGGGCGTCGCCTGCAACGGGCTTGATCGGCGTCGCTCAATGCGCATGCTCACGCGATCGGCAACGGCCGATGTGAGCAAGCGGCGATTTGGGACGGGGCGGGGTTACGCCGCATTTCCCCTCTTCACTTCCAACCCGGCCGGCACGACGCCGTCGGCGTCTGCTCGCCCTGTTCGGGGGTCGACGACGGAGCTCGGCGCCCCGATTCTTCGCCCCGTTTCCGCGGCGGCGAGCCCGGGCCCGCGTCTTTCCAGCAGCTCGGCAGGGGTCGTAACCGCGTGGCCTGATGCGGTAGAATCGGCGGTTTAGGAACGCCCTTCCGCCGACGTTGAGGACGCCCGTGGCTGACGAACCGATCGACCCCTCTTCCGACGGTGGCGACGCCGCCGGCGCCCCCCGCGAGCCGGGCTTCGACCCGGCGGAGCAGGCCATCGCTCAGCGGCTGATCGACCTGCCGATCGAAGACGAGCTGAAGGACAGCTACCTGACGTACGCCATGAGCGTGATCGTCAGCCGCGCGCTGCCCGACGTGCGGGACGGCCTGAAGCCGTCGCAGCGGCGGATCCTGGTGGCGATGAACGACCTGAACCTCGGGCCGGGCGCCGCGCGCGTGAAGTGCGCGAAGATCTCGGGCGACACGTCGGGCAACTACCACCCGCACGGTGAGTCGGTCATCTACCCAAGCCGCGAAAGCGGGTGGTGGTGGCGCCCGTCCTTATGCCATTGCACACCGGCGGTGAAAGAGCCGCCCGCGAAAAGGCCCAACGCATGCGCCCTCCCCTGGCTTTCATCCTCTCCTG
>JBCDJN010000052.1:0-34371 GCA_039414355.1 Planctomycetota bacterium | reverse complement strand
TTGGCCGCCGGGGTGACCGAGTCGAGCGGCAGCCAGTCGCCGGCGGCGGTGGCGAGGCGGTCGCCGGGCCGCGGGTCGCCGGCGGCTCCCCAGCCCTCGCCCTGCACAAAGAACGGGTGCTCCGGCGTGGTGGCGACCTGCCGGCCCGCCACGCCCAGGTGCATCAGCCTGCCCTCGCGGACAAAGACCTCCTCCACCCGGCACGGGGTGGGGGCGGCCGTGCCGTCGTCGTGCTCGTCGCGGGAGAGCACCAGGTCGCCCGCCTTGAGCTCCTCGATCGGCCGAGCCCCCTCGGGCGTCAGCACCGGCGTCCTCGCCGGGAAGCACGGCACAATCCGCTGAGCCGCAAAGTTGGCCGGCACCGAAGCCAAGTTGGCGACCAAGAGCGACGTCTGCAGGTCGCCGGTGGAGTGGTAGGTGGCCAGCCCCGCGGCCCCGGCGATGCCGCCCGTGACGGCGGTTTGGCCAACGGCGTGAACGGCGGCCTTGCGAACCGCGTCGGATTTCAAGAAGCCACCGGCGGCGTACTTGGACGAAGCACGCACGAAGTCGTCGACCCCGCCGCCGGCGAGATCGCCCGCGAGCCCACCAATTTGGGCGCCCGTTCGCCAGTCGCCGTACGCGGCGTCGCCAATGGCAGCGCCAATCCCGGTGCCGGCGGCGCTTAGCGCTCCGCCGACTGGGTTCGTCCCGCCGAAGAATCCGCCAAGCCCGGCGGCGAACGCGTACTCGTGGAAGCCGGCGTCGGGGTTGCCTGCGTTGGTCTGGGCGATCGCCGCCCCAACGCCCAACGCCGAGCCGCCGGCGGAGTAAGCATAGGCGCCGGTTACGCCAGCTCCGGCGAGCGCCGAGCCGCCGATGAGGATACCCGAACCGACCGAGCCGACAACAAACATGCCCCACCCGGCGTACTTGCCGACGGCGAACGCTTCTTCTCCCGGTCCGTTGTGTGACGGGTCGAGGAAGTACTGGTAGTCGCGCCAGAACGAGCCGCCGCCGCCGTCCGGCGCGGAGACGCGGTCGCGGTCGGGGGCGTTGCCGTTGAAGGAGTAGCCGTTCGGGCCGCCGCCGTCTTGCACGTAGCGGCCGTTAGTCGGGTCGTATTGCCGGCCGGCAAAGCCGTAGAGCCCGGAGTGCACGTCCCAGAAGGCGCCCTGGAAGACGATGGGGGTGTTGTTGAAAAGGGTGGCTTCGTTGCCGAGGATGGTGGCCTTGGGCCGTGTTTCGCCGTTGTGGTCGATGTCGGCCGCGAAGATCTCGTCCAGCTTGAACGGGTGCGTCTGCTGTTCGCCAAAGCTGCCCAGCGACCGGTGGACGACGTTCCACTGGCTGTCGGTGGTGCGGGAGGCCATGCTGCGGCTCGAGCCGGACGGGTCGGGCAGCACCCAGACGGTGGCGCCGGCTTCGTCGAAGGCGGCGAGCGAGCCCGTGGGGTCGACCAGGTAGCTGCGAACGATCTCCTTGACGTTGCCCAGGTCAAGCTCGAACTGCCGCGTGGCGCCGTCCCAGACGTAGCCGGTGTGCTGGATGACGGCGCCGCCGTCGTCGGTCACTCGCTTTGAGGTCTGCCTGCCGAGGGCGTCGTAGCCGTACTCGGCGGTAGTGGCGTCACCGTTGAGCATGCGGACCGACTTGAGCAGGCGGCCTTTGTGGTCCCACGAGTAGCTCCAGCTGTCATTAACGACGCCCTCTGTCTCCCGCCACTTGAGGACGAGGTTGCCTTCAGCGTCGTATTGGTAGAGGAACTCGGCATCGCGCGCGAGGCGGTTGCCGTGGCCGACTTCGGACTCGTCGTCGATGCGGTTGCCGGCTTGGTCGTATCGGTACTCCTTGGAGTTGATTGCGTTGAGTTCCTCTGGCGTCGCCGACATGCCGTTGCCGTAGCCCAGGTGCGTGAGCTGGCCCTCTTCGTCGTAGCGTTTCTCGGTGAACTCGCGCCGGAGCAGTTTGTAGGTGTCGTCTGTGGACTCCGGCGTGCCGTCGCCGTCGCGGTAGTAGAGGTTCTGGGTTGCGATAGTTGGCCGGCCGAGGGCGTCGTGCGTGAACGAGTACGTGGCGAGCTTGCCGTCCATGTCCGAGCCGGCGCCGTCACGGTGCGAGAGCAGGTCGAGGCGGCCGGCGTCGTCGTATCGGTACCGGGTCGTGCCGATCGGGGCGCCGGTGGTGTTGGTGGAGTCGTAACGCGAGAGCTTGCTGAGCTGTCCGGTGGAGGTGTGGGCGAGCGTGATCACTTTGTCGTAGACGTCGGAGTTCGCATCAACGCCAAAGACGTTGGAGCCCGACACCGTGAACACCTGCGAGACTTCGTTGATCCGGCCTTGAGAGTCGATTCCGTAGCTGGTGGTCAGCACCGGATTGGCGCCGTCGATCGCAAACACCGCAGACTGCCGCTGGTTGTTCTTGTGGTAGGTGTTGGTGACGGAGTAGTCGAACACGCCGCCGACTTGTGTGAGGTTGGCGCCGGAATCAATCGTGTGCTGGCGGCCGAACGCGTCGTAGGCGAATGAGACGGTTGACGTGCCGGTGGTTTGCTGATCCTTCGTCCAGTTCTCCGCGACTTGTTTGATCGAACCGTCGGAGTAGAAGTCGGTGGTGGTTGTGAGCGTATCGACGATCGCGGAAGAGTCGTTGTAGTCTGTGGACTCGGTCAGCTTCCACGTGGTCGTCGTCGGATCGAGGGCGAGTGTTGTTCTCGTCTCGACGCCGTTTCGGTCCAGGTAGGTAGTGGTGTTCTTGTCGTACTTCCACGATCTGGTCACGGCGACCGGATCGTAATGCACGTCGTCCGTAAACACCTGGGTCGTCTCTTTCAAGACGCGGCCCAGGTCGTCGTAAGTCCAGTTCACGACATCGACGATCGAGGCGTTTTGGTTTGGCCCCGCCGGCCGGCTCTGGCTCTGTTGTAGGCGGTTGCCGGCGGAGTCGTACCGGTAGCTTACGGTGTGGTTCGGTGTGGAGACTTCCTCGACCTGGCCTGTCGCGAGGTCGTACGTGTAGACCGTGGGTTCGCCCGTGCCGCCCGTCTGCTTGACCATCCGGCCGGCGGAGTCGTAGGCATTGGTCTGCTGCGCGCGGAAGGCGCCGTCGAGCTTCTCGGAGAGGGAGAGCACATTGCCCCGCGTATTGACTGCCGAACGCCGCACGTTGGTCTGGTCGTTGTCGCCGCGTTTGACGGTGGTGGTCACCTCGGTGGTTTTGGTCGCAGGCTCGTAGTCGTACGAGTAGAGGGCGAACAGGTCATCGTCGGTCCCAGCGCCGCTGCGGGTGTTGACGACTTGGCCGAGCGCGTCGTACTCGGTCTTGGTGATAAGGGCTTCCGGACTTGCAGAATTGTCGTCGGTGTAGACCGTGAAGACCTCGTCCCAGGCATTCGTTGCGGGATCGGTGTCGTACTCGATGGTCGACCTTATGGTGTTGCCGTCGCCGAGCTGTCTGATCTCAGTCAGCCGGTTGAGCTGGTCGTAGTCGTACTCGGTGACCCGCGTCGAAATCCCGGTCTCGCCGGGCAGCGGGAAGACGGTTGTTCGCTCGAGGTTGCCAGAGAGGTCGTACTCATGGAGGGTCTGTCCGCCATAGATGTTCACATCGAGAACAAGCTGGCCAGCGGCGTCGAAGTACTGCTCAGAGGAGAAGCCCTCTCGGGACGTCCTCACGACTTTGCGGCCGAAGGGTAGGCCGGAGCTCGCCGGCGAGTCGTCGAAGCTGTAGTCGTAGGCTGCCGTGGACGCGGAGGGGTTGCCGTCAACTCCCGTGTCGGCCTTGTCAGTTACCTTGCGCAAACGACCCTGCTGGTCGTACTTGTAGAGCGTTTCAATGGTCTCGCTGGCGGTCTCGCTCGAACGCGTTTCGATCCGCTTGGTGACGTTGCCAAGGCTGTCAGTCGTGTATTCGAAGTGCGCGCCGCCGTCTGACGTCACCTTCTCGAAAGCGAGGTGGCCGAGTCCGTTGTAAGAGCGGGAGACGCCGGGTTGTCCGGGCGCCTGCTCGAATACGACGCGACCTTGCTGGTCGTAGACGAGGCGAGTCTCAATGTCATAGAGCGTGTCGTCACCCAGGTTGACGACATCGACGCCGTGGGACGGCAGGTCGTGCCGCGGGTCGGCATACTTATAGGCAGCCACGGCGCCAGTGAGTGAGTTGGATGTCGCGGTCGTGCGGCCCAAGACGTCATAGCTCGTGCGGACCACCTGCGTTGCAGTCGGGACGATCGGATTGTCCAGGTTCGCCGTGTCTGGATTCGCTGCGCCGGCGACGTGGCTCGCCTTCGTCCACTCGGTCCGTTCGACGGGGTCGTAGAAGTAGGTAACCGTGTGACCACGCGGCGACGTGGTCTGTTTCAGCAATCCATCGGAGTAGTACTGGTACCGCGTGGTCTCCGAATCTCGCGTCTCTTGCGTGAGTAAGCCACGCGCGTCGTAATCGAAGTCAACCACTCGATCGCCGCCGTCGGTCGTTGTGTCGACAAGGCCGTCGGCATAGTAGGTGTAGGCGGTCGAGAGGATGGTCAAGTTCGCTGGATCGGACACCCTTGAAAGAACGAGGCGGCCCGCATCGTCGATGATAACCTCAGTGTTGGCGACAACTCGCGAAGTGCCGTTAACCTCAAAGGTCGTTGTCGAGGTCGTCTTGTAGCCGTCGGACAGCGCTGGGTAGTCGTACGTTGTTATAACGGTCTCGCCGTTGTTGTCACCCGACGAGCCTGCGTCCTCCATCCGGTGCGTCAAGACTTGGCGGTCATCGTTGTAACTGTACGTGGTGGTCAGCCCGAGCGGACTTGTGTGGGTCGCAACGAGGCCTCGGCCAATGTCGGAACTGCCGCTGTAGTACGTCCACGACTCGGTAGAGGCAGAGCCGTCGGGTCCCTCAACGGTGATTGACTGGATCAGCCCATCGCCGCCGTCGCCATCGAGATCGACCTCGTTGCCGAAGTACTCGTAGCGAGTCTCAACGCCGCGGTTGTCCTTCGACCAGACAAGCTTGCCGACGTTGGCGCCGAGCTCGCTATCGGTCTCGTAAGCGAAGTCCGTGGCGCCTGCGTAGCTAAGGATCCGAGTGACGTTGCCGCGGTAGTCGCGGCGTTCGTAGCGCGGCTCCTTATCGTCAGTTTCGGCTGAGTCGGCTCCCGGGATGAAGTAGGTCTGTGGCGTGTGGTAGTCGTACGTGAAGTACGTCATGCGACCGAACAGGCCATCGACCGGATCGCCCGTGTTGTCCGTCAGCGGCACGTGGCGGTCTTCGTGCGAGAGGACCGACCCCAGGTGGTCGTAGTCCCACCGCTCGCGGGAGATAAGCTGGTTGTCGTACGATTCGGTACGCTCAGTGACGTTGCCGCGCTCGTTGAAGGTGTACTCGGTGACCCGTTCGCCCAAGAGCGCCTCGGCCGCGTCGCGAGTAGTGAGTCGTTCGATGTTAGAGTCAACAGATACCTTGGCAGTCGTCGGCGTCGCTGCCGTGATCTGCACGTCGTTCCGGTAATACCTCTCATCTGGCGGAACGTCGTAAGTCGGGTCGTCTGAGTCAGGCAGATTCAGGGCGCCGATAGTGCCGGCAAAGACGCCAATTGCCCCGGGCAATCCGAGGGCAGCCGCAGGCGTGATTACCGCTGCCGTCGAGACCTCGGAAACTACTCCACCTGTGGTAACGCCGGTCAGCAAGCCCGTTGACAGGTCGTAGGCGAAGGAAGTCCTGCGTTCGAGATCGCTGTCCGAGTACCACTCGTCGAGGTTGAGCAGTCTCCCCGAGCCAGTCTCGTCGTAGTCAAACTCCCGGACCCTGCCCTGCTGCACGATACTGCTCAGGGCCTTGTTGGTGACGTCGATATCGATATTGCTGGCGCCGTCTACCTCGATTCTCTTGACGACATCCCCGTCGTAGATGAAATCGACCGTCGTCGCGGTCGCCTCGTCGGTGGTTGAGATGCCTGTGAGTTTGAGGCGGTCCGAACTGTCGTAGCTGAAGGTGATCGGGTTGCGAACGCCTGGCGCGCGAATCTCCTTGATCCGCCAGCCGAGAACGTCACTGAACCCCCCCACTCGTTCGAACCTGTACTTATTGAAGTCGGCGTCGGTGTAGACGACTTCGCTAGACACAAACTCGAGCGTTCCCCATTCCGCTGGGTCTTCAAATTGCGTGGCGGTGCTTACCGCGCTGAAGGCTGGATAGTCTCCGCTGGCGTTGCTGTCTTGCCAGTATGTCTGGCGGTCGAAAAACCCTTGATTGAGAGCGAGGTCAGGACGGAAGACGCGCGGCGCTTCACCGGGGAAGGCGATGATAAAGCGATCGTCGTAGAGACGATCTGCGTTTGTCTGATAACGATCGTCAACGAACAGTTGGGGAACGCCCTCTAAGGCCCATCCGTTGCCAAACGGCGCCGGATGAGGGCGGGAGTGTTCGGTGCTCGGACGGTAGTCGGTTGTGTCGACCGCTTGCTGGACGACGACGACAGAGTCACCGCTGTCCGCGAGCTTGAGTGTCTCGGTAGCGCCAGGCCCTGCGGATGCGTTGGCGACGGTGACCTCAACCTGTACTTCCCAGTTGTAGACGCCGCTGTAGATTGGCGCCTTGGGCGGTTGGAAGGCGAACATGAGTTCGCGTGACGCCGGAGCGGTTGTCAGGTCGTAGTCGATGATGGTGTCGGTGACGAACTCGGAGCCACCGGCGTTGTTCACATGGTCGTACCAGCGGAACGTGGCTCGCAACCCTTCGATGTCGGTCAGCGGGATGTCTTCGGGCGTCGTGACTGTCGCCTGGATGACGGGCCGCGGGTCGGCTGTCGCCGAGTCGTAGATGAGTCCCGGCAGGGCAAGCTCCGAAGCGCCGCCGACGCCGTCGAGCACCAGCGAGTGCCGGCGGATTAGCGTTCCCGTGTTGAGGTCGACCGTGGCGTTGTTGACGGCCTGAAGCTGGCGATTCCCCCGCGAGGGCTGGCGGGTCGCGGCCTGGATACTCCACTTGGAGTGCTGCTCGATTGCTCCCGGTAGGTCGAGGCCGTAGAGGTCTTGCTGTGTGTAGACGTCGACGAGTGGATTCAGTCGATACGAGTTCGGTGGCCTAGAGTTTATCCCGTTCCGGGCGACGACGTTCAGCATCGCATTCGTGGAGGCCGCACCGGGGGCATCGCTGTCAGAGACAACCAACATGACGAGCTCGTTCAGTATGCCATCGAGCGGGTCGGAGTCGTTCGTCTTGGAAGAGTCGCGGCCGGTGTGATACACGAATGCCAGCCCCTCGTCGTTCGTTTCGACATGCAGGCTTCCCGGAGTGTCTCCTAGCAGCCACTCGAGCGCATCGCCACGTTGCCCGGCAATGCCGTTGCTTGCAGACGCGAGTTCCACAACCTCGAGCTTGTCTCCATCGGGGTCGTAGAAGAAGTCGTTGACGTCGATCACGTAGACATGGTCGCGGTAGACGTCGAGGCGCCCGCCGAGGAGCTCGGTGCTCACCATTAGGTTGTGGAACTGGCTGATGTCGCCCGGATTCATCTCCTCGCCGAGCAAGTCGCCGCGGAACACCGGCAGGTCGTTAGTGACCTTGATGCGGAACACGCCGTCGATCGCCGGACGGCTGTCATCCGGGTAGGTTACTGTGTATGTCACTTCCTCGAGCGCCGCATAGCGATGGCCGCCGTCGCGCACGGTCAGCTTGCCTTCTTCCAGCAAGTCTGTGTTCGGCGTGTATCGGAGCGTGCCGTCATCGTTGAGCCACAGCGTCCCGAAGTCCAGGTCGGACGCTCCGGACGCGGTGACGGTCCCGTCCTCGCGGTACTCGACGACCAGGCCTGCGAAGTCGAGTGTGTAGGCACTGCCGTCTCGTTGGACCAAACCGGCGATCGGGTTGAAGGAGAGTTCCTTGCGGTGCGAAACCTCAAAGTCTGCCGCGATGATGTTCGGCAGCACACGCGGGGCCGGATCGGCCCGATCAAAGATCTTGATGTTGACAGTCGTGCTTGTCTTGTTCCCTCCTGAATCTTCGATATCAACGATCAGGGAAGTGGCGAATCCTCCTTGGATCAGCGGCAAGGCGACGCTTATCATGCCGGTCGAGGAGTTGACTTTAAATTGGTCAGCTGGCCCTCTCAGCCGATAGGTGATGGCGCCGTTTTCGGGATCGGTTGCCGTGATCCCACCAATCACGGTATCCACCGGGGTACCCACACTAACTTCGAGGTCGATCTGGTCCGACGCTACCGGCGGCTCGTCGACATTGCCAATCGAGACGAGCACGAGCCCGTATGCCAGGATCGGGTTATCCTCAAAGTCGAGCCCACCCTCGTCTGCGCTAACTTGCAACAGGTAGCTTGGCACCGACTCCGCGTCGAGCCACGAGGCGTCGGCGACCGTGATCTCGCCGGTTTGAGGATCAAGGTCGAAGACACCGTCCGGGTCACCGGAGACGATGTCGTAGGTGTAGGTCCGCCAGTTCGGGGCGCCTGCGATCGTGATGACGTGTTGCCCGGAGCGAGCGTCTTCGGGGATCGATGCTACGTAGTTGTTTACTTCAGCGCGTTGTGTGTCGGGACCGCCGCTGCTCTCGAAGGCGCCGATGTCTCGTGCCGATCCGTCCGTCGGTACGTAGCCACGCTGATCGATCACGGGGGTGACGGCGTTGTCCTGCTTCGCCCCGTCAATGGCTGGATTGGCGCCACCTACCAGAGCCAGCGTCTCGGTCTCTCCGCCGAACGCCAGAAGAACACTGGAGACCACAAGCCCAGGGTCCACACCAAGTACGTTGCCGTTGCCGTCAACGAGGTTGCTCGAGGTGCTCTCGTCGGCGATCAAGTTGTGGCTGCTGACTGGATCGAAGACGGCTGCCGAACCGCCGATCTCGGCTGCTGTGACGCCATCCAGGGTCTTGTTTCCGGCAAGCAGCGTATTGTGCGACAGCACCGGGTTGTCGCTTGAGGAGGATTCGGCGAAGACGCCGCCACCGGTGTCCGCGAAGTTGTACGCAATCGTGACATTCGTCAGCTCAAGGTTTGTCCCGCTAACACTCGCATGAACGCCGCCGCCGCTTGCGGCGCGATTCGCCGAGAATGTGCTGTTGGTGATGTTTGCCGACGCGTCGCCCGTGATCCGCAGGCCCCCGCCCTCACTAGAGGCCCCGACTGCTGTGTTTGTGTCGATCGTGCTGCCGACGATCACGGCTTGGCCGTTAACAAGATCAACGCCACCCCCATTTGCCGCCTCGTTGTTTGTGATCGTTGTGTCCGTGATGGCCAGCCGTGCATCGGGAGACGCGCCGACGAAGGCGATCCCGCCTCCGGCGTTGGTCGCTCGGTTGGCTTCGATGGTTACGCGGAATAGCGAAAGGCCGCCTTCAGCGAGTATGGCGCCGCCGCTGTCGGCTTGTCCGCCGGTTAGCGTAAGGTCCCTCAGGCTGGCGTTGCCGGTCGGGGTCACGTGAAGGACCCGAGTTGGCGTGGACGAGTCAACGCCAGGTCCGCTAACGGTGATGCCTGCCGCTGGTCCGTAGATAGAAACCGCGGTGTCCACCACCAGTTGATCCGGCGTTCCATCGCCGTTGTGGTCCTGCAGGTCGATTGGGCCGGCAACACCGGTACCGAAGGTAATCGGATCCGCGTCGTCGCCGACGCGTGCCCATAGCAACGCCTCACGCAGGCTGATGGCGTTACCGCTGCCGGCGCCCAAGTCGTCCAGTTCATCGATTTTGGTTGAAACGACAAGCGACTGCGGCTTGTCGGCGGGCATGAAGATGAGGTGGTTTGTGGCGCCCTCGACTACGGATTCAATCTCAAAGCCCGTTTCCAGTTCGAGCTGAACCGCTGCGCCTGCGCCTCGCGTCAGACTCTGCTGCTGGGCGTCACCGAGGACCAACAACGCGCCTTGTGTTCCAGTCCACCCGACGGCGCCGAGCGTGGAGTTGCCGGCGAAGCTGATCTTGTCGGCGCCGTCCTCATCTGACAACGCGATGCTCGTGGCGATCGCGTCGTTGATATAGAACGTGTCGTCGGCAGTACCGCCCTTTAGCTCGTCATCACCGCCGGCGCCGTAGAGATGGTCGGCGCCGGGTCCGCCCCGTAACTCGTCATCCCATCTTCCGCCCACGAGGTAGTCATTGCCGCCGCCGCCGTCGAGGTAGTTGGCGCCGTCGGCGCCGAGCAGCGTGTCGTTCCCCTCGCCGCCGAGAACGACGATCGGCCCGGTAACCGCTGGCAGCCGCGACAGGTCGAGGGCGCGCAGGTCAATGACGTCATCGCCGGGGCCGGCATCGATCGTGATTGCCGTTACCTCCTCGGATCGGATTGGCAGCAGCCGCGAGTTCACCGCGACATAGTCCACGCCGCCGTACGGCTGAATCGCGAGTTCGAAGTCGTCGCCGTTGGCGCCCCCGTCACCGGTGCCGGCAATGATGAGCTGGCCGCCCTGTTGCAGCTCTACAGCGGCGGGCGTAGTGCGAGAGAGCTCGTACCGTTGCGTGTAGATATCGGTTTGCCCGTCGAGCATCAACTCGGCGGTGAGGTGGAAGTCCCCCTCGGCGTTGGCGGCCAAGGTGGGATTGGCCCAGCCCGCCTCCACCGTGTCGTAGTACGGTCCGCCTAGGGAGCCGCCGTCCGCTTCGAACCACTGCGTTGCGCTTCGGTCTGGCGCGCCTGAAAGGCCTTCGACCGACCACGCGATACCGACTCGCCCCGTTTGATCGGCGGCCGCGCTGACTCCCAAGATCGCGGCGCCGGTTTCCAACCCGCTGTCGGTAACTTCACTGGCGACGGTGGCGAGACGGTCCTCGTTGGCCAGCCACACGCCCGACTCGTTGAGCCGTCGCACTGAGACAATCTGCTCACTGCGCGCGGCGACCTCATCAACGGTCGGCGAGAAACTCCAATCGAGCCGCGTCACCCAAGTGGCGACGACGTCTCCGGCCGGCAGTGCGATGATCTGCAGATCGCTGAATACGCCGGAGTCGGCGACCGCCCCTTCGCTGTTCGTCAGGTTGAGGGTTGCAATCGACGTCGCCGATCCGGGGCTCGCAACGCCGTTGGCTAGCGAGAACTTCTCAAGCCAAAGTGTGCTCGTGCCAGCGTCCTCCCACGCGACCACAAACTCGTTGTTTGGAAGCACGGACACTCTAGCTGTGGCTTCGAGCCCCACGCTTCCCGTTGCGACGCCGACCTGATCGAAGACTTCGTTGAGGGCATCTTCAGGCGTGATCGTGTAGCGGCCGACGGCTACGCCGTCGGCGCCGCCGGCTCCCCCATGCCACGCGGCGAGGATTGAACCGTTGCCGGCCGAAGCGACGCTGGTGAGCTTGCCACCTGGCGAGAATGATGTGAGTTCATGCGTGGCGCCGGGTGTGACACTGTCGCTTGCGCCGAGCGAGAATCTCCTCGCGTAGAGTTTATCGTCCGACCCACCGACGCCGTCCACTTCCCAAGCCACCACGAACCCGCCATCCGCCTCGGCAACGACATGCGGTGCGCCGGCGGTCGATCCTGTGGTCACATTGAACAACCCGCCCGCGGGCTGACCGTCTGGTGTGATCCGCTGGCCGTAAACGCCATCGCCGTCCGGACCCGCGCCCCGCCACACGTGGATGGAGTAGCCCAACGGGTCGACGGCCACGTCGGGCGATTGTTGAGCGCCCGCAGCCGCGGAGTTAACAATAATCGGCAAGCCAATGCGTGGTGATACGTCAAGCCGGACAGCAGTCTCAGTGTCGCTGATCGACGTGCCCAACTCTGCCGGTGTGAGCCGGTCGTTGGTGCTTCCGACAGTCGTGTCCCAAACGCGGTAATTCAACGCCTCAGCAAATTCGCCGCTAAAGGCCTCTTGCAGATTGAACCGCAGACGCGTGTTCGGGTCGGCCTGTAACAGCAGAGCGTATCGCCGGTCGCCAAGGTCAGCGGGTATCCAGACCTCGCCGCCGTCGAGGCTGTACTCGAATGCTCCGTAAGCGGTAACGGCGGGGTCTACGCCGGTAATTGCGACGCCGAGTGAATCGCCGTCCTGGTCCGCTGCGCCAATTAGCAAGTCGCCGATTGGGATGCCGGGATTGGCGTCAGGCGTCACATCGCGTGCGAGCGTGATCTGCGCGGGATCGGGACCGAAGGTTGGTCGATCGTTCCGGTCGGCGACGTTAAGCGTAAGCGTGGCCGCGGCCGCGACAGGGAGGGGATCTGGCACGTCGGCGGCATCGATGGCAACGATGGCGACCGTGTACGGATTGTCCGCCGACTCGTAGTCCAGGGCATTGGTGTCAACCCAAAGCTGCCGGAGGTGGCGACCTTGGCCGTCTCGCGGCGTAAAGAAGAAGCCTTCTGCGTCCTCGGTGTACTGAGTGTCTCCATTGGCGTCGATGAAGAGCCGGTACGGTAAGTCATCGCCGAAGAGCAGTTGCAGGTCGGCGATGAAGACCTCGCCCGATCCGGGCTCAACCCGCTCATCGACGGTGATCGCCAGCCCGCTCGTCGGCTGCCCCGTTTGCGGATCGATCAGGCTGATCGACACGTCGGAGTTGGGGTCGTGACCGCGTGCCTCGTACGCGCCAAGGTCTGCACGTGACGGGCCGGTGTCGCTGCCAGCAACCGGCCGAACGTATCCGGCGCCTCGTTGGTCAGTTCCGGCGCCTGACTGCTCGACGATGTCAATCGCCTCGTTCACGGTCGAGGGTGCAAGTTGGTTCGCAACCGGGGTGAGGAGTGTGCCCGCGAAACGCACGCCGCCCATCGCCACCCTGCCACCACCACCGAAGTTATCGGTAACGGTGATGCGAACGGTGTCTGCCTCGAAAGTCTCACCGAACGGCAAAACCTCCCACTGCCAGTCCGATAGCGCGGCGGATTGAGACACTTCAATCGAGTTGGTCTCCACCCCGCCATTGATGAACGTCAGGCTGAAGCTCTTCGCTTGGTCATCGTGTGAAACGTTGTTGACGCCGAACGTCTCGTTGTAGCCGTACACAACCAGCTCGCTCAGCTCAAACGAGGCGCCGAGGTCGAACTCAAGTGTGGGAGCCTGCTGATCAACGAAGTAATCCGTCGAGTTATCTGGGGTCGCCCACGGAGCCTCCGGCAGCCAAGGTATGTAGTTGGAGTCTACGAAGTGCAATGCTGCCACAGGATTCGCGTACGGTATCGCATGGGGCTGTATCTGCGATGACTGCGAAGGCTGGTGCACCAGAAGGTTGTCACCCGAGAGACCGGACGGATCGGCTGCCGACGTCACGACCGCTGCGGGTGAGAACAGCGTGATCGCCGGGAGCTCGGCGAGAAGGGCGTGAGTCTGCGTAGGGCCGCCATTGTCGGCGAGAATGTCGAGCCCCGCGAACAACTCTCCGCCGTACTGCGTGAAGACACTGCTGTCTCTGGTGTCAAATCCAAGCCGCTCGCCACCAAATATGTTGCCGTGAGCATCGGCGTCAGGCCTGCCGCCCTGATCCCACGGATTACTCGAAGAAAGGCCGGTTTGACGGAACAGCGGATCGTCATCGGATGTAGTTAGGTCCGTGAACTGACCCGTACCGATCAGGCTTGATTGAATATCGACAGATCGGTCCGAGGACCCTCCCATGCGACGGATGTAAGCATCGTTTCCGTATAGCAAGAACTCGACATCCGTACTGCTGTTGTCTCGCGGAACTCCAAAGATGACGCCTATGCCGTCGTTTTGCGCGATGATGGACGAATCGACGACTAGGTTCCCATCGACACTCTGAGACGAACCGTCGGACGTATCGGCGAAAGCCGGGAAGTAGATGCCACCGCTGTGGCTAAGTCCCTTTGATCTTGAGTCGATTCGGTTCCCGGTGACGGTCACGTGGTCAAGGGTCAGGTCCGCTCGATCATCAACATAGATCCCGCCGCCCGCAGGTTCGTAACCTGCTATGTCGTCGATACTCTTTGGGCCTGAGGCGCGATTGCCAGAGACAGTCGAGTCTGCGATCGACACTCCCGCCTGCGTTCCGTTTCCCGCGTCTGCCGCCTCTGACACAAAGATGCCGCCGCCTCGCTCTGCCTGGTTCCCACTTACAACGCTCGACGTGATGCTGACATCCGCTTCGTGGACATAGAGGCCGCCACCCGTCGTGTCTGCGATCTTCGGGAGGTGCAGGTCAACAAGATCGACAGTGGTTGCGGCAACGAAGCGGACTTCGCCAAGCCTCGCGTATCTAGGAGGTAGTTCGGAGTCTGGATCGGGATCGTAGCTTTTGTAGGATGTGACTGTCAGCCTAACGGCATCCGCCGTGACGAACTCTCCAAAGTCGTAGCGTTCTGCGAACCCGGCAGTGACCTGGCGGTAAAGTGTTCTCTTGCCAGAAAACGTGTTACCCCCATCGACAGAGAATTCTAGATGGATACCCTTCGCCTCGAATGCGTCGAGTGCGGAGTTTTGATCAACACTCCACAACACGATTTCACGTAATGCCCGTGGCTCGTCAAAGGCGAAGGTGAGCTGTGGGTAGTCGTTGTCCCCGAACGGATAGCCGTCGAAGGTAGCCCAGCCATTCTCCTGGCCACCGGTATGTAGCGTGTTGTCCAAGTCTTGCATCGCCAGTTCGTCGGACACCGCTACACCACGCAGCGTGAGGCTGTCATCGCTGACAAGGTTGGCCGCAGCGAACTCGTCCGTGGCGGCCGTGTTCGAGGCGACTCGGTCGGGGCGTACCAGCTCGGAGGCAAAGGTGTTGTTGTTGGCAATCGTTGTCGAAGTGATGACCGCCGGCCTGCCAAGAGGAGTTTCGAGCACAGCGATGCCGCCGCCGGATCCATCGCTGAAGTTGTTGGTGATGTGGCTGCTCGTTACCGTGAGTTCGCCGCCCTGGGAGTAGACCCCGCCTCCGCTGGAGTCACGAGCAAACCGGAGCTCTCTTGTTCGTGCAGAGGCTGTCTCTACTGTGATTTCATCGCCGGTTTCGATGAAGCCCTTACGACCGGCGGAGCGCCAGTCGTAGCTGTAGTTGTCGCGTAGCGTAATGCCTGTCAACGCTAGGTTCTCAACCGACCGCACGGCACCCCCGGAGCCACGGATACGACCGCCTGTTAACGTAAGGTCTTCGAGCGTGACATCGATCCGATCGACCGAATCTGGCTGGGAGTCATCGATGTTGAAGACGCGGCTGCCGTAGACGTTCAAGGCGCCAGGGATTGGCATGCCGTAGCTGTCGAAGCTGCCGCTGACGTCAATTGCGATTGGGGCGGAGCCTTCTGCCGGCTCGACCGTCAGTGAGTCGGTTATTTTCAACTCACCACGTGTAAGGCTGATGCCGGAGCCTTCTAGGGATGCATCAATTGTGATGACGTCGGGCCCGTCAAGGATGTTGGCCAGCGCAACCGCTTCTCGAAGCGAGAGCTCGCCGCCAGAAAAGTCGTAGTCGACACTGTCGCCCGAGGCATTGACGATCAGCGGTGGAGGCGTGACAGCGAGATGGGACTCGTAGGCCCCGATGTCACCCAGTGCGTTGGCGTCGCCGCCAACGCCGGAGTCAAAACCTCGGTCCGCGCCGCGTTGGTCCTTGGAGCCAGGCTCAACCGGAACCTTGTCAATGGCGGGGCTCCCTGGCCTCAACGCGTGCGTAAAGGTGGGGCCGCCGTAATCCCCGAGCGGGGTGAGGAGAGGGTCTTCGTCGAGTAAGTTACCGTTCTCTTCGGAGAAAACCTTCGTCCCTTGCAACACCATGAAGCCAGGGTCGGCACTAATGAGGTTGTTGCTGCTCGACGGATCAAGATTTGTCGAGAGGTATGCTGCAATGTCTCGGTGACGCACTTCCCCGGAGCCGGTCTGATTTCCAGAGATGACCGAGTTGTGCATTGTCAGCACCGTCGGAACTCCCATGCCGTAGTCAACTGCTCCGACAAATATTCCTCCTCCTCCGCCTGCTGCATAGTTGTATGAGATCGTAGAGTTTGTGATTTGCACTCTGGTAAACTCACCGTACGCCGCTAGGCCGCCACCTCTACCATTAAGTGCCGTTGAAGTGCCTGAGGGTAGGGTGTATAGCGCTCTGTTGCCGCTTATTGTGCTGTTAATCAGATCCAATGTCGCGTCCTCGACCTTAATGCCGCCGCCAGCGTAGGTGGATACGTTGTCGCTGATTGTAGAGTCTGTAATCATGGCACGTACCCTCTCGGCATTGATTGCCGCGCCGCGAGACCCTGAGTGCGAGTTACCGGACACGACGCTTCTCGTGATTGAGAGCGGGTAGTATCTGTCTTCATACGGGGAACTGCCGCCGATGCCGTGATGCCAATCGGCTACGATTACTCCCCCTTGCTCGGCGCTGCTTGAGTGGTTGCCGGTCAAGACGCTGTCTTGGATACTCAGGAAGCTTGAGCCGAAAGTTGGATGCTCTTGCGTCCAATCGGTCTGCCTGTCAGACCACAGAATGGTCCTCCTGGCGCCACCTCCCAGTCCATTCTCTGCGATTGTTGTGTTGCTGATTACAGTTTGGGTGCCGGGCCCAAGGCTGATTGCGGAGGCGCCGCTGTGGTCGGACTCGTTGTTTACGATCGATGTCGAGTCGATAGTTAGTTGCGTGTGTTCGACAGTCATCGGCGTGCTAGCAAACTCACTTATCTTGCTCCTGTTAATCGCAACTGCCGAGTCTCTTGCCTCAATAGCCTTGCCCGTTGAGTTTCTGAGTTCGCTGCCATCAATGATTAGTCTCGCCCTCGCACTGGCGATGGATGGGTCGGCATCAGCGTCGGCGGATCCGGAGCCGCCTGAGGGCAGCACGACCTGGCCAGCAACTCGGTATCCTGGGACCGTGACACCGGTGCTGCGTTCGATTATTGAGTTGATCAGGCTCAGTGAGATCTCCGGTGTCGTGAACCAGTCTAGGTCGCCGATCACTCCATCGACTCCGATGCCACGCGTGGCGGTGAATGTCGAGTCGGCGATGTAGATGCTGATGTCGTCCGGACTCCTTGTTTGCCGCGCGTATATGCCTCCCCGGTATTCCCCAAATCCTCTAGCGTTAGAGTCACCAAAAGTGGAGCCAGTTGCAGTCAAGTCATTCGTGGTGTAGATGTCATCTGAGTAGACCTGTGCGCGATTCGGAGTGTCTACAGCGGGCATTGTTTCGTTGCGTAGGAACGCCGAGTTGCGTACAACGGTGCGTCCCGTGGTGAAGATGGCGCCACCTCTCTGGTTCGGCACGTCGACCTTCTCTCGCTTCTCAGGCGCTTCGCCCGGCGGGTAGTCGACATCCGGGTCGAAGTCTGGGTTGCGAACGTAGTACCAGTAGCCTCCGGATCTCGCAGCGTTGTCACGCAGGGTCATGTCGCTAAGGAGGAGCGTTGAGCCATTGACGTTGAGTGAGCCTCCGTCACCTATTGGGTCTCCGCCAAGAAGGGTCATCGATGCGAGTCCGACATGCGTGCCTTCTCCGCTAATCGAGAAGTGACGGCTGCCGTCGTGATCGTTGTCATCAACTCCGGAGCGGTCGCGGAAGTCGGAGTTTGGATCGAATTCGTCGTCGAAGAGCTTGAGCGATGGGTTGTACGCAACGATCGTTAGGCCGCCGGCGATAGCGCTGCCATCGATCGTTATTGAGCGGTTGACGATTAAGTCGCCGTAGCTGCTGAGTCGGAGAACGGCGCCGTCGCCCTCGGGGTCGAGGTTCGGCGAGAAGCCAATCACGTCCCCAGGTTCGGCTTGGTTGATCGCGTCACGCAGTGACAGCTTGCCGAAAGTGCTTTCTCCGTCATCGAGGGTGTCGACGACCAGGGTTGGCGTAAGCGTGTACTCATAGGCGCCGATGTCGATCTTGGTGGTTTGCTCGGAGAAGGGGCTGAAGGTACGCGGCCTGCCACGCTGGTCGGCTAGTGGTGTTGACGCATTCGCGTCTCCTTCGAAGCCGGCGTCGATCGCCGGGCTGTTGGCGAACAAGGCGTGTGTTTGGGTCTCACCGCCGTAGTCGCCGAGTGGGGAGAGTCCGAGGTCGCTGATGTCGGTGAGGATGCGGTTGGACCCTGGGTCGTAGTCGCTTAGGCCGGCGACGCCCTCAGCGCTGCCGGAGCCGATCAGGTTATTGCGAGAAGTTGACGGGGTCAGTTCCAGGCCGCCGCCGGTCGCTATATCGGAAAAGGTGTAGCTTGTGTTGAACGAGTTCCGGGCGACGATCGTGTTATTCATCTGTACGACGCCTGGCGTCGTCGCGCCATCGGTGACGGCGATCGGCTGCACGTAGATGCCGCCGCCATCAGCGGCGTCGTTGTCGGCGATCGTAACGTTGGTTAGGCGGAGATCACCCGATGAGTAGACACCGCCACCCGTGTCATTTGCTGAGTTGCCTGAGATCGTGCTATTAGTGATGTAAGCGGCGGCGAGTAATGTGGGTGGGTCTCCGGCCGCAAGCGACATTGTGAGATTATGGAGGCCGCCGCCATCACCGGTGGTTGCCTCGTTCCCGGAAATCGTGCTGCTGTGCACGGTTACCCTGCCGGCGACGCCACTCGAGGCGTCTGCCTGGTTCGAGATCCCGCCGCCGCGGGCCGCGGTATTCTCTGAGACCGTGCTGCGTGTGATGGAGACGACGCCGCCAGTGTTCAACACGCCGCCGCCGTCCGCTGTTGTTGTGTTGGCGGTGATCTCGCTGTCGGTGATCGTAAGCGTTGCCGCTAGCGTGTTGGCGATGCCTGTTGCCTGATTGCCGGCGATCAGTACTGAGTCAAGGGCTAGCGTTTCGTGGTTGGTGATCGCCGCGGTGGGTGAGGAGAACCCGGTGAAGGAGAGCCCGGCGATGGCGATGTTGAGTTCGCCGGCGCCAGATACGAGAACCTCCGTCGTATGCCCACCTCCATCGATGGAGAGTCGATCGCTGCCGGGGCCGATGATGACGACGTCGCTGTCGATGGTTAATCGATCGAGCTGGTCGACCAAGCCGTCGTTGTTCTGATCCGCGATGCTGATCGTCTGCGGAGTTGTTCCGAAGACTGGCGGGTCAAAGACAATAGTGTCGGGGCCGGGCGAGATGGCGGCGAGGGCCAGGGCTTGTCTTAGGGTGGTGTGCCCTGGCGCGGCCATTGTGTCGGCTGCGGTGGTGACGACGATGGGGCCTGCTTGCTGCGCTTCAAAGGCTCCGACGTCGACTGCGCCGGGCTTGAGGGGGTCGTCGTAGCGGGGTCGACCACGCTGGTCGGTATCTCCGCCGAAGCTTGGATCGCCGGCGTCGATCGCAGGGCTGCCGGCGAGCAGCGCGTGGGTCTTGGAGGGCCCGCCGTAGTTGCCGAGTGGTGCGAGGCTTGCGTCCACGCTCTCGATGCCGTAGTCACCTAGGCTCCAGCCGCCGGGTTCGAACAGATTGTGAGTGCTCGAATCAGCAAGCGTCCAAAAGTCGACGTTGCTAGCTTGGCCTCCGCTTTGTTGGTTGCCGTGGACGATGGAGTTGCGGAGCGAGACCGATTCTGTCGCGCCATACAGTCCTGCTGCGAAGATGTTCTGGCCGCCAGTGTTTTCAACGATCGTGGAATTGATGAGCTGCAGAATACCGTCCGCGGAAGGATCGTTCCGGTCGAAGCCCCGGATCTCAGCGAGCAGTCCGGCGCCAAAACCACCCGACTCGTTGTCGGATATCGTCGAGTTGAGAATCTGATAGTCGACTGCAGTCGTCACAGGTCCATTGAGGACGATTGCCCCGCCGGAACCGTCCGCGCGGTTGTTGTGGAACGTTGAGGCGTTGATGCGCCCGATCAGCTCTGGGCTCTTGAGTGTGTAGAGATTGTCGCTTTGATGATAGATGCCGCCACCTGTACCTGCTTTGTTCTCAGAGAAGGTTGTCGCGAAGGCGTTGAGACTTCCGCCGTCGAGGTAGACACCGCCGCCGCGTCCAGTACCTGTGTTGTTGTGAAATACGCTTGTGTCGAGTGTGAGCGATCCACTGTAAACCGTAACGCCACCCCCTCTGTACGCAGAGTTGTCGCGGACCAAGGTGTTGCTCAATTCAACATCGCCAAGACTAAAAATCGCGCCGCCGTAGAACGACCAGTTCTGTTCAAAGATCGAATCGATTGCCGACAGATTTCCGCCAAGTAACACGTAGGCGCCGGCCCCGTTGCCCGAAAAGTTGTCTCCGATACGCACGCCATCGAGCGTGAGATCACCGCCGATGAGCAGGGACGAGCGAGAACCTTCAATCAGGTTGAGGTTCTCTAGACGCGTGTTGACTACGCCATTGGGCACCTCGAAGTGTCGTCCGGCGCCGCTTCCGTTGAGTGTCAATGGACTGTCAGCGGTCCACACGATGTGGGTGCCGGAGTCGTAGAGGCCGAACGCCGATTGGTCGGCGCCCAACAAGAGAGCCGCTTGGGTGTCATCGATTGCATTGTCAAACGTGATTGTGTTCGGCCCCGCGTCGGCGTTTGCGATTGCGATCGCCTCGCGGAGGCTCAACCCGTCGTCAGCGGAATCGTCTTCGAGTGTAGTGACGACGAGGTCTTTGGCGTATCCAGTGACCAGCCCGCCGGTGACGTTGTCGGTGCCGATGGCACCGGCGAAGGCTGTCTCGTCGAGCATCACCGTGACGGACGCGCCGTGTCCGGATGGAGTGAGCGTTGACGTCGCGTATCCGATGAGTTCCAGGTCTCTCGAGTAGCCGTGCCAGTCACTGAAGTCGATGTATCCGGCGTTGTGGCCTGAGTAGATGCGGTGGCGAGAGTCAACCTCCAGATCGTTTCTCACCGCAAACACGTCGTCCGATCCACCGTAGAGGAGGTTGTAGCCTCCGCGGCCGTCGATTCGATTGATGTTTGCGTTGCCGACAATGTAGTCGTCGGAGTTGGTGCCAACTACGTTCTCGAGGCGGCTGCTCCTGGCGCCAGACAGGTTGAGACGAAGTAGGCTTGCGTCGGCGTTGGCGATCACCGTGTGGTCCAGCGATTCGCTCGCGAGTGTGATCGACACACCTAGGCCGTAGTCGTCAAGTCCCGAGAAATCCAGCGTATCAACACCGCCGAAGCGATTGGGGTCGGCGACGGCGAGCATCACGGTTGGTTCGACGATCGCGTCGAGGCCGAGCAGCTCCGTTCCATCGCCCGCGAAACGGTAAGTGTCGCTGCCATAACCGCCGTCGAGGGTGTCGTCGCCTTGGCCGCCTTGGAGGGTGTCGTTGCCGAGTCCGCCGACGAGGGACGCCGATGAGGTGGTGGTGGCGATAATCGTGTCGTCCCCGTCGTCGCCGTGCAGGGTTACCGCTGCCGATCCGGTCGTGGTGATCAGGTCGTCGCCGGCGCCGCCGTAGGCTTTGATCGTCCGTGGGTCCTGGCCCGTGATCGTGATCGTGTCGTCGCCATCGTGCGCCCAGACGCGCACCTCGACGCCGGCCGCGATGTCTTGCGTTTGCAGCAGTCCATCGGGGCCTCTGAATCGGATTTGCGATTCATCGACCTCAACGGTGTCGCCACCGGCGGTGCCATAAACATGCCACCTGCCGTTGGTGTCTTCGAATCGGCCGCCGGCCAGGGCCATGGACGTTGAGTTGGGCGTCGTTCCGTCGGTGTAGGAGACGCGTGCCATCAACACGTGCTCTTCTTCTGCGATCGACGTGACATCAGGGGTAAGGGCGAGAGTCTTAAGGCTTCCGGTCTCCCACATGCCGGGGTCGGTGATCGCTTGGCTGGCGATGTCGACGGTGGCGCCTCCGCCGGCGGGCTCCGCCTGCAGCCTGACGGTCAGTGGGAGGTGCGTCGCGCCGTGCACCATGTAGTCGACGACGATCTGCCCGCCTTCGGTGCGGAAGTCGACGACCTCGACGCTTGGCGGTTGGACTTCGTAGGCGCCGATGTCGACGTTGCTGGCGCCGTTGTCGCCGTCGAGGTCGATGACGCGGAGGTGGCCGCGTTGGTCGGTCGTGAGGCCGGCTGCGGCCGCGTTGTTGCCCGCGTCGATGAGTGAGCTGCCGGCGAGGATGGCGTGGGTTTGGGTCGCGCCGCCGTTGTTCGCGAGCGGGGCGAGGCCGGGGTCGGCGCCGATGAAGTTGGCGACGCTGTCGGCGATGCCGGTTCCGTTGGCGAGTGATCCATTGCGCATGTTGTCCGCGAGCACCGTGTTCGACATGTCGAACGTGCCGCCGCCCACGCCGTACACGCCCGCGTGGGCAACGTTCGTGCTGGTGTTGTAAACGATTGTCGAGTTGACGAGGGAAGTCGTACTGTTCTGCTGCACCATCACGCCGCCGGCGTAGTAGTCGGCGTCGTTGCCGGAGACGGTGGTGTTTTCGATGAGCACCGTGCCGCCGCCCGAACCGCCCGTACGGACGAGAATGGCGCCGCCGCCGCCGTACTTGGCCCGGTTCGCGTAGAAGGTGCTGCCTGAGATGACCGTGGACGTAACGTACTGAGGCCAGACGCCAATCGCGCCGCCGCCACGGGATTCATTGTTGTAGAAGGTGCTATCGGTGACCTTCAAAGAGCCTCGGTAGGCGAACACAGCGCCGCCGTACGCACCAGAAGCGTCGGAACTGGCGTTGTTGGTAAACACCATCCGATCAAGCGTGAGATCACCGTTTGAGTGGATGGCCCCGCCGTCGGCGCCGCCGGTCAGCCGGCCATCGGCGATCGTCATCCCAGAGATCGATACGGTGACCCCCTGGGGGATGCTAAAGACGCGGCTCGCCTCGCTCGCGCTGACCGTTAGCAGGTTGGCGCCCGGGCCTTGGAGGGTGATGTCGTCGCCAATCGTGATCTGCCCCTGGCCGAGCGCGGGCCCGGCGGCGCCGAGGTCGATCTCGACGGGACCGAGGACGAACATGTCGGAGTCGAAGTCGATGACATGCGTATCAGCGCCGGGGCCGTCGATCACCTCGGCGAGCGCCACGGCCTCACGGAGGCTCAGCTGGCCGCTGCGGTGGTCGCCGTCGATGAAGTCGAAGACCGTCGAGACGGTGATCGGCTCGGTATAGCCGGGGCCGGCGACGGCGTCGGCGGTCACTCCGGTTACCAGCTCTGTCGTGTACGCGCCGCCGAGAGTGAGGCCGATCGAGTCGCCCGCGGCCGAGGTGAGCGCCTGGCTGGCGTCTGACTCTAAATCGATCGGCGCCGCGGCGGAGAGGCCGGCCGACCAGTTCGAAAGGTTCAGCGTGTCGACGCCGGCGGGGTCACTGATCGCTAGTTGAGCGCCGGTGATAGTTGCTGCTTGGAGCGTGTACGTGTCGTCTCCCCAGCCGCCGCGCAGGTAGATCGGCGTCGCGTCACTTGGTGTAGCGGTGATCGTATCCGCGCCGTCGCCCGCGTAGACGTAGAGGCCTGCGGGTGACGTGAGGCTGTACGTTTGGCCGCCGAGCGTGATGGAAGTCTCCGACACGGAGATCGAATCCGCGCCCTCGCCGCCGAAGGCGAACCACGCGTCGCTGTTGTCGCGGAAGACGCCGCTATCGAGCGTCTTGGAGGTGGTCAGCCCGTTGTCGCTGGAGACCTTCGCGATCAGCTGGAACGGGGCGTCGGGATTCTGAATGGTGAAACTGGGCGTGATGGTCGCACTCTTGCCGAGGCCCTCGGCGCCGTCGATGCTCACGGCCGGTCCAAGTGCGGTCTCGACGCCGCCGGCGACGTGGTAGAGCGTGATCGCGGCGCTGGTCGCGTCGTCGTACTCCACGTCGTAGGTGAAGTTCAGGTCGGCGCCGTTGGCGGTGAAGCTGGTAATGCGGACCGTCGGCTCGAAGTCAACACGCAGCTCGGGCGGGAGCGTCGCTGACTCGGACGAGTGCAGCGACACGTCGCCGACCGAATCGGCCGAGACGGCGAGCACCAGCGACGGGTCCGTTGTCCCGGCGCCGACGGCGCCCAGGTCCGTCTCCCAGATGGCGAAGTCGCTGGCGTCGACCACGCCGCTGAAGTCGGCGTCGCCCTTGGCGAAGCCGCTGGCGAGCGCGCCGACGTTGTCCGACCAGACGGCGTAGTCGCGGATGTCGACGACACCGTCGGTGTTGAAGTCGCCGCGAGAAAAGCCAACACGGTTGAAGAAGCCGGGGGCGTCCGCCGCGTTTACGACGCCGTCGAGGTTGGCGTCGTTGCGGTACGTGAGACCCGCGGTCAGGGATGGTATTTCAAGGGAAGCGAACTGGGCGGCGTAGGCCGGGAAGTCGAGCGCCGCGAGGTAGAAGGCTTCGATGTCGCCGCGGTCGCCGGCGCTATCAAGAAGGGAGTTTAGGTTAGAGTCGCCGAAGACCAGCGCACGCTGCACCTGCTCGGTGACGTCAATCGTCTCAGTGGCCGCTGAGTCGGCGGTCCACTGGTAGAACGATGGCCCGAAGCCGGCCGCGATCGCGGGGCTGTAGTCGTTCCAAGTAACCGTGGCCTCGTCCCACGTCGAGCCACACCCCTCGCCCCAAAGATCGTTGTGGGCTGCGATTGACAGATCCGTCGCCACGAGCGGCGCCGAAACGGTTGAGAGATCGAGCTCGGCGCCCGAAGGCACATCGCCAACGTAGGAGCTCAGGTCGATCTCTAGGAGCGAAGTCTTGCGATTACCGGCGCCGTCTTGTGAGACGTTGAGGGTCGTGGTGTTGTCGGCGAGGGATGGGTTGAGCTGATCGACCGTGGCGTCTTGAAGCACGGGCAGGTTGACGTCGACTTCGAAGGCCGCTCCGCCGCCCGCTAGGGCGACGCTTGGGTTGGTCTTCACCTGAACGACGCCCTGGCGTGAGCCGAGGTCGATCAGGAGGTTCTCACCAACGGCGAGCTTGCCCTCTTCCACCGCGTAGAGTGCGCCGGTCGGGCTGCCAGCGTCGGAGTCGGGCCGCAACACCTGGTTCCTGCCGAAGCCCGCGAAGACCGTGTAGTACGGATCGACCGTGTCGAGCAGCGCGTCGCGGACGTGCGACGCCTCGGCAGCCACGGCGCCGTCGGCACTCGTGAGGTCGGCCGTCAGCTCTTGGGCAACGGCGATGGTGGCTTCGCCTAACTCGCTTGAGAGCAGCCGCGACTCGAACGTGTTCGCCGCACGCTCAGCCGCAACGAAGTCGACCGCCGCCTGGAGGTCTTCGTAGAACGCAACCCGCTCCGCGGCGGTCGCGAGCACGACCTCGCCGGCGCCGATCTGCTTCGCCGTATCAAGGGTCGCGGCCACCGCGTCAAGCTGCCCCTGCCTGGATGGGCCGTTGGGGCCCGCGACGAGCGTGTCATCCACCGAAGGGCCGCCGCTGTCGCCGAGCGACCCGGCATTGATCGGATCCACTGGGCCGACCGACGCGTCCCGCCGCTCTTTGAAGAAGACGTCGACAAAGGCGTCCTCGGCGATGTCGATGGCGAGCTCATGCCGCTCGATCACCACATCGCCCAGCCGCAGCTCGATCGCGAACAACTGCAGCGACGTATCGATCGGTCCGTCCGGGTCACGCAGCGTGATGACGGCCCGCGGCGCCAGGTTGGCGTCGTACTGCGTCTGGAGCGAGAACCGCTCGGCGGCCGCCGCGGCATTGTCTCCGGCGAAGACGTACTCCGCCTGCTGCATCGCCGTCGCCCCAAACCCGGGCATCGCCGGTCCGTAGACGATCGGATCGAGAAGCTCCTCGGGCGGCGGAGAAGCCGAGAGCATCACCCGGCCCTCAAGGCCCTCGAGGCGCGAGCGACGGAAGCGTTGGTCAGCCCGCTTCCGCTTACTCCGTCTGAAGTTGAGCTGAGTAAGAACGTTCGTCCAAGAACTGGGAAAGCGACGCACGACTGCCTCCGTGACCGAAGTAGAAGTCGATGCCCGCCGCGAGTCAGACGCAGCGGCGCAGCCGGAGACTAACACCGATCTGAGAGCCGTCACTCCTGACTATCTGCCAGTATTCAAGAGGCTCGGGGGTTTGCGTGATACCAAGGGTCAGTCCCACGGAGAAAGCAGAGGCCGCGCCGACGTCTTTAAGTCGTTAGTTGAAGGAGCGTTGCGGCTAAACAGGTCGACACATCCATAAAAGCGTTGCGCGCCACCGGCCGGCCGTGGCTCGCACTAATACTCATGAGAAATTAACAATCCAACGGCCACCAGAACTGCGGTATACCGCAGTTCTGGTGCCCTTGGTTTGCGCGTGCGTTTCAGAGCAAATGCGTTTGCGTTGCCAACCCAAAAACGGTGAGAGACGTGGATCGATTCGCACACACCGCCTTCGGCGTTTCGTCTGAACACTGGGAGCTGCTCGAAGCTCATTTGGCGGCGGTAAGCCAGGTTGCGTCGAACTTCGTATGCGATCTCAGATTGCATCAGGGCGATGCGACCGGTTGGGGGATACTCGCGGGACGCTGGCACGATCTAGGGAAGTTCTCGGACGACTTCCAAGCGATGCTCCGCGCCACCAGTAGCGCTAATGAGGCTCACCTGGAGGATAAACCGGGGCGCGTCGACCATTCCACGGCGGGCGCACAGCACGCCTGCAGCTGCGTTGCTGGCTTTGGACGGCTGCTCGCCTACACCTTGGCTGGCCATCACTCGGGGTTGGCCGACGCGCGTGAGCTCGATGAGAGACTCGCAAAGCCAGTCGCCGGGTGGGCCGAGCATGCCCCAAGTCGGTCAACGGCAGGGCTACCGTTGGGACCGCCACCTCTCTCGTTCGAGCACAAAGACGCCCGCCGCAGCGCCTTTCAGTGTTCGCTGTTCACGCGGATGCTGTTCTCGTGCTTAATCGACGCCGACCGGTTGGAGACCGAGGCGTTCTGCAACCCCGAGCAAGCTGCTGAGCGAATACCGGCGCCTTCGATCCATCAGCTTTCGGCGACGCTCGATGCCGAACTAACGCGGCTTGCTGCTCACGCCGAGCCGACGCCCGTCAACCAACACCGCCGTGACATCCTCGCGGCCTGTCGGTCCGCGGCCGCGCAATCGCCGGGGTTCTTCTCGTTGACGGTGCCCACCGGCGGGGGCAAGACCCTGGCGTCACTCGCCTTTGCGCTGGACCACGCCAAGCAGCACGGGCATCGCCGCGTGGTGATGGCGATCCCGTATACCAGCATCGTCGAGCAGACCGCCGACGTTTATCGTCGCGTCTTTCAGACGCTTGGTGACGGCGCCCTGGTGGAGCACCACTCGGGCCTCGACCCGGATAAAGAAACCCGCCTCAACCGGCTCGCCGCCGAGAACTGGGACGCGCCGTTGGTGGTAACCACCAACGTGCAGCTCTTCGAGTCGCTCTTCGCCAGCCGCACCACGCCGTGCCGCAAGCTGCACCGCGTGGCGGGCAGCGTGATCATCTTGGACGAGGCCCAAACCCTGCCGGTCGACCTGCTCAAGCCGTGCCTTTGGGCGCTACGCGAGCTGGTGACCGACTACGGCTGCAGTATTGTCTTGTGCACGGCGACGCAGCCGGCGCTGGAGCGTCGGCGCGACTTCAAGATCGGCATCGAGGGCGTTCGCGAGATCATCCCCGAGCCGACGGCGCTGTACGCCCAGATGCGCCGCGCTAGGGTGAAGTCTCTTGGCGTCGTCGGCAACGATGACCTCATCGAGAAGCTGCATCAACACGGCTCTTGGCTGACCATCGTCAACACCAAGGCTCACGCCGCCGAGCTGTACCGGCGATTGGCAGGTGACAGCGATTCCCCCGCCGACCTCTTCCACCTCAGCACCCGCATGTGCGGCCAGCACCGCAGCGATCAGCTTGCCGCGATCCGCGAGCGGCTAAAGAACCGCGAGCCGTGCCGGGTGGTGAGCACGCAGCTCATTGAGGCGGGCGTGGATGTCGACTTCCCTGTCGTGCTGCGTGCGATGGCGGGCGTTGATTCGATCGCCCAAGCCGCCGGCCGCTGCAACCGCGAGGGGAAGCTGCCGGGGCTCGGCACGCTGTGGCTGTTCGACCCCGCCGAGGTGCAGCCCAAAGGCGAGCTGGGCGCCACCGCCGCCAAGACGCGCGAACTGCTGCCGGACTACCCGGGCGGCGATGCAGCGGCCGATCTGCTCGACCCCGCGGCGGTGCGGCGTTACTTCGAGCTCTGGTACTGGAGCCGCGAGGGCGACAACGCCTGGGACGCCGAGGACGTGCTAGGTTGTTTCCCGGAGGAACACGGCAAGTTCGCCTACGACTTCCGCACCGCGTCAGAGCGGTTCCGCATCATCAAGGACGAAACGCAAACGGTCTTCGTCCCGTACGGCGACGGTGAGCGGCTCATCGACGGGCTCCGCCGCGAAGGCCCCAGCCGCTGGCTGCTGCGGAAACTGCAGCGCTACGCGGTGGGGTTGCGTGATTGGGAGTGCCAGGCGCTTGTCACTTCGCGCGACGTTGAGTTCATTGAAGAAGGCTTCGGCGTGCTTGCTAATCCCGACCTGTACTGTCAGCATTTGGGGCTGACGCTTGATCGGCCCGGATTCCGCAAACCCGAGAGCATGGTCTTGTGAGCGACCCCAGCCCTTCGCGCTCCCCCATCGCCCTGCGCATCTGGGGCGACTACGCCTGCTTCACGCGACCTGAGACCAAGGTCGAGCGGCTGAGCTACCCGGTCATCACGCCCTCGGCGGCCCGCGGCGTGCTGGAGGCGGTTTATTGGAAGCCGCAGGTGCGGTGGGTGGTGGAGCGGATCCACGTGTACCGCGAGCCGCGGTTCACCAACCTCCGCCGCAACGAGGTGGCCAGCAAGGCGTCGGCGGCCAACGCGAAGAAGGCGATGAACGGCTCGCTCAAGGCGCCGCTCGCCCTCTACGCCGAGGAAGACCGCCAGCAGCGGGCGGCGACGATCCTCCGCGACGTTCAGTACGTGATCGAGGCCCGCTTCGACCTGCTGGACACCAGCGAGCCGGTCGCCAAGCACTACAACATGTTCAAGCGGCGGGCCGAGCGCGGCCAGTGCTTCCACCGGCCGTACCTGGGCAACCGCGAGTTCGCCTGCGACTTCGAGTGGGTCGAAGGGCCGGTCCCAGAATCTGAGGTAGGCGACGCCGACTTCGGACTGATGCTGCACGACATGGTCTTCACCCGCGTCATGAAGACGAAGGACGCCGACACGCTGAGCGGCCACGACGGCCAGCCGCTGCGGGCGGATGCCCGGTTCTTTCACGCGGTGATGAAGCACGGAGTGATCGAGGTGCCGCCGCTGGAACAAGCGAGTCGCACCGTTGAATGACTCCGGCGGCTTACGCCGCCGGCTCACTGCTTGCCAACAGCCAACAGCCAACAGCCAACAGCCAACAGCCCCGCCCCATGCTCCTGCACGCCCTGAACCGCTACTACGAGCGACTGGCCGCCGACCCGGAGTCGGGCGTGGCGCCGTTTGGGTACAGCCGGCAGCAGATTGGGTTTGTGGTGGTGCTGGAGCTCGACGGCACGCTGCACGCCATCGAAGACGCCCGCCGCGAAGACGCCAAGGGGAAGCTCAAGAACATCCAGCTCGTCGTGCCTGGAAACGCGAAGCCGCCCGGCATCGCGATCAACCCGTGCTTCCTGTGGGACAACCCGGCGTACGCGCTGGGCTACAAGCCCGACGACCCTAAGCCCGAGCGCACCCGCGAGGCGATTGAGGCTTTTCGCGCTCGGCACTTGGAAGCCGAGAAGGAAATCGACGACGAGTCGTTCTCCGCGGTCTGCCGATTCCTTGAGTCGTGGGAACCGGCAACCGCCACCAACCACAGCACGCTTGTCGAGTCGACCACAGGCTTCGGCGTGTTCCAGATCCGCAACAAGACCGAGTACGTCCACAACCGCCCCGCCGTTCGGCAATGGTGGGACCAGCAGGTCGACCAGCTCGAGGCCGGCGAGCTCGGCCAGTGCCTGGTCACTGGCGAGCAGGCGCCAATCGCCAGGCTGCACGAGCCGAAGATCAAGGGCGTGTGGGGCGGCCAGTCGGCGGGAGCGTTGCTCGTTTCGTTCAACTGTGAGGCGTTCGAATCGTACGGCAAGAACAAGAAGCGGGGCGGTCTCAACGCCCCGGTCGCCGAGCGGGTGGCATTCCAGTACACCACGGCACTCAACCGGCTGCTCGATCCCGCGGCGAACCGGCGGCTCTCGATCGGCGACACCACCGTCACCTACTGGACCGAGAAGCCCACGCCTGCCGAGGCCGAGATGGCGGCGATCTTCGGCGCCTCCAGCGCGCCGGAGGATGAAGCGGAGAAAAACCGCATTGAGGCGGTGCTCACCAAGATCGCCCGCGGCCAGTACCCCGGCGAGTTCGGCCCGCCCGACACGCCCTTCTACATGCTGGGCCTCTCCCCCAACGCGGCCCGCATCTCGGTGCGGTTCTGGCACGAGAGCACGCTGGGGGGATTTGTCGAAACGGTTGGGCGTCACTTCGCGGATTTGGAGATCGTTCGCGGCCCCAAAGACCAACCACACCCGCCGCCGTGGCGGCTGCTGCGGGAAACGGTCCGCGATGCGAGGGACATTCCCGACCTGCTCGAAGGCGCTCTGATGCGGGCGATCATCACCGGCGCCAACTACCCGCAGATGTTCTATGCCGCGCTGCTGCGGCGCATCCAAGCGGACCGCGAAATTCGGCACGCCCGCGCGGCGGCAATCAAGGCGTTCTTGTCACGCAACTACCAAGTGGAGCTGACCATGGCGCTCAACCCCGACCACCCGGACCAGGCGTACCACCTCGGCCGGCTCTTCGCTGAGCTTGAGAAAACGCAGGAAGACGCCCTGCCCGGCATCAACGACACGATCAAAGACCGCTACTTCGGCGCCGCGTCGGCGACGCCCGGCAGCGTCTTTCCGCGCATCATCCGCATGAACCAGCACCACCTCGGTAAGCTGAAGCGTGGCTCTCGGACCTACCACGAACGCCGCATCCAGGAGATCGCCGGCCGCGTGGAAGGATTTCCCTCGCACCTCTCCATGAAGCAGCAGGGCCTCTTCGCCATCGGCTACTACCACCAGCGGCAAGACATCTTCACCAAGAAGTCGGCGTCCGCCGGCGAAGCTGCTGAAGAGCCCGCCGCCGCGGCGACGTGACCGGCCACCAACGCCCAACCTCCTACGAGGAGAACCGCCAAACATGCCCCCCCGCACCGACTTCGTCTTCCTCTTCGACATCAAAGACGGCAACCCCAACGGCGATCCCGACGCCGGCAACCTGCCGCGGGTGGACCCGGAGACCGGGCAGGGGCTGGTGACCGATGTCTGCCTGAAGCGCAAGGTCCGGAACTTCGTCGGCTTGGCTCACGGCGAGGAGCCGCCGTACGAGATCTACGTCAAGGAGAAGGCGGTGCTCAACAGCCAGCACGCACGGGCGTACGAGGCGGTGGGCGAGAAGCCCGAGAAGCGGAAGCTGCCCAAGGACGCCGCCAAGGCCGCCGCCGTGACGGACTGGATGTGCCACAACTTCTTCGACATCCGCGCGTTCGGCGCCGTGATGAGCACCGACGTCAACTGCGGGCAGGTTCGCGGTCCGATCCAGTTCACGCTGTCGCGGAGCGTCGACCCCATCCTTTCCCAAGAGCACGCCGTGACGCGGTGCGCCGTGACCACTGAGAAGGAGGCCGAAGCTCAATCGGGAGACAACCGAACCATGGGCCGCAAGTTCACGGTGCCGTACGGGCTGTACCGCGGGCACGGCTTTGTGAACCCGCACCTGGCGGCGAAGACCGGCTTTGGCGAAGCGGACCTCGAGCTGTTCTGGAAGGCGCTCGCCCAGATGTTCGAGGCCGACCGCTCCGCCGCCCGCGGCGAGATGGCCCCGCAGGCGCTCATCTGCTTCGAGCACGCCGACGCCCTGGGCAACGCGCCGGCGAGCAAGCTCTTCGACCGCGTCACCGTCAGCAAGAAGGGGGGCGAAGACAGCCCGCCGCCCCGCTCCTTCACCGACTACGATGTGTTTGCGGATGGGAAACCGATACCCGTCGGCGAGCGAATCGACCTTGGAAACGGTGTTACGATGCTGAGACGGTTCTAAAGGTTGATAGGCGATGCCCTACGCCGAGGCCGACCTGCTGCCGATCAGCGCCCTGCAGCACCTGCTCTTCTGCGAGCGGCAGGCGGCCCTCATCCACGTGGAGCAGCAATGGGCCGATAACCGGTACACGGCCGAGGGGGACGTGCTGCACCGCAAGGCCCACGACGGCCGACCCGATACCCGCGGCGCCCAACGCGTGGCCCGCGGCGTGCCGCTGCGGTCGCTGGAACTCGGCCTCTCTGGCGTGGCCGACGTGGTGCTCTACGAGCCGCCCAACGGAGTGAACCTGCGGGGCCGCTCGCTTGCCAAGGCCCTGGCGTCGGCCCCTCTCGCAGAACTCGCCGCGTGGCGGGTCACGCCGGTCGAGTACAAACGCGGCCGGCCCAAAAAGAACGACGCCGACCGCGTGCAGCTCTGCGCCCAAGCGCTGTGCCTTGAGGAGATGCACGGCGTGGCAATCCCCGCGGGCGCGCTCTTCTACGGCAAGACCCGGCGGCATACAGAGGTGGCCTTCAACGAGCGGCTCCGCAGCCGGACCATCGAAGCCGCCGCCCGTTTCCGTGAGATCATCCAGTTGGGCGCCACGCCGCCGGCGGTGAAGGAGAAGAAGTGCGACAAGTGCTCGCTGCTGGACGTCTGCCTGCCGGCGGCAGTGGAACGGCGATCGGCCCGGGCATTCCTCGATCGGCAACTCCACGCCGTCGACACGCAGCCTACTGACCAGGAGGAGCCTTCGCTATGAAGACGCACCTCAACACGCTCTACATCACCACGCAGGGCGCCTACCTGGCGAAGGACGGTGAGGCGGTTGTCGTCCGCATCGAGAAGCAAACCGCCCTGCGGGTGCCGCTGCACAACCTCGACGCGATCACTTGCTTCGGCCGCGTCGGCCTCAGCCCGCCGCTGATGGCCGCCTGCGCCAAGGCGGGCGTGTCGCTCACGATGCTCAGCGAGCGGGGCCAGTTCCTGGCGGCGGTCGTCGGCTTCACGCCCGGCAACGTGCTGCTCCGCCGACAGCAGTACCGCTGGGCGGACAACGAGGAGCAGACCCGCGAGGCGGCCCGGTCGTTCGTTGTCGGCAAGCTGGCAAACTGCCGCACCGTGCTCCACCGCGCCGCCCGAGACGCCGCCGACGGCGACCGCCGCCCGCGGCTCGAAGCGAAGGCCAAACGCCTTGGCGCCCTCATCCACGAAGCCCGCGACGCCGACACCACCGACCGGCTCCGCGGCCTGGAGGGTGAGGCGGCGAGCGAGTACTTCGCGTCGCTCGGCGACCTGCGGACCGGCGCCGACCCAGCCTTCGCCTTCCGCGGCCGCTCCCGCCGCCCGCCGCTCGACCCGATCAACGCGTTGCTCTCCTTCGTCTACACGCTGCTGATGAGCGACGTCCGTAGTGCCTGCGAAGCTACCGGCCTCGATGCGGCGGTCGGCTTTCTGCACCGCGACCGCCCCGGCCGCCCGAGCCTGGCGCTCGACCTCATGGAAGAGTTCCGCCCGTGGCTCGCCGACCGGTTCGTCCTGACGCTGATCAACCGCGGCCAGGTGCGCGGCCGCGACTTCGAGACGCTCGCCAGCGGCGCGGTGATGCTGAAGGAGAAGGCGCGGAAAACGCTGCTTGTAGCCTGGCAGGAGAGGAAACAAGAAGAGACCACGCACACGTTCTTGGGCGAGCGATGCACAATCGGCTTGCTGCCCCACCTGCAGGCGAGGCTCTTCGTCCGCTACCTCCGTGGCGACCTGGATGCCTACCCGCCATTCCTGTGGCGTTAATGCTTTAACGCGGAAGATTTAACCGTTAGCCTTTGGACCAACCCGCATGTACGTCTTGGTAACCTACGACATCTCGACCGAGACCAAGGCGGGACGCAAACGCCTGCGACACGCGGCCAAGGCGTGCCTGGACTACGGCCAACGGGTGCAGAACTCGGTTTTTGAGATGCAGGTGGAGCCGGCCCAGTGGGTCGCGTGCCGCGAACGGCTGCTGCAAACCATCGACCCACAGACCGACAGCCTGCGATTCTACTTCTTGGGCAAAAACTGGCGCCGCAAGGTCGAGCACCACGGCGCCAAGGGCTCGTTCGACATCGACGGCCCGCTGATCATCTAGCCTCCCGCGGACCCGAAGCGGCGGCCAATCTCCCGGCCGGTTCGCGCTTGCCGTAAGTCTCCATCTGACAAGGTCCTGCGATCACGTGTTGCGATCTTCATGCACGCAAACGGCGACAAGCCAAGTGTTTCGCGAACTCGTTGATCCGAGGCCAATGCAGCCAGTACCTTAGGAAGACGGGATCGCCCCCCACGCGGGGGCGCGGATTGAAACGCTGATCGAAGCGGCAACGCAGTGGATCCAAGAGAATCGCCCCCCACGCGGGGGCGCGGATTGAAACCTTGATCGCGTATGCCGTCTCGCGCAATCGCTCATCGCCCCCCACGCGGGGGCGCGGATTGAAACTCAATGCCACCGCCAACGATGGGCAGGTCGATTATCGCCCCCCACGCGGGGGCGCGGATTGAAACACCACGGGCATCACTGTTCCATCGGGCAGAGCGCAGCGCCCCCCGCGCGGGGGCGCGGATTGAAACCACGTAGTCCCGGGTGTCGGGCCCGTTCGTGACCAGCGCCCCCC